>DASVDF010000129.1:0-35676 GCA_036381215.1 Woeseiaceae bacterium | reverse complement strand
GTGGCCATCGCGCTGCGCAATCGCTGGCGGCGCGTGCAGGTAGCCGAACCGCTCAGGAACGAGATCACGCCGAAGAACATCCTCATGATCGGGCCGACCGGCGTCGGCAAGACGGAGATCTCGCGGCGGCTGGCGAAGCTCGCCAAGGCGCCGTTCGTCAAAGTCGAGGCGACCAAGTTCACGGAGATCGGTTACGTCGGGCGCGAGGTCGACAGCATCATCCGCGATCTGATGGACGTCGCCGTCAAGATGACGCGCGAAGAGGCCATGTCGAAGGTGCGTTACCGCGCCGAGGACGCCGCCGAGGAGCGCGTGCTCGATGCCCTCCTCCCGCGCTCGCCGCGACGCATCGACGAGGCCGAAAACCTGCACGACGACAGCGAGACGCGGCAGAAATTCAGAAAGATGCTGCGCGAAGGCAAGCTCGACGAGCGCGAGGTCGAAGTCGAGGTGCAGGCGATCCCGGTGGGCGTCGAGATCATGGCGCCGCCCGGCATGGAGGAGATGACGAGCCAGCTCCAGAGCATGTTCCAGAACCTCTCCGGCACGCGCCGGAAGTCGCGCAAGCTCAAGGTGCGGGAAGCCATGAAGCTCGTCACCGACGAGGAAGCCGCGAAAATGCTGGACGACGAGGAGGTGAAGGCGAAAGCGCTGAACGCGGTCGAGCAGCACGGCATCGTGTTCCTGGACGAGCTCGACAAGATCGCACGGCGCTCGGAGACCGTGGGCGCGGACGTCTCGCGCGAAGGCGTGCAGCGCGATCTCCTGCCGCTGGTCGAGGGAGCGACGGTCAACACCAAATACGGCATGGTGAAGACCGATCACATTTTGTTCATCGCTTCCGGCGCGTTCCATGTCTCCAAGCCTTCCGACCTGATTCCCGAGCTGCAGGGCCGCTTCCCCATTCGCGTGGAGCTGGGCTCGCTCAAGACCGAGGATTTCATCCGCATCCTGACGGAGCCCGACGCCTCGCTCACTGCGCAGTACACGGCGCTGCTCGCAACGGAAGGTGTGACGCTCGAATTCACGGTCGACGGCGTGCGGCGTCTCGCCGAGGTTGCTTATCACGTGAACGAGAACACCGAGAACATCGGCGCGCGCCGGCTGCACACCGTGATGGAGCGCCTGCTCGAGACGGTGTCCTTCGAGGCCTCCGACAAGGCGGGCAGCCGGGTGACGATCGACGCGGCCTACGTCGAGCAGCATCTCGCCGAGCTGTCGCGCAACGAGGACCTCAGCCGCTACATTCTCTAGCCCGGACTATTCATGAATCGCCGCGATTTGCACAGAGATTTGTCCGCAGATTGTTCGAAAGAGGGATTTTCCGACCGAGCGGAATACTCGAATGTATTTCCGAGGGAGGAAAATTCCTTGTGCGGACAAAGACCAAGCAAGGGCGCGAGCGCATTCATGAATAGTCCGGGCTAAGCCGCGGGGAGCCGTCTTGCAGCACACACCCGTCGAGATCCGCCTGCGCAAATCGGCTCACATGCTGGCCGTGGCCTTCGAGGACGGCAGCCGTTACGAGCTGCCGTTCGAATACCTGCGCGTCCATTCCCCGTCCGCGGAGGTGAAAGGCCACGGGCCCGGCCAGGGCACGCTGGTGCTCGGCAAGGAGAACGTGGGCATCCTGCGGGTCGAGCCGGTGGGCCGCTACGCCGTGCGGCTGGTGTTCGACGACGGCCACGACACCGGGCTGTACAGCTGGGATTACCTGCACGAGCTCGGCCGCGAGCAGGAGCGCAAATGGCGCGCTTATCTCGACCGTCTGGCGGCCCTTGGGTATGCTCGTCGCGAAAGGAACGGCGAGTGACGATGGAGAACGGACCGGAAACGCATTTCGGCTACGAGCGCGTGCCGTCGGGTGAGAAGGCGCGGCGTGTGCGCGGCGTGTTCGATTCCGTCGCCGACCGCTACGACGTCATGAACGACCTGATGTCCGGCGGACTGCATCGGCTGTGGAAGCGGCTCGCGGTTGAGGAAGTGCGCCCCCGGCCGGGCCAGGTGATGCTGGATCTCGCCGGCGGCACCGGAGACGTCACGCGGGCGCTGGCCCGCCGGGTCGGCGAGCAGGGGCACGTGGTGCTCGCCGACATCAACGCCCGGATGCTCGCGCGCGGCCGCGATCGCCTGATCGACGCGGGTGTTGCCGGCAACGTTTCGCTCGCCCAGGTCGACGCCGAGGCGCTGCCGTTTGCGGGCGAGAGCTTCGACGGCATCACCATGGCCTTCGGGCTGCGCAACGTTACCGACAAGTCGCGCGCCCTGCGATCGATGCACCGCGTGCTGAAGCCCGGCGGGCGCGTGGTCATCCTCGAATTCTCTAAGCCCGTCGAGCTGCTCCGCCCTGCTTACGACTTCTATTCCTTCAGCGTGCTGCCCGCACTGGGCGGTTTCGTCGCCCGCGACGCCGCGAGCTATCGCTACCTCGCCGAATCGATCCGCATGCATCCGGACCAGCGGACACTGCTGCGGATGCTCGAAGCCGCGGGCTTCGAGCGCTGCCGTTACCGGAACCTCTCGGGCGGCATCGTCGCCCTGCACGTCGGCTGGCGTATCTGAATGGACCCGCTGCACGCGCTGCTCTCGCCGATCGTGCGGCTCGTCAACCGACGCATCGCGGCCTCCACGCCGGCGCGCGAGCTCTGCCAGGAGCTCGACGGGAAGACGGTCGCCGTGCGCGTGCGCAGCACGGGGCTCGCGGCCTGGTGCCGCGTCGAGACGGACGGCATCGTGCTGCTGCCCGAGCCCGAAGGCGAGCCGGACGCGGCCGTCACGGGCTCGCTGCTCACGCTGGCGCGGCTCGCCGGGGAAAGCGGCGAAGCCGCCGTGCGCGACGGCTCCCTCGAGCTCACCGGCGATGCCGAGACCGCCCGTGCCTTCCAGCGGCTGCTGCGCTACGGCCGGCCCGAGGTGGAAGAGGAGCTGTCCGGCCTGATCGGCGACGTCGCGGCGCACGAGGTCGGCGACTTCCTGCGACGGGTGGGCCGCTGGAGCCGCGAGGCTCGCGAGACCTTGCGCCACAACCTCTCCGAGTACCTCCAGGAAGAGAGCCGTGAGCTGCCGACGCGCTACGAGACGAACGCGTTCCGCGACCGCGTCGAGCGCCTGCGCGACGACGTCGCCCGCATGGAGGCTCGCCTGAGGCGCCTCGAAGCCGCAGACGGCTCCGTCTTCGGCTGACCGGCGAATGTGGCGCATCGAGACATTGCGGAGGCTCTTCCGCATCCAGCGCGTGCTGGTGCGCCACGGTCTCGACGACGTCATCACGGCCACGCATTTCCTGCGTCCGTTCCGTTTCCTGTTCTACCTCGCGCCGCGGCGTATCGATCGCAGCGCGCCGCTCGGCGCGCGCATTCGGCTCGCGCTCGAGGAGCTCGGACCGATCTTCGTCAAGTTCGGGCAGGCGGTCTCCACGCGGCGCGACCTGCTCCCCCCGGACATCGCGGACGAGCTCGCGAAGCTGCAGGACCGCGTGCCGCCGTTTCCGGCCGCGGTGGCAAGGGCGATGCTCGACGCAAGCTACGGCCGCCCGGTGCACGAGGTCTTTGCGCGCTTTGACGAGGAGCCGTTCGCCGCCGCCTCGATCGCCCAGGTGCACACCGCACGGCTCGCGAACGGCACGGAGGTGATCGTCAAGCTGCTGCGCCCCGGCGTGCGCGCCCGGATCGTCGAGGATCTCACGGTGCTGTACGCGCTCGCGGGACTCGCGCATCGTTACTGGCGCGAGGCCAGGCGCGTCCGGCCGCTCGAGCTCGTGGCCGAGTACGAGAAGACGGTGCTCGACGAGCTCGACCTCATGCGCGAAGGCGCGAACGCGGCACAGCTCAAGCGCAATTTCGCGGGTTCCGATCTCCTGTACGTGCCGGAGGTGTTCTGGGAATACTGTCGCCCGGAGGTGCTCGTGCAGGAGCGCATCTACGGCATTCCGATCAGCGACAAGGCGGCGCTCGAAGCGGCGGGCACGAACATCGAACGGCTGGCGGAGAACGGCGTAGAGATCTTCTTCACGCAGGTCTTTCGTCACAATTTCTTCCACGCCGACATGCACCCCGGGAACATCTTCGTGCTGACCGACGATCCGGAGCACCCGAAGTACGCGGCCGTGGATTTCGGCATCGTGGGCTCGCTCTGCGCGAGCGACCAGAAATACCTCGCCGGCAATTTCATGGCCTTCTTCGACCGGGACTACCACAAGGTCGCGAAGCTGCACCTGGATTCCGGCTGGGTGCCGCCCGACACGCGCCTCGACGAGCTCGAGTCGACCGTGCGCACCGTGTGCGAGCCCATCTTCAGCCGGCCGCTCGCGGAGATCTCGTTCGCGCAGGTGCTGACGCGCCTGTTCGAAGCCGCGCGCCGCTTCAACGTCGAGATCCAGCCGCAGCTCCTTTTGCTGCAGAAGACCCTGGTCAACGTCGAGGGCGTCGGCCGCGAGCTCTACCCGCAGCTCGACCTGTGGAAGACGGCGCGGCCCGTGCTGCGGCGCTTCATGGACGAGCAGGTCGGGGTGCGTGCGCTGCTCGGCGACGTCCGCGACAACCTGCCGCAGCTCCGCGAGGCGCTCCGCGAGTTGCCGGGCGCCGTGCGGCTGCTGGCCGAGCAGGCGGCGCACGGCCGGCTCGCCTTCGACGTGCGCGCGCCCGCGCTCGCCGCCAGGGATCGCGAGCTCGCGAGCGCGCGCCGCCAGCGCTTCTGGCTTGCGGCCGGATTCACGGGTTTCGTGTCCGGCGTGCTCGTGCTCTCGCTGTCGGGTGCCCTGTGGACCGGCTGGCTGCTCGTGATTGCCGGCGCGGCGGCGCTCTGGGCCGGGAGGCCCCGGGCGGCCGCCGCCTGACGCCGTGGAGGAGCGACGACGGATCAGGAGCTACGTCCTGCGCAGCGGCCGCACGACGCCGGCGCAGGAACGTGCGATCGAGCGGCTGTGGCCGCGCTACGGGCTCGAGTTCGCGCCGGCGCCGCTGGATTTAGCGCAGGTGTTCGGGCGAAGCGCGTCGCGCGTGCTGGAGATCGGCTTCGGCGACGGCGACACGCTGATCGAGCAGGCCGCGGCGGCGCCGGACACCGACTGGATCGGGGTCGAGGTGCATCGGCCCGGCATCGGGCACTGCCTGCTGCGCGCCGAGGCGCTCGGCATCGGCAACCTGCGCGTGATCGCGCACGATGCCGTGGAAGTCCTCGAGCGGCAGGTGCCGGCCGGCTCGCTCGACCGCATCAACCTGTATTTCCCCGATCCGTGGCCGAAGAAGCGCCACCACAAGCGCCGCCTCGTCCAACCGGCGTTCCTCGCGCTGGCGGCGGCGGCGCTCGAGGAGGGCGGCACGCTGCGCATCGCGACCGACTGGTCGAACTACGCGGAGCACATCGACGATGCGATCGCGGCGAGCGCGAGGTTCACCGTCGCCGAGCGGCGCGAGCATGCCGGCGACCGGCCGCTCGACCGACCGGTCACTCGCTTCGAGCGCCGCGGCCTGCGTCACGGGCACCGCATCGTCGACTGGAGCCTCACGCGACAATGATCTATAACTAGCAAGAGGAGCAGATGTGCGGGGAAACAGCAATCGCGGGGTAAGCGATATGACTGCCGAGCAACCGGTGATCGGACACTGGTACCGTCAGCCTGACGGCCGCCTCTTCGAGGTGGTCGCCTTCGACGAGGAAGAAGCGACCGTCGAGCTACAGCACTTCGATGGAACTCTCGACGAGGTCGAGCTCGATACCTGGAGCGCCATGCTGATCGAATCGGTGGGTGCGCCGGAGGACTGGTCCGGCTCCCTCGACATGGACCCCGAGGATTTTTCCGGCGCCCCGACCGGCGAGCTGCCGCACGGCTGGCACGATCCGCTGGAGTTCGTCGACCAGTCCGAGTAGGAACGCGCACCGCGCCCGACCGGGCGCCGAGCCCCCCGCGCTTTCCGCCGGATACCTACCGCGCCGCGCGCGGTCTCCCGTGAGTGCTGCTGGCCAAGATCGCAGGGATCGCGTACGGTCTGTGCCGGATGGGGGGCAACTCGGGAAACGGACTTTGAACGGCGCACGGCTGCCGCCGCTGTCCGGCCGCGGCGCCTGGGCTTCCCTCCGCCCGTACTTCGAGAAGGAGTCGCTGGCCGCGTTCTTCGTCGGCGTCTCCTCCGGCTTTCCATACGCGATGATCGGGGCGACGCTCACCACCCGGCTCGCGCAGGACGGGATCGACAAGCAGACCGTCACCGCTTTCAGTCTCGCGTTCCTCGTATACAACCTGAAGATGTTCTGGGCGTGGATCGTCGACGGCGTGCGGATTCCGCTGCTCGGTGTTTTCGGGCAAAGGGTTTCCTGGCTGCTGCTGGCCGGCATGCTCGTGATTGCGGCGGTCGTGAACCTCGCGCTCGTGGATCCCGGAGCCGGCATCGGCGCCACGATCGTCGCGGCGGTGCTCGTCGGCGTGGCCGGCGCGACCTATGACATCGTCATCGACGCCTATCGCATCGAAACGCTGAAGCCGTACCAGCTCGGCGTCGGTTCAGGCATGTCGCAATACGGATGGCGCATCGGTGCGGCGGCGGCGGGCGCACTCGCGCTGGTGGTGGCGGCGCGCCTGGGCTGGACGGCGGCCTACCTGGCCTGCGCGGTATTTGCGCTGCCCGCGATGCTGACGGGGCTGATCGTCGGCGAGCCCGCGCGGCACGTCGTCGGGCACGAGAAGCGGAGCCTTACGACCGTGTGGAGCTCCATCGTCGATCCGTTCGCGGAGTTCCTGAGGCGCACGGGAGCCTGGCTCGTGCTGGTGTTCATCCTGGTGCACAAGATCGGCGACACGCTCGCGAATCTCACGTTACGGCTGCTGTTCAACGATCTGGGCTACAGCAATGACGAGATCGCCGTGTACGACGTCGGCTTCGGATTCTGGGCCTTTCTCGTGGGCATTTTCGCAGGCGGAATCCTCTACACGCGGCTGGGTCTGAAGCGATCGGTGCTGCTCGCGCTTGTTCTGATGTGCATTTCGAACCTGAGCTTTGCGCTGCTGGCTGCCTTCGGGAACAGCAGCAATCCGGGCCTGGCCGCGGCGATCGGCTTCGAGAATTTCGCCAGCGGATACGGCGGCGTCGTGGTGGTGGCCTACTTCTCGGCGCTCTGCAACCTGCAGTTCACGGCAGCGCAATACGCGCTGATCTCGGCGGCGGCAAGCGTTTTCGGGCGCCTGCTGACGGGAACGACGGCCGGCAGCCTCATCGAAATGCTGGGCTACGCGGGGTTCTATCTTCTGACGACCGTGCTGGCGTTGCCGGGCATCCTGCTGTTCTGGTTCATGATGCGCACGGGCATGGTGGACAGCGCGCTCGGCACCGCCGGTCAGGTCAACGGCAGTACCCGTCGGCCGGACGCCGATGCCTGACGGGGCAGGCGCGCAGGCTCCGCCTGCACGGAAGCCGCTCGCGCCGGGAGAATGTCGTAATCCACGATCAGCGGCGCGTGATCGGAGAAGCGCTGCGCCTTGTAAACGTCACAGCGCAGCACGCGCTCCTTCAGCCCCGGCGTCACGATCTGGTAGTCGATGCGCCAACCGACGTTCTTTTCCCAGGCGCGGCCGCGGTTCGACCACCACGTGTACTGATCCGGCTCGGCATTGACGATGCGGAACGCATCCACGAACTGCATGCGGCCGAGCACCTGGTCCAGCCAGGCGCGCTCCTCGGGCAGGAACCCGGAGTTCTTGCGGTTCGAGCGCCAGTTCTTCAAATCGATTTCCTTGTGCGCGATGTTCCAGTCGCCGCACAGGATGTACTCCGAGCGGCGTCGCCGCAGTCTTTGCAGGTGCAGTGAGAACGCGTCGAGGAAACGGTACTTGGAAGCCTGCCGCGCTTCTCCCGCGGAACCCGACGGCAGGTAGACGGAAACGACCGAGAGTCCGCCGAGCCGCACCTCGAGATACCGCCCCTCGTCGTCGAACTCGCGCGCGCCGAATCCGCGCACGACCTCCTGCGGGAGGTGGCGCGTGAAGACGGCGACGCCGCTGTAGCCCTTGCGCAACGCATCCGCGTAGTAACAGTGGTAGCCCGAAGGCATGAAGCAGGGGTCCGCGAGCTGGTGCTCTTGCGCTTTGGTTTCCTGCAGGCAGACAACGTCCGCTTCCTGCGCGGAGAGCCACTCGAAGAAGCCCTTGCGCGCGGCCGAGCGGATGCCGTTGACGTTCACGGTGATCACCCGGAACGGGCGTCTTCCCTGTTTGCAGGTCACTGTGTCTCCGGCTGTGTCATACTGTGATCCGCGCGGCGGTCGCGCAGCGCACATCATACAGAAGCAGCTTTCCGGTCCAAGGGCATGCGCGCGTACAAGCAGGAATTCCTCGAACTGGCGCTGGAGCTCGGAGCGCTGCGCTTCGGCGAGTTCACGTTGAAGTCGGGACGCCTGAGCCCGTATTTCTTCAATACCGGGCTGTTCAGCAACGGTTATGCGGCGGCAAAGCTCGGGCGCTACTACGCTTCCGCGATCACCGCATCGAAGATCGAATTCGACATGCTGTTCGGCAGCGCCTACAAGGGCATTCCACTCGCCGCCCTCACTGCCGCCGCGCTCGCCGAGCATCACGACATCGACGTGCCGTACGCCTATAACCGCAAGGAGGCGAAGGATCACGGCGAGGGCGGGAGCATCGTCGGCGCGCCGCTCGCCGGGAAGGTGCTCGTCGTGGACGACGTGATCACCGCCGGCACCGCCGCCCGCGAGGCGCACCGCATCATCAGGGGAGCCGGCGCGGAGATGGCGGGCCTCGTGATCTCGCTCGACCGGGAGGAGGTCGGCACGGGTACCCGCTCGGCCGTGCAGGAGCTGGAGCAGGAGCTCGGCGTGCCGGTGATCAGCATCGTGCGGCTCGCGGACGTGATCGATCTGCTGGAGGATTCCGAGGAGCTCGGCACCTGGCTGGAGCCGGTGGTGGACTACCGGCGGAAATACGGCGCCCCGGAGCCGGTGCGAGCGGGCTGATGGCCTGCGCCGGACGGGCCGCGCGGCGCGCGCTCGCGATTGCGGACCCGGCGTCCAGTCTCGGAATTTCGCGAACCAGTCCCTGTTGCGGCGGCGCGCGCCTGTGTGATAGTGGCTGTATGAAATCCTCGGCCCTTATTGCCGCCCCGATCCTTGCACTGGCGTTCACGGCCTGTCTCGTGTCCGTGGCGGCAGGCGCGCCGCAGCAGGAGCAGAAGCTCTATCGCTGGGTCGACGAGAACGGGATCGTGCATTACGGCGACAGCGTACCGCCCGAGTACGCGGACGCCGACAAGCAGATCCTGAACGAGCACGGCATCACGCTGGACGTGGTTCGCGGCAAGAAGACGCCGGAAGAGCTGGCGGAGGAGCGCCGGCAGAAGGAGCTCGCGGAGGAACGCGAGCAACAGCGCCGGCAGGACCAGGCGCTGCTCGCGACGTATCTCTCGGTGGACGAGATCATCATGCACCGCGACCGGCGCGTCGAGCTGTTCAAGGCGCAGGCGCGGGTCACCGAGCTCTACATCCGCAACCTGGAGCGGCGGCTGGAACGGCTCCAGCAGACGGCGTCGCGTTATCGCCCGTACAGCGAGGATCCGAACGCCGAGATGATCGACCCGGCGCTGTCCGCCGACATCGCGGAGACGCGCGCGACGATCGCGCGCCACCAGAAGAACCTCGAGCGCTTCCGCGAAGACGAGAAGCACATCGTCGCGAGCTTCAACACCGACATCAGCCGCTTCAAAGCCCTCAAGGGCCTCGAATAGTTCTCCGCTCCTGCGGGGGAGGATCGAGGCGGGTTCAGGCGGTGCCGGTATGGCCGAAGCCGCCGTCGCCGCGCCGGCTGGCGTCGAACTCGTCGACGACGTCGAAGCGCACCTGCTCGACCGCAACGAACACCATTTGCGCGATGCGCTCCCCCGGCTGGATTTCGTAGGCTTTGGCGCTGCGGTTCCAGCAGGAGATGAACACCTGGCCCTGGTAATCGGAGTCGATGAGCCCGGTGAGGTTGCCGAGCACCAGCCCGTGCTTGTGGCCGAGGCCGGAACGGGGCAGGAGCACGGCGGCGAGGTGCGGGTCGCCGATGTGGATGGCGAGCCCGGTGGGCACGAGCACGGTCTCGCCGGGCGCGACGGTGAGCGGTGCGTCGAGGCAGGCGCGCATGTCGAGCCCGGCGGAGCCGCCGGTCGCGTACTCGGGCAAGGGAATCGACGCGCCGACGCGCGGGTCGAGAACCTTGAGCTGGATCGAGCGGCGGGAAGCCGTCAAGCTGCGCCGCCCGGCTGGTCCGCCCGCGCCGCGGCGTAGCGCTCGGCGATGAGCGCGACGAGCGCGGCGGCCAGCGCCTGCTTGCTTGCGAGAGGGAAGGAGCGCCCGCCGCCGGCCCAGTACACCTCGGCCGCATTCTGCTCGCAATCGAAGCCCTGCCCCCGCCCGACCTGGTTGGCGACGATCATGTCGAGCTGCTTGCCCTCGAGCTTCGCGAGCGCGTGCTCGCGCAGGCGCTCGGTTTCGGCGGCGAAGCCCACGGTGAACGGTCCGTTCTCCAGCCGCGCAACGGACGCGAGCGTGTCGGGCGTCTTCATGAACTCGACACGCAGCTCCCCGCTCGATTTCTTGATTTTCTGCTCCTGCACGCTGCCCGGCCGGTAATCCGAGATGGCGGCGGCGCCGATGAAGACGTCGACGCCGTCGATGTGCCGGTGCGTCTCGGCGAACATCTCGTCGGCCGTCTCGGCATGCACCGTCTCGATGCCGTACGGCGGCGCGAGCGCGACCGGTCCGCTCACCAGGATCACCCTGGCGCCCGCGTCCCGGGCGGCCTCCGCGAGCGCATAACCCATTTTTCCGGAGCTCCGGTTGCTGATGAAGCGCACCGGGTCGATGGCCTCGCGCGTCGGACCGGCCGTCACGAGCACGGTGCGGCCGGCGAGCGCTCCCCGCGCTTGCCCGGGAACGGCCGCGAGCGCGCGACGGGCGATCTCCGCGGGCTCGAGCATGCGGCCCTCGCCGAACTCGCCGCAGGCCTGCCCGCCGCTGCCCGGGCCGAACACCCGCACGCCGCGCTCTTCGAGCATGCGCCGGTTCGCCTGCACCGCGGGATGCGCCCACATGATGCGGTTCATTGCCGGCGCGACGGCGACCGGCGCCTCGGTCGCGAGGCAGAGCGTGCTGAGAAGATCGGCCGCCGAGCCCGCGGCGAGCCGCATGAGGATTTCCGCGGTGGCGGGCGCGATGAGCACGAGATCCGCCCAGCGCGCGAGCTCGATGTGGCCCATGGCCGCCTCGGCCGCCTCGTCCCACAGATCGCGGCGGACCGGCTCGCCGGAGACCGCCTGGAGTGCGGTCGGGGTGATGAAGTGCGCGGCGGATTCCGTCATCACGACGCGCACGGCCGCGCCCTGCTCTTTCAGCCGTCGCACGAGCTCCGGCGCCTTGTACGCGGCGATGCTGCCGGTGACGCCGAGAATGATGCGCGGTTCTGCCATAAAACTGCCGGTTGCGGGAGCGGCAGAGCTTAGCCCGGTCGCGGAATCGGCGCCAGCCGCGGCAGGCGTCGAGATTCTCGCCGGGGCGGGGCCTTTTGCCGGTTGCCCCGCCGCGCGAACGGCGCGAGTTTTCGCTTCCGACTTCAGGACAAGGAGTGTCCATGCCGCTCGATCTCGCCGGGCCGCGGCCGCGGCGCAAACTGGCCAAGGGCTCACCCCGCACCCTCTCCGAGGCGGAGCTGCTCGCGATCCTGTTCCAGCGCGGCCGGCGCTCGGGCGAGGCGGTCACGCTGGCGGACGCACTGCTCCGGCGGTTCGGCGGGTTGCGGGGATTGCTCGACGCGGGTGACGGGGAGCTCACGAGCCAGGCGGGCGTGGGCCCGGTGCGGCTCGGCGTGCTGCGCGTGATCCCGGAGCTCGCACGGCGCTATTTCGAGCAGGCGCTGACGCCGGGGCACGCGATCCGCAGCCCGGCGGATACCGAAGCGTTCCTGATGGCGCGGCTGCGCGATCTGCCGCACGAGCTCTTCTGCTGCATCTACCTCGACAACCGGCACCGGATCATCGCGTTCGAGGAGCTGTTCCGCGGCACGATCGACGGTACCAGCGTGTATCCGCGCGAGGTGGTCAAGCAGGCGCTGGCCGCGAACGCGGCGGCGGTGATCCTGGCGCACAATCACCCGTCGGGCGTCGCGGAGCCGAGCCAGGCAGACGAGCGCATCACCCGGCGCCTGAAATCGGCGCTCGAGCTGGTCGATATCCGGCTGCTCGATCACCTGGTGATCGGCGACGGGACGAGCACCTCGCTGGCCAGCCGCGGTCTCATCTGAATACCGGAGAGCGGCGCGAGTGCCGAAGGAGAGCCGGCCGGCGGCCCTTGAATGCGCCCGCCCGGACTGGTATAAAGTGCCGCTCTTCGCCCGCGGTCTGCGGGCGTGTTTTTCAGGAAATCAGAGACTTAGACAGCCATGTCCCGAGTTTGCCAGGTCACCGGGAAGCGGCCGCAGAGCGGCAACAACGTTTCCCACGCCAACAACAAGACGCGGCGCCGCTTCCTGCCCAACCTGCAATACAAGCGGTTCTGGGTGGAATCGGAGAAGCGGTTCGTGCGGCTGCGCGTGTCGCACAAGGGCCTGCGCATCATCGACAAGCACGGGATCGACAAGGTGCTCGCGGATCTGCGGGCGCAGGGCCAGCGCGTCTGAGCGGTCGGAGGTAGATCATGCGCGAGAAAATCAGGCTCGTCTCCAGCGCCGGCACGGGGCACTTCTACACCACGATGAAGAACAAGCGGCTGCATCCGGACAAGATGGAGACGCGCAAGTACGATCCGGTGGCGCGCAAGCACGTCATCTACAAGGAAGCCAAGATCAAGTAGCGCTCCCCACGCACACACCCAAAAAAACCCGCCCCGGAGGCGGGTTTTTTGTGCGCCGGAGGAGCCGATCAGTGCGTGTGGGTCAGGCGGCGGCGAGCTGGTAGGAGCGCAGCCGCGCGGCGAAGTCCTCGAGGACCTTGATGCCGCTCGCTTCCGCCTCGGCACACCATTCGCGGAGGTGCTGCAAGAGCCGCTCGTTGCTCATGTTGGCGCCGCTCCACAGCCTCGCGAGACGCTCGCGGAACTCGTGCACGGTGTTGAGTGCCGCGTTGTCGGAGAGCAGCTCGCCGAGCCGCCGCCGCGCGGATTCGTCGAGGAGCACGGGCGTGCGGATGAACAGCTTGCGCACCCGCCACAGGCGGCCGCCATCGGTGACCTTGGCGCTTTCGCGCTTCAGCACCGGCAGCGTGACCTGGCGCGTGTAGTCCCTCAAGACGTGCATGCGGTTGACGATCACGGCGCGCAGGTTGTCGAGATCGACGTGCGGGCGCGGGCTTTTCTTGAGCACGGGCTTCGGCGCCACTTTCTTCACCTTGGCGAGGCCGAGCGCGCGCAGGATGCAGATGTACATCCAGCCGATGTCGAATTCCCAGCTGCGCACGGAGAATTTCGCCGAGGTCGGGAAGGCGTGGTGGTTGTTGTGCAGCTCCTCGCCGCCGATCAGGAAGGCCCAGGGCACCAGGTTGGTTGCGGCATCGTCGCATTCGAAGTTGCGGTAGCCGCTGTGGTGGCCGAGGCCGTTGATGACGCCCGCGGCGAACACGGGCATGGAGAGCATCTGCACGGCGATGATGATGATGCCGGGCACGCCGAAGAGCAGGAGGTCCGCCACGACGGTCAGGATGATGCCGCCGTAGGCGAAGCGCCGGTAAACGTTGCGCTCGATCCAGTCATCCGGGCAGCCGCGCCCGAATTTCTCGAGCGTTTCGGGCTTGTCTTTTTCGGCGCGGTACAGCTCCGCACCTTCGAGCAGCACTTTCTTCAGCCCGACGATCTGCGGGCTGTGCGGATCGTCCGGGGTTTCGCAGAACGCATGATGCTTGCGGTGCACCGCCACCCATTCCTTCGTGAGCATGCCGGAGGTGCACCAGATCCAGAAGCGGAAGAAGTGCCGGATCGCGGGATGCAGATCGAGCGCGCGATGCGCCTGGTCCCGGTGCAGGTAGAGCGTCACCGCCATCATCGTGAGCTGCACCATCGCGACGGTGACGATCACGTACTCCCAGAAGGACAGATTCAGCAGACCGTACAGGTATTCCATTTAGCAGGATTCCAGCGAAGTTGCGGTGAGTATAATCTGCGGCGCACCCGATCGTGGGACCGGGGTCGCCGATTTTGCAGCTCGTGATGAGGTTGCTCCGCGAGTGAGAAGCAAAATGTGCGCCAGCTCACAGGAGCGGGGTCGCACGGAGCATTATGCCAGAACTACCCGAGGTCGAAACCAGCCGGCGCGGCATCGCACCCTGGCTGGAAAAGCAACAGGTTACAGCAATCACCATCCGCGAGCGCCGGCTGCGCTGGCCGATCCCGCGGGTCATCGACCGCGAGCTGCCGGGACAGTTCATAAAAGATTTGCGCCGCCGCGCCAAATACCTGCTGTTCGAGACGGACCGCGGCACGCTGCTCCTGCACCTCGGGATGTCGGGCAGCCTGCGGATCGCCGATCCGGCGGAGCCGCCGGGCATCCACGACCACGTGGACATCGTCGCCGCCAACGGCAAGGCGCTGCGGTTCCGCGACCCGCGCCGCTTCGGGTCGCTGCTCTGGACCCGGAACCCCGAGACTCACCCGCTGCTCCGCGACCTGGGACCCGAGCCTCTCGAAGCCGGCTTCGACGGGGCCTGGCTGCACCGCCGCGCGCGCGGGCGGCGGGTCGCCGTGAAGTCCTTCATCATGAGCTCGTCCGTCGTGGCGGGCGTCGGCAACATTTACGCGAACGAGGCCCTTTTCGAGGCCGGCATCCACCCGAAGCGCCGGGCGGACCGCGTCGCCGTGCCGCGCATGGAGCGGCTCGCGGAGGCCATCCGCGAGGTGCTGACCCGCGCCATCGAGGCGGGCGGCACCACCCTCAACGATTTCCACAACGCGGACGGCGAGCCGGGTTATTTCGAGCAGCAGCTCAAGGTCTACGGCCGCGCCGGCGAGCCCTGCCCGCGCTGCCGAACGCCGCTCGCCGTCGCCGTGGTCGGCCAGCGCTCCACATTCTACTGCCCGCGCTGCCAGCGGTAGGAGCGTGAAAAGGGGTCGACCCCTTTTCGCTCCTACGTGCGGCCGACGCGCTCCAGCAGGGCCTGCTTCACCGTGGGCGAAACGAACTCGGACACGTCGCCGCCGAGACTCGCGATCTCGCGCACGAGGCTCGAGGAGATGTAGGTGTAGCTCTCCGCCGGGGTCAGGAACGCGGTCTCCACCTCGCCGGTGAGGTGCCGGTTCATGTTGGCGAGCTGGAACTCGTATTCGAAATCGGAGATGGCGCGCAAACCGCGAATGATCACGGCGAGGCCGTGCTCGCGCGCGAACTCGACGGTGAGGCCCTCGTAGCCGGTCACCTCGACCCGGTCGAACCCGCCGAGCACCGAGCGCGCGAGCGCGACCCGCTCCTCGAGCGAGAACATCGGCGCCTTGCCGGGATTGGCCGCCACGGCGACGACCACGCGGTCGAAGAGGCGGAGCGCGCGGCGCACCAGATCCTCGTGGCCCAGGGTGATGGGATCGAACGTGCCGGGATACATCGCCGAGACCGTCATCGCGGGTCCTCCGCCGAAGTCCCGGCGCCGCCGGCGGCCAGGACCAGTGTGAAACGCACGTTGCCGGCGCGTTGCTCGCGAATCGTCCGCCAGCCTTCGGGCAGCGCGGCCTCGGGCGCGTCGCGAGCCTGCTCGAGATAGACGGCCGCCGCGGGCGCGAGCCACTGCCCTTCGGCGAGCAGTCTACACAATTCGGACAGCCGGTCCCCGTCGAAGGGCGGGTCGAGGAAGACCAGGTCGAGGCCGCCTTGCCCCCCGCGGCGCAGGAGCTCGCGCGCGTCGCCCGCGTGGATGCGCGCGCCTTCGGCCCCGAGCAGCGCGGCGGCGCGCCGCAGCGCGGCCACGGCGGCGGGCGAGCGCTCCACGAAGGTCACCTGGCCTGCGCCGCGCGAGAGCGCCTCGAAGCCGAGCGCGCCCGTGCCCGCGTACAGGTCGAGGCAACGCGCACCCTCGATGCGCGGTGCAAGCCAGTTGAACAGCGTCTCGCGAATGCGCTCGCCGGTGGGCCTCAAGCCCGCCACGTCCGCGACCGGCAGGCGCCGGCCGCGCCACTTTCCCGCTACAATACGCACCCGTCCGGGCGGCGGCTCCGCTCCCGCGACGCTGGTCTTGCGTCTCGCCATGCGCTTATTGCCAATTCCCCGTTCCGCATCCCCAATGGTATCGGCCCTGCCGCTGCTCCGTCGTGTTCCGGCGTAAGAACAAGGTTGAGCCCGAGGAACGCCCGCAGCGCGAGGGCTTCGTCAAGCGCCTGCGCGCGCGCCTGAACAAGGGCGCCGGCTGGCTCGGCACCGACATCGCGACGCTCGCGCCGGGCGGGCGCATCGACGAGGACGTGCTGGAGGAGCTCGAGTCCCGGCTCGTGCTCGCGGACGTCGGCATCGAGGCGACCGAACGCATCCTGGACCAGCTCCGAACGCGGCTCGCGCGCCGCGAGCTGCGCGACCTGGCGGCGCTCGAGGCCGGGCTGAAACGCGTCCTGCTCGACATTCTCGAGCCGGTCGAGCGGCCGCTCGATCCGCGCAGCGCCCGCCCGTTCGTGATGCTGGTCGTGGGCGTGAACGGCGCGGGCAAGACCACGACCATCGGCAAGCTCACCCGCCGCTTTTCCGACGAGGGCCTGTCCGTGATGCTCGCCGCCGGCGATACCTTCCGCGCCGCGGCCATCGAGCAGCTCCGCGCCTGGGGGGAGCGCAACGGCGTGCCGGTGATCGCGCAGGAGCGCGGCGCCGATCCGGCCGCCGTCGTGTTCGACGCGCTCGACGCCGCCCGGGCGCGCGGCATCGACGTGCTGATCGCGGACACCGCCGGCCGGTTGCAGAGCCAGCAGGGGCTGATGGACGAGGTCGCCAAGGTCAAGCGCGTCCTCGCCCGGCGCGACGCAGCGGCGCCGCACGAGGTGCTGCTCGTGTTGGATGCCGGTCTCGGCCAGAATGCGCTCTCGCAGGTCGAGAAGTTCGACGCGGCGCTCGGCGTGACCGGTCTCGTCGTCACCAAGCTCGACGGCACGGCGAAAGGCGGCATACTGCTCGCAATCGCGGAGCGTTTCGGGATCCCGGTGCGCTACATCGGCATCGGCGAAGGGCTCGAGGACATGCAGCCGTTCGTGGCGCAGGAGTACGTGGACGCACTGCTGCGCACGAGCGGGAACGGGGGGGACGCGGCGGAGTGATCCGCATCGAAAACGTCAGCAAGCGGTTCCCGGGGGGCCAGGAAGCGTTGCGCAACCTGAGCCTCAGCGTGGAACGCGGCGAGATGGCGTTCGTCACCGGGCATTCCGGGGCGGGCAAGAGCACGCTGCTCCGGCTGATCGCGCTCATCGAGCGGCCGACCGGCGGGCAGGTGATCGTCGACGGGCAGAACACGCGGCGGGTGTCGCGCCGTCGCATACCCCGCTATCGCCGCCAGATCGGCATGGTGTTCCAGGATCACAAGCTTCTCTACGACCGCCCGGTGTTCGACAACGTCGCGCTGCCCTTGGTGATCGCGGGCATGAGCCACCGCGATGCCGCCCGCCGCGTACGCGCCGCGCTCGACCAGGTCGGCCTGCTCGACAAGGAGAAGCGCGGCCCGGAGACACTGTCGACCGGCGAGCAGCAGCGCGTCGGCATCGCGCGCGCGATCGTGAGCCGGCCGAAGCTCTTGATCGCGGACGAGCCGACCGGCAACCTCGATCCCGAGCTCTCGCTCGAGGTGATGCGCATCTTCCGCCGCTTCAATGAAGTGGGCGTGACGATCCTGATCGCGAGCCACGACCTCGCGCTCATCGACCAGCTCGGCTGCCGGCGGATTCCGCTGAAGAACGGGTCTCTGGCGGTCGAGGACGAGGACGCCGACAGCCCGGTCGCGGACTACGCGGACGCAGGCGGGTCCCCGTGGCAGTGAGAGAAACCCCGGAGAACTGGACGCCCGTCAAGGGCCGCCGCGGCCCGGGCGTCTGGCTCTTGCGCCACGTCGCGACCGCGGTCGGCGCGCTCGGCCGGCTCGCCCGCGCGCCGTTCGCGAGCCTGCTCACCGTGCTCGTGATCGCCGTGACGCTCGCGTTGCCGGCGGCGCTGCACCTGGGAATCCGCAACATCCAGTCGCTCTCGGGCAACTGGGCGAACGCGCTCGATTTCGCGGTGTACCTCGCGGACGGCACGCCGCTGGCGGACGCCGAGCGGATCGCCGACCTGCTCGGCAAGCGCGCGGATGTCGAGACGGTGACGCTGATCCCGGCCGAGCAGGCGCTGGCCGAGTTCAAGGCCACTTCCGGCTTCGGCGAAGCGCTCGATGCGCTGCCGGCGAATCCCCTGCCGCACACGCTGGTCGTGCGGCCGAGCGCTGCGAACACGGACGCATCGATCGTCCTGCTGCACGAGGAGATCGCGAACCTGCCGGAGGTGGAGCTGGTGCAGGCGGACACGGAATGGGTGCGCCGCTTTCACGCGATCCTCGACATCCTGGAGCGCGCGGTGGCGATCGGTTCCGGGCTGCTCGCCGTGGCCATCGTCGTGATCATCGGTAACACCATTCGCCTCGACATCCAGAACCGGCGCGAGGAGATCGAGGTGACCAAGCTCATCGGCGCGAGCGCAGGTTTCGTCCGCCGGCCGTTCCTGTACACGGGCGTGTGGTACGGGCTCGCGGGCGGGATCGGAGCCCTGCTCCTCGTCGCCTACGGCCGCTACGCGCTCGAGGAGCCCGCCCGCCGGCTGGCCGGCCTCTACGACAGCAGCTACAGCCTGCTCGCGCTCGGTTTTGCGGAAAGCGCCGCGATCGTCGGGAGCGGCGTGCTGCTCGGTCTGGCCGGATCCTGGCTCGCCGCCGCCCGCCACATGCGCCGCATCGAGCCCCGCTGAGCTACCCGGCGCCGTCGGCCGCGGCGCAGGACCTCGGGTGCATCGTCACGTTCGGCCACCCGTCGTTGCCCCGCTGTTTTGCCGTAATTGACAGGCATACACTAGTCGCGGCGGTCATCGCCGGGAGGATCAGCAATGCGACGAAGAACGTTCTGCGGCGCCGCCCTCGCGGGCGCCGCGCTGGCCGGTGTTCCCTTTCAGCGATTGCTCGCCGCCGCCGTCGAAGGCGCCGCCGGGACGCCGCTCCCGGCACTCTCGAATGCCGGCAGGCAAATCAGCCTCCCCGCTCCCGACGTCCAGGAGTTCGCCCGCCGCCTGCGGGGTCCGCTGCTGTGGCCGGGACAGCAAGGCTACGACGCCGCCCGCCGCGTCTGGAACGGCGCCTTCGACCGCAAGCCGGCCCTGATTGCGCGCTGCACGGGGGCCGCGGACGTCATGCAGGCCGTGAACTTCGGGCGCAGCTTCGACCTGCCGGTCGCGGTGCGGGGCGGCGGGCACAGCCTGTCCGGGCAGTCGGTCTGCGAGGGCGGGCTGATGATCGACCTGTCCCCGATGCAGTCGGTGCGCGTCGACCCGGAGGCGCTGACCGCGCGCGTGGAGCCTGGCGTTCTCCTGCATGCGTTCGACGCCGAGGCACAGAGCTTCGGCCTGGCGGCACCGGCGGGCACCGTCTCGCACACCGGCGTCGCGGGCCTCACGCTCGGCGGCGGCTTCGGCCGCATCGCGCGCAAGTACGGCCTGACCTGCGATCACCTGCGCGCCGCCGACGTCATCGACGCCCATGGCAAGCTCGTGCAGGCGAGCGAGGAGGAAAACCCGGAGCTCTTATGGGGCTTGCGGGGCGGCGGCGGCAACTTCGGCGTGGTCACCTCGTTCGAGTACCGCCTGCACAAGGTGCGGACGACGATGCTCGGCGGGCCCATCATCTATCCGCTGCCGCTGGCGCGCGACGTGCTCGGCTTCTTCGCCGATTTCGCCCTGGCGGCGCCGGACGAGCTCAACATGGATGCGACGCTCGCCACCGGTCCCGACGGGCAAAAGGCGCTGATCTTCGACACCTGCTGGTGCGGCTCGGACGAGGACGGTGAGCGCGCCCTCGCGCCGCTGCGCAAGTTCCGCAAGCCGGCCGTGGACGGTGTGCGGCCCACGCCGTACGTCGCGTTGCAGCAGGCCAATGACGCGCTGTCCCCCGTCGGCCGCAACTACTACGTCAAGGGCGCGTTCGTGCACCGCCTCGAGCCCGGCCTGATCGACGCCGTGCTCGGTGCGTTCGAGGACGCGCCGCCGACCGCCGCCTTCAGCTTCGTGCACCAGGGCGGTGCCATCGGCCGCGTGCAGCCGGAGGCGACCGCCTTCTGGCACCGCGAAGCGAAACATTCCGTGCTGCTGCTGGACGGCTGGGACGATCCGAGCTTAAGTGAGCAGAACGTCGCGTGGGCGCGCGCGACCTGGCCCGCCTTCGAGCCGTACACGAAAGGCTTTTACGTCAACGAAATGGCCGCCGGCGAGACCGAGGAGCGGGTGCGCCGCAACTACGGCGGCAACTACGAGCGCCTGCGCCGGCTCAAGGACCGCTACGACCCCACCAACCTGTTCCATATGAACGCGAACGTCCGGCCGGACACCTAGTGTCCCGAGACGAACCGTCTGGCACGACCATTGCAGCTTTCGCCGGTGGATCGATACCCCTCGCCGGGCGGAAACCGGGCGCGGGATTGCGGGCGCGAAACAGCCCTGTGAGCCCGCGCGGTTGCTCCAACCGATTGTATTTACGACCGATCCCGGCGCAGGCGGTACACCGGGAACCGATCGCCTCATTAGCACTCTAAGCCCCCGAGTGCTAAGATAGGCGGCGCAGAAAACGGGAGGAAACAGGCCACATGTCGACGGCAGTAGCTTTGATGAATCGCGATCTGGCCCTCGCGGGCCCGATCGGGAGCCTCGACGCTTACATCCAGCGCGTGAGCTCCATTCCGGTCCTGAGCAAGGAAGACGAGCAGGCGTTGTCGCGCCGCTTCCGCGACGAGCAGGATCTCGCGGCCGCGCGCGAGCTCGTGATGGCGCACCTGCGCTTCGTCGTCCACATTGCCAAGGGCTATACCGGATACGGTCTGCCGCTCGGCGACCTGATCCAGGAAGGCAACGTCGGCCTGATGAAGGCCGTGAAACGCTTCGACCCGGATTTCGGCGTCCGGCTCGTGTCCTTCGCCGTGCACTGGATTCGCGCGGAAATCCACGAATACGTGCTGCGTAACTGGCGCATCGTCAAAGTGGCGACGACCAAGGCCCAGCGCAAGCTCTTCTTCAACCTGCGCAGGGCGAAAAAGAGCCTGGCATGGCTGTCGCAGGACGAGACCCGGGCCGTCGCGGACGACCTCGGCGTCAGCGCGCAGGAAGTCACCGAGATGGAACGGCGCCTCACCTCGCACGACGCCGTGTTCGATCCCGGCCCCGACGTGGCGGACGACGATCACGCGGCGTTCACCCCCGCGGCTTACCTGCCGAGCCCGCATTCGGACCCGGCCGAGCTCATGGAGGACGCCGACTGGCACGAGGACGCGACCGCGCGCATGAGCGAAGCGCTCGAAGATCTCGACGATCGCAGCCGGCACATCCTCGAGACACGCTGGCTGGCCGAGGAGAAACAGACCCTGCACCAGCTCGCCGACCAGTACGGCGTGTCGGCCGAGCGCATCCGCCAGATTGAGAGCAACGCGATCAGGAAGCTCCGGGTGGCGATGGAAGCCACCGCCTGATCCGAGGCGATGGACGGCGCGAGCGGTCAGCGGTAGGTTTGGCGGCGGTGGCGGATGAAGCCGCCGCCCTCATTCTCCATCGGGTCGCGGTGCGTCCAGTGCACGAGTCCGCCGCGCTCGTTCCATTCGTAGAGGCCGCGCACGCGCACCCGGTCGCCGAGGCCCGCGGGAACGCGCGGGGCGAGGTCGAGGTTGTGCAGCACGAGCAGCGTATGGCCGCCGCCCGCGTCGATCACGAAGCGCTGGTGCCGCTCGGGTTCGGCGTCATCGGACAGGAGCCGGATGACGAGGCCTCTGGCTTCGATCCAGGTGCCGGAGTCGGCCTTCGCGTACGGAGCGGTCAACTGTGCCGCCGGGGGTCGGCGCCCGGCGCGGCGCGACGGCCGCGCCGGGCAACGTGACTCCGGTCAGCCGGCGGTGACCGGCACCATCGTGATCTCGACGCGGCGGTTCGCCTGGCGGCCTTCGGCGGTGCTGTTGTCCGCCACGGGCCGGGATTCGCCCACGCCGACGGTCATCAGGCGCTGCTGGTCGACCCCCTGGGAGGCGAGGTACTGGGCGACGGAGGCGGCACGGCGCTCCGAGAGCGCCTGGTTGTAGGCATCGGTGCCGGTGCTGTCCGTGTGCCCGGCCACCTCGACCACCGTCTTCTCGTACTTGTCCATCACCTTGGCCACCGAGTTCAGGACGTCGAAGAACGCAGGACTCAGGTCCGCGCTGTCCGTCTTGAACGTGACGTTGCCCGGCATGTTGAGCGTGATGTGCTCGCCGTCGCGGGTGACGCTCACGCCCGTGCCCTGCAGCTCGGCGCGCAGCTCCGCTTCCTGCCGGTCCATGTAGTAGCCGACGGCGCCGCCCGCGAGCGCCCCGACGCCCGCGAGGATGAGCGCATGCTGCCGCCGCTCGACGGCGTCGTCGCCCGAGATGAGACCGGCCACGGCACCGGCGGCCGCCCCGATGGCCGCGCCCTTGGTGGCACTGCTGGTCTTCTGCTGCTGCGTGTACGCGTCGAGCGTCTGGCAGCCCGCGAGGGCGAACGTCGCCAGCGCCGTCGAGAGGATGAGCGCGATGGTTCTGTTATTCATGGATGCTTCCTCGGATGCCCAATCGAAGCGGCGCAGAGCGGGCGCCGCGCGGCGTATTGTATCGGCGCCCCGGCTTAACGACGACTGAATGTGCACACTGTCGCCCCGAGGCGACAGGCCGCGCCAAGCTCCCGGGCCGGCCGCCGGCGGGCTAGAATTGCCTTTTCCGTCGTTCGTACCGACCCGAGGAGCCGACGTGGCACGCCCTACCCCCATCGACCAGCAGCGCGCCGCGCGGCGGCAGCTCGACCCCCTGGACCTGCTCGACGTCCGCGCCGACCTGTCCGAGGAAGAGCGCATGGTGCAGGAGACGGTTGCCCGGTTCGTGGACGACAAGGTCCTGCCGATCATCCGCGAGGCCTTCGAGCAGCACTATTTCCCGCGCGAGCTGATCCCCGCCATCGCGGAGCTCGGCCTGCTCGGCAGCTCCATCGAAGGCTACGACTGCGCGGGCCTGAACAGCGTGTGCTACGGCCTCATCTGCCAGGAGCTGGAACGCGGCGACTCGGGATTGCGGAGCTTCGTCTCGGTGCAGAGCTCGCTGGTCATGTATCCCATCCACGCCTACGGCTCCGAGGAGCAGAAGAAGATCTGGCTGCCCGCCATGGCGCGCGGCGCGGCGATCGGCTGCTTCGGCCTGACGGAGCCGCACGGCGGCTCGGACCCGGCAAACATGAAGACACACGCGAAGCGCGATGGCGGCGACTGGGTCCTGAACGGCTCGAAGATGTGGATCACCAACGGCAATCTCGCCGACGTCGCCCTGGTGTGGGCGCAGACGGATGAGGGCGTGCGCGGCTTTCTCGTCGAGAAAGGCATGCCCGGCTTCACGGCCCAGGAGATCGAGAACAAGTTCTCGCTGCGTGCCTCGGTGACCTCGGCGCTGTTCCTCGACAACGTGCGGGTGCCCGCGGCCAACGTGCTGCCCGGCGTCACCGGCATGCGCGGCCCGTTGAGCTGCCTCACGCAGGCGCGCTACGGGATCACCTGGGGGGTGATCGGGGCGGCGCAGGCGTGTCTCGCCGAGGCGCTCCGCTATGCAGAGGAGCGGGTGCTGTTCGAGCGGCCGCTTTCGCACAACCAGGCGGTGCAGGTCCGGCTCGCCGACATGGCGCGCCGCATCACGACGGCCCAGCTGCTCTCCCTCAGGCTCGGACGGCTGAAGGACGCAGGCAGCATGACGCCGACCCAGGTCTCGCTCGCCAAGTGGAACAACTGCCGCATGGCGCTCGACATCGCGCGCGATGCACGCGACCTGCTGGGGGGCGCCGGCATCAGCGCCGAGCACGTGCCGATCCGGCACATGCTGAACCTCGAGAGCGTCATCACCTACGAGGGCACCGAGACGGTGCACCAGCTCGTCGTCGGCAAGGAACTGACCGGCGTGAGCGCGTTCTGACCGGCGCGATCGAGCCCCCGGCCGCGGCCGAAAGCCTGCCCCGGCACCGCGACGTCTGGCGCATCGCGGCTCCGCTGATCCTGTCGAACGTCTCCGTGCCGCTGCTCGGCATGGTGGACACCGGCGTCACCGGGCACCTGGAGAGCGCGGCCTATCTCGGGGCCGTCGCGCTCGGCGCGACGATCTTCGGCTTCCTGTACACGGGCGTGAACTTCCTGCGCATGGGCACGACCGGCATCACCGCGCAGCGCTACGGGGCGAACGACGCCGCCGGCGTGCGCACGAGCCTCGGCCAGGCCCTGATCGTCGCGGAAGCGATCGCGCTGCTGCTGCTCCTGCTGCAGCGCCCGATCGGCGACCTCGCGTTGCACCTTCTCGGCGCCAGCGCCGAGGTGACCCGGCATGCGGATACGTACTTCCGCATCCGGATCGTAAGTGCACCGGCCACGCTCGCGAGCTATGCGCTCATCGGCTGGTTCATCGGCGTGCAGAACGTGCGCGTGCCGCTCGTCATGGTGCTGGTGACGAACCTCACCAACATCCTGCTCGATTTCGTGCTGGTGATCGGGATGGGCATGAAGGTGGACGGTGTGGCGGCCGCGACGGTCGCCGCGGAGTACGCGGGCGTGGCGGCAGCCCTCCCGTTCGTCCGCGCCGAGCTCGCGCGCCGCGGTGGCGCATGGGACAGGAGCCGCCTCGTCGCGTGGCGTGCGTACGGCGGGTTCCTTGCGGTCAACGGCAACCTGTTCGTGCGCACGCTGGCCCTCATGTTCACCTTCGGCTTCGTCACCGCGCAGGGCGCCCGCCAGGGCAGTCTCGTGCTCGCCGCGAACGCCATCCTCATGAACCTCCAGTACCTGCTGTCGTTCGCGCTGGACGGCTTCGCGCATGCCGCCGAGGCGCTGGTCGGCAAGGCGGTGGGCGCTGGCAGCACGCAGGCGCTGCGCCGGGCCGTCCGCCTGACGCTCGCCTGGTCGCTTTACGTGGCCTCTGCCTTTTCGCTGCTCTTCCTGCTGGGCGGGCCGTTCATTGCCGGGCTGCTGACCGATCTGCCGGTCGTCCTCGACACGACCTTGCGTTACCTGCCGTGGATCGTCGCCTCACCGCTGGTGTCGGTGTGGCCGTTTCTGTACGACGGCGTGTTCGTCGGTGCGACGCGCGCCCGCGAAATGCGCGACATCATGCTCGCCTCCACGTTGCTGGTGTTCCTGCCGGCCTGGTACCTGCTGCGAGGGCTTGGCAACGACGGCCTGTGGCTCGCGTTCCTGCTGTTCATGGCGGGCCGTGGCATCGGCATGCACTGGCATTACCGACGCCGCGTCCTCGGAGACGCGGCCGGCGTCGCCGACGCCCGATAGTTGTCTGCGAGCGCCGCCCCGGGCGCTCAGTGACGCAGGAAGCGATCGTCGCCTTGCGCGGCGCGGAAACGGTCGAGCGTGCGGGACATTCCGGAGCGGGCGTGCTCCGGGTTGCCCATCCGCAGCAGCGACCACACCACGAACCCCGCGGCGGCGGCCGCGAGCATGGTGCCTACCGGGTGCTCGCGCACGGTGCGGCGGGTGTCCTCCATGAGCGACCCGTCGTGGTCCGACCGCACCCGCTCCGCCATCTGGTTCGCCCTGCGGCGAAGCGCCTGGCCCGCGCGCTTCACGGGATGGCGGCGGCCATAGTCCGGCAAGGCGTCATCCAGCCGGTCAGAAAGATTTTTCAGCGCCGACTCGACGTTGCCGAACGCCGTCTCGAGCTGACTGAATACGTCGGTGTGTCTCATTGGCGTTCCTCACAGGCAGGGTGATGATTGCACACGCCATGCAAGTCCCTTGCCAGAGGGTGCCGCGGTCGGGAGCCGACGCCGGGGAGGGGCGGCTCCGCGATTGCAGGAGCAACGCAAATTCTGCGCCGGCCGTCTGGCAAAATTTGCAATCGCCGCGGCAAATCCGACAACGGCTCAGCCGGTTGCCATGAGCGGGGCGCGATGGCGATCGCATTGCAGCTGCACCGCGCGTTTCGCCCAGACGAAACCGGCGAACCCGGTCACGAGATTCGCGCACGTGTACGCAGCGAAGATGCCGGGAATACCGAAGAAGCGCTCGAGCAGGAACGCGAGCGGCACGTAGATCACGATCGTGCGGGCGACGCTGATCACCACGCCGGGCAGGGGCCGGCCCATGCCGTTGAAGGACGCGTTCATCACCATCACCATGCCGTAGGCGCCGTAACCGAGCGGGGCGATCAGCAGGAACGTGCGCGCCACCCCGCGCACGGTGACGTCGTCGCTGAACAGCGAGGGCAGGAAGCTGCTCAAGGCGGCAAGGCCGAGCGCGATCACCAGGCCCGCGGCAAGGCAGAAGGTGGTGCAGAGATTCAGCGCGCGCCGGATGCGCTCCGCCTGTCCGGCCGATACGTTCTGCCCCACGAACGGCCCGATGATCGCGGAGAGCGCGTAGAACAGGACCAGCGTCAGTGCCTCGACCCGGCTCGCGACGCCGAAACCCGCGACCGCTTCCGGCCCGTAGCGCGCGAGCATGGCGGTGATGATGCCGGTCGCGACCGGCACGATCGCGTTCGTGCCCGCGGCCGGGATGCCGACGTGCAGGATGTCGGCCCAGGAGCGGCGCAGCTTCTTCGCGTCCGGCTTCTCGAAGCTCAGGAGATCGAGGCGGCGCCGCAGGAACCAGAGGCCGCCGGCGAACAGCGAGAAGCGCGCGAGCAGGGTCGCGAGCGCCGCACCGTCGAGCTCCATCCGCGGGATCGGGCCGTAGCCGAAGATGAGCAGCGGATCGAGCGCGACGTTCATGAGCGAGGACAGGATCATGAGCAGGCTGGGAAAGCGCGTGTCGCCGGTGGCCCGCATGCTGCTCATCGCCACCATGCCGACCACCACGAACGGCACGGCGCTGTAGAAGATCCGCATGAAGCCGCCGATCAGCGGCAGCATCGCGGGCGGCGCGCCGAGCAGCAGGAACAGCGGATCGATCGTGAACACGCCGAGCGCGCTGACCGCCCCGGTGATGAGGAACGACAGGAGCAGGCTGTCCGTGGACAGGCGTTGAGCACGCGCGTGGTCCTGCGCGCCGATCGCGCGCGCCACGACCGAGGACGTCCCGGCGCCGAGCCCGATCGCCACGCTCGTGACGACCATCAGCACGGGGAACGCAAAGCCGAGCGCCGCGAGCTCGGCGTCGCCGACCCGCCCGATGAACCACGCGTCCACGAAGGCCTGCGCCATCATGGTCGTGATACCGACGAGGACGGGCAGGGCCATGCCGACCAGGTGACGGCCGACCGAGCCCTGGGTCAGGCGGGCTGGCTGCATGTGCGGGAGTGGTCGCCGCAAAGGGAGGGAGCGGATGATGGCTCAAGGGGGCGCAGGGGCGCAATCGGGATTCGCGGTATCATCGAAGCATGAAATGGCAGAGATTGTCGTCGCGTTCGGTCTACGACAACCCGTGGATCACGGTGTTCGAGGACCACGTCATCAACCCCGGCGGCGGCCGGAATCTCTACGGGCGCATCCACTTCAAGAACCTCGCGGTCGCCATCCTCCCGCTCGACGGCGCAGGCAACACCTGGCTCGTGGGCCAGGAGCGCTACACCCTGGGCCGGCATTCCTGGGAGCTGCCGATGGGCGGCGCGCCCGGCGACGAGGATCCGCTAGCCGCCGCGCGGCGCGAGCTGAAGGAGGAAACCGGTCTCACCGCGACCCGCTGGACCGAGATCATGCGCCTGCACACGAGCAACTCGATCACCGACGAGACGGGCATCGTGTACGTGGCGGAGGAGCTGACCGCCGGCGAGACGGCGTTCGAGGAGACCGAGGCCATCGAGGTGCTGAAGCTGCCCCTCGAGGACGCGGTCGGCATGGCGCTCGATGGCCGCATCACCGACTCGATCAGCGTCGCGGCGCTGCTCGCGGTGCGCCACCTGCTGCCTGCCACGTAGGAGCGCGCATTTGCGCGCGACCGGGCATCGCCGCGTCGCCCGCATGGCGGGCTCCTGCGGGTGATGGCAGCGCGGCAGGCCGCGCGTCAGTCGGACAGGTAATACTCGATCGTGGAGACGATGCGCACCTTCTTGATGTGCGGCGTCGTGCTGTCGCGATCGGCAATGCTGAAAATGCCCTGGTCCGCGCGCTTGATCTTGCCGAGCGTGCTCTCGGAATCCTCCGCGAACTTCGCCGCCGCGGCGCGTGCGTTCACCGTCGCCTCTTCCAGCATGTCCGGCTTGATGTCGTTCAGCTTGCTGAACAGGAATTGCACCTGGTTGCCGTACTGTGCCCCGGACAACGGGATGCCGTTGCGGCCGAGCGCGATCACGTCCGACATGGCCTTGCGCACGGCTTCCACGTCGTGCGAGTAGAGCGTGACGGCGGCGGTCGCGACGTAGCGGAATTCGATCTCGGCCGTGTTGCCCCAGGCCTGCGCGTAGCGATCCACGACGTCGGGCGTCGAGGCGGATACCTCGGAAAGGTCCAGGTCGTGGTCCGCGAGGAAGCGGCGGATCAGCTCGTTCTTCTGCGCGATCGACTCGTACAGCTCGTTCAGGTCGTTGCTCGCGACCTGGTAGGAGATCGGCCAGATCACCGTGTCGGCCGGCACCTCGCGCTCCGCGAGCCCCTTCACCTCGACCGTGCGCTCGAGGGACTTCACGTCCATCGCGGCGCGACCGGCGATGAGGGCGAACGCCACCAGCCCCGCGAGAATGCAGCCGCCGAGCACGGCGGCGAAGCTGTTGGATGGCGTGGTCATTCCGCTGTCCTGTTCTCCGGCCCTTCGTGTTTTCAGTAGACGCCTTCAGCGGTGACGACGTAGCGCATCGGCCCGCCCGGCACCGCCGCGTCGAACGGGTAGCAGGTTACCAGAGTCAGCGTCGGCGTTGCCGCATCCAGCACGATGCTGGCGCGCCGCGAGTCGACGACGTCGACGTGCGTGACGATGAACAAGTGTCCGCTGCCGTCCGGCCGCTCGATCCGCAGCGAATCGCCGCGCTCGAGGTAACGCAGGAAGCTGAAGTGGGTGTCGCGGTGGCCGGCGATCACGCTGTTGCCCGGATCGCCGGGCAGCGCGCTGGCGCCCAGGTGGCCGGGGCCGAAAGCGAGCGTGCGGCCGGAGCCGCCGGACAGGACGATGAGATCGACGTTCCCGCCGCGCGCCGTGAGTCGCGCCACCGGGAAGGTATCGGCCCAGGGCCACGGCGCGGGCTGCGCCTCGCCGGCTTCTGCCCGGTGCCACGCACGCTGCATGAGCTCCTGCGCGACCCACGCCTTCGCGGGGATGTACGCACCCTGGCCGAGCTGCCAGAAACCGAGGCACAGAACGGCGCTCACCGCCACGACTCCCGGCCCGAAGCTACCGCGCCCGCAGCGCATGCGACGTCCTCCTCCGCGTCGCCGCCAGGGCACCGAGGCCGAAGAGGACCAGCGCGGCACCGACGGCGAAATGCGCCTGCCAGCCGGTTGCGGTCGCCGGGAACCCGAAGATGGCCTCGGTGCTCTGGCCGTACGGCAGCAGGCTCGGCACCTGTTCCTTTTGCAGGCCCTCCGCGGCCGGGCGCACCGGCGTCCTGTCGACTGCCACCAGGCTCGTGTACTTGCTGACGAGGTGATGCGCGAGCGCCGTCTCGACCACGTCGGCGCGGAGGCGTGCCGCGTCCGTCCCGCGCCGCTCGGCATCGAGGAGATCCGCGATGCGCGCGCGGGCCCATTCCGCCGCGATGCCGGGATGGCCGGCCGCCGCCGCCAGCGGCAGCGTTTCGCTCCATTCGCCGCCCGGCGAGCGGCCGGCGATCCGCACGAGGTCGCCGGCACGTGCCTCGACCGGCAAGCGCGCGGTGACCACGACCGGCTCGCCCGCGTACAGGTCCGGCACCGCGGAGGGATACGCCGCGGCGTCCGTGCCCGGCCAGCTCACGGTGATGTCCGTAACCTGCGGCTGTTTGAGCTTCTCGAACAGGCCGCGCATCTTGTCGTTCACCTCGTGCAACGCGCTCACGGTCGTGAACGTGCCGCGCCCGGCCTCCGCCGCCTTGCGCATGAACCAGCCGTTCGGCGCGGAGCCGATGCCGACCGTGAACAGGCGCGCCGCGCCGAGCTCCGCTTCGATCAGCGAGAAGAGCTCGGCTTCGTTGCCGACGCTGCCGTCGGTGATGAAGACCACCTGTTTCAGGTGCGTCGCCCGCGCGGGCTGGCGCAGCGCACGCAACAGCGCGGGACGCATCTCCGTGCCGCCGTTCGCCTGCAGCCCGGCGACCCACGCACCGGCGCGGGCGACGTTGTCGGGAGTGGCCGGGACGCTCGTCTGGTAAAGGGCTTCGGTCACCGAATTGAACTGGATGACGTTGAAGCGATCGCCGGCGCCGAGATCGTCGAGCGCGAACGACAGCGCTTTCTTCGCCTGCTCCAGCGAAACCCCGTGCATCGAGCCCGAGGTATCGATGACGAGGATCATCTCGCGTGACACGGCGGGCACTTCGGCTGCCATGTCACTCGGGGGCAGCATCATCAGCAGGTAATGCGGCAGGCCGTCGATCGTCTCTGCGAACAGGCTGGCGCGCGGCAGCTTGCTCGGCACCGGTCGCCAGGACAGCTCGACGTCGTGGTCCATGGGCACGTCGCTCCCGGCGAGCTCGACGGAATAGCGCGCTCCGCCCTCCGCCGTGATCCTCACCGGGTGGTAGCGGCTCACGATGTGCGCGAGCGGCACGCCAATGTCGATCGTCGCGTGCAGCGTCAGGCGGTGGGCGGTGGATGACGTGACGACCGGCGGCGTGATGAGCGAGGCGTCCGGCACGCGGTCCGTGTCGGCGGACCAGCCGGAACCCTGCCTGTCCGGCAGAGGCGAGCCCGGGACATAGCGCGGCGTGAGCGTCGTCGGGAACCTGAGCGTGAACACGCCGTCGTCGAAAGCGACGCGCTCCTGGTACTCGATCTCGACGATGACGGTGGCGCCCGGCGCCACGTTCGCGAGATGCGTCGTGAACAGGTTTGCGCGCTGCGCCTCGACCAGCCCGGCGCGCTGTCCTGCGGCTTTCGCGGCCTCGTATTCCTGCCGGGCCTGTTCCTTCTCCCGGATCTCGCCCTCGATGTAGCGCTCGCCGATGCGCAGGCGCAGGCGGTCCACGGCGGCCCGGTCGGGCAGCGGGAACACGTACACGGCTTCGACCCACTCGGAACCGTCGTTCCTGAACTCCTGGCGCACGGTCGTACGGGCGACGGGCCCGCTCACGTGGATCTCGACGTCGGTGTTGATGCGGGTCGCGACCGTGAAGCCTGCGCGCATCGCGAGCAGCAGGCTGCCGCTTCGCATCTGCGCGGGAGACAGCGGCTGCTCGGGCAGGCCCTGGCCGAAAGCCATGGAAAACACGTGCAGCAGCAGCACACCGAGCACCGTGGCCGCGCGCCAGCGGCGTGCCGCGGCGGGAAAGATGCGCGCCGCCCGCCGTGCCCTCGCGGGCGGAACGTGGTTGGTCAGGATCGTCGTCGCCATGGTGGTCCTCCCTTTTGCCGCGATTCGAACACGGCGGTGCGGCGGCGCGCGGGCGGGGACGTGGCAAACGAACGGCGCAATATGGCACATTGTGGCGCCGGCCATTCCAGGAGTTCTTGTGCCCAGGCGCATCGCCATCGTCGAGGACGAAGCCGCCATCCGTGAGAACTACGCGGCGGCATTCCGCCGCGAGGGCTACGCCGTCGATACCTACGCCGCGCGCCGCCCGGCGCTCGATGCGTTCTCCGCACGGCTGCCCGATCTCGTCGTCATCGACGTGAGCCTCGCGGACGAGGTCGAGGGCGGCTTCGAGCTGTGCCGCGAGCTGCGCAGCATGTCGCCGGACCTGCCGATCATTTTCCTGACCGCACGCGACAGCGAATTCGATGCCGTCTCGGGGCTCCGGCTCGGCGCCGACGATTACCTCACGAAGGACCTCGGCCTGCCGCACCTGATGGCACGCGTCGCGGCGCTGTTCCGGCGGCTCGACGCGCTACGCAATCCGGACAGCAGCGCGCAGCGCATGACGCGCGGTCCGCTGGAGATGGACGTAGAGCGCATGGTCGCACGCTGGAGCGAGCAGCCCGTCGGGCTCACGCTCACCGAGTTCTGGATCGTGCACGCGCTCGCGCGCTATCCGGGGCACGTCAAGAACCGGCAGCAGCTCATGGACGCCGCGCGCGCCGTGCTCGACGACAACACGATCACGTCGCACATCAAGCGTATCCGCCGCAAGTTCGCCGCCATCGATCCGGCCTTCGACGCCATCGAGACGGTCTACGGCATGGGCTACCGCTGGCGCGGCGATTGACGGCAGAGCGGTGAATCTCAGGCGGCAGCTGCTGCTGGTCAGCCTGCTCACGCTGGTGCTCCCGTGGGCCGGAATCCAGTTCGTGCGCGAGACCGAGAGTGCGCTGCGCGAAGGACAGCAGCGGATGCTCGCGGGCACGGCGCAGGCGATTGCGGATGCGCTGGCCCAGTTTCCGCGCGAGTTCCTGGTGGACGGTCACCCGGCGGCATGGCGTGAGGGACAGCTTTACGCACACGCGCTCGCCGGCGCACCGCTGATCGACGGCTATTTCGACGACTGGCTGTTGCCGGGCGATTCGCTGACCCCGCTCGGCGAGGGCGCGTTCGCGCACTGCGTCCTCGGCGCCTGGCGCCAGTACGTGTTCCTGTATGTCGACGTCCACGACGGGAACGTGGTCTACGCGGCATCGGATGCGGCCGATTCGGGATACGCCGACCGCATCGAGATCGTGAGCGTGCAGGGGGGTGTCCGCACCGTGTATGCCTTCGCTCCGGAAGCGCCGGGCGCCCTGATCGCCCGGCGCGAGGACGGCCGCGGCTCGGCGGAGGAGACACGCATCGCTGCACACTGGCAGGACAGGCCGGGCGGGTATCGCCTGGAGGCCCGGCTGCCGCGCGAGCTCGTCGGGGGCGCGATGGGCGTGGTGATCACAGACGTGGACCGGCCCGACGCCGCTGGCACGCGCGCCGCGACCTGGGCCGGCGGCGAGCCGCCGCGGCTGGTCACCGGCTCGCCGCTGCTGCAGAGCATCACGTCCGGCTACCTGCAGCCGGGGCTGCGCCTCATCGTCACCGACGCGGCCGGCTGGCGCCTCGCCGAGGCGGGCAGTCTCACCCCTTCGGAGGCCGCTCGCGACGAGACGGCAGTTTCCGGCTGGACACGCCGACTCTACGACCTGCTGCTGGAATCCGGCGACGCACCGGAGCTCGTCGAGCCGGCCCCGTCCGGGCGCGAGCAGCAGGCGTACGTGCAGACGGCGCTCGACGGTGAACGCGCGACGGACTGGTTCCGCGCCTCGAGCTCGGGCCGCGCGGTGGTCGCAGTGGCGCAGCCGGTCTGGGCCGGCACGGTGCAGACCGGGGTCGTGGTGCTGCAGCAGGGCACCGAGGCGATCCTGAGCCTCACGAATCGCGTGCTCGGCCGGCTGATGAACATCACGCTCATCGCCTCGCTGGTCGCGGCGGCCGGCCTTCTCGGCTACGCGAGCTGGTTGTCGCTGCGCATTCGCCGCCTGAGCTTTGCCGCGTTACACGTGCTCGATCGCGACGAGGTCCGGGCGGAGCTGCCGAGCGGAGGCGCCCGTGACGAGATCGGGGACCTGTCCCGAAGCTTCTCGCGCGTGCTGCGCCAGCTCGGCGAATACAACGCCTACCTGCGCTCACTGGCCTCCAAGCTCTCGCACGAGATGCGCACGCCGCTCACGATCGTGACGTCCTCGCTCGAGAACCTGGAGCAAGAGCCGCTGACCGAGGACGCGGCCGTGTACACCGGACGCGCGCGCGAGGGCGCGGAGCGGCTGCAGAAGATCCTCGCCGCGATGAGCGAGGCGAGCCGCGTCGAGGAGCTGATCGAGCACGCGGAGCCCGAGCCGTTCGACCTCGCCCGCGTGCTCGCGTCCGCCGTCGACGCGTACGCGAGCGCATGGCCGGCGCGTCGTTTCCGTTTCGAACGGTCGCTCGAGAACGCGCCGTTCCACGGCTCGCCGGAGCTCGTCGTGCAGATGCTCGACAAGCTCGTCGACAACGCGGTGGGCTTCAGCGCGGACGGCGACGAGATCCGCATCGCGCTGTCCCGGCAGGACGACGACTACCTGCTCTCCGTGACGAATCCGGGCCCGCCCCTTCCCGAGCGCATGCGCGAGCAGCTGTTCGATTCCATGGTGTCGGTCCGGCCGCAGGGCGAGACGCGCCACCTGGGCCTCGGCCTTTTCATCGCACGCCTGATCGCCGTCGGCCACGACGGCGCGATCACGGCCGCTAACGTCGAGGGCGGTGTCACCTTCGAGATCCGGCTCCCCGCCGCGCCCGCGAGCCGCTGATTCGCAGTGTTTCCGCGCAGTCGGTCACATCGCCGGGCCGGTCGCCGACGTATCGTGGCACTCATGCCGAGCCTCCCCCAGCCCCATAGCGGCGCTTCCGCGGATTCGCCCTATGCGGCGGAGCTGCAGCGCGGGGAGACGCGCCGGCGCTTCGAGCCGCGCCTCGAGTCGGAGTACGTCCGGATGCGCCTCGGCGAGATGCGCTCGCTCATCAGGGTGACGTGCACTCTCGGCGCTGTGCTGTCGCTGTTCTGCCTGGTGGGGAGGGGACTCCAGGGATCCGCGGGCCGAGGTCACCTGCTCGCGCTCGCGATGGTGCTGCTCGCGTCCGCCGCGCTCGCCGTCATCGCTTGCAGCTCCTGGTTCGAGCGCCGGTACCTGCCGGTCGCCAACATCGTCGTGCCCGTACGCAACGCGCTCGCGGCCGTCCTCATCACGCGCATGGCGGCGCACGGGCAGTTCGAAACCCTGATGGCCATGCCGCTCATGGTCGTCGGGCCGTTCTTCTTCATCGGACTTGCCGTCCGGCCGGCATTGTCTGCGATCGCGGTCGCGATCGCTTCGTTCATCGTCTCAGCCGTGGTCTTCGGGCTGCCGCTGCAGCTTTTCGTCTACTCCTGCGCGTTCCTGCTGATGCTCACGGGCGCCAGCAGTATCGCTGCGCTGCAGCTCGATGAACGGTTCCGCAAGAGCTTCCTCGAAGGCCGGCTCATCGCGGAGCTCGCGGAGCACGACGCCCTGACCGGCACCAAGAACCGCCGCGTGTTCGACCAGCATCTCGCGGGCCTCTGGCAGCAGGCGATGGATGCGCAGCGCACGATCGCCGTGCTGCTGATCGACGTCGATCATTTCAAAGCCTACAACGACCGCTACGGACACCAGGCCGGCGACCGCGCGCTGCGGCGGGTGGCGGAGGCGCTGCAGGCGAACGCCGCGGGATCGCACGGCCTGCTCGCGCGCTACGGCGGGGAAGAATTCGTCGCGGTGCTCGACGACGTGCAGGCGCCGCAGGCCGTGCGACTCGCCGAACGCATGCGCAAGGCGGTGGCCGAGCTGGCCATCGAGCATCGCGGCGGCGAGGAGAGGAAGGTGACGATCAGCGTCGGGGTGGCGGCGCTGGCGCCGGCCCCCGGGCGCGGGCCGCGCGGCGCGCTGCAGCTCGCCGACCAGGCCCTGTACGATGCCAA
>DASVDF010000128.1:0-3485 GCA_036381215.1 Woeseiaceae bacterium | reverse complement strand
ACGAACGTGCCGGTGCTCGCCGCCTGGGTCGACCGCGGCTGGGACATCGTCACCCCGATCCCGTCCTGCACGCTCATGTTCAAGCAGGAGCTGCCGCTCATGTTCCCGGACGACGAGCAGGTCGCGAAGGTCCGCGATGCGACCTTCGATCCGGTCGAATACCTGATGCTGCGGCATCGCGCCGGCCGGCTGCGCACCGACTTCAGCCGCCCGCTCGGCAAGATCGCCTACCAGGTGCCGTGCCACCTGCGCGTGCAGAACATCGGCCTCAAGACGCGCGAGCTGCTGGAGCTCGTGCCCGACACGGAAGTCCAGGCCATCGAGCGCTGCTCGGGCCACGACGGCACCTACGCCGTCAAGAAGGAGTACCACGAGATCTCGAAGAAGATCGCGCGTCCGGTCGTGAGCCGCGTGCAGAAGAGCGATGCGCAGCACTTCATCAGCGACTGCCCGATGGCCGCGGAGCAGATCGCGCAGGGACTCGAAGGGCATCGTGCGCAGCACCCGCTCGGGCTGCTGCGCCAGGCTTACGGAATCTGATCATGCAGAAGCTCACGCGAGAGAATTTGTACAGCCTCGAGGAGTACGCCCGCGTGCGTGGCGAGTTCCGCTCCCGGGTGCTGGAGCACAAGCAGAACCGGCGGCTGCCGCTGGGTGACAACGCGACGCTGTACTTCGAGGATCGGCTCACCATGCAGTACCAGATCCAGGAGATGCTGCGCGCCGAGCGCATCTTCGAGCCGGAAGGCATCGAGGACGAGCTGAACGCCTACAACCCCCTGATTCCCGACGGCAGCAACTGGAAGGCCACCTTCATGCTCGAGTTCCCGGACGTGACGGTCCGCGTGCGCAAGCTCGAAGAGCTCGTCGGCATCGAAGACGTCGTCTGGCTGCAGGTCGGCGAGCTCGGAAAAATCCGGGCCATCGCCGACGAAGACCTGGAGCGCTCGACCGAAGGCAAGACCTCGGCCGTGCACTTCATGCGCTTCGAGCTCGAGCCGGCGCAGGTCGATGCGTTGCGCCAGGGCGCGCCGCTCGCGGCCGGCATCGATCACCCGCGCTACACGGTCGAAGTACGGCCCGTCCCCGACAACGTACGCGCGGCGCTCATCGCCGACCTCGACTGATCGGGCGACACCTCGATCCCGATTGCCTGCCCCGTAGGAGCGCGCATCGCGCGCGACTCCGGGTGGCAGAACCTCTACCCACCCCCCACCCGCCGATATTCCACGATTGCAGTCGCGCGCAATGCGCGCTCCTGCAGGCGCAAAATTCCAGCATCGGCGGGAAAACGGCCGAGAAAAATGCGACGGCATCCTGCTAGAATCCGCCCGTGCATTCGCATGGGCTTTGGGTAAGCAATGGCTAAGCGCTACGACGCCGCGGACATCGAGGTCCTGAGCGGCCTCGAGCCCGTGCGCCGCCGTCCGGGCATGTACACCGATACGTCCCGGCCGAACCACCTCGTGCACGAGGTGGTCGACAACAGTGTCGACGAGGCGCTTGCCGGTTACTGCAAGAGGATCGACGTGACGTTGCACGCGGACGGCTCCGTCGAGGTGAGCGACGACGGCCGCGGCATGCCGGTGGACCTGCACCCGAAAGAGAAGATCCCGGGCGTCGAGCTCATCCTCACGCGCCTGCACGCAGGCGGCAAGTTCAACCGTGAGAACTACCGATTCTCCGGCGGCCTGCACGGCGTGGGCGTCTCCGTCGTGAACGCGCTGTCGAAGAACCTGGAAGTGTGGATCCGGCGCGACGGCAAGGAGCACAACATGAGCTTCGCCGGCGGCAGGAAGCGCGGCAAGCTCGACGTCGTCGGCACGGTCGGCAGGAACAACACGGGCACGACGATCCGTTTCTGGCCGGATCCGCAGTACTTCGATTCGCCGAAGGTCTCGGTGTCGCGACTCAAGCACGCATTGCGCGCGAAAGCCGTGCTGTGCCCCGGGCTCAGGGTGCGGCTCGAGATCGAGAAGCCGAAGGAAGAGGTGGAATGGCTCTATTCCGGCGGCCTGGAGGAGTACCTGCTCGAGGCGATCGGCGGTGCCGAGCACATTCCCGCCGCGCCGTTCTCCGGCAGCCTGAGCGGCAAGACGGAGGCGGTCGACTGGGCGCTCGTGTGGCTCACGGACGGCGGGCCGCCGGTGACCGAGAGCTACGTCAACCTGATTCCGACGCCGCAGGGCGGCACGCACGTCAACGGGCTGCGCACGGGCCTCACGAACGGTTTGCGCGAGTTCTGCGAGTTCCGCAATCTGCTGCCGCGCGGCGTGCAGCTCACGCCCGAGGACGTGTGGGACAACCTCGCGTTCGTCCTGAGCGCGAAGCTCGAGAATCCGCAGTTCTCCGGGCAGACGAAGGAGCGGCTGTCGTCGCGCGAGTCGGCCGCGTTCATCGCGGGCGCGACGAAGGACGCGTTCTCGCTGTGGCTGAACCGGCATCCCGAGACCGGCGACCAGATCGCGCAGCTCGCGATCTCGCGCGCGCAGCTGCGGCTCAAGGCTTCGCGCGCGGTGACGCGCAAGAAGGTGGTTTCCGGACCGGCGCTGCCGGGCAAGCTCGCGGACTGCACGTCGCAGCAGCCGGAGCTCTGCGAGCTGTTCCTGGTGGAAGGCGATTCGGCGGGCGGCTCGGCGAAGCAGGCGCGCGACCGCACGACCCAGGCGATCATGCCGCTGCGGGGCAAGATCCTGAACACGTGGGAAGTGGACACGGCGGAGATCCTGGCGTCGCAGGAAGTGCACGACATCAGCGTCGCGCTGGGGGTCGATCCGGGCAGCACCGATTTGCGCAAGCTGCGCTACCACAAGGTCTGCATCCTCGCGGACGCGGATTCCGACGGCGCGCACATCGCGACGCTGCTCTGCGCGCTGTTCCTCCGGCATTTCCGGCCGCTGGTGCAGGCGGGCCACGTGTACGTGGCGATGCCGCCGTTGTTCCGCATCGACGTGGGCAAGGAGGTGTACTACGCGCTCGATCATTCGGAGCGCAAGGGCGTGCTGGACCGCATCGAGGCGGAGGGCAAGCGCGGCAAGGTGACGGTGACGCGTTTCAAGGGGCTGGGCGAGATGAGCCCGCAGCAGCTGCGGGAGACCACGATGAACCGCGACACGCGCCGCCTGGTGCAGCTCACGGTGGACGGCAAGGACAACGTCGACGAAGCCATGGACCTCCTGCTCGCGAAAAAGCGCGCCGCCGACCGCCGCCACTGGCTGGAAACGAAAGGCAACCTCGCAGAGGTCTGACGATCATCGACCGCACCTCGCCACCGAACCCCGCCTGTAGGAGCGCGCAGCGCGCGCGACCGCGGTCGATCGTGGGCCGCACTCTTTGGAGCCGCATCGTTCACGCACGTTTGCGGGCGGTGGCGGGGGCGGAGCCGCGGCCGGGGGAGCTCCCTCTCGGCGCCGGCCACGAGCACGTCCCTGTGGGCCTGCGGGCTCGGCATCCCTGCCTCGCACGCCGCCGAGAGGGACTCCCCC
>DASVDF010000127.1:0-10407 GCA_036381215.1 Woeseiaceae bacterium | reverse complement strand
GCCTACATCTTCATGATGCTGACGATCGTGTACCTGGCGCTGGCTCAGGAAGAGCACTGATTTTTTTTGACTCGATTTCGTTGAGGAGACAACGATGGAAACTGTGATTGGATTTACCGCCGTCGCCGTCGCGATCCTGATCGGGCTGGGCGCGCTGGGCGTCGGCATCGGCATGGGTCTGCTCGGCGGCCGCTTCCTCGAGGGCGCGGCACGGCAGCCCGAGCTCGCGCCGATGCTCCAGACCAAGATGTTCCTGGTCGTGGCGCTGCTCGACGCAGTGGCCATGATCGGCGTCGGCGTCGCGCTCTACTTCGCGTTTGCGAATCCCTTCATCGGTCAGCTGCAGAACGCCATCGGCGGCTGACGCTCGGCCGGCGTAACCCGAGCGGGAGGCACTCATGTCGATCAATCTCACGCTGTTGGGACAGACGATCGCGATGGTCGTGTTCGTCTGGTTCTGCATGCGCTACATCTGGCCTTACGTGATGAACGCGATCGAGGAGCGCCAGACCCGTATCGCCGACGGGCTCGCGGCCGCCGACCGTGGCCAGCAGAAGCTCGCGGACGCGGAGCGCGAGGTGGCGCAGATCGTTGCCGACGCGCGCGCGCAGGCGACCGCGATTCTCGATCAGGCGCACGCACGCGCGAACGAGATCGTCGCGGAAGGCAAGGCCGAGGGCGTCCGGGAGCGGGAGCGCCAGCTCGAGCTCGCGCGGGCCGAGGTGGAGCAGGAGATCCAGCGCGCCCGCGAGGAGCTGCGCGGCGAGGTGTCCGCCATCGCGGTCGCGAGCGCCGAAAAGATCCTGCGCCGCGAGATCGATCCCGCCGCGCACGAGGACATCCTGGCGAGGCTGGCTGCGGAGATCTGATTCATCATGGCGGACAACCACACCATCGCCCGCCCGTATGCCGAAGCCGCTTTCGAGCGCGCGCGTGAGACGGGCGCGCTCGAGGCGTGGGCCGAGGCGCTGAAGCTCGGCGCGCTGCTCATGGCCGACGGCCGGGTCGCGCAGTTGCTCGCGAACCCGCGCCTCACGGACGGTGAGCGTTACGAGTTCCTCACAGGACTGTTCCGCGACGCGGGCGGCGAGGATTGCCTGTTCGCGGGCCGCAACGCGGACGGTGCCAATTTCGTGCGCCTGCTGCTCGAATACGAGCGCGCCCAGGCGCTGCCGGAAATGTCCGAGCTCTTCGGGGAGATGAAGGCTCGGGTCGAGAACACCGTCGAGGTGACGGTGACGACGGCGACGCCGCTCGCGTCCATCCAGCAGCAGGCGCTGGTCGCCGCGCTGAAGAAGCGGCTCAACCGTGACATCCGCCTGACCGTCGCCGTCGACGAGGCGCTGATCGGCGGCGCCGTCATCCGGGCCGGCGACGTGGTCATCGACGGCTCACTGCGCTCGCGGCTCGACCGCCTGTCGACCGCGCTGGTCGCGTAATCCGAGGAAGAAATCATGGCACTCAAGGCTTCCGAAATCAGCCAGCTCATCAAGCAGCGCATCGAGACGTTCGAAGCAGCCGCCGAGGCGCGCGACGTCGGCACGGTGATCGCGCTGACCGACGGCATCGTCCGCATCCACGGCCTCGCCGACGCGCGCTACGGCGAGATGCTCGAATTCCCGCGGCAGACCTTCGGGCTCGCGTTGAACCTGGAGCAGGACTCCGTGGGCGCGGTGATCCTGGGCGACTACAAGCACATTTCCGAAGGCGACACGGTGAAGACCACCGGCCGCATCCTCGAGGTGCCGGTCGGTGAAGCGCTGCTCGGCCGGGTCGTCGACTCGCTCGGGCGGCCGATCGACGGCAAGGGGCCGATCGACGCCGCCGGCACGGCGCCGATCGAAAAAGTCGCGCCCGGTGTCATCACGCGCAAATCCGTGTCGCAGCCGGTGCAGACCGGGCTGAAGGCGATCGACTCGATGGTGCCGATCGGCCGCGGCCAGCGCGAGCTGATCATCGGCGACCGCCAGACCGGCAAGACGGCCGTCGCGGTCGACACGATCATCAACCAGCGCGGCACCGGCATCAAATGCATCTACGTCGCGATCGGCCAGAAAGCCTCGTCGATCGCGGGCGTGGTGCGCCGGCTGGAGGAGTTCGGTGCGATGGAGCACACCATCGTCGTCGCGGCCTCCGCCGCCGAGTCGGCGGCCATGCAGTACATCGCGCCCTACTCCGGCACGTCGATGGGCGAATATTTCCGCGACAAGGGCGAGGACGCGCTCATCATCTTCGACGACCTGACCAAGCAGGCCTGGGCCTACCGCCAGGTGTCGCTGCTCTTGCGCCGCCCGCCGGGCCGCGAAGCCTACCCGGGCGACGTCTTCTACCTGCACTCGCGCTTGCTCGAGCGCGCAGCACGCGTGAACGAGGCGTACGTCGAGGAAGCGACGGGCGGCAAGGTGAAGGGCAAGACCGGCTCTCTGACGGCGCTGCCGATCATCGAGACCCAGGCGGGCGACGTCTCCGCTTTCGTGCCGACCAACGTCATCTCGATCACCGACGGCCAGATCTTCCTCGAGACGGACCTGTTCAACGCCGGCATCCGGCCCGCCATCAACGCCGGCCTGTCGGTGTCGCGTGTCGGCGGCGCCGCGCAGACCAAGATCATCAAGAAGCTCGGCGGCGGCGTGCGCCTCGCGCTCGCGCAGTACCGCGAGCTCGCCGCGTTCGCGCAGTTCGCCTCCGATCTCGACGAGACGACGCGCCGGCAGCTGCAGCGCGGACAGCGCGTCACCGAGCTCATGAAGCAGAAGCAGTACTCGCCGCTGTCGGTCGCCGAGATGGGACTGTCGCTCTATGCCGTGAACGAGGGCTATCTCGATAAGGTCGAGATCGCCAGGGTGACTGCATACGAAGCGGCGCTGCACGACTACGCGCATGCGAACCACCAGGACCTGCTGGACCGCATCGACCAGAGCGGCGATTACAACGACGAGATCCAGGCCGGCCTGAAGCAGGTCTGCGACGGCTTCGCCGAGACGGGCGCGTATTGAGATGATGCGCGGTGTCCGGCATCGAATCGCGCGCAATACACGCTTCTGCAGCCCACGCAGGAGCGCGAATTGCGCGCGAACGAACGTGCCACCGCTGACGGACAATTGAGATGGCCGGCGAAAAGGAAATCAGGAACAAGATCCGCAGCGTGCGGAACATGCAGAAGATCACCAAGGCGATGGAGATGGTCGCCGCGAGCAAGATCCGCAAGGCGCAGGCGCAGATGGAGGCATCGCGCCCGTACGCCGAGCGCATCCGCCGGGTGATCGGGCACCTGTCGCAGGCCAATCCGGATTACCGCCACCCGTTTCTCGTCGAGCGCGAGGCGAAGCGTATCGGCTACATCATCATCTCGACCGACCGCGGCCTGACCGGCGGGCTGAACGTCAACCTGTTCAAGCGCGTCATCGCCGACATGGCCGAATGGCGGCGCCAGGGCGTGGAGATCGATCTCGCGCTGGTCGGCGCCAAGGCGGTGCAGTTCTTCCGGCGGCTCGGCGGCAACGTGGTCGGCACGGCGACGCACCTCGGCGACCGGCCGCAGGTCAACGACCTGATCGGTGCAATCAAAATCATGCTCGATGCCTACAGCAACGGCACGATCGACCGGCTGTTCCTCGTGCACAACCTGTTCGTCAGCACGATGAGCCAGCAGCCGGACATCAAGACGCTGCTGCCGGTGAGCGCGATCGAGCTCGGCGAGGAGACGCTGCAGCAGCACTGGGACTACATCTACGAGCCGAGCGCGGTGGAGCTGCTCGACGACGTGCTGATGCGCTACATCGAGTCGCAGGTCTACCGCGGCGCGGTCGAGAACTTCGCCTGCGAGATGGCGGCCAAGATGGTGGCGATGAAATCGGCGACGGACAACGCCGGCGAGATCATCGACAAACTGCAGCTCGCGTACAACAAGGCGCGCCAGGCCGCGATCACGCAGGAAATCTCGGAGATCGTCGGCGGCGCCGCCGCCGTTTCGGGATGATGCTGTTGGAGCGCGCATCGCGCGCGATACGACGGTGATGCTGCCGGCAACGGCAGGTCACCGGAAGGAACTGTAGGAGCGCGCATTGCGCGCGACACGATGGGCGGCCCGCCGGCAACGGCAGGTCACCGGCACAAACCAGGAACTGACACATGAACGGCACAGGCACAACGGTCCAGATCATCGGCGCGGTCGTCGACGTGGAATTCCCGAGCGACGCGATCCCGAACATCCACGACGCGCTGCGCATCGACGAAGCGGACTTGACCCTCGAGGTGCAGCAGCAGCTCGGCGACGGCGTCGTGCGCACCATCGCCATGGGCGCGAGTGAAGGCCTGAAGCGCGGCATGCAGGTCACCAACACGGGCAACCCGATCTCGGTGCCGGTCGGCGAGAAGACGCTGGGCCGCATCATGGACGTGCTCGGCAAGCCGATCGACAACAAGGGCCCGATCGGCGCGGACACGACCCTGCCGATCCACCGCAAGGCCCCGACCTACGAGGAGCAGGCGGCGACCACCGAGCTGCTCGAGACGGGCATCAAGGTCATCGACCTGATCATGCCCATTGCGAAAGGCGGCAAGGTCGGCCTGTTCGGCGGCGCCGGCGTGGGCAAGACGGTGACGCTCATGGAGCTGATCCGCAACATCGCGCACGAGCACGCCGGCTATTCCGTGTTCGCGGGCGTCGGTGAGCGCACCCGCGAGGGCAACGACTTCTACATCGAGATGACGGAATCCGGCGTCATCGACAAGGTGTCGCTGGTCTACGGCCAGATGAACGAGCCGCCCGGTAACCGCCTGCGCGTGGCGCTCACCGGCCAGACGATGGCGGAGGCGTTCCGCGACGAAGGCCGCGACGTCCTCATGTTCATCGATAACATCTACCGTTACACGCTCGCCGGCACCGAGGTCTCGGCGCTGCTCGGCCGCATGCCCTCCGCCGTGGGTTACCAGCCGACCCTCGCCGAGGAAATGGGTATCCTCCAGGAGCGCATCACGTCCACCAAGACCGGCTCGATCACGTCCTTCCAGGCCGTGTATGTGCCCGCGGACGACCTCACCGACCCGTCGCCGGCCACGACCTTCGCGCACCTCGACGCGACGCTCGTGCTTTCTCGACAGATCGCGGAGCTCGGCATCTACCCCGCCGTGGACCCGCTCGACTCGACGAGCCGCATCCTCGATCCGAACATCATCGGCCAGGAGCACTACGACTGCGCCCGCCGGGTGCAGGCGGTGCTGCAGCGCTACAAGGAGCTGCAGGACATCATCGCGATTCTCGGCATGGACGAGCTGTCGGAGGACGACAAGCTCACCGTCACCCGAGCGCGCAAGATCCAGCGCTTCCTCTCGCAGCCGTTCTTCGTCGCCGAGACCTTCACCGGCTCGCCGGGCAAGTACGTGCAGCTCGCCGAGACGATCCGCGGCTTCAACGCCATCGTGAACGGCGACTACGATCACCTGCCGGAGCAGGCGTTCTACATGGTCGGGTCGATCGACGAAGCCGTCGAGCGCGCGAAGAAGCTGCAATAAACGAAGGTCGCGGGCACCGATCATGGCCACCATCCACGTCGACATCGTCTCCGCCGAGGGCGAGATCTTCTCCGGCAGCGCCGCGATGGTGTTCGCGCCCGCGCGCATGGGCGAAGTCGGCATCGCGCCGCGCCACGCGCCGTTGCTCACCGCACTCCGCCCCGGCGAGGTGCGGGTGCAGGACGAAGCGGGCAAGGAGCACTTCTTCTACGTCACCGGCGGGATGCTCGAGGTGCAGCCGCACCTCGTGACCGTGCTCGCCGACACCGCGCTGCGCGGCGACCAGCTCGACGAGGCCGCCGCGCTCGCCGCCAAGCAGGCGGCCGAGCAGGCCCTCGAGGGTGTGTCCGGCGAGACCGACCTCGCCCGCGCCCAGGCCGAGCTCGCCGAGGCCGAAGCCCGCTACCGCGCCGCCCAGAAGCTCAAAGGCAAGCGCTGAGGCGACGTCGGCTCCGGCGGCGCGACAAACCCGGGCGTTGAGGCAGGGTCTGCGCCTGTAGGAGCGCAGCATTGCGCGCGATGCGATGGCGACGGATTGCGGGTCGCGCGCAATGCGCGCTCCTGCGAGTCGACGGTCAGCCCGTAGCCGTCTCTTCGCCGCCCCGTAACAGGTGCAGCGCGGCGTCCAGCACCGAGTCCACGCTCATGTCGCGCATGCAGCGGAAGTGCCCGAGGGGGCATTCGCGTGCGAAGCAGGGGCTGCATTCGAGCGCGAGGTAGAGGATCTCGCGCTGCTCGGCGAGCGGCGGCGTGTACACCGGGCTGCTCGAGCCGTACAAACCGACGACCGGCACGCCGACCGCGGCCGCGATGTGCATCAGCCCCGAGTCGTTGCTGATGGCGACGTCGACGCCGCCCAGGAGGTCGATGGCCTCGACCAGCTTCGTCTTGCCACACAGGTTGACCGCCGTGTTGCCGCTTCCCGCCGCGATCGCGTCGCCGGCCGCCGCATCACCGGGTCCGCCGAGCAGCCACACGTCGAAGCCCTGGCTGTGCAGCCGGCGCGCGAGCTCCGCGAAGTACGGCCAGCGCTTGGCCGGGCCGTGCTCCGCGCCGGGCATGCACGCGGCGACCGGACGCTCGCCGGACACGCCCAGCCGATCCATCACGGCGAGGCGCGCGCCGGTGTCGACCGCGAGCACCGGCCGGGGCAACGGCTCCGGGAGCGGCTCGCCGGGCTCGAGGCCGAGCGCGCAGAAACGCTCGATCATGGGTTTCGCGCGGGTCCACGCGATGGCGCGCATGTCGTTGATGAGACCGTAGCGGAATTCGCCGCGCAGGCCGGTGCGCCGCGGGATGCGCGCGAGCCACGGCAGCAACGCCGCTTTCAACGAGCGCGGCAGCACGATCGCCTGTCCGTACCCGCGGTGCGCCAGCTCGCGTGCCAGGGCGAGGCGCCGGCCGAAACCGATCTCGCCGTGACCGGTGCCGAGCAGGAAGGTCTGCGCGACGCCCTCGAGGCGCTCCACCAGCGGGAACGACCACGGCGGCGCGACGGCATCGACGGTGTGCCCGCGCGCCGCGAGCAGCCTCGCGAGCGAGCCGGCCATGACCATGTCGCCGATCCAGGCGGGGCCGACGAGGAGGGTGCGCGATGGAGCCATGGGCCGGGCACGATGCGGGCACGGCCGCCGCGCGTCAAGCCGCCGTGGGCAATCTATCGGCTGACAAGCTGTCTTTCGCTCCCAAGTCGTTGATCTGACTGTCGATTGCATTGTCGGCTTGCTTACCTTTCTATAGCACTATAGAATCACAATACGCACTTCCAACAGGAGCCCCCGTGCGGCCAGCCATCGAAAACCGCAAATATCGTGAGCAGCGGCTCGCGGCCATCCGGGCCGCGGCGGCCGTGTTCGCGGAAAAGGGCTTCCACGGCGCGAGCACGCGCGACATCGCCGAGCGCCTCGGCATCAAGCAGGGCAGCCTCTATTACTACTTCACCTCGAAAGAGGAAGCGCTGGGCGAAGTGTGCCTGTACGGCATCGAGGAATACGTCGAGCGCATGGAGCGGATCGCGGAAAGCGACCAGCCGTTCGAGGCCAAGCTGCTCGCGACCCTGACCTCGCATCTCACGAGCTACCGCGAGCGCAACGAAGCGCTCAAGGTCTACAACGACGAGCGGCTGTACCTGCCGGAAGCGCGGCGCACCGAGCTCAAGCGGCGCGGCAGCCGCTACCGCCAGTTGCTGGAAGGCATGTTCGAGGAAGGCATCCGCCAGCGTGTCATCCGTGATTCCATCGACTGCCATTTCGCCGCGCTCGCGGTGATCGGCATCTGCAACGCATGGGGCGACATCATCGTGCGCGACTCCGAGCTCGATGTCTTCGACGTCATCCAGAAGTGCGCGGATGTCCTGTTACACGGTTTCTCGGAGCGGCGGAAGACCGACCGCGGCGCGCCCTTTCCGGCCGCCGCCAACGATCGCTGACATTTCACTAGGGAAGGTACCATGGCGAAACAGATAGCAACGAACGTGACCTGGCACGGCGGCGACGTGACGCGTGAGGACCGGTACGGCCTCCTGCGGCAGAAAGGCGCCACGATCTGGTTCACCGGCCTGTCCGGCAGCGGCATGAGCACGATCGCGGTCGCGCTCGAGCGCGCGCTCTTCAACATGGGCAAGCTCTCGTACCGCCTGGACGGCGACAACGTCCGCATGGGCATCAACAAGAATCTCGGGTTCTCCGAGGAGGACCGCAAGGAGAACATCCGCCGCATCGGCGAAATCGCGAAGCTGTTCAGCGATGCCGGAGCGATCGCGTTGTCGAGCTTCATCAGCCCCTACAAGGCCGACCGTGACGAGGTGCGCGCGCTGCACGAGGCGGCGAACCTCGCTTTCGTCGAGGTGCACGTCGACTGCGCCCTCGCCGTGGCCGAGCAGCGCGACCCGAAAGGCCTGTACAAGCGCGCGCGCGCGGGCGAGATCAAGCACTTCACCGGCATCGACGATCCCTACGAGCCGCCGGTCACCCCGGAGATTCACCTGCCGACGGACCGGCTGACGCTCGAGGATGAGGTCGCAACCGTGATCGACTACCTGGTCGCGCACGACATCATCCGCGAGAAGTATTTCACGCGCGCCGACGACCGGAGCGACGAACCCGCCAAGGTCGCCGTTTAGCGCGCCGGGCCCGTCCAGCGGCCAACGCAGAACACCGTTCAAGGAGCCGAAGAATGATCAAGCCACACGGGGCCGATGCCCTGAAACCGCTGCTCGTGTCCGATCCGGCCGAGCGCCGCGAGCTCGCCCGCGAGGCCGAAGAGCTGCCCTCCATGCTGCTCTCGTCCGCCGCGGCGGCCAACGCCGTGATGCTCGGCGCCGGCTATTTCACCCCGCTCAGCGGTTACATGAATCTCGCCGACGCGCTGTGCGTCGCCGAGTCGATGCACACCACCAGCGACCTGTTCTGGCCGGTGCCGGTGCTGAACCTCACACCGTCGCTCGCCGGTATCGACGGGGCGCGGCGCATTGCGTTGCGTGACCCGAACGTCGCCGGGCATCCGGTGCTCGCCGTGATGGACGTGGCCGACATCGAAGAGGCCGACGACGAGGCGTTGGAAACGATGACCCGCGAGGTCTTCGGCACGCTGGACCAGAAGCATCCCGGCGTGGCGGTGTTCAGCAAGCTGGGCCGCTACTGCCTGTCGGGAGACGTGCAGGTGCTGAACTTCAGCTATTTCGAGAACGAGTTCCCCGGCACGTTCCGCACCGCGGTCGAGATCCGCGAGGAGATCGAGCAACGTGGCTGGCACAAGGTCGTCGCCTTCCAGACCCGCAACCCGATGCACCTCGCGCACGAGGAGCTGTGCCGCATGGCGATGGAGCGCCTGGGAGCGGACGGCCTCGTGATCCACATGCTCCTCGGCCGCCTCAAGGCCGACGATGTGCCCGCGCCGGTACGCGAGGCCTGCATCCGCCGCATGGTCGAGGTGTACTTCCCGGAGAACAGCGTGCTGGTGAGCGGCTACGGCTTCGACATGCTGTACGCGGGTCCGCGCGAGGCCGTGCTGCACGCGCTGTTCCGCCAGAACATGGGTGCGACCCATCTCATCATCGGCCGCGACCACGCGGGCGCCGGCGGCTTCTACGGGCCGTTCGATTCGCAGAAGATCTTCGAGGAACGCGTGCCGCAAGGCGCGCTCGACATCGAGATCTTCGGGGCGGATCACACGGCCTGGTCGAAGAAGCTGAACCGCGTCGTGATGATGCGCGAAGCGCCGGACCACGGGCCGGAGGATTACGTGATCCTGTCCGGCACCAGGGTGCGCGAGATGCTCGCCCAGGGGATCGCGCCGCCGCCGGAGTTCTCGCGCCCCGAGGTCGCCGAGATCCTGATCCGGCATTACAAGCTGCAGAAGGCGAGCTGACCCGCCCTTCCCCGTAGGAGCGCGCATTGCGCGCGACCGCGATGACGTTAGTGGCCCCGAGCTTCGGGGCCGCATCGACCTTGCACCTCAGCGGCTGGTTTGGTGCACCTGCTTTCGTTCGGTCGCGCGCGATGCGCGCTCCTACGGGTCCTGTTTTGACGCCTCCGGCCGGTCGGCCTATGCTGCCGCCAAAAGAACCCACCGGAGGCGGCATTGAAAACTATCCATCGGGCGCGTGCCGGCGCGCTCCTGCTGCTCTGCGGCACCATCCTCGCCACCAGCCAGATCGCTTTCGCCCAGGACGAGGAGGACACACGGGGGCACCAGAAGCTCGCGGCGATCGCGCGCGTGGAGTCCATGGTCATGGTGCCGATGCGCGACGGCGTGAAGCTCGCGACCGACGTCTACCTGCCGCGCGAAGGCGAAGGCCCCTGGCCCGCGATCTTCGTGAAGACGCCGTACAACTTCAACCGTATCGGCGGCATACAGCTCGAGTGGGCCATCGAGGCGATCGAGCGCGGCTAC
>DASVDF010000126.1:0-14672 GCA_036381215.1 Woeseiaceae bacterium | reverse complement strand
ACGCAAGTACGTCCCCACGCACTACCGGCGCTTGCCGTCCAGGCTGCCCGGGAGAGCAAAAGATGAACCGGCACTGCGGGCTCGGCATCCCTGCCTCGCACGCCGCCGAGAGGACCTCCCCCCGGCCACGGCTCCGCTCGTGGGGGGTCGTGCCGTTCACGAATAATGCTAGGGGCTAACGTGCCTTCGTTCTTGTCACGTGCCTTCGTTTGGTCGCCGGCGTGGCGGGCTCCTCCGTCCGACCCGCCGGCTGCAAACGTGCGTGAACGACGCGCACACCCGGAGGACGGCGCGGCGCGATCGGCGGCTCGTGATCAGGCCTGGTCCAGGTTGGGCTTGATGACGATGTCGATGCGGCGGTTCTGCGCGCGGCCGGAGGCGGTCTCGTTGTTCGCGATCGGGTGCGTCTCGCCGTAGCCGGTGGCGATGAGCCGGTAGCTCGGGATACGCATGGCGTTGATCATGTACTGCTGCACGGACTCGGCCCGGTCCTGCGACAGCCGCTGGTTCATCTCGTCGCCGCCGTAGGAGTCGGTGTGCCCCTCGATGATCAGCTCGCTGCGCGGGAATACGTCGATGGCGCGCTCGACTTTCGCGAGCAGGTCGAAATCCTCCTGCTTGATCTCGGCCTTGCCGCTGTCGAACGACAGGCCGACGAGGCGCAGGATGATGTCGTCGCCCTCGCGGAAGACGCGCGCTTCATCGCGCGTGAACATCTTCTCGATTCTCTCGAATTGCTCCTTGACGCGCTGCTGCGCTTCCAGCCGCTTGACGAGCGCCGTGCGCTCCGCCGTGGCGCCGCCGAGCCGCTCGTCCAGCGCGCGGATTTCTTCCGTCATGTCGGCGATGCGGATCCGGTTCGCCTCCGCCTCCTGCTGCAGGCTCTGGTGCTCCTCGCGCAGGTTCTCGACGTAGGTCACGAGCTGCTGCTGGAGCTCGGCGGGGCCTTTCTCCATCTGCGGCACGATGTTGGCCGCGTCCGCGACCCGCGCCAGGGGTTCCTCCCAGCTCAGGATCAGCTGCTCGACAGAGAGGTCGTCGTCGCGCACCTTGCGCACGACTTCGGACAGGTACAGTGCGTGCTTCGCCTCGTAGTTCGCCTGGCGCGCGAGGCTGCGCGGCAGGTCCGTGTCGTAGCGGTTCTCGTTCAGCTCGCGCTCGGCCTGCGCCAGCAGGTCGCGCGCCTTGCCGAGCGTGAGCGGTGCGTAACGCTCCACCTTCGCGCGGTCGGCGGCTTCGAGCAGGCGCCGCGTCTCGCTCAGGTACTGGTCCTTGATCGCCACCAGCTCCGCTTCACGGTACAGCGAGGTCGCCTCGATGTTCTTGCGCTGCGCGTCCTTCAGGTCGCCGCCCTCGAGCTCGCGGATTGCCGCGCCGAACTCGTGCTGCGCGTCCTCCCACAGCTCCGGCGCGAGATCCGGCGCGCGCGCATTGGCTGCGTCCTGCCGGCTCTTCATCACCTGCGCGAGCACCGTTTGCGCAAGCCGCGCCTTCTTCGCGGCCTCGAGGAAATGCGCGGCGGCATCGCTCGCCTTGTCGCGCACGTATTCGATGTTGCGGCCCTTCTCCAGGCCCTGCCCGGCGGCCTCGAAGTCCTCCATGCCTTCGCGGTAATTCTTCGGCGCGAGCAGCTTCGCATTGGCCGCATCGGCCTCTGCGAGCGCGTCCTCGGCGTCCTTGAGGAAGGTCTGTCGGAGCTCGTCCTGGGCGAGCGCGCCGCCGGCGAGGCCGGCCAGGAGCAGCGCGATGCAGGCGAAATAAGCGTTTTTCAAAGCCATTTTCCGGGTTCCGCTGCGATTCCGAAGCACCAAATTACCGAATGGGCCAGGGCAAAACTGTGCAATGTATCTCTGTACGGGCAGAAAACAAGCATCCCGGGCGGCCGGCGCCCGGCGAGCGCGGGGATTTGTGGCGTGCCTCACAGACGCCGTGCCGTGCGCGGACGTACCGTCGGGGCCATGTCCGTCAAGTACTACACCCAGTTCCGTCTGACCGACGAAACCTGGCGCGGCGGCAACGAGTTCGCCGGCGTGGTCGAGCTCTCCCGGCCGGTCTCGACGAACTCGAACGCGCGGGACATCGAGGCGGTGCTCGCGCGGAATTTCGATCTCGACCGGGATTCGATCAAGGTCCTGAGCTGGGCCCGGCTGCACTGAGGCCCGCCGGACTCGCCCGCCTTCCGACCGCCCGGTGCCACGGGCCCCCTGGTTCCCGCCGCGGCCTTTCGCCGCCGTCATCGCTCGTGCGAAAATCGCGGTTTCCGTCACGCACACCGCCACGAGCCGCACCCACCGCATGAGCCGTTCCGACTCCGGTTCCGACGACAGGTCCGACGCACAGGATTCCCGCACGTTCAAGGGCATCCCCATCGTCGAGTCGGGCCACAAATACCGGACCCCGCAAGGTTTCAGCGCCATCAAGAACGGGATCAAGGCGCGCCCGGACGCCGCGCCTGTCGTCGGCGGGAGGAAACCGCCGTGGCTGCGCGCGCGCATGCCGGCCGGCGCGAACTTTTCGGCCGTGCGCCAGACGGTGCGCGAGCACCGCCTCTCGACGGTGTGCGAGGAGTCGATGTGCCCGAACATCGGGGAATGCTGGAACAACGGCACCGCCACGATCATGATCATGGGCTCGGTGTGCACGCGCGCCTGCCGCTTCTGCGCCGTCGATACCGGCAATCCGCGCGGCTGGCTCGATTCGCAGGAGCCGGAGAACACGGCGCGCGCGGTAGAGCTCATGCGGCTGCGCTACGTCGTCCTCACATCGGTCGATCGCGACGACCTGCCCGACGGCGGCGCGGCGCACTACGCTGCCTGCGTGCGTGCGATCAAACGCATGAATCCCGACACCGCGGTGGAGGCGCTGACGCCGGATTTCGACGGCGTGGCGGCGCACGTCGGCACGGTGATCGACGCGGGCGTGGACGTGTTCGCGCAGAACGTGGAAACCGTCCGGCGCCTGACGCATCCGGTGCGCGACCCGCGCGCGGGCTACGAGCAGACCATCGGCGTGCTGGCGCACGCGAAGCGCTATCGCCCGGAGATCCTGACGAAGACCAGCCTCATGCTGGGTCTCGGCGAGCAGGACAGCGAAATCCTCGAGACCATGGACGACCTCCGCGAGGCCGGCGTCGACATCCTCACCCTCGGACAGTACCTGCGCCCGACGCCGAACCATCTTCCGGTGGAGCGCTACGTGACCCCCGACCAGTTCGAAGCCTACCGGCAGGAGGGGCTCGAAAAAGGCTTCCTCGAGGTCGTGGCCGGCCCCCTGGTGCGCTCCAGCTATCGCGCCGACCGCGTGCTCGACAAGAACAACGTCGGCATCGCCGTCTGAATGACCGGCTTCCTGGTCGATTACGGTCTTTTCCTCCTGAAGGCGCTCACGATCGTCGCCGCCGTGGTGACGACGGTTGTTGTGATCGCCGCCGTGAGCCGCCGGGCGACGCTCCACGAGGGCCTCGAGGTCGAGAGCCTGAACCGCAAATACCGTTCGCTCGCGGCGCACTTGCGGCGCGTCGTCGTCGGCAAGAGCGGCTGGAAGGCCGCCGCGAAGGCGGAGAAGGCGAAGGAGAAGGCCGCCGCGAAGGCGCGCGGCCAGCGCCCGAGGAGCTTCGTCGTCGATTTCAAGGGCGATCTCAAGGCGAGCGCGGTCGCATCGCTGCGCGAGGAGATCAGCGCGATCCTCGACGTGGCCAGGGACGGCGACGAAGTCGTCGTGCGGCTCGAGAATTTCGGCGGGGTCGTGCACGAGCACGGCCTCGGCGCCTCGCAGCTCGCGCGCATTCGCGAGCGCGGCATTCCGCTCACCGTGTGCGTCGACAAGGTCGCGGCGAGCGGCGGCTACCTGATGGCGTGCGTCGCGAACCGCATCGTCGCGGCGCCGTTCGCGATCCTGGGTTCGATCGGCGTGATCGCCCAGCTGCCGAACTTCAACCGCCTGCTGGAAGGGCACGGTATCGACTGGGAGATGGTCACCGCGGGTGAGTACAAGCGCAACGTCACCCTGTTCGGCAAGAATACGGACGCGGATCGCGCCCGCCTGAAAGCCCAGCTCGAGGACGTGCACGATCTCTTCAAGGCGGCGGTCATCGCCTACCGCCCCGGCCTCGACCTCGCGCAGGTCGGCACGGGCGAGCACTGGTACGGCACGCGGGCGCTGGAGCTCGGGCTCGCGGACGAGCTGAAGACGAGCGACCAGCTGCTGGCCGAGCTTGCCGCCGGGCGGGAGCTCTACCGGGTCAGCTACAAGGTGCGCCGGCCGTTGCGCCAGCGCCTGCTCCTGAGCGCCGACGATGCCCTGGAGCGCCTCGCGACCCACGCCTGGCGCCGCCGCCTGGAGACCCGGCTGCCGCGCTGACGGGCGGCGGCCTCCCGCGGGGAGGCAGGCGGCACGGAACCCCGGTTTGCCCGCCCTGTCTGAAGCTAAAGCTCGCGGGAGCCGCGGTATAATGGCGGCAGATCCGGAGGATAGGCCATGAACCCTCGCAAATCGCAGCTCGGCCGGCCGGCGGCGATGCTTGCCGGTGTGCTGGCGGCGATGCTCCTCGCCGCCTGCGCCCAATCCCCGACCGGGCGCAACCAGCTCGTCCTGAAATCCGACGAAGCGCTCGCCGCCGAAGGCAAGCGCCAGTTCGAGATGATCCGGGAGCGCATGCCGCTGGTGAAGGACCGCGCCACGATCGACTACATCGCCTGCGTCAGCAACTCCATCGTCGACGTGCTCGAGCCGCCGTCATCGGAGCTCTACTGGGAGCTCGCGGTGATCGACCAGCCGGACATCAACGCGTTCGTACTGCCCGGCGGCAAGATCAACGTATTCAGCGGCATTCTTCAGGTGGCCAAGAACCAGCACCAGCTGGCCACCGTGATCGGCCACGAGGTCGCGCACGTCACGGCGCACCACGCGAACGAGCGCGCGTCGCGCTCGATGGTGGCGGGAGTCGGCATCGACATCGCCGCCATCCTGCTCGGCGGCGGTTATGCGCACCAGACCCAGGCGGCGCAGCAGACTCTGCAGACCGGCGCCATGCTCGGCATCCTGAACCCGTTCAGCCGCAAGCAGGAGTCGGAGGCGGACGTCGTCGGCCTCAAGTACATGGCGATGGCCGGCTTCGATCCGCGCGAGGCCGTGAAGCTCTGGACCAACATGGAAGAGCGCGAGCAGACGCAGATTCCCGAGTTCATGTCGACGCACCCGTCCGGCGAGCACCGCATCGAGTCGCTCGTGCAACAGCTGCCGGCTGCACTCGCGCTCTACAACGAAGCGAAGGCGCAAGGCAAGGCTCCGCAGTGCCAGCGCTGATGCCATGGCCTGTTGACACGCCCTGGCATTGACCGCCCGCGAGCCCTCCTTCAAGGACCACTTTTCCGGGCACGCCGCGAGCTACGCGGCGTTCCGCCCGCGCTACCCCGACGCCCTGTTCGATTTTCTGGCGCGCTCGGCCCCCGCGCGCGAGCACGCGTGGGACTGCGGCACCGGCAACGGCCAGACGGCGGTGTCGCTCGCCGCCCACTTCGAGCGCGTCACCGCCACCGATGCCAGCGCGGCGCAGATCGCGGCGGCCGAGCCGCACCCGCGCGTCGCCTACCGCGTCGCCGCGGCCGAGGCGTCCGGCATCGACGAGGAGACCGTCGACCTCGTCACCGTCGCCCAGGCGCTGCACTGGTTCGACATCGAGCGCTTCTTCGCCGAGGCCTTGCGCGTGCTCGCGCCGGGCGGAGTGCTCGCCGTGTGGTGCTACGGACTCTGCCGCGTCGAACGCCGCATCGATGCCGTCATCGAAGGGCTGTATCGCGCCGTGGATGCCTGGTGGCCGCCGGAGCGGCGCCTGATCGAGGAGGGCTATCGCAGCATCACGTTGCCGCTCCCGGCGTTGCCCGCACCCGCTTTCGCGATGAGCGCCGACTGGAGCGCGGACGCAATGCTCGGCTATCTGCGCACGTGGTCGGCCTGCCAGCGGCACCTCGCGGAACGCGGCACCGATCCGGTGAGAACCGTGGAGGACGAGCTCTGCGCGCTGTGGGGCGCCGGCAGCCGCACCGTGCGCTGGCCGCTCGCGCTCAAGGCGGGGCGCCGCCCCGCGTAGAGTCGCGAGCGGATTTCTGCGACACTGCGAACCGTGACCCGCGGCCCAACAACGATTCGATGATCGCCCGCCGTATCGCGTGGATAATTCCGGTCCTGCTCGTCGGCGCCTCCGGGTGCACGACGCTCGCGGACTTCCTGGCGCGCCGGCAAATGCCGGAAGCGCCGACGCTGCCGCCGCTCGCCGAGCGCCTGCGCGAGGAGCCGATCAGCCGCAATCGCTTCGTGCTCGCGACGCCCGACCAGGACGTGATCGGCGAGCCGCAGATCGTGTTCACGCGTGCCGAGGACACGTTCTCGGCGCTCGCCCGCGAGTACGGGCTCGGCTACGACGAGCTCGTCGATGCGAATCCGGGCATCGACCCGTGGCTGCCCGGCGACGGCACGCCGGTCCTGCTGCCGACCCAGTACGTGCTGCCCGACGCACCGCATCACGGCATCGTGCTGAACATAGCGGCGAAGCGGCTCTTCTATTTCCCGGCGGCGGCCGAAGGGGAGCCGACGGTCGTCCTGACCTACCCGGTCGGCATCGGCCGCGTCGGCTGGGACACGCCTCTCGGGCAGGCGAAAGTCGTAGCGAAGGCCACCGACCCCGTCTGGTACGTGCCGTGGTCCGTGCAGCAGGAGCACGCGGCCGCCGGCGATCCGCTGCCGGCGGTCGTGCCGCCCGGGCCGGACAATCCGCTCGGCCGCCACGTGCTGCAGCTCGATATGCCCGGCTACCTGATCCATGGCACCAACAAGCCGTACGGCGTCGGCATGCGCGTAAGCCACGGCTGCGTGCGCCTGTATCCCGAGAACATCGAAGCGCTGTACGGGATGATCGACAGGGGCGAGCCGGTCACCATCGTGAACCAGCCGTATCTCGCCGGCCGGCGCGACGGCGAGCTCTACCTCGAGATGCACCGGCCGCTCGAGGACGATCCGGTCACGCCCGCGGCGCGGCTCGAGAAGCTGTTCGGCGCGGCGGAAGAGGGCAGCGCGCTGCGCGACGTGCACGTGCAGGACGAGGCGCGTGCGCTCGCGAGCGAGCCGCTCGGCGTCCCGGTGCGCGCGCTCGCGGGCGACGTGCTCGAAATCTATGCGCGCGCGCGCGTCGTGAAGAACACGGTGAAGCCGGATCCCGAGGCCCCGACCCTGGCCGAGGTGCGCGCGCTGCTCGATGCGCCGGCGGACGAGGATTCGGGCGCTGCTGCCGGCGCTGCGCAGGGCGGCGGCGATGCCGCGCTGGGGCCGAGCGCGCCGGCGCCGGCGCTGGAGGACTGAGCCGGGCGCGAGCGCGTCAGGCCGCGGGGAAATAGCGGCGGAACGCCTCGGGCAATGCCGCTTCCGCGAGCGGGGCGCGCTCCGGCACCGGCAGCACCCGGCCGTTGCAGGTATTCCAGAAGAGAACCGGCCCGGGTGCATCGGCCACGCGCAGGTCGCTGACGAGCGCGGCCATCGCCTTGCCCGTGTACGTGCCCTCCAGCGCGAGCCCGAGCTCGTCGCGCGCGATCTGCATCGCTTCCTCCGTCGCGCCGTCCGTCGCGGCGTAGCCGCCGGCGAAAAACTCGTGGCGCAGGTGCAGGCGCACGCGTCGCGCCAGCGACTCCGGAAACGCCGGCACGCGGCGTGCGAGCATACCGGCCGTCTTGCCGACGAGCCGGGCGAGTGCCGTTTCGTTGCACAGCCAGGTGTGCGACACGCGCACGGCGTGGACTTCCGTTCCGAGCCCGGCGAGCGCGAACCCGAGCGCAAGGCCCGCGGCGGTGCCCATCGTGCCGGCCGCGACGTAGACCCGCGCGGGCGCGGGTAGCGCGCCGTTCGCGACCTGCTCCGCGAGCTCGACGCCCGCCTCGACGTAACCCACTGTGCCGAGCCAGGACGAGCCGCCGGCGGGAATCACGCCCGCGTCGCGGTGCCACAGATGCTCGCGCAAGGTGCGCAGCCGCTGCGCGTACTCGCCGCCGAAAGGGATCAGCATCGTGCCGATCCTCGCGTGCATGTTGAGCACGCGGCCCGAGCCCGGTGTGATTCGCTGGTGCGAGAGGAAGCACACGCAAGGCAGCGCCAGGCGGCGGCAACAGATCGCCGTCGCGAGCGCATGGTTCGAAGCCACCGTGCCGAAGGTGCCGACCAGCCGGCGCTCGTGCTGCCGCGCCCGGCGCAGGAGATACTCGAGCTTGCGCAGCTTGTTGCCGCCGTACACGTCCCCGGTCAGGTCGTCGCGCTTTACCCAGATCTCGCGGCGGCCGCCGGCGAGTGACAGCGCGTGGCGGCGCACCGGCGTCGGCAGATCGGCGAAGCGTTCCTTCCCGAGCGCCGTGCGTATGGCGGTCATGACGGACAGTGCGCTTTGCGACGTCGCCATGCCCGCCATTCTACGCAGTCGCCGCAAGGCGGGAATCCGGAGCCAATAATTTCTCTGCTTAGCCGGACAGGACACCAGGCCGACCCCGCCGCCTCGCCGGTTTGCCGTTCCGGGTACAATCCGCCGCGGGGACGGCACGGCGGAGACCGGGTTTGGCGGAGGCACAGGAGCGGGGAATCACCGTCAGCGAGATTGCGCCGATGGATCAGCCCATCGGCGTCGACCCGGAGACCACCGCCGCATTCATCGGCCGCGCGCCTTGCGGGCCGATCGACACCCCCGTCCTCGTCACCGGCCTGAACGATTTCCACCGCCGCTTCGGCCGCACGGGGCCGCACGCCCGCCTCGCCGACGCCGTCGTGCAGTTCTTCGCGCACGGGGGGCGGCGGGCGTACGTCGTGCGGGTCGCGAACAACGCGCGCGGTGCCATGCTCTGCCTGCCCGCGTCACCGGGCGTGCTCGTGCTGCGCGGCACCGAGCCCGGGTCGGCGGAGCGCATCCGCGCCGCGGTCGACTACGACCGCATCCCCGCCGACGATCGCGAGCACTTCAATCTCACGCTGCAGCGGCTCGCCCCCGACACCGGCCTCGTCGTCGACCAGGAAATTCACCTCCGCCTGAGCTGCAACCCGGACGACCGTGGGTACGTCGGCACGGCGCTCGCGGCATCGGGCATCGCGCGCCCGCAGCGGCCGCTGCCTGCGGGCCGGCCCTTGCTGACCGGCAGCGGCAACCCGCTCGATCCCGGCTACGTCGAGCCTGCGCAGCCGGGCAGCGACGGCAGCGATCTCACCGATTACGACCTGGTCGGCTGCGCACACCGGGGGACCGGGCTCTTCGCGCTCGAGCAGGTCGAACGCTTCGATTTCCTGTACCTGCCGCCGCGGGCCGCGGACAGGCAACCCGGCCCGGCGGCGCTCGTCGCCGCCATGCTCTATTGCCGCCGGCGGGGCGCCATGCTCGTCATGGATCCCGCGCGCGAATGGACGAGTCCGCGCGAGGCTATCGAAGGCGTGCGCGGCGCAGGCTTCGCGAGCCCCGACGTGCTCACGTGTTTCCCCGGCCTCGTCGATCGCGATACGGGCGCGCCGCGCGCCGCCGGCGCCGCCCTCGCGGGGCTTTTGTGCCGCCACGACCGGCAGCTCGGCGCCTGGGAGTCCATCGACGGCAGCCTGCTCGGTTTCGACCGGCGCCTCGCGCCGGCCCTGACGCTCACGACGGGCGAGGCCCGGCGGCTGGTGAAGGCCGGCTTCAACGTCGTCACCGTGGCCGCGGGCGGCCGCGCCACGCTGGCAGGCTCGGTCACGCTCGCCTGCAATACCCACCTGCCGGCCGACTTCGCCAGCCTGCACGTGCGGCGTCTCTGCCTGTCGATGACCGCCGCCATCGAGCGTGCCACCCGCTGGGCCGTGTTCGAGCCGGACGGCACGCGCCTCGCCATGCGCATCCGCTCGCAGATCCACGCGTACCTCGCCTGGCTCGCCGCGTCCGGCGCGCTCGCTGACGAGCGCTTCAGCGTCTTCTGCGACGCCGCCCTGCACGCCGGACGGCGGGAGCCGCGTCGCGGCGTCACCATCCTGCTCTCGTTCCACCCGGCCGGTGCGGCCGAGCGCCTCTCCCTCACCCTGCACCAGACCCCGTCCGGCTGCCGCGTCACCACCAGCGCCTTCCCACCGGCGACGGACGCTGGCGTCGGTCAGACCGGGGGGCCGTAGCCGCCGCCGCCGGGGGTTTCGATCACGAGGGTATCGCCGGCGCCGAGCTCGAGCGTGGCCGTGCCGCCCAGCGTTTCGACGCGGCCGTCGGCGCGTTCCACGCGGTTCACGCCGGTCGCGCCCGGTGCGCCGCCGGCGACGCCGAAAGGCGCGACGCGGCGGTGGCCGGACAGCACGGAAGCGGCGACGGGCTCGCGGAAGCGCAGCCGCCGCACGGCGCCGTCGCCGCCGCGCCGGCGCCCTGCGCCCCCCGAGCCGCGGCGAATCGCGAACGCATCGACGTACACGGGGAAGCGGCTCTCCAGCACTTCCGGGTCGGTCATGCGCGAATTCGTCATGTGCGTCTGCACGGCGTCCGCGCCGTGCCAGCCGGGTCCCGCGCCGGCGCCGCCCGCGATGGTTTCGTAATACTGCACGCGGGCGTTGCCGAAGCTCACGTTGTTCATCGTGCCCTGGGAGGCGGCGAGCGCGCCCAGCGCGCCGTACAGCGCGTCGGTGACGCACTGCGACGTCTCGACATTGCCCGCCACCACCGCCGCGGGCCAGGCCGGGCTGAGCAGCGAGCCCCGGGGAATCACGATGCCGAGCGGCTCGAGGCAACCCTCGTTCATCGGGATCTCCTCGCCGATCAGGCTGCGGAACACGTACAGGACGGCCGCGCGCGTGACCGCTTCGGGCGCGTTGAAATTCGTGGCCGACTGCGGCGACGTGCCGGTGAAGTCGACGGTCGCCCTGCGCCCGGCCCGATCGATGGCGACGCGTACGCGGATGCGCTCGCCGGAATCGAGCTCGTAGCAGAACTCGCCGTCAGAGAGCCTGGTCAGCAGCCGCCGAACGCTGGCCTCTGCGTTCTCGCGCACGAAGCCGAGATACGCCTGCACCGTTTCCATCCCGTGCCGCCGCACCGCTTTCTCGAGCTGGCGGATGCCCTGCCGGTTCGCGGCCAGCTGCGCCTTGAGATCGGCCAGATTCTGCGCCGGGTTGCGCGGCGGCCAGCGGCTGGCCGCGAACAGCTCGAGCACCGCATCCGAACGCAACCTGCCTTCGCGCACCAGGAAGACGTTGTCGATCAGCACGCCTTCCTCCTCGATGCGCGTGCTGGCCGCGGGCATCGAGCCCGGCGTTATCCCGCCCACGTCCGCGTGATGCGCACGTGATGCGAGATAGAAGAGCGGCGTGCGCGCGTGGGCGAACCACGGGGTTACGACGGTGATGTCGGGCAGGTGCGTGCCGCCGTTGTAGGGCGAGTTCTGCATCACCGCGTCGCCTTCCTCGAGCTCGCTGCCCACCGCCGCGATCACCCGGCGCACGCTTTCACCCATCGAGCCGAGGTGTACCGGCATGTGCGGCGCGTTGGAGACGAGCCGCCCGGCGGCATCGAACAGCGCGCACGAGAAATCGAGCCGCTCGCGGATGTTCACGGACAGGGCGGTGTTCCGGAGCACCGTGCCCATCTGCTCGGCGATGTGCATGAACAGGCGATTGAATACCTCGAGACGCACCGGGTCAGGGCGGCGCAGGTCGAGCCGGCGGCGCTCGGCGGCCTCGCGCGCGTCGCCTTCGCGATCGAGCAGCAGGTGACCCCACTGGTTGACCCGGCCGCGCCAGCCGGCGTCGATGACGGTCGTCGCGCTCGCTTCCGCGACGATCGCCGGCCCGCGCACGACGGCGTTGGCCGCCAGCGATTCGCGGCGGAACACCGGCACGGCAAAGCGCTGCCCGTCGATCCACAGGTCGTGCCGGCCTTCCGCTTCGGGCGGCGGACCGGGCGGCAGCTGCGGCTCTTCGAACACCTGCTCGATGCCGGAGGCCTCGACGCGCAGCGTGGCGATCATGAGCTCGCTGCCGCCGACGTCGACGCCGAAACGCTCGACGTGCGCCCGCTCGAAGTCGCGGCGCATGGCGCCCGTATCGCCGAACGGCACCTCGAGCACGCTGTCCGAGCCGTGCACCCGGAGACCCGCGTGCACGCTGAAGCGCCGGTACTCCGGCGGCACCGACTGCTCCGCGAGCGCGGCGTCGCATTCGGCACGCAGCTCCGCCGCGGTCGTGCCCAGCGCATCCAGCGCAGCCGCGTCGAAGCGCTGCTCGATCGACCGTTGCCGCTCGACCCGCAGGTCGGCGAGTCCCATGCCGTACGCGGAGAGCACACCGGCCTGCGGGTGCAGCCACACGCGGCCGATGCCGAGCACGGTCGCCACCAGGCAGGCGTGCTGACCGCCGGCGCCGCCGAAAGAGCACAAGGTGAAATCGCGCACGTCGTCGCCGCGCTCCACGGTGATCTTGCGAATCGCGTTCGCCATCGTCTCGACCGCGACCGTGAGGAAGCCCGAGGCCACCTGCTCGGCTGTGAGCGGGACGCCTTGCTCCGTCGCAACGGCCGCTGCCAGCGCCGCGAACTTCTCGCGCACGATCTCGACGTCCGGCGGCTGGTCGTTCCCCGGGCCGAACACGCGCGGGAACCAGGCCACCGGGATCCGTCCGAGCAGCACGTTCGCATCCGTGACGGTGAGCGGGCCGCCGCGGCGGTAGCAGGCCGGCCCCGGATCGGCGCCGGCGGAATCCGGACCGACCTGGTAACGCCCGTCGCGGTAGCGGAGCAGCGAGCCGCCGCCCGAGGCGATGGTGTGAATCTTCATCATCGGCGCCCGCAGGCGCACGCCGCCGACCGTCGATTCGGTCTCGCGCTCGTACTCGCCGCTCCAGGCGGACACGTCGGTCGACGTGCCGCCCATGTCGAAGCCGATGATGCGGGTGAGCCCCGCGGCGCGCGCGGTCTCCACCATGCCGATGACGCCGGCCGCCGGGCCCGAGAGGATGCTGTCCTTGCCGCGGAACCGCTCGGCCACGACGAGACCGCCGTTGCTCTGCATGAACAGCAGTCGCTCTGGCCGCCGGACGGCGGCGAGCGCGCGCTCGAGGCTCGCCACGTAGCGGTAAAGCACCGGCGTGAGATACGCGTCCACGAGCGTCGTCTCCGCCCGGCTGACGAAGCGGATCAAGGGCTCCACCTCGTGCGACGCCGACACCTGGCTGAAGCCCAGCGCGCGCGCGAGCGCCGCGATACGCTGCTCGTGGGAGGGCCAGCGCCAGCCGTGCAGCAGGCAGATCGCCACCGCGTCGCAGCCGTCGTCCCGGCAGCGCGCGAGCGCGGCCGCGAGGTCCTGCTCGTCGAGCGGCAGGAGCACTTCGCCCTCGGCGTTCACCCGTTCGCGGGCCTCGAGCACCTGCTCGTGCAGGGGCGCCGGTTTCACGATCTCGAGCGCGAAGATATCGGGCCGGTTCTGGTAGCCGATCGCGAGCGCATCGGCGAAACCGCGCGTCACCACCAGCACGGTGCGGCTGCCGCGGCGCTCGAGCAGCGCGTTGGTCGCCACGGTCGTGCCCATCTTCACCGCCGCGATCGGCACCTCCGGTCCGCCGGCGGCGGACCAGCGGGCGAGCGCGAGGCGAATCCCTTCCGCGGCGGCGTCCGCGTAGCGCGCGGGATTCTCGGAGAGCAGCTTGGCGGTCTCGATCTCGCCGGCGGGGTTCAGCGCCACCACGTCGGTGAACGTGCCGCCCCGGTCGATCCAGAACTGCCATGGCGCACAGGTGCCCATGCGGCGACGTTAGCGGGGATTCGGCACGGCGGGAAGATGAAGTTATGATGCGGCGCGATGAACCATCGGGGACGTACCAGGGGATGGGCGTGGCCGGCCGTGCTCGCGGCCGTGCTGGTCGTGCCGGCGGCGGGCGCCGCGGGGCCGCGGGCGCGCGACCTCGGCGTGCCGTTCGACGGCGAGCCAGGGCCGCTCAACGCCATCACGGACGTCGCCGGCGTGACGGTCGGGCAGACGACGATCATCGAGGACTTTCCCGACGGCCGTGCGGTGCGCACGGGGGTCACCGCCGTGCTGCCGCGCGGGCGCGACACGCTCGAGCGCCCGGTGTTCGCCGGCTGGTTCGCGCTGAACGGCAACGGCGAGATGACCGGCACCGAGTGGGTCGAGGAGTCCGGGTTCCTGGAGGGGCCGGTGATGCTCACCAACACGCACAGCATCGGTACCGTGCACCAGGCCACCATCGAATGGCGGGTGCGGCAGGGCGATGCGGACGCGAGCGGCTACTGGTGGTCGCTGCCGGTGGTCGCCGAGACCTGGGACGGCTGGCTGAACGACGTGAACGGCTTCCACGTGAAGCCGGAGCACGCCTGGGCGGCGCTCGAGGGCGCGCATTCCGGACCGGTCGCCGAGGGCAACGTGGGCGGCGGCACCGGCATGATCTGCCACGAGTTCAAGTGCGGCACAGGCACGTCGTCGCGGGTCGCGGCGACGGATGCGGGGCGGTACACGGTGGGCGTGCTGGTGCAGGCGAACTACGGGTTGCGCGACACCCTCATGATCGCCGGAGTGCCGGTCGGGAAGCACCTGACGGAGAACCGCGCGTACCGCGAGGAGACCGCCGCGCCGGAGGAGACCGGCTCGATCATCGTGGTGGTCGCGACCGATGCGCCGCTCCTGCCGCACCAGCTCGACCGC
>DASVDF010000125.1:0-8559 GCA_036381215.1 Woeseiaceae bacterium | reverse complement strand
CCTGTTCGGCCTGCTCGGCATGATGATCATGATGTCTGCGAACAGCCTCATGACCATGTATCTCGGGCTCGAGACGCTGGCGCTTTCACAGTACGCGCTGGTCGCGTTCGACCGGAATTCGAAAGTGGCCGCCGAGTCCGCCATGAAGTATTTCGTGCTGGGGGCGATAGCCTCCGGCGCGCTGCTCTACGGCATTTCCTGGACCTATGGCGTCACCGGGGAGCTCGGCTTCGACGCCATCGCCGAGGCCTTGCGCACGCATCCGGACATGAACGGGCTGCCGCTCTGGTTCGGCATCGCCTTCATGCTGGTCGGCATCGCGTTCAAGTTCGGCGCCGTGCCCTTCCACATGTGGCTGCCGGACGTCTACCACGGCGCGCGCACGCCGGTGACGCTGTATCTCGCCGCGGGGCCGAAGCTCGCCGCGCTGGCCATCATCGTGCGCATCCTCGCCGAAGGGCTGGGCGGGGTGTACGAGGCCTGGCAGGGCATGGTGGTGGTGCTCGCGGTGCTGTCGCTCGTCATCGGCAACGTCGTGGCGATCGCGCAGAGCAACATCAAGCGCATGCTCGGCTATTCCACGATCGCGCACGTGGGCTTCATCCTCGCCGCCTTCTTCTGCGGGACGGAGCAGGGGTATGGCGCGGCGCTCTATTACGCGATTACTTACGTAATCATGGCGGCGGGCTCCTTCGCGATGGTGATCCTCCTGAGCCGCAAGGGCTACGAGGCGGAAAGCTTGAGCGACTTCAAGGGCCTCAACGCGCGCAGCCCGTGGTTTGCCGCGATGATGCTGTTCTTCATGTTCAGCCTGACCGGGGTGCCGCCCTGGGTGGGTTTCTTCGCCAAGCTGACCGCCATCGAGGCGGTGCTCGATGCCGGCTTCCCGGGCCTCGCGGTGCTGATGGTGCTGGCGTCCGTCGTCGGCGCCTACTACTACCTGCGGGTCGTCTGGTACATGTACTTCGACGCGCCCCAGGACCGGTCGCTGCTGCAGGCGGATTTCGATGCGCGCGTCGCGCTCAGCCTGAACGGCGTGGCGGTACTGGCGCTCGGCGTAGTGCCCGGCTGGCTCATCCACGTTTGCTACGCCGTCTTCACGATGCCGGGCTGACGCATCTTCGTACCGCGCCGGGGGCGAATGCCAGAACCCGGCGGCGCGCGGCGGGTCGGAACAGACATGGTGCCCTTCGCGATCGTCGCCGACCTCAGGACCGGGTCGACCCTGCTGTCGACGAGCCTCGACCGGCATCCGCAGGTGCGCTGCTACGGCGAGCTGTTCCATCCGCAGGATCTCCCCGACAACCGCATCGACGGCCTCGACCGTGCACGGGCTTCCGCGGGAGCAATCCTCCGCGCCGCTTTGTGCTCCGGCCGCCGGCGCACACGCGGCTTCAAGGCGATGTCCTTCCTTCCGTTGCGTACCGAGCGTCGCTGGCGTGATGCCTGGGGGCGCCTGCGCGCGCTGCCCGGACTCAGGGTGCTGTGGCTGACGCGCGGCAACCGCCTCGCGCAGTACACGTCGCTCGAAGTCGCCCGGCGCACGGGCATGTTCCATCCGCACGACCACGACCGTCTCTATGCCGCCGAGCATCGGCCGACCGTCACGCTCGATCCGGCGGAGTTCCGCGCCTGGGTGGAGGAGCGCGACGCGCTGCTCGCGCGGCGGCGCCGCCAGCTCGACGGGCTGCCCGCGCTCGAGCTCGATTACGAGACCCTGACCGAAGACTGGCACCGCAGCCTCGGGCGCGTCCAGGCTTTCCTCGAGGTCGACGTGCTGCCGATCGAGCCGATGAAGCGCAAGCAGGAGAGCCGCCCGCTCGCCGAGGTGATCCGCAACTACGAGGAGCTTACGGCGGCGGTGCCCCGCGCACTCATCCGATCCGCCGATTGACCTCGTGGATGCGCGGCCCGGCGCGCGTCAGCGTCACGGTGGTGACGGACGCGTAATCGAGATCGAAGCGCTCGAAGAAATCGAGCGGCGCGCCCGCGAGCCACGTGAGCGCGAGGCGCAGCGGATCGCCGTGGCTGACGAGAGCGACGGCTCCATCCGGCATTTCCGTCGCGATCTTCAGCATCTCGTGGACGATGCGTGCCTGGGTCTCGAGCAGGAGCTCGCCGCCCGGAATCCGGACGCCGCTGCGGAAAGCATGATGCCGCCGCCACTCGGCGTCGCCCTCGAGGTCTTCGACCGTGCGATCCGTCCACTCGCCGTAGTCAACGTCCGTGAGGCCCGCCGCGACTTCGACGTCGATCCCGAGGCGCTCCGCGAGAGGCGCCGCGGTCTCGCGCGCCCGCGCGAGCGGACTCGAAAGCACGCGCCGGATCGGCTCAGGGGCCAGCACCTCCGCGAGTTGCCGCGCCTGACCGCGCCCCGCGGCCGTGAGGCCAGCTCCCGGCGCACGGGCCGAGAGCAGGCCCGGCGGTCCGTCCTTCTCAGCGTGCCGGACGAGATAGAACGTGGTCATGCACGGCCCGCTCGTGCGGCTCCGCCGCCCGCGCACCCGCGGCCGGCCGGGGCAGCTCGCCGCGGATGAAAGCTTCGGTTCTCTGCCGCGCCTCTGCGTCGGAGCACTGCTCCGGCGGCGACTTCATGAAGTAGCAGGAGGGGTCGACGAGAGCGCCACCGATGCCGCGATCGAGCGCGAGCTTCGCGCAGCGCACGGCATCGATGACCACGCCCGCGGAGTTCGGTGAATCCCAGACCTCGAGCTTCAGCTCGCACTTGATCGGCACGTTGCCGAAAGTCGTGCCTTCCATATAGATGTGGCACCACTTCCGGTCCGCGAGCCACGGCACGTGGTCGCTCGGGCCAACGTGCACGTCGTCACGGTCGAGCGCATACGCGAGCTCGCTGGTGACGGCGTTCGTCTTCGAGACCTTCTTCGACTGCAGCCGCTCGCGCTCCAGCATGTTGAGGAAATCGGTGTTGCCGCCGAAGTTGAGCTGATACGTGCGGTCCAGGCGCACGCCCCGCTCGCGGAACAACCGCGTGAGCACGCGGTGCGTGATCGTCGCGCCCACCTGCGACTTGATGTCGTCGCCGACGAGCGGCAGCCCGCGCTCCTCGAAGCGGCGGGCCCACTCGGGATCCGAGGCGATGAACACGGGAATGCAGTTCACGAAAGCGCAGCCGGCGGCGAGCGCCTGCTCGGCGTACCACTTCGTCGCCTGCTCCGATCCCACCGGCAGGTACGAGACGAGCACGTCCGTCCGCGTGCTCGTGAGGACGGCCGCGACGTCTTCCTCCGGCGCGTCGGCTTCCCGGATACGCTCGCGCAGGTACTTGCCGAGCCCGTCGTGGGTGGGGCCGCGCCGCACCGGAACGCCGAGCGGCGGTACCTCCGCGAACGTGCAGGTGTTGTTGGGCTCGGTGAAGATCGCCTCGGCGAGGTCCCGGCCCACCTTGTTGCGATCGATGTCGAAGGCGGCGCTGAACTCGACGTCGCGCACGTGGTAACCGCCGAGGTCGACGTGCATCAGACCCGGCACGAAATCGGCCACCGCCGCGTTCCGGTAGAAGTGGACGCCCTGCACGAGCGCGGAGGCGCAATTGCCCACGCCGGCGATGGCGACGCGGACCTTGCGCGGTTCGGGGTGTATCCGTTCGGGTTTTTTCATCTCGAGAGAACCTCCGGCGGGGCGAGCCCGACGAACCGGTAGAGCGCCGGCCGGTGCCGCCGCCAATGATCGGCCAGGGGGTCCACGGCGGGACAGCCTTCCGTGCTGCATGACAGGGACTTGGCGTTCAGGCCTGCGAAGTGCGCACCGCAACGGCCGAGATGGGGAAGGTGAGGCGGAGCCTCTCGCCACACGGTCGGCAAGCTCAGCGTGCGCCTGCGATTCGCGACTTCCGCGCCCTGCCAGCGCGCCTTGTACGCTTCGCGGCCGCGCAGCAGGTCGAAGTTACGCGCACCTTCACGCGCCGCCTCGTGGATGGCGTGCTGCAAGACGAGGTGGCCCGGGCTGAGCCTGCCGAAGTCCGGGTCGAAGCCGGTGAGATAGCAGTACGCGCGCTCGCCGTGCAGGAACCCGTAGCTGCTCGCGGCGGCCCGTGGGCCGACGAACAGGGTGTGCAGGCGCAGGAGCCCCCGGCGCAGGAGCGCGCGGGCGGCTTCGCGATTGAAGGCGTGCACGGCGGGATCCGCGAGCATGCCGCGCTCTGCGCGCGCGGCCCAGCGTGTTTCATGAAGCCGCACCATCGTTGCGAACGACTCCTCGAAGGTCGCCTCGTCCGCGCGCTGGACGCGCACTCCGCCCGAGCGCTCCGCGAGCCGCGCGAAATAGCGCAGCTTCTTCAGGAAGGGGCGCGGGATGCCGGCATCCGGGTCGCTGCCGGTGAGCGGCACCTGCGAGACGATGCCGGCCTCGCCGATCTCGTCGTGCCATGCGGCCGGCGCGGTCGCATGCAGCAGCGGTGACGCAGGACGCAGCTCCAGCAGGTCGCAGCGATCCCAGTGTGCGTGGAGCTGCCCGAGCTCGGCAAAGCAACGGTTCGCGGCGGCGATTTCGAATCCCGGCAGGAACAGCCCGTCGACGTAATCCGAGTTGCCGGAACCGAGCAGGCGCACGACGCGCGCACCGCCGTCATGCACCGCTCCGAGGTAAAGCGGCACGAGGGCGACGAGTCGGCCGCGGTCGCGGAACGTGAGCACGTACAGCTCGCCGTTGCCGAACGCGCGCCACCACGGTATCAGCCACGCGGGCGACTGGAACGGCGTCGCGTCCGGACAGCGCGCCCACAGCTCGTCCCATTCCGCGCACAGACCTTCCAGTGCCTCCGCGGACGTGATTCGCGCGCATGCGAGCCGTTCGCCCGCAGAGTCAGGCGGCATGGCTGTGCGCCTCCATGCGTGCCTCGCCCTGCGCAAGCCGGCGATAGGTTTCGAGATAGCGCGCCGTCATGTGCTCGACGCGGAAGCGCTCGCCCGCCGCGCGGCGGCAGGCGGCCGTATCCAGGGTGCCCGCCGCGGCGATCGCCGCGGCCATCCCGGCGACGTCTCCCACGAGGAAGCCGGTGCGGCCGTGGTCGACGATGTCCGGGAGCGCGCCCGCGGCGTATGCGATCACGGGCGTGCCGCAGGCGAGCGCCTCCATCGCCACCAGGGAGCTCGTCTCGGGCGCGAGGCTCGGCACGAGCAGCGCCCGCGCGGCGGACAGCAGCCGGCGCTTCCGCGCGAAGCCCACCGGGCCGAGCCAGCGATGCCGGTCGCGAAGACGCGGCAGGACCGCGGTGCGAAAGTACTCCTCGTGCGCCGGATAGGCGTACAACGCCCCCGCGACGAGGCAGGCGAGGCGGGCCTCCGTGGCCGCGTCGAGCGCGAGGTGCACGCCCTTTTCCGGGCAGATGCGGCCGAGGCACAGCACATAAGGGCGTTTCGAGTGGCGGGCGGCGAATGCCTCGGTTTCCACGCCGTTCGCGATATCGTCCAGCAGCGGTGCGTCCGCGGGGCACGCGCGGCGCTCCGCGGCGGACACGCAGTGCAGCCAGGTGTCGGGCCGCTTCGGCCGGAGCGCCGTCGCCGGATACCAGGCGGGCGGCAGGTGCAGCGTCACCAGCGCCGGCCCTCCGGGCGGCGGCAGGTACGCTGAGAAGTCGAATCCGTGCAGGTGCACGACGTCCGGCCGGTAACACAGCACGGCGTCCTGCACCGCCACGCGGTGCCGCGCCTGGGCCATGGCTCGCGCGATCTCGTCGAGCGGGGAGGCGGGCACGGGCGTCGGCAGCAGCGTGCCGGTGACACGCGAGCCTTCGCAGGCGATCACGACCGAGCGATCCCCGTTGGCGGTCAGGGCCGCATCGATGCGCGCGAGCACCTGCTCCGCGCCGCCGGCGGCATCGGGGCCGACGGGAGCGAGCGGATAGGCCACGTTGAGTACGGTGAGCGTCATGCGGCGCTCCCGGCGTGCGCGCGCCATTCCTGCGTGAGCCCGAGTTCCCGCAGGCCCCCTCGTGCCCGGCGGCGCCAGGCATGGCCGCTGCCCCAGCCGCAAACCTCGTAATGGAGGGCGCCGGAGTGCGGCGCGCAGGTGAAATCGTAACGGGGAGCGCGCCGCAACGACTGCCGTTCGAGTGGAAAAAGTGCAAGCGTGGCGGCCTGCGTGCCGAAGCAGGCGAGCAGCCGGCGCTTCAGCGCCTGCTCGTCCTGGGTCAGCGCCCGGCACCGGGGTTGCGGCATCCCCGGATGCGCGAGGAATTCGCCGTACGCCGCGCGTCCGTCGCGGCGGCGGTGGTAGCAGGGCGCCTCGACGATCGCCGGCGCCGCACGGCCCTCGTTCGCGAGCAGGGCGCAGGCCGCGTGCACGGCGAAGGCGGTGGCCTCGTGATCCGGATGCCCGCCCTCGTAGGGATGCGTGACCACGAGCCCGGCGCGGCTCTCCTCGATGTGCCGCTGCACGCATCGCGCCAGCCACGCGAGCGCATGCATCGCCTCCTGGTCCGGCAGACCGCAGAAGCGCGCCTGCCCGGGAGTGAGTCCGGCCTGCGTGAACATTGCCTCGAGCTCTGCGCGCCGCGCGCCCGCATAGGCGTCGCGCGTGGCACAGCCCGCTGCGTGCGCGTCCGTGAGGTTCCGCGGAGCGCCGTCGGTGGCGTACACGAACGTGGCCTGGCGAAGCTGGGGCAGCAGCGGACCCAGCGCGAGAGTCTCATCGTCGGGATGCGCGACGACGACGAGCAGCCGGGCGAGCAACGTCGGGTCCGGCGTCAGCGAGACGAGAGCCGCGGCCGGATCGAGCGGCAGGGCAGGCGTGAGATCGGAGAGCGCGTTCACAGGGCGAGATTCTGGCCGTCCTGGCCGGCCAGGCTCCGCCGCGCCGTGCCCGGCGCGTAACGGCGCACCATGCGCGTGCAGAATTCCGCGTACTCCTCGGGCACGAGCGGCGGGCTCGTGTGATGCGGTTCGACACCGCGGTGCTCCGGCGTGAAGCAGAACGTCAGCGTGACGTGGAAGTCCGCGAGTGCTTCCATCTGCCGGTCGAACCAGGCGTCCGCGTTCGGTCGGAAACTGTCGGCCCAGCTCAGACCGGTGCGCAGGTACGTGACGCCGAGGCGTTTCATCCAGGCCACGGCATCGTCCAGCCGGTGGTCCTCGAAATTGAACCACTGGCAGATGCCGATCTCGGGGGTGTAGCGCGGGAAGAGGTCGGCGGCGGGCTTCGGCGAGCCGTCCTCGCGCAGCAGGCCCATGTAGAAATGCCGGTAGTACGACGAGCCCTCGGCCTCCCGGTGACGCGTAGTCGCCGGCCACGCTTTCGGCAGGTCGTAGAGGCTGTACCAGTGAATGCGCGGCACGCGGCCGATCAAAAGCTCCGCCATGCGCTCCAGCCCGAAGACACCGAGCTCTTCGGCGCCGAAAGTCGAGGCGCCGACCTCGGAGACCCAGATCGGCAGGTCGGTGACCGCGCGAATTTCCTCGAGCTGCGCCGGCCATTCGTCGAGCTTCCAGTGATTCCAGTCGAGCGGGAAGCCGTGCACGGCCACCACGTCCATGTTGCCGAGCACGCCCTGGTTCGCCATGCGCTCGACGAACAGCGGGTCGATCGGTGACATGCCGCCGAGCACCTGCGTGAGGTCGGGGTTCTCGGCGCAGACCGCTGCGCTCGCGAGGATCACCATGTCGCTGAACGCCTTCCATTCGGTGTCGATCAGGAAGTCCCAGTGCGACTTGTTGTTCGGCTCGTTCCAGAACATCACGGCTTCGACGCCGGTCGCCTGGCCGGGTGGCGGTCCGGACAGCGGCCGGTTCGGTGTGCCTCCGGAAATCGTGAGGCGGCGCGAAGCGCGGGAAGTAATTGCCGCGCGGCCGCGGAAATCGACCGGCGCACTCGTGGCCGAAGGACGGCTGCCGAGGACTTTCACTGCTTCGCGGTAGCCGTGCAACGTGCCGACGTCGACGTAGGCCTCGCCGGCGCACACGGCCGACGCGCGGCCACCCGCCGCGATCCAGGCGTTGACCAGTGTCCCGACGTACTCGTCGCGCCGCTCCGGCCGGCGCCACAACCGGTGCAGCTCGTGGTAGACGGAGCCCGGCATGCGAAAGGCGCCCCAGATCCACGAGCTGCCCGGCTCCTGGTGCTTGACCCGGATTTCCGTCACCCTGCCGGTGGCGTCCGTGAGCACGGCGTCGAAGAGCTCCGGGCGCTCGACGGGAAACAGCAGGAACGAGAGGTGATCGCCGGGCAGGCGGGCGAAGCCGTCGACGGGGAACCAGATCGTGTCCGGCAGCCCGACGAGCACGGGCTCGTCAGGCGCGACGAGCGCGCTGGCCCGGAACAGGGCGTCGCACAGGCCCGCGGGCCGCGGCTGCACGACGTACACGACGTCGGCGGAGCCGATGCTGCCGTCGTAATAGCTCAGGATGTCCGACTTGCCGGGCGAGATCACGAAACAGAGCTTCGTGGCGCCCGCGGCAAGCATGCGCTCGACTAAGTATTCGCTGACTGCCCGCGGGCGTTCCGCCTCGCCCTCGATGCGGCTCCCGACCGGCAGGAGCTCCTTCGAGAACGCGAGCGGCTGGATGCGATTGCCTGCGCCGGCGGCCGGGATGATGCCCCACA
>DASVDF010000124.1:0-7028 GCA_036381215.1 Woeseiaceae bacterium | reverse complement strand
CCGTTCTTGTTCGTCCACTTCATCGTTTGTCCTCCGGATTGCAGACGCCGGGCGCGGACCCGGAATCGCGCCAGTATCCGATCGCCGTCGAGAATTGGTCCAGTTGATAATTTGAATCGTGTTGATGAATGGATTTGCTCGACACGCGACGGGCCTCGGCGCGCATGCGACGGCACGACGCCCGGGTCGCGAGGCGAGGCGCATGGCCTGTAATCGGACTCGAATGGACCCGGCACCAGGGCGACAGATGCCGGTAACGCACGGGTCGCGATGGGAAACAAGCGGGTTCGCCGGGGCGGCGGCGTCGCGCCCGGGTCGGGGCAACCCGAGGACGGGGCCGGCCGCGCCCCGGGTGTGCCTCTTTTCGAACCGGGCCGGGAGGCGTTCGACCATGCTTCCGATCGTCCGGCGTCGGCCGGAAGCGCCATGCATCGATGTTGAGACGGCGATACTGGCGCTCCTCGCCCGGCGGGTGGCGAACGTCGACCCGCGGCCGCGCGGGATACGGCTCGGTACGCGTCAGCGGCCGATCGACGCGCGGGTCCGCCTACCGCGAAGTGAGTTTCGCACCCCTACGCGCCCGATCGCGCAGCTCACTGCGCACGATTTTGCCCAATGCGTTCCTTGGCAGCGCATCGAGAAAGATATAGTCGCGCGGAAGCTTGTAGCGGGCGATACTGCCGTTCAATCTCGAGCGCAGCTCGTCCGCGGATATCTCGCAGCCCGGCGACGCTACGACGAATGCCACCGGCACCTCTCCCCAGCGCGGGTCGGGGCGCCCGACCACGGCGGCCTCGACGATGTCGGGACAGTCGGAAAGCACGTTTTCGATTTCCGCGGGGTATATTTTCTCGCCCCCGGAATTGATCATCTCCTTCTTCCGGCCGACGATATAGTAGAACCCTTCCTCGTCGCATCGCCCCATGTCGCCCGTATGGAACCACCCCTCCTGCAGCGCCGAGGCAGTCGCCGCCGGATTGTTCCAGTAGCCGGCCATGAGACCCGGGCCGCGTACGATGATTTCACCCTCCAGGCCGGGCGCCAGCGCGACGCCGTCGCTGTCGACGATACGAAGCTCCCGGTGAACCGCCGGCGAGCCGACGGATCCGAGCTTGCGCACGGCATCGCTCGGGCGCAGACAGGCGCCGATCGGCCCCATTTCCGTCGCGCCGAACACCTGGGATGCGATGACGCCGCGCTCCAGGTACGCCTGGAGCAGCGAGTCCGGAATAATGGATGCGCCGGTCATGACGACGCGCAACGATGAAAGATCGGTGGTTTTCCACGCGGGATGCTCCAGCATCGCGCGCATCATGGTCGCCACGGCCAGCGTGATTGTCACGCGGCGCGCGGCGATCTCGCGCAGAGCGAGCTCCGGATCGAAGCGTGACTGCAGGGTCACCGTGGCCCCGAGGTACAGCGCCGGGAGCGTCTGAATCGCAAGGCCGCCGACGTGGAACAGGGGCAGATTCGTGAGTACGTTGTCCGACGCCGTCATTTCGTGGCCGTCGACGGCGTTGCGCGCGTTCCAGAGCATGCCTTCCTGCGTCAGAACCGCCCCCTTGGGGGCCCCCGTGGTGCCCGAGGTGTACATCAGCAGCAGTGGGCGGTCGAGAGTCTGGGCACTCGGGGCCGCGGCGGGTGACGCGCGCACGGTCGGGACGGAAAGCGTGAACCAGGGGCCGTCGGAAGAGCGCAGGTGGATCACCTCCGTATCGGTTCCCGCCGCGATGGCGTCCCCCATTTCCGCGAATTCGGGCGCGACCAGCAGGAGTCGCGGGCAGCAGTCTTCCAGGATCGTACGTATCTCCGGCGCCGCCAGGCGATAGTTGAGCGGTACCAGGATGGTCGCGCTACGGGCGCAGGCAAAGGTGAGCGCGATCACGTCCGGATGATTGCTCCCCAGGTACCCGATCCGCTCGCCGGGCGCGGCTGCGCCTGCCAGCCGGCGGCTCAGAAACTCGACCCGATCCCGCAGCGCCTTGTAGGAGATATCCGTTCCCTCGAAGTGCAGCGCGGTGCGCGCGGGCCCGCAGCCCGCCCAGGTCTCGAGCCAGGTCGCCAAATCGCTTTTCATGCCGTCTTTTCCTCCAGCGTCGGTTCCCCGGGCCGCGCCGTGCGCGCCTGGCCGAAAAGCGCCCGCCCCTCGTCGAGCACGCGCGCGAGCGACGCTCCCTCGGCGTCCTCGAGCGCCGCGGCGCGCGCCGCCCGTACCACCCGCCCGAGCTGAAGGCTATCCCACCCGGCGCGGTGTCCCAGTTGGTAGAACTTCAGAATCCGCTCGAAACTGGCCGCGCCGCGTTGACGGGTTTCACCGTAGCCCTTCACCAGGCCCGCGCATTCGGCGATTGCGCAGCCCAGTTCCCGGTCGCGCGCGCTCGCTGCCTGGACCGCGGCGAGCCAGTTCTCGATAGCCCGTTGCTCCTCCTGAAAACGAGACATGCGCCGGCGAAACCGGCGCAACGCCGCCAGCGCCCGGAAAACGAGAAAACCGGGGAACTCGTTGCTGCTGATACGCAGGCCGACATTGAGCCGCTGCGTCAGACCGCGGCGCCGGCAAAAAGCCAGGATCGGAGACGCCAGCCAGCCGGGCAGTATCGAGCAAAGCTCTTCTACGCCGGGCTTCAGGTACTCGATGATTCTGATCGGCTGATTTTCTCCCGCACCGGCTTCCCGGCTCACCTGCTCGAGGCGATCCCGTCGCGTCTTCAGATCGGCCACGCGAATGACGTCTTCGTAGCTCATCCACAAGGCTGCATGGCGCGCGGTTTCCACCGTCAGGCGAAAACCGTCGTGCTCCCCGCCCAGGCGGCGATCGAGCGCGGCAATCGGCCTCACTCGCTCGAGATAGAGCTCCGCGTACTCCGCGTCCTGGTAATCGAGCAGGCGCGCCAACCCGCGCTGCAGAATCGGCTGTGCCGCGGCCGGGAAATCCTTGAGGTTGAACGAGGCGATCCGGGCGTCTGCCGCGCCCGGCGCGTCGGGCCAAGCTCGCGTGCCCGCAGGATCGGGGACCGCCGCGTCCCAGCCGGCCGCAAAGGCACGCAGCGACGCCTCGCCCGGAAGCGCGCGCGCCACCACGGTCTCCAATGCCTCACGCGAAAGCGGCAGAAAGCGCGCCGCGGCGCCGAGAAGCACCATGGTTACGGGGACCCGATGGCTGGCCGCGAGCGCCGACATGTCGAACAGGACCGCCCGCCGGGCCAGCTTTTCGATCGCCTGTTCGAGCGGCACGGTGTCGAGGCGGCCATCGCCCATGGCGCCCTTCTCTGCCACCGTGTAGACGCGATGGCTCGATGCCACCAGCATGGTGCGGTCGGGCGAGATGTAACCCGACTGCAAGGCCCTGGCAACTTCCACCAGCTCGGTGGCGAGCACGTAATCCACCGCGCCGGGAGTCGGTGCCAGAGCCATAACCGGCGGCGTGCGGCAGTCGCGCGACGGCATCATCTCGATGTAGTAGGTCGTGGCCCCCGTGCGCTGGGCAACGCCCGGTATCGACGTGGTCTGCACGAAGTACGCTTCGAGCTCGGCCGCCTGCGCTATCCATCGCGTGATCGAGGCGCCGCCCTCTCCACCGAGAGCGCACAGCAGAATCGACGTCGGCAGGCGCGCCGTCATGTTCCCGTCGGCATCGGCGCGAATCGTTCGACCAGCCAGCGCCCGATACGATAACGCACGCGGTCCCACGGATTCGGGTTATGAACCAGCTCCACCCGGTGGAAGGAAGGACACAGAACGGCCGCGTGGGCCACTTCGCCGCAGACGCCGCAGCCGACGCACTCGTGGTTCACGGTCGCGACCGGCTCGAGCCGCAAGGGATCCGGATTCGCCTTGACCGTGAGCGAGGGACAGCCGGACAGCCGGATGCACGAGCGATCGCCCGTGCAAAGGCGGTCGTCCACGCCGTAGCGCGCGAGCGCCACGCGCTTCCCGGCCGCCATCCGCCCGGCGTTGCCGGGGCGCACGCGCCGCTGCCGTTCGAGCTGACACTCGCCCTCCGCCACGATGACTTTCAGTCCCGTGGCCGAGGATCTGTGCGCCTGGCGCATGGTCCGGACCATGCGCGCGATATCGTAGGTCCGCACTCTGCGCAGCCAGCGAATGCCCATTGCTCTCAGCGTACGTTCGATGCTGAGGGCCGGTCGGGGTGGAGTGTCTGCGATCGCGGACGGGAGGCGCTGCGCCCCCGTTGCGGCGGTATACCCGTTCTTCATTATCACGAGTATGCCGTCGCTTTTGTTGAACACCGAGCTGGCGATGCCGCTGGTCAGTCCGTTGTGCCAGAAGCCGCCGTCGCCCATCACGCTCACGACGCGCTTGTCGAGCAGCGGCGAAACGGAGGTAGAACTCGCCAGTCCCAGTCCGTATCCCAGAATGCTGTTGCCGATATTGAACGGAGGGAGCACCGAGAACGTGTGACAACCGATATCCGCGCACAGGTGCAGCGGGCCCATCTCCTTCTGCAGCAGCTTCAGGGCGGTGAACACCGGCCGCTCCGGACATCCGGTGCAGAACGTCGGGGGCCGCGCGGGAACCGGACGCTTCAGCAGAGCGCCTGCCGTCCTCTTTGGCTCGAGCAGAACGGCAGCCGCGCGAGCCACCGATTCGACGTCGACGCCGCGCGGGCCGACCTCTCGAACGAAGCGGGCGACCCCCTGGAGCAGGGTCTCGCCGGTCAACTCGCCCGCCTGCGGCAGGAACGCTTCGCCGGCGACCCGCGTGGCGATGCCCGCCTTGCGCAGCACCGCATGGAGTCCGTCTTCGATGTAGCTCGGCTGCCCCTCCTCGATCACGAGCACGGCGCGCTTGCCGCTGCAGAATGCCTCGATTTCCGCGGGAACCAGCGGATAGGTCACGTTCATCACGTACACCGGGAAACTGGCTCGGCCATCGACCGCGGCGAGGCCGAGCAGCTGCAGCGCGCGCAGCAAGCCGTTGTACAGGCCGCCCTGGACGATGAAACCGACGTCATCGCGCTCGCCGGGAACCAGCTCGTTCAGCCGGTGCGCCCGGATGTACTCGATCGCCCGCGGCCATCGGCGCGTTATCTTTTCCCGCTCCTGGGCGTAGGTCGACGGCGGCATCGTGACATGGGCGTAGTCGAAGCGCGGCGCCGCCAGCCGCTGATGTCGGGAATATGCCGGACGCCGGTTGTTCTTGCAGATGAACCGGCCGTGCAGATGACACAGGCGCACGCGCAGCTCCAGCATCACCGGCGAGCCGCTGAACTCGGACAGCCCGAAGCCGTGCTCGATCATCTCGACCAAGGTATTGAGATCGGGACGGGGGTCGAGCAGCCATATCTGCGACTTCTGGGCGAAGGCGTGGGTACGCTCCTGAATCGCGCTCGAGCCTTCGCCGTAGTCTTCCCCGAGCACGATCAGCGCGCCGCCGGTGACGCCGGCCGAGGCGAGGTTCGAGAGCGCATCGGACGCAACGTTCGTTCCCACGGGTGACTTCCAGATCGCGGCCGTGCGCACGGGGTAATTGATCGAGGCGCTGAGACTCGCGGCCGCGCCCGCTTCGCTGGCGCTGAACTCGAAATTGACGCCCAGCTCGTCGAGGATCTCGCCCGCGCTCGCGAAGACATCCATCAGGTGGGACACCGGCGCCCCCTGGTATCCCGCCACGTGGCCGACGCCGGCCTGCAGCAGCCCCTTGGCCACGGCCATTATTCCCTCGCCATGGAAAATTTCCCCGTCGCCGAGCCGGAGCAGGCGCGCGTCCGCGGCGAACGGCTGTGCCGTCGAGCTGACCATGGTTTTTGCGGCCGGACCGCGCGCCCCTTGGCCGGATCCTACTTCCAGTTGGGCTTGCGCTTTTCGCGAAACGCCGCCTTCGCCTCCTTCAGGTCGTCTCCCGCCATTACCGCGTGCTGGAGCTCGAGATAATAGGCGTGCGCCTGTTCGAAGCCGTAGTCGAAGGCACGCGTCAGCAGCTGCTTCGAGGCCCGGCCGGCCTCGCCGGCGCAATCCAGGTATTCCTTGACGATGGCCTCGAATTCCTCGTGCGCCGTCTCCTCCTTGACGAGATGATCGACCAGTCCGATCTGATAGGCTTCATTGCCATCGATCAGGTTGCCGAGCAGCGTGAGCTTGCGCGCGCGTCCGAGACCCACGTAGCGCGCGAGCCGCCAGGGACCGAGGCTCGGTATCAACCCCTCCTTCACCGCCGGAATGCCGGTCTTGACGCTGGGCGTCGCGACCCGGATGTCGCAGGCGAGCGCGAGCTGCATTCCGCCCCCGATGAAATAGCCGTGCAGCAGACAGATGACCAGCTTGTCCATGGTCTCGAGCCGATGCAGGAAGCGTTCCCACGGCACCAGATACGACTCGTCGATGTCGCCGCGGGACAGCGCCTTGAGATCGATCCCCGCCGAGAACGCGCGCCCGGCGCCGGTAATGGCGACGACGCGTACCTCCTTGTCGTTCTGCAGCAGCTGCGACGCCGCATCCATTTCCGACACCATCTCGTGCGGCATGGAGTTGAGCGCATGCGGACGATTGAGTGTCAGCCGGGCGAGTTTTCCTTCCGTGCTGTACTTGATATTGGAAAAGCTGATGTCGGTCATTGCACACTCCTGCGGGTCACGGACGCTGTCGAGAAAGATATCAAGGCATTGAACAAAGATGTCCGGGCATTGCCCGAGTCCATTCAGCCGAACTCGCCCCGTGGATCGGCGCGATCGAATATGCCGTAGCGGCCTCGTGCCGGAACACCGGCAATCGGAAACCATGGCGCGCGAATCCGGTCCGGTTCGACAGGGACCACCGGCCGGAAACCGCCTGTTCCGTCGTCTGCATCGGCCACGCCTTCATCGACGGTCCCGATCGTATCCGCGCTCCCGCGTCCACGAGGTTGCCGGCGCCGCCCGGATCGCGGTGCGCGACCGTCAGGCGCGCGTCTTGATCGAGATCTTCTGGCTGCGCTTCTTCAGGTCCTCTTCGCTGTCGAGATTGTTGAAGCTCGGCACCACGCCCTTGACCATGTGGCGCAGGTTCTCGTGGCCATCCGGGTCCTCGGAG
>DASVDF010000123.1:0-4019 GCA_036381215.1 Woeseiaceae bacterium | reverse complement strand
CTTCTTCGGCGTGGTGGTGTACACGCGCGTGCACACGCCGCGCTTCTGCGGGCTGCCTTCCAGCGCGGGCACGCTGCTCTTCTCGCGCTTGCGGGTGCGCGCGTTCCGTACAAGTTGGTTCGTGGTGGCCATCGGCCCTCGATCTCGTGTCCGGCTGAAATCCGGTTGGCAAAAAATCAGCTGCGCCGAAGCGCAGGCATGCACCCGCGGGCCTGAATCTTCCGATTCGGCACGGGCGCTCCGGTGACGATCGGCAGGTCCTTGATTAAAAGAACCTTTTCGACCGTCCATCGCTCGTTTGACGGTCGACTTCGTGGGCCGGCCGCGGGCAAGGGCGGGCATTGTATTGATGCCCGCCGCGGGGTGTCAAGGCGCGTTCGGTCCCCCGGTCATGGCGCCGAAAACCGGCGTTTCAAGCCACCGGTTGCGACGGCAGAGGACCCGCCCCGTGGGGGCGGGTCCTGCGCGTTGCTCCGGCGCTCAGCTCACCGAGGATTCTGTGGTTTCTGCCTCCTCGCGGGCCTCGGCGGCTTCGCCCGCCTCCGCTTCGGCCGCGGCGGCCTCTTCGGCGAGCGGGGTCATCTCCTCCTCCGGCTCCAGCGTCTCGGCCTCGGTGTCCTCCTCGAGCTCCTTCAGCTGCAGCGCGAGATCCTGCTCCCGGGTGCGGCGGCGCTCCGCGTGGTGCGCGAAGCCCGTGCCCGCCGGGATCAGGCGACCCACGATGACGTTCTCCTTCAGGCCCCGCAGGTCGTCCCGCAGGCCGCGCACGGCGGCCTCGGTCAGCACGCGGGTGGTCTCCTGGAAGGAGGCCGCCGAGATGAAGGACTCGGTCGCGAGCGACGCCTTCGTGATGCCGAGCAGGATCGGCTCGAACTGCAGCGGCTCCTTGCCCTGCTGCTCGAGCTGCTCGGCCACTTCCAGCGCCCGTGCCTTGTCGATCTGCTCGCCGCGCAGGTAGGAGCTCTCCCCGGGCTCCGTCGCCAGCACCTTGCGCAGCATCTGGCGGATGATCACCTCGATGTGCTTGTCGTTGATCTTGACGCCTTGCAGGCGGTACACGTCCTGGATCTCGCGCACGAGGTATTCGGCGAGCTGCTCGACGCCCTGGAGCCTCAGGATGTCGTGCGGATTCGGCTCGCCGTCGGCGATGATCTCGCCGCGCGCCACCTGCTCGCCCTCGAACACGTTCAGGTGCCGCCACTTCGGGATGAGCTCCTCGAAGCTGTCGCCGTTCTCGTCGGTGATGACGAGCCGGCGCTTGCCCTTGGTCTCCTTGCCGAAGCTGACGGTACCGCTGTGCTCCGCCATGATCGCCGGGTCCTTCGGCTTCCTGGCCTCGAACAGATCGGCGACGCGCGGCAGACCGCCGGTGATGTCGCGGGTCTTCGACGATTCCTGCGGGATACGGGCGATGACGTCCGCCACGGACACCTTGGCGCCGTCGCTCATGCTGACGACCGCGCCGGCCGGCAGCGCGTAGACCGCCGGGATGTCCGTGTTGGCGAAGCAGACTTCCTTGCCGTCCTCGTCCACCAGCTTGACCATCGGCCGCAGGTCCCGACCGGAGGAGCCGCGCTGCTTCGGATCCAGCACGACCACGCTCGTCAGGCCCGTGAACTCGTCGATCTGCTCCGTGACGGTGACGCCGTCCACGAAATCCTCGAACTTGAGGTAACCACCCACCTCGGTGACCACGGGATGCGTGTGCGGGTCCCAGGTCGCGACGACCTGGCCCGGCTGCACCTGCTCGTTGTCCTCGACCGTGATGGTTGCGCCATACGGGACCTTGTAGCGCTCACGTTCGCGCCCGTGCTCGTTCAGGATCGAGATCTCGCCCGAGCGCGAGACGGCCACCAGGTATCCGGACTGGTGCTTGACCGTCTTGATGTTGTTGAGCTTCAGGATGCCCTTGTTCTTGATCTCGATGTTGCTGATCGCCGCCGAGCGCGACGCCGCGCCGCCGATGTGGAAGGTCCGCATCGTGAGCTGCGTGCCCGGCTCGCCGATCGACTGCGCCGCGATGACGCCCACCGCTTCGCCGATGTTGATACGGATGCCGCGGGCGAGGTCGCGCCCGTAGCACTGCGCGCACACGCCGTAGCGCACCTCGCAGGTGATCGGGGAACGCACCAGCACGGTGTCGATCGACAGCGTTTCGAGCCTGGCCACGGCGGTCTCGTCCAGCATCGTGCCCGCGTCGAACGCCACCTTGTCGGTGCCGGGAATCAGTACCGGCTCGGCCAGCACGCGGCCGAGCACGCGCTCGCGCAGCGGCTCGACGACGTCGCCGCCCTCGACGAGCGGCGCCATCGTGATGCCCTGGTGCGTGCCGCAGTCGACCTCGGTCACGACCAGGTCCTGCGCGACGTCGACGAGGCGCCGGGTGAGATACCCGGAGTTCGCCGTCTTGAGTGCGGTGTCGGCGAGACCCTTGCGCGCGCCGTGCGTCGAGATGAAGTACTGCAGGACGTCCAGGCCCTCGCGGAAGTTCGCGGTGATCGGCGTCTCGATGATCGAGCCGTCCGGCTTGGCCATCAGGCCGCGCATGCCGGCGAGCTGCCGGATCTGCGCGGCGGAGCCGCGGGCGCCGGAGTCGGCCATCATGTAGATGGAGTTGAACGACTCCTGCTCGACCTCCTTGCCGTCGGCGCCGGGGACCCTCTCGGTGCCCAGCTTGTCCATCATCGCCTTCGCGACCTGATCGTTCGTGCGCGACCAGATATCGACCACCTTGTTGTAGCGCTCGCCCTCGGTGACGAGACCGGACGCGTACTGGTCCTGGATCTCCTTCACCTCGGATTCTGCCACGGACAGGATCGCCGCCTTCTCGTCCGGCACGACCATGTCGTTCACGCCGATGGAGATACCGGCCAGGGTGGCGAAGCGGAAGCCCGTGTACATGAGCTGGTCCGCAAACACGACCGTCGTCTTGAGACCGAGATTGCGGTAGCACGCGTTGATGACATTGGAAATGGCCTTCTTCGTCATGTCGCGGTTGACGAGATCGAACGAAAGCCCCTTCGGCAGCAGGTTGGACAGCATGGCCCGGCCGACCGTGGTGTCAGTGAGCCGCATGACCGTGGCGGTCTCCCCGTTCTCGTCCGAATCGTGCATCGGCACACGGACTTTCACTTTCGCCTGCAGCTCGACGGCGCCGGTCTCGTAGGCCCGCCGGGCCTCGTTAATGTCGGCGAGCACGGTGCCTTCGCCGCGCGCGTTGACCTTGGCCCGGGTCATGTAATACAGGCCGAGCACCACGTCCTGCGACGGCACGATGATCGGATCGCCGTTCGCCGGCGACAGGATGTTGTTCGACGCCATCATCAGCGCACGGGCCTCGAGCTGCGCCTCCAGCGACAGCGGCACGTGCACGGCCATCTGGTCGCCGTCGAAGTCCGCATTGAACGCGGTGCAGACGAGCGGGTGCAGCTGGATCGCCTTGCCCTCGATCAGCACCGGCTCGAACGCCTGGATGCCGAGGCGGTGCAGCGTCGGCGCGCGGTTCAGCATGACCGGGTGCTCGCGGATCACCTCTTCCAGGATGTCCCAGACCTCCGGCCCCTCGCGCTCGACCAGTCTTTTAGCGGCCTTGATCGTGGTGGCTTCACCGCGCAGCTGGAGCTTCGAGAAGATGAACGGCTTGAAGAGCTCGAGCGCCATCTTCTTGGGAAGACCGCACTGGTGCAGCTTCAGGTTCGGGCCGACGACGATGACCGAACGGCCGGAGTAGTCGACGCGCTTGCCGAGGAGGTTCTGGCGGAAGCGGCCCTGCTTGCCCTTCAGGGTGTCGGAGAGCGACTTCAGCGGACGGTTGTTCGCGCCGCGAAGCACACGGCCGCGGCGGCCGTTGTCGAACAGGGCGTCGACGGCTTCCTGCAGCATGCGCTTTTCGTTCCGGACGATCACGTCCGGCGCATGCAGCTCCATCAGCTTCTTCAGACGGTTGTTGCGGTTGATCACACGCCGGTACAGGTCGTTCAGGTCCGACGTTGCGAAACGGCCGCCATCGAGCGGAACCA
>DASVDF010000122.1:0-24875 GCA_036381215.1 Woeseiaceae bacterium | reverse complement strand
GGGAGCGGGCGGGCCGATGAAGATGAAGCCGCTCGATTCCACGCGCTCGACGAAATCCGCATTCTCGGAAAGGAACCCGTAGCCCGGGTGGATCGCCACCGCGTCGGTGACCTCGGCGGCGGCGATGATCGCCGGCATGTTCAGATAGCTTTCGCTCGACGACGGCGGGCCGATGCATACGGTCTCGTCGGCGAGCAGCACGTGCTTCAGCGTGTTGTCGGCCGTGGAGTGCACGGCCACGGACTTGATGCCCATCTCGCGGCACGCGCGCAGGATGCGGAGCGCGATTTCGCCGCGGTTGGCGATGACGACTTTTTCGAGCATCAGTGGGGCACTGTCGGCCTAGGCCGCGCGCTGATCGACGACGAACAGCACCTGCCCGTATTCCACCGGCTCGCCGTTCTGCACGCGGATCGACTTGATGACGCCGGACACTTCGGCTTCGATCTGATTCATCATCTTCATCGCTTCGATGATGCACAGCGTGTCGCCCGGCTGTACGCGATCGCCGACCTGGACGAAAGGCGGCGAGCCGGGCGAGGAGGCGGCATAGAACGTGCCCACCATCGGCGCCGTCACGACGTAGCCTTCCTCTTCCTTTTCGGCCGGCGCGGCGGCGGGCGCCTCGGAAGCGGCCGCGGGAGTCGCGGGCGCCGCAGCGGGTGCAGGTGCGGCCGGAGGTGCCCACGCCCAGGCCGGCGGGGGCGCGGCCTGTCCGTGGCGGCTGATACGCACCGACTCCTCGCCCTCGGTGATCTCGATTTCGGAGATGCCCGATTCCTCCAGGAGCTCGATGAGCTTCTTGACCTTGCGTATATCCATCAACTCTCCCCGGCCGCCGCGAGCCGCCGCGCGGCAGCCTCGAGCGCCATGTCGTAGCCGAACGGGCCGAGCCCGATGATGCAACCCGCCGCGACGTCGCTTAAGTAACTCGTGCGCCGGAACGCCTCGCGCGCGAAGGTGTTGCTCACGTGGATCTCTATGAAAGGAATCGCGACGGCGAGCAGGGCATCGCGCAGCGCGATGCTCGTGTGCGTGAAGGCGCCCGGGTTCAGCAGGATGAAGGCCACGCCCTCGGGGCCGGCCTCGTGGATGCGCCCGACGAGCTCGTGCTCGGCGTTGCTCTGGAACACCGCGAGCTCGTGGCCGAGGGCGCGTGCCCGTTCGGTGAGGCGGTGCTCGATCTCGGCCAGGGTGGTGCCGCCGTAGAGCGCAGGCTCGCGGCTGCCGAGCAGGTTGAGGTTGGGCCCGTTGATCAGGAGAAGCCTGGGCATTTCCGCCGGTTCGCCGCGAGATGGCCGAAATTGGCGGCAATTCTACTCTGATTGCCCGCAAATGATGCAAGGCCCCGCCGCCCCGGCCGTGACCCGGGTCGCAAAATCCGGGACGGAAACGCCCTCCTCCCCCGGGCTGACCGGAGGTTCTTGCATGGGACTTCCGTCAGATGCGGCCGAGGGCGGCGCGCGCACCCGCGAGGTCGAGGTCGCCGGCATCGAGGCGTGCGAGCACCTCGACGATCCTGTCGAGCTCGTCCGCGTGGATTTCGCCCAGGTGGGTCTTCACGAGCCGGCCGTCGGCTGTCACGACCATGGTGATCGGCAATCCCTCGAACGGGATGCCCGCGGCTTCGACTGCCGCGATCGCGTCGTCGAGCCCGATGAGGACCGGGTAATTGAATTCGGCGGCCTGTGCGTAGGCGACGACGTCTTCGCGGTGGTCCACGGCGACGCCGATGACCTGCAGGGCCGTCCCGTGCTCCGCCTGCACGCGCTTCAGCAGGGGAATCTCTTTCCGGCAGGGCGCGCACCAGGTGGCCCAGAAGTTGACCAGCCGCGCCTTGCCGTCCCAATCGGTGAGCGAGCGCGGCTCGCCCTCGAGGTCCGGCAGGGTGAGGGCGAGGTTTCCGTCGGGAAGCGAGGGTGTTCGCGTCTCCGCCCACCGCCAGGTCAGCCAGCCGCCGACGCCGGCGGCGACGAGCAGGACGGCGATCAGGATTTTCTTCACGGCTTGACGTCCTCCGCGGAGCGGGCGCTGAGTGAGCCCGTGCCGATGGCGCGCGCAACGTGCGCGGCGAAATCATCCGCTTGCATGTAACCGACCACCTCGAAGCCCGAGCGTTGCAGGCCGTCGGGCCCGAAGAAGATGATCGTCGGCGGCCCGTACACGCCGAAGCGGCGCAGGAGCGCCTGGTCCGCTTCGTCGTTCGCGGTGACATCGGCCTGCAGCAGCGCGACGTTTGAGAGCGCTTCCTGCACGGTCGGGTCGCTGAACGTGTAGCGCTCCATCTCGATGCAGGACACGCACCAGTCGGCATAGAAATCGAGCATCGCAGGCCGGCCCGCTTTCGCCGCCGATGCCAGCGCGCGGTCGAGATCCTCGACGGTCTTGATGCGCTGGAAATCGAGCGCGCGCGCAGGTTTCGCCGCCGGGGCGGAGACCGTGGATACGCGCGCGAGCGGCTGGACCGGGCTCTCCGCGCCCGTCATGGCGCCCACGAGGAGCGCGGCGCCATAGAGCATGGCGATGAGGCCGAAGCCCTTGCCGAGCTTCTGCGGGGCCGGAGCCTGCGGCGGCAGGCTCGTGAGCCCGCCGAGCCACACTCCTGCCATGAACACCAGTACGCCCCAGAGCGCGAGCGTCACGTAGCCGGGCAGGACACGCGACAGCATCCACACCGCGAGGCCCAGCATCAGGAAACCGAACGCGTTCTTGACGGCGACCATCCAGGCGCCCGCCTTCGGCAAGAGCTGGCCGGCGGAGGCGCCGACCACGAGCAGCGGCGCGCCCATGCCGAGAGAGAGCGCGAACAGGGCGGCGCCGCCGCGCACCAGGTCGCCCGTCTGCCCGATCACGGTCAGCGCCGCGACCAGTGGGGGCGCCACGCAGGCGGTGACGATCAACGACGACAGCGCGCCCATGACGAAGGCGCCGATGAAAGTCCCGCCCCGCTGGCGCCCGCTCAAAGCGGCGAGGCGGGTCTGCAGCGCGGACGGCATCTGCAGGTCGTAGAGCCCGAACATGCCGAGCGCGAGCGCCACGAACAGGGCGGCGAAGAGCGCCAGCACCCACGGCTGGTTGAATGCCGCCTGGAGCTGCACTCCGACCGCTGCGGCCGCGATGCCGGCCGCGGTGTAGACGAGGGACATGCCCGCGACATAAGCGAGCGCAAGCGAGAACCCGCGCGCGGGGCCCGCGGGCTCACGGTCGCCGGCGATGATGCCGGAAAGGATCGGGATCATCGGCAGCACGCACGGCGTGAAGGCGAGCAGGAGGCCCGCGGCGAAGAACGTGGCGACGACGGCCCACAGGCTGCCGCCCGCGATCAGCGTGGCGAGCCGCGCCTGCTCCGAGACCGGAGCGGGCGCATCGCCGGCGGCCGCCAGCGCCGCGACGGCCGTGGCTGGCGGCAGGGACACCGTGAGGGTCCGCGTCTGCGGCGGGTAGCAGATGCCGTCCTCCGCGCAGCCCTGGTAGCCGAGCTCGAGCTCGAGCTCCTGCGGATCGGGCGTCGCCCGGGCGAGCGGCAGCTTGCCCTGCACGTCCTCGTGATAGACCTCCATCTCGCCGAAATACGGGTCGTTCTTCACTTCCCCGTCCGGCAGCGCGAGGCGGCCGAGCTGCACGCGGCCTGCGGCCGCGCGCACCGAGATCTTGTCCTTGTACAGGTAGTAGCCGGGCGCCACGGCGATCGAAACCTCGAGCGTGTTGCCGTCCAGCGCCGCGACCTGCGGCCGGAACGCCTCATCGACCGGCAGGAATTCGTCGTCCTTCGCGTCGAGGCTGCCGAGGAAGCTGAATCCGCTCGCGGGCGTCTCGGCCGCCGCGAGCTGCACCGAAACCGGCCAGGTCTGGGGCGGGTAGCAGAACCCGAAATCGGCGCAGCCCTGCAGCTTCAGGTCGAGGTCGAGGCGCTTCGGGCGTTCCCCGGACACGCTGTAAGGCACCGTGACGTAGAACCGCTCGCGATAGACCTGCTGCACGCCGAAATACTCGTCCTCGTGGCGCTCGCCCTCGGGCAGCTCCGGGGCGCCGAACGAGACGGCCGGCGTGCGGCTGCCGATGCCGAGCTTGTCCCGGTACAGGTAGTACCCGTCGGCGACCACCCAGTCGATCTCGAGCGAATTACCGGTGTCCGTGACCGCGTAACGGAACGCTTCGGCCGGCGGCAGGACGTCTTCGGCTGCGGGCACGGGCGGCGCCGTGAAGCCTCCGAGCAGCAACAGGAGGAGGGCCGGCGAAAGCCGCCTTGCAATGACCTTGAGCGTCCGCATGTGGTGGTGATGCTGTCCTGTCGCCGTCATCTGACCCTCTCAGAGGTCCGGATGTTACAGGCAACCGGGCTCCGGTGCCGTGATCTGCTGGTCGCGAACGGCGCGGCCCTTGAATTTTCCCGCCTTGCCCCTATCATTGGCACTCCCTGAGGCCGAGTGCCAGCCACCTGAGCCTCCGAGGGCCGATCAGGCCTCGAAATCAACTGCTTAGAGGAGTTTCCATCGATGAAGATTCGTCCACTTCACGATCGCGTGATCGTCAAGCGCATGGAAGAGGAGCGTACGTCGCCGGGCGGAATCGTCATCCCCGACGCCGCCGCCGAGAAGCCGATCAAGGGTGAGGTCATTGCCGTGGGCAACGGCAAGATCCTCGACAACGGCGAGACCCGAACGCTCGACGTCAAGGCCGGCGACAAGGTGCTGTTCGGCAAGTACAGCGGCACCGAGGTCAAGGTCGACGGCGAAGAGCTGCTCGTCATGAAGGAAGACGACATCATGGCGGTCATCGAGGGATGACGGACGCATCGTCCCTTCTCGAGACGCGCTCGCGAATTCAATGCAACAGAGGTTAAGTTAAATGGCTGCGAAAGAAGTTCGTTTCAGTGACGACGCGCGCCAGCGGATGTTCTCAGGTGTGAACATCCTGGCGAATGCGGTGAAGGTCACGCTCGGCCCGAAGGGCCGTAACGTCGTGCTCGAGAAGAGCTTCGGCGCCCCGACCGTCACCAAGGACGGCGTTTCGGTCGCCAAGGAAATCGAGCTCGACGACAAGTTCGAGAACATGGGCGCGCAGATGGTGAAGGAAGTCGCGTCCCAGACCTCCGACATCGCCGGTGACGGCACTACGACCGCCACGGTGCTCGCCCAGGCCGTGCTGCGCGAAGGCCTGAAGTCGGTCGCCGCGGGCATGAACCCGATGGATCTCAAGCGCGGCATCGACAAGGCCACCCAGGCGATCGTCAAGCAGCTCGAGAAGCTCTCGAAGCCCTGTGAGGACGACAAGTCGATCTCGCAGGTCGGCAGCATTTCGGCCAACTCCGATCCCGAGATCGGCAAGATCATCTCCGAAGCCATGCAGAAGGTCGGCAAGGAAGGCGTGATCACGGTCGAGGAAGGCTCAGGGCTGGAGAACGAGCTCGAGGTGGTCGAGGGCATGCAGTTCGACCGCGGCTATCTCTCGCCCTACTTCATCAACAACCAGCAGAGCCAGAGCTCGGAGCTCGAGAATCCGCTCGTGCTGCTGCACGACAAGAAGATCTCGAACATCCGCGACATGCTGCCGGTGCTGGAGGGCGTGGCCAAGGCGGGTCGTCCGCTCCTGATCATCGCCGAGGACGTCGAGGGTGAGGCGCTTGCCACGCTGGTCGTCAACAACATCCGCGGCATCGTGAAGGTGTGCGCGGTCAAGGCGCCGGGCTTCGGCGATCGCCGCAAGGCGATGCTGCAGGACATCGCGATCCTGACCGGCGGACAGGTGATCTCCGAGGAAGTCGGCCTGTCGCTGGAGAAAGCGTCGCTCGACGACCTCGGTGAGGCGAAGAAGGTGCAGATCTCCAAGGAGAACACCACGATCATCGACGGCGCCGGCCGTGCCGAGGACATCAAGGCGCGCGTCACGCAGATCAACAATGAGATCGAGGAGTCGACCTCGGATTACGACAAGGAGAAGCTGCAGGAGCGGGTCGCGAAGCTCTCCGGCGGTGTGGCCGTGATCAAGGTCGGTGCCGCGACGGAAGTCGAGATGAAGGAGAAGAAGGCTCGCGTCGAGGACGCGCTGCACGCCACCCGCGCCGCCGTCGAGGAAGGCGTCGTGCCGGGCGGTGGTGTCGCCTTCATCCGTGCCGTGGCCGCGATCCGCGATCTCAAAGGCGACAACGACGACCAGACCGTGGGCGTGAACATCCTGCGTCGGGCCGTCGAGGAGCCGCTGCGCCAGATCGTGCGCAATGCCGGCGGCGACGCCAGCGTGGTCCTGAACGCCGTTGCCGAGGGCAAGGGCAACTACGGCTACAACGCGGCGACCGGCGAGTACGGCGACATGATCGAGATGGGTATTCTCGACCCGACGAAGGTCACCCGTTACGCGCTGCAGAACGCGGCTTCGGTTTCCGGCCTGCTGCTGACGACGGAAGCCATGGTCGCGGAAGCGCCGAAGGAAGAAAACCATCCCGCGCCCGACATGAGCGGCATGGGCGGTGGCATGGGCGGCATGATGTAAGCATCGGCCGGTTCATCCCGCGCGACCCCGAAGCCCCGCCCGTGCGGGGCTTCTTTTTGCGCAGCCTTTCCGGGTCGGCGGCTGCGCCGGATCACCAGATGTGTGCCGGGTCCCGGCAGGAGCAATGCACCGGCTCCGGATCGGTGCCGAGACGCGACGGGTAATGATCCTGGCACACCCACACCTCGCCGATGGGGCACCGCTCGGTCGCGGACGAGTGCTCGGGCGGCGAATAGGTCGGTTCCGTGGCGCAGCCGACGAGCGCCGCCACGGCCACGGCGAGCATCCCCCGTGCCTTTCCCGCTTTGTACGACATAGAGGCCTCCGTCCGCGCCAGGATGCGGCGCAACGCTCTTTGACCGGCGCCAGGCCCGCGGATTCCGCGGCACGTGGCCGGACATGCCGGGGAGCTTCCTGTGGGTAAACCCCGAGTGCTTGCGGAGAGGCCGCACGCGAGCGCAATTCCCGGCCGCGCCGCGCAAGCACGAAAAACCCGCCTTGAGGGCGGGTTTCTTGCCGGGATGCGGTTCCGGTCAGGTCCGCCGGCGCCGCATACCCGTAAGAGTAGCCGATGGTCACCGGGTCGCCCCAGGTTACCGTCGCACTGCCGAAGTCGAAGACGGCGTATTGGGATATCAGGCAGGGCATTAGCCGCCCGCGTCCGTCACGCCCGCCGACAGTTTCCGGGCTTGCGATCCCTGAGGGACGCGGCCCGGTGCGTGCCGGTGCGGGTAAAAAGCCGGTCGTACAGGCGGTCGACCGGGCACAAAAAACCCGCCGCTGGGACGGGTTTCCTGTGCCGTCCGTGTCAGGCCCGGGCCGGGCTCCTGCGACGCATCACTCCGAAGCCGGTCAGCAGCAGCCCGCTGCCCAGCAGCGCGAGCGTGGAAGGCTCCGGAACCTTGACGATATAGTCGAAGCTCGACACGGCGCCCGGCGAATCGTGATGCAGCGTGGCAACCAGGCTCAGCGAATACGGATCGACCGCGTCGATCTGCCCGCTGTCCGCGTGAGAGAAGTTCGGCGCAGTGGTGGAATACTCGGAAATTGCGACACCGTTCAACAGCAGCGCAAAGTCGATCAGGCCATCAGTGGTACCGCCCAGGTAGGTCAGCCAGTTTGCCGGGCTTTTGTCCATCCCCGTCCGCGTCAGCGTGATCTCCAGTGTGCCCGAACCGCCGCTCACGTTCGCGCTGAACAGGTCCAGGGCGTCGACGAGGTCCGATCCGATATACGGGTTGGTCAGGCCTGCCGTCAGATTGAACAGCCAGGTTCCGACCGCGCCGTTGAATTGTACAGAGTCCTCTCCGGCGACCGTCACCGGAGCGTTGACCCCGTCGTCCAGCGTGAGTATCAGGCTTGCGTTTGCCGCAAGTCCGGTGAAAGTGAAGGCAGTGAACAGCAGTCCCTGCCAGACTCTCCGTATCTTCATGCGTCCTTGTCCTCTGCATCAAGCTGAGTGTTCGGGCGCACTTATGCAACCATCAGGCCAATTCTTCCAGTCATTGATTTAAAAGTCTTTTTCGCCTGGCAAGCAGGGGGCGAAAAGCGCGGCTGTAAGATATCTCGACGCTGCCCGGGCGAGGGTGGCCGTCGCTCCACACTTCTCAAAGCCAGGATCTGCGCGTCAGCCTGCGCTCTCCCGGACCTGCGACGGTGCGGGACGCCCGCGAAGCGGGACCCGCCTGCGTCTGGCGTCGCGGGCGGAAAGTCGATGGTGAATCCTGTAGCCGAGCAGCAGGATCAGGATGGCGGCGTACACGGCGGGCTCGCGGGTATCGAGCTTCACCTGCCACCAGAAGTGCACGACCCCGAGGATGCCGACCGCGTACACTGAATAGTGCAGCTGCTGCCAGCGGCGGCCGAGGCGCCGCCGCATGCCGTTGGTCGAGGTCACGGCCATGGCCGTGAGCAAGAGGAGCGCGGCGAACCCCACCGTGATGAACGGCCGCTCGAAGATGTCCACCCGGATCTCCGACCACAAGAGCGTCTGGTCGAGCACCAGCCAGGTGAGAAAGTGCAGCAGCACGTAGAAGAAAGCGAACAGCCCCAGCATGCGGCGGAAGCGGATCAGCCAGTTGCGCCCGGTGAGCTGGCGCAGCGGGGTGACTGCCAGCGTGATCATGATGAAGCGCAGGCCCCAGTTCCCGAACCGGTCCTGGATGTCCTCGACCGCGTTCACGCCGAGCCCTCCGGTCAGCCCGGCGGCGTCGCTGACCACCAGCACGGCGGGCACCAGGCAGAGGAGGAAAACCAGCGGCTTCCAGACGAAGCGGACTTGCGTGAGCGTGTTCACGGGCATGACATGACGTGTGGCGCGGTCAGAAGTTCTTGCGCAGGTCGAGGCCTTCGTAGAGATGTGCGACCTGCTCGGCGTAGCCGTTGAACATGAGCGTCGGCTGTTTGCCCGCGAACAGGCCCGCGCCGATACGGCGCTCGCGCGCCTGGCTCCAGCGCGGGTGGTCGACGTGCGGATTGACGTTGGCGTAGAAGCCGTATTCGTCGGGCGCTGCCATCGCCCAGGTGGTCTCCGGCATGCGCTCGACGAAGTGCATGCGCACGATGCTCTTCAGGCCCTTGAACCCGTATTTCCACGGCACGACCAGCCTGAGCGGCGCCCCGTTCTGGTTCGGCAGCACCTCGCCGAAGAGCCCGACGGCGAGAATCGAGAGCGGGTGCATTGCCTCGGCGATCGTGAGGCCCTCGCGGTACGGCCACTCGAGGATGGGCGCGCGGACGCCCGGCATCTGCCGTGGGTCCGCGAGCGATTCGAAGTACACGTACTTCGCTCGCGAAGCAGGCTCGAAGCGCCGGATCACGTCGGCGAGCGGGATACCCACCCACGGGATCACCATCGACCAGGCCTCGACGCAGCGCATGCGGTAGATGCGCTCCTCCAGCCGGTGCGGCGCGAGAAAATCCTCGAGGTCGAAGGTGCCGGTCTTCGCGGCATGGCCCGAGATTTCGAGTGACCACGGCCGCGGTCTCAGGGTTCCGGCGTTTTCGGACGGGTCGGACTTTCCGGTACCGAACTCGTAAAAATTATTGTAGGTGGTGACTTCCTCGAACGTGTTCGGCTCCAGGTCGGTGCTGAACGGGCTCCTCGCGACGTCGGCGAGCTTCTCCCCGGGCGTCCCGGGCAGTACGGCCGCGTCCGCGCCGTCCACGAGGAGGGACGCGCCGACCGCCCCCGCCGCCGCCAGGAAGCGGCGGCGATTCAGGTAATTGTCCTTGCTCGTGATCTCCGACGGGCGGATATCGTCGGGCTTCCTGATCAACATCGGTGGGGCTCCTCGCGGCGGGTGTCTCGAATTAGACCCGCCGGTGGGCCCGATTATTGCAGCGTTCGTGGCGGGTTGCGGCCCGGATTGTCCGGGCGGCACCCGCATCCGGGCCGGGGGCTTCCGGCCGGAACCAGGCAACGCCGGGAGTCGACGACGATGAACCCGAATCCCTCCTCGAACCTGACCCGCAGCCGAGAGGCGGCGGACAGCCGCGCGCTCGCGACCCTGAAGATCGACGTGATCGCCGACCTGGTCTGCCCGTGGTGCTGGCTCGGCAAGCGACAGCTGGACGATGCCCTGCTCGCCGTTCGCGGGCCCACTCGCCTGAGCTGGTACCCGTTCCGCATCAACCCCGGCGTGGCGGGCAGCGGCATGCGCTTCAGGGACTACCTGGCTTCGCGCTTCGGCGATGCGGAGGCGTTCGAGTCCGGGCTCGAGGATCTGATCCTGGCCGGCAAGGCGGAGGGCATCAGTTTTCGCTTCGAGCGCTTGTCCACCATCCCCGACACGCTCGGCGCTCACCGCCTGCTCAAGCTCGCCGAAGCCGACGGCGCCGCGCTCTCCACCGTCGCGGAGAGCCTGTTTCGCGGCTACCTGGAGGAGGGCCTGGATCTCGCCGATCATGACGTCCTGCTCGAATTGGGCCGCCGCACCGGGCTGTCGGCCGCGCGGCTCAAGCGCAGCCTGGCTGACGAGACGAGCCGCCAGCTCGTCCTTTCGCAGGACGCGCAGATCCGCAAGAGCGGTCTCACGGGCGTGCCGAATTTCCTCGTCAACAAGCGCCTGTTCGTGATCGGTGCCCAGAGCACGGAGGCACTGGTCAACGTGTTCGACCGGGCGATGTTCGGCGAGGAGAGCGACCGGCCGGTGTCCACCGTCCTGCACTAGCCAGGGGAAGCTTTGCACACGTGCAGAGCTTCCCTGCGGGGCACGGATGCGACACTGCACAAGTGCAGGATGCACTTGTGCAGATATTCCTCAGGAAGGGCGGTTGTAATTTCCGCCTGCCGGCGATACCTTCGCCGGCAGGACGTCGAAGGGGACAAACAGGCGGAGCTTGCCGCTCGAAGCGAGCGGGGGACGGTGCGAGCCCCGCAGCGGAACCCGCCGAATATCACCCCGGAGTCGCCGCCCGAACCGCGGAATCCCGCGCAGTAGGCCCGGCCGGCCGGCCCCCGAAACCGGGCCCGAAAGAGGCGGCCGCGCCGCGGCCGTGAATCCGGGTGGTACCGCGATTTCGCATGCTCGAATCGCCCCGGACGCCAGGTGTGCGTCCGGGGCTTTTTTGTTTTTGGCTCCTCGGGAAACAACGGACTGCGAGATGGGATCGACGAAGAAGTTCAGGGAAGTGTCGGGTCGTTACGACGGTCCCGCGCTGGAGGCGGCAGTGCTCGCGTTCTGGCGGGAGCACGACGTCTTCGAGCAGACGGTCCGGAGAAGCGAAGGCCGGCCGCGGTTCAGCTTCAACGAAGGGCCGCCGACGGCCAACGGCAAGCCCGGCATCCACCACGTGCTCGCGCGCAGCTTCAAGGACGCGTTCCCGCGCTACAAGACCATGCGTGGCTACTACGCGCCGCGCAAGGCCGGTTGGGACACGCACGGGCTGCCCGTGGAGCACGAGATCGAGAAAGAGCTCGGCATCTTCGACAAGAAGGAGATCGAGGAGAAGGTCGGCATCGCCGAGTTCACGCGCCGCTGCCGCGAATCGGTGATGCGCTACATCGGCGACTGGGAGCGCATGACCGAGCGCATGGGCTTCTGGGTCAATTTCGACGAGGCCTACTACACGCTGGACAACGCCTACATCGAGAGCGTGTGGTGGCTGCTCAAGGACATCTGGGACAAGGGGCTGATCTACCAGGGCTACAAGGTCGTGCCCTACGATCCGCGCATCGGCACGACGCTGTCCTCGCACGAGCTCGCGCTCGGTTACAAGGAGGTCGAGGACCCGTCCATTTTCGTGCGCTTCCCGCTCGCCGAGCAGCCGGGCACGGCGTTTCTCGTCTGGACCACGACGCCGTGGACCTTGCCCGCGAACCTGTGTCTCGCCGTGCACCCGGCCGTCGATTACGCGTTTTGCGAAACGGCTCGCGAGACGCTGATCCTGGCCGAGCCGCTCCGCGAGCGCGTGCTCGAAGGCGTTGCGCACCGCGTCACGAGAATCGTGAAGGGCACGGAGCTCGTCGGCAGGCGTTACCGCCGCCCGTTCGAGTACCTGCCCGTCGACGCTCCCGAGGCGTTCCAGGTGTTTCCGGCGGACTTCGTGAGCACCGAGGACGGCACCGGCATCGTACATTGCGCGCCCGCCTACGGCGTCGATGATCTCGCACTCGGGCAGGCGCACGGGCTGCCGGTCGTGCACGCGGTCGGCGAGGACGGGCATTTCCTGCCGGTGGTGGAGCCGGTCGCCGGCGCGTTTTTCAAGGACGCCGACCCGCCTCTCGTGCGCCTGCTCGAAGCGCGGGGCCTGATGTTCCGGCGCGAGACGCTCCTGCACAACTACCCGTTCGGCTGGCGCACGAACGACCCCGTCATCTACTACGCGAAGAACGCCTGGTTCGTCCGTACCTCGGATTTCAAGAACCGCATGGTCGAGCTGAACCGCACCATCAACTGGATTCCGGAAACGATCCGCGACGGCCGCTTCGGCAACTGGCTCGAGAACAACGTCGACTGGGCGCTCTCGCGCGAGCGCTTCTGGGGTACGCCGCTGCCGGTCTGGACGGATGGCGAGGGCGAATACCTCTGCATCGGCTCGCTCGCCGAGCTCGAGGCGCTCGCCGGCCGCGAGCTCTCCGAGCTCGACCTGCACCGGCCGGCCATCGACGACGTTACGTTCGAGAAAGACGGCAAAACCTGGCAGAGGGTCCCGGAGGTGATCGACTGCTGGTTCGACTCCGGTGCCATGTCGTACGCGCAATGGCACTACCCGTTCGAGAATCGGCAAGAGTTCGAGGCGCATTTTCCCGCCGATTTCATCTGCGAGGCCATCGACCAGACGCGCGGCTGGTTCTACACGCTGCACGCCATCGCGACGCTCGTGTCGGACAGCATCGCCTACCGCAACGTGATCTGCCTGAGCCACATCGTCGACAAAGACGGCCGCAAGATGTCGAAGTCGCTCGGCAACATCGTGAATCCTTACGACGTGTTCGACACGGTGGGCGCGGATGCTCTGCGCTGGTACTTCCTCGCGCGGCTTTCTCCCGACGTGCAGAAGCGCATCTCGGTCGACATCGTGCAGGACGTGGCGAGCTCGTTCATCAACACGTTCTGGAACACCTACGCGTTCTTCGTGCTGTATGCGCGCTTTGACGACGTCGATCTCGACGCTGACGTGCCGCCCGCGGAGCGGCCGGAGATCGACCGCTGGGCGCTCGCGCTCCTGAACCGCACGGTGCGGCGCTGCACGGAGGCCATGGACCGCTACGACGCGAAAGCGGCCGGCGAGGCGATCGAGTCGTTCGTCGACCAGCTCAGCAACTGGTACGTGCGCCGTAACCGCCGGCGCTTCTGGAAATCGAGCGACACGGCCGACAAGCTCGCCGCCTATCTCACCCTGTACGAATGCCTCGAGACCGTGCACCGGCTGATGGCGCCGTTCGTGCCTTTCCTCGCGGAGCACGTGTACCAGAACCTCGTGCGCGCGGTCCGTCCGGATGCGCCGCCGAGCGTGCACATGACCGCGTGGCCAGAAGTGCAGGGCGCGCGTGACGACGAGGCGCTGCTGTTCGAGATCGGCGTGGTGCAGAAGGTCGTGGGGCTCGCGCGCGCAGCGCGCGCCCAGTCGGGCCTGCGGACCCGCCAGCCGCTGTCGCGGCTCCTGGTGCGCGCGCCCGACGAGCCGTCGGCGGCGGCGCTCGAGAGCCACGCGGCCCAGGTGCTGGAAGAGCTGAACGTCAAGTCGATGGAGCTCATCGCCCGCGATGCCGGCCTCGTGAGCTATCGCATCAAGCCGAACCTGCCTCGCCTCGGCCGGCAGTACGGCTCGCGCCTGCCGGCAATCCGCAAGGCGCTCGCCGACGCGGACGGCGCCGCGATCGCCGGCGCGGCCGCGCGCGGCGAGGTCTTCGCGCTCGAGGTCGACGGCGAGACTGTCCCGCTCGGTCCCGAGGACGTGCTGATCGAGACGCACTCCGCGGAGGGCTACGTCTACAGCGAGGACGGAGGCTTCCTCACCGCGCTCGACACGACCCTGAACGAGGCGCTGGTGCGCGAGGGCCTCGCGCGCGAGCTGATCCGCACCGTGCAGGAGGCGCGCAAGCAGGCCGGACTCGAGGTCGCCGACCGGATCGTGCTGGGCGTGCGGGGCTCCGCCGGCGTGAGCGAGGCGCTCGCAGCCTGGCGCGAGCACCTGATGGCCGAGACGCTGGCGGTCCGCTGGGAGGTCCGGCAGGCGTCGCCGCTCTACACCGAAGAGCGCCGGCTGGATGCCGAGGAGTGGACGATCGAGATCAGCCGGGCGGCCTGAAGGGCGGCTCGCGAGAGCCGGTGCCGCTGCAGAACAGCCGGTCTGTGTGCTGCCGCACGAATTCGCGAACCGCGCTTGCAGGCGCTTTCCCGCATTTGCTATAAGTTTCGGGCGCAGGTGCTTGAGCCGGGGAAACCTCACAAGGAAGCTCGACGCGGTGCATTCCGCGAGCTGCATGATGCAGCTGTTTTTCGAAAGCGTACCGGGAAATGCGCGGCAGAGCGGGGGCCTTCGCCCGTTCGCCGGTTCTGACGCGCTTCCGGGTGGCCGCAACGGGGTGGAGTGCGGCCGTCTCAGAGAATAACGCTGGAGTGGAAATGTTCGATCCCGTCGACCGTTTCTTCGCGGCCTTGTCCGTCATGGCCGGCGACGGAAACGTCAAACAACGCCTCGTCCAGGCGTACGAGGACCATCTGCAGGCGCTCGAGGAGGGCTCGTTGCCTCCCGAGGCGCGCCAGCCGTTCGCCGACCTGATGCGTGTGCTGCGTGCCGTGGCGCCGCTGAACGGCGAGGGGCCGGTCCGCGCGACGGTGCGCAAGATGTCCCCGCAGGATGCCGCGCACTGCGGCCGCCTCATGCTGGAGCTCTTGACGCTGCTCGTCCGCTCGGCCGCGAACGAGGAGGGCTCGAAGCCCGCCAAGGCGCTGAAGGAAAGGCCGGCCGTGCCGGCGTTTTTGGTGCGCTCGGGCTGAGGCTCTGCGCCGCAGCGCCGCACGGGCGGCTGCCGTCCCGCCGGCGCCGGCGTTGGGTTAGCCGCCGGCCCGCTCGACCGGGTAATAGATGAAGGTGACGCGCTCCGCCTCCGGCGTGCGGGCGGGGTCGCTCACGTACACCTCCCAGGGGTCCCCGTTGCGCTCGATGGCATAGGCCGCGAGCCAGGCAGCGATCTTCTGGTGCGTGGCTGCGAGGCCGGCGTACGGGCCCTTGTGGGTGGCCCGGATCGCCGCGCCCGCGTACGTGTGGCCGAAACGGATGCCGGCCTCGCTCGTGGGCGGTGCTGTTGCCGCGCTCGCCAGCGGAATCGCCGCTTCCAGCTCGAGCTCCGCCCCGCGGAAGCCGCGGTTCACCGCGAGCGGCGGGCCGGCTTCGCCCAGGCCTTGCCGGCGCAGGTACGCGAGGATGTCGAAGAAGGCCTGGCCGAGGGCGCGCGACATCGCCGCGGGATCCGGGCGAGTGCGAATGCGCCGGTAAGCGATCGGCAAGGCCTGCACGGTGAGGGATTCGACGGCCAGGTCGCCGAAATCGGCGCGCGGCAGGTTCTCGGCGAGCGTGGTGAGCGCCGCGAGCCCCGCTTCCTGCCGGCCCGCGAGCGTATCGCCGCGGAGCACGGCGCCCCAGCGGGCCAGGAGATCGTTGCCGTAGTCGAGCTCGAGGTGCCACGTCACGTGCGTGCCGCCCTCGACCGGCGCGAGCTCGATACGGGACACGGCGGCCGTGCCGTCCAGCTCGAGCGCGGCCACGACGCGCGCGCCGCGCTCGGCCGCGACCACCCGGCGGCTGCCCGGAGCCGCGCCGGTCCACGCGAAGGCGGCGCCGGGGCCGGCGGCCGGGCCGGAGAAGGTCGGCTCCCCGTCCCCGATCCAGGGCGACCACTCGGCGGCGCGGCGTGCGTCCTCGACGAGGGCGAAAACCGTCGCCGGCCACGCGCCGATGGTCGCCACCCGTTCCACGCTGCGGGTGGCCGGAAGGAACACGCCGGCGGCGAAGAACAGCAGGACGGCCGCGGCCGCGCCGGTCACGAGCCTCGATGCGATCACCCGGTTCATGCGGCGGGGAGTCTCGCACGCCGGCAGCGGGCTCACCAGCCGCTTCCGGCATAATGGCGCCCGTGGAAGACGACACGAAACCGATCGGGATCTTCGATTCCGGCGTGGGCGGGCTCACCGTGCTCAAGGCCCTGCGGCGGCGCCTGCCTGGCGAGGACTACGTCTACCTCGGCGATACCGCGCGGCTGCCGTACGGCACGAAGAGCGCGGGCTCGGTGCTGCGTTATGCGCGGCAGGCTTCGTCGCACCTGCGGGGTCATGGAATCAAGCTCCTGGTCATCGCCTGCAACACCGCGTCGGCGGTGGCGCTCGCGAACCTGGAGGAGGAGCTCGCGCCGCTGCCGGTGGTCGGCGTCGTCGGACCGGGAGCCCGGGCCGCCGTGGCCGCGGCGCCTTCCGGGCGGCATCTCGTGCTCGCGACCGAAGCCACGGTGGGACTGCACGCCTACGGCAATGCGATCCGCGCGCTCGACGACCGGGCAGAGGTGCGCGAGCTGGCCTGCGAGCTCCTGGTCGCGCTGGCGGAGGAAGGCTGGACGCGCGGCGCGATCGCGGACGCGGTGGTGCGCCGCTACCTCGACCCGGCGCTCGCGGGCGAGGACGGCTGGCGCGCGCAATCGATCATCCTCGGCTGCACGCACTTCCCGCTGCTGCGCGACGCCATCCGCGAGGTCGCCGGGGATGGCGTGACGATCGTGGATTCCGCGAACACCACGGCGGAAGCGGTGGCCGCCCTGCTCGGCGAGCGCGGGCTGCTGAAACCGGAAAGCGCGGGACGCCTCGAGCTCATGGCGACCGACGGGGCCACCCGCTTCGCGCGCGTGGGGGGCGCCTTCCTCGGCGCGCCGGTCGCGCCCGGTGAGGTCCGCATCGTCGATCTGTAGGAGCGTCGGGCATAATGGCGCGCGCCGTCGTCCGCCAGGAGGCTGATCGTGAAAAGTGCACTGATTGTCCGCTCGCGGGCCCGAGGCTGCTTCGCTCTCACCGCCTGCCTGTCGGTGTTGGCCGCGTGCAGCCCGCCGGAGTCGCCGGAGCCGGCCGTGCCGGAGGTACCGGAGCCGCAGGCCGCCGCCGCGAAAGCCGCGGAGCTTGCGCCGGTGCGCCCCGAAATCTACGCCGAGGTGGCCCTGACGGCGGACTTGTCCGCATACGACGAAAACCAGCGTGCCATGCTGGTCAAGCTCATCCAGGCCTCAGGAGTCATGGACGACCTCTTCTGGCGGCAGGCTTTCCGTGACGAACATGCGGCCTGGCTCGACTCCATTACTGATCCCGCGACCCGCCTGTTCGCGCAGCTGAACTACGGCCCCTGGGACCGCCTGGCCAACGAGGCGCCGTTCGTCGCCGGGTTCGGCGAGAAGCCGCTCGGCGCCAATTTCTATCCGGCCGACATGTCGCGCGAGGAGTTCGAAACGGCGGAGCTGCCGGGCAAGAACGGTCTGTACACGCTGCTCCGGCGGAACGAGGCGGGCGAGCTCGTGGTCGTGCCCTATCACGAGGCCTATGCGGACGCACTCGCGCGCGCCGCCGGCCTGCTGCGCGAAGCCGCCGATCTCGCCCTGCACGCGGGCTTCGCCGACTACCTCCGCCTGCGCGCCGATGCGCTGCTCTCGGACGATTTCCAGCCGAGCGACCTGGCCTGGCTGGACGTCAAGACGAACCCGATCGAGCTCGTGATCGGGCCCATCGAGACCTACGAGGATCGCCTGTTCGGTTACAAGGCGGCCTACGAGGCGTACGTGCTGCTCAAGGACATGGACTGGAGCGAGCGGCTCGGCCGCTTCACCCAGCTCCTGCCCGAGCTGCAGCGCGGCCTGCCGGTGCCGGAGGAGTACAAGGCGGAAACGCCGGGCACCGATTCCGACCTGAACGCGTACGACGTCATCTATTACGCGGGCCACAGCAACGCCGGCTCGAAGACCATCGCCATCAACCTGCCGAACGACGAGGAGGTGCAGCTCGAGAAGGGCACGCGGCGCCTGCAGCTCAAGAACGCCATGCAGGCGAAATTCGACCGCATCCTCGTGCCGGTCGCGGACATCCTGATCGACGAGTCGCAGCGCCAGCACGTCACTTTCGACGCGTTCTTCGCGAACACGATGTTCCACGAGGTTGCGCACGGGCTCGGCATCAAGATCACGATCAACGGCAAGGGCACCGTGCGCGATGCCTTGAAAGAGGTCGCCGGCAGCATGGAGGAAGGCAAGGCCGACGTGCTCGGGCTGTACATGGTGAGGAGCCTGCACGAGCAGGGCGAGCTCGGCGAGATCGACCTGCGCGACAACTACGTCACTTTCATGGCCAGCGTTTTCCGCAGCGTCCGTTTCGGCGCGAGCAGTGCGCACGGCAAAGCCAACATGGTGCGCTTCAACTTCTTCGCCGACCGCGGCGCGATCGTCCGCGATCCGCAATCCGGTACCTGGCACGTCGACGTCGAGCGCATGGACCAGGCCATGACCGAGCTCTCACGCCTCCTCCTGACCCTCCAGGCCACCGGCGATTACGCCGGCGCCGTGAAGCTCACCGAGGAGCAGGGCGTCATCCGGCCGGAGCTCGCGGCCGACCTCGAGCGCCTGGAGCAGGAGGGCATTCCCGTCGATGTCCGCTTCGAGCAGGGCCTCGATGTCCTCGGCCTGGCCGCCGCGTCACCGCCGTAGGAGCGCGCACGCAGCGTGGGTAGCGGTGTTCGGTCGCGCGCGATGCGCGCTCCTACGGCGGCTTTGTTCTGCGCGGGCGATGGGGCGGTCAGACGGCGTCGCGGCCGATCATGCGCAGGAACTCCGCGCGGGTGCGTGCGTCCTTGCGGAACGCGCCGAGCATCTGGCTGGTCACCATCGACACGCCCTGCTTGTGGATGCCACGCGTTGTCATGCACTGGTGTACGGCGTCGATCACCACGCCGACGCCCTTGGGCTTCAGCACTTCCTGGATGCACTGCGCGATCTGCGCCGTCAGCTTCTCCTGCACCTGGAAACGCCGCGCGAAGGTGTCGACCACGCGTGCGAGCTTGCTGATGCCGACAATCTTGTTGTTCGGCAGGTAACCCACGTGCGCCTTGCCGATGATCGGCGCCATGTGATGCTCGCAATGTGACTCGAACGCGATGTCGCGCAGCACGATCATCTCGTCGTAGCCCTCGACCTCCTCGAACGTGCGTTCGAGGAATCGCACCGGGTCGACCTCGTAACCGCTGAACCAGTCCCGATAGGCGCGTGCCACGCGACGCGGAGTGTCCTTCAGCCCCTCGCGTTCCGGATCGTCGCCGGCCCAGCGCAGCAGTGTGACCACCGCTGCTTCGGCCTCGTCTCGCGTGGGTTGCCCGGGACGGCTGCCCGCCTGCTCTTCGGTATCGTTCATGGTTCCAGTCGTGGTGTGATCCGTCGGGCGGCGTCAGGAAATGGCCGTCGACGAAGCCGCTCCACGATACCTGCTGCCGCCGCAAAAAGCACGGGCAGGGGCGGGGGCGGGGCATGCCGCCGGGTCGTCCTGCGCGCTGCCGGACACTAGTCCGATACCGGCGCGACGACGCCCTGCGCCGTGGCGTCGGCGAGATCGGACTGGCGGTAAAAGAACGTGTGCGTGTAGGTGAGGTGCTGCGTGTCCACCGCTTCGCCGTTCGCCAGCCGCGGCCGGTAAATCAGCGAGCGCAGCTCGCGCTCGACGGTGCGCTGCATGTCCACGAAGGCGCCGGGCTCGGCCTTCACCAGCGTGATGTCGGTGGTGTAGCCGCGCGTCGACACGGAGTAGTCGTAGACGAGCTGCCCCTGCTCGTAGTCGTCGCCCGGCAATGCCGTGCGGACTTCGCCGTCGATGCCGACGTAGCGGGGCGGATGGATCTCCTGCAGCACGACCGGGGCTTCGAGATGGTCGTGCCGGCGCGCCAGCCGTTGCTCGTCGGCGGACAGCAGGTCCCAGACGTCCCGGTACACCTTGCGCGCGCGGCTCGGCTGTCCCGAGAGGATGTAAAAGTCACCCAGCGAGAGCAGCGTGTCCTCCTGCATCTCCCAGGTGGCCGCGGGATTGTCTTCCGAAATGCGCACGGCGCGCTTCAGGTAGACTTCTCCGGAGGTGATCGACGACGGATGATGGAAAGCGGCATCGACGTCGCCGACGTACAAATAGGACTTGCCGAGCCCGGTCAGCGGCGCGATCAGCCGCAGGTCGTCATCGCCCGCCTTGTCCTCGATGATGTCGATGATCTTGCGCCAGGTGTAGCGCTCCTTCTCGAAGAGTTGCAGCCGGTGCTGCCAGTTCGCCTGCTTCTCCAGCACCGGCAGGATTTCCAGGCTGTCGAGCGGAATACCGCGCGCTTCCAGGCCGAAGATGATCTCGGTGATCTTCTCGACCTCGTCGAAATTTCCCCCGGCAAGGTAGGTCTCCGCGAGCGATTCGAGCACTTCCACCTGGTCGAGATTGTGCGGGCCCTCGTTCACGTGCGTGACGTGGACGGCGCGCTCGAAGGTCTCCGCGGCCAGGTCCGGTCGCCCGCTCGCGAGCTCTGCGGCGCCGAGACCCTTCAGCGGATTGACGAGATTGCCGTTCAGCCGGTCCTCGACACGCTCGATGATGTCGATGGCCGCCTCGTAGTTCGCGATCGCCGCTTCGTAATCGCCGTTCTGGTGTTGCGCGATCCCGAGGTTGGTGAGCGCTCGGGCGGAATCGAGGCTGTCGACACCGAAGAGGCCGATGGTGAGCTCGACGACCTGCTTGGCCAGCACGTCGGCTTCCTGGTAGGCCTCGTTGTCCATCGCGTCCTTGTACAGGGCGAAGTAGCGCTGGAGCTTCTCCTCCGGGGTCTCCTCGGCCTCGTCGACGATCGCCGGCTCGCCGAGCTGCGGCTCCCCGGTTGCGGGGGCTCGATCATCGCTTTCCGCCGGCCGGGGCGCGCCGCCGTTCCCGGTTTCCGGGACCGGCTTGGCGTCGCTGTCATCCACCGACTCCGCGACGTTGGCGACGTCGACCTCGAGCGTCGCGCCGGAAGCGGCAGTGTCGGACTCGGGCTCCTGCGCGCCCGCGGTGCTCGCCGTGAACGAGACCGCCACGGTGGCCAGCAACAGGCCTCTCAACGGGTTCATGTTCGCTTTCTGCCGGAACGATCCGATTTAGAACTCCCCCACGCCAGTTTAGTTCGGGCGGCAGCGGCCGCGCATCACGAGAGCGTGAGCGCAAGCTGCCGGCCCCCGGGCGGGCAAAACAGGCTGGTGTCGAGCGCGAGCCCGTCCCGCCCGTGCCGGATGCCGTGCCGGTTGCAGGCGACCCGGAAACGCGCCCCGATCATATCAGCATAGGGCCCCCGGCCCGTCTGGCGGACGCCGTAGCGGTTGTCATAGTCCCGGCCGCCGCTCGCCGCGCGGACGAGGCTCATGACGTGCGCCGCCCGCTCGGGCAGATGCGCCTCCAGCCATTCCGTGAAGATCTGCTTCAGCTCGTGCGGCAGGCGCAGCAGCACGTAGCTTGCGTGCCGCGCGCCGGCGGCCGCCGCGGCCGCGACGATGCGCTCGATTTCCGCGTCGTTCACGGCCGGGATGATCGGTGCCATGAGGAGCCCGGTCGGTACGCCGCGCTCCGTGAGCTCGGCCATGAGCCGGAAGCGGGCCTCCGCCGCCGGCACCCGCGGCTCCAGGATGCGCTTCAGACCGTTGTCCGCGGTCGGCACGCTGATCGCGACCGAGCAGAGGTTCCGGGCGGCGAGCGTCGACAGGAGATCGAGATCCCGCCGCATCAGGCTGCCCTTGCTGATCAGGCACACCGGGTGGCGGTGCTCGACGAAGGCTTCGAGCAGCCGCCTCGTGAGCCCGAGCTTGCGCTCCGCCGGCTGGTACGGGTCCGTGTTGGCGCCGATGGTGATGGGCTTGCACTCGTAGCCGGGCCGGGACCACTCCGCGAGCAGGAGCTCGACCGCGTTCGGCTTGTAGAAGATCTGCGTTTCGAAATCGAGCCCGGGCGACAGGTCGTAATAGCTGTGGCTCGGCCGCGCGTAGCAATAGATGCAGCCGTGCTCGCAGCCCTGGTAGGGGTTGATGGAGCGTTCGAACGGCACGTCGGGAGAGTCGTTCCTGCTCAGGATGCCGCGCGCGGCGAGGGGCCGGAGTGTCGTCTCCGGCGCCGGAGCCGGCTCGTCGAACGGCTCCGGCGGTTCCGCCTCGACCTGGCGGACGGCATAGCGGCCCGGAGGGCGCGAGACGGCCCCGCGGCCTTTGTGTCCCGGGGGGGTCATGGTGAGTCCTCGAAACTGGATATGGATACAGTAGGCGCTGCCTGGAGAGCGGTCAACCGGCCGCCGCGGTAACCAGCGCCTGCACCCACGCGAGCACGATGACGGCGAGCGCCGCGATGCCGCAGACCGCCTGCCGGCGTCCGCCCTCCAGGCGATCCGCGACGAAGGTCAGGCCCGTGCCGCCGGCGAACCCGCAGAGGAAGCCCGAGAGGTGGGCGCCGATGTCCGTCTGCGCATCGCCCGTGCCGGTGTAGGCGAGGAGCGCGATGCCGCCGATCAGCGGGCCCAGCCGGAACGCCCAGCGGTCCTGCGCCATGAGGCGTGCGCGCCAGGCGAAGCCCGCGAGCAGCCCGAGCGCCGCGAACACGGCGGTGGAGGCGCCGACCGAGCGGTGCGTGGATTCGAGCAAGAGCACGTTCAGCGCGTTGCCGGCCCCGGCCGCGAGCACCACCGCGAGCCACGTGATGCCGCTGCCCAAGAGCCGCGCCGCGAGCCCGCCGAACAGCGCCCCGAAGCCCAGGTTGCCGAGCAGGTGCCCGACGCCGCCGTGCAGGGTGAGGGCCGTGAAGGCGCGCCACCATTCGCCCGCCCGCAGGGCGGCGCCGTCGATGCGACCGGCCGCCAGCCAGTCGAGTCCGAAGGCCGAGCGGCCGGCCAGCCAGCCGATTCCGCACAGCACGAGCACGTAGCCGAGCACGCCGGGCACGGGGTCCTGGTAGCGCCCGATGAGCGGCGCCGGCCGCGGCCGCGGCGGGCGGTTCTCCTGCTCGTACTGCCAGAGCTCGTATTTCGCGCGCTCCGCGACCTCGTCGGGAACGATCAGGAGGAGGCGATCGGCGTCGCGCAGGATCTCGTGCGGAATGCCGAGCGATTGCAGCACCAGCGCGCGATCCGAGCAGACCCGCGCATCGGCCGTGGCGAACACGACGACGGGTTCCGGCACGTCAGGGGTCGACGGCCGCGTCGAGCAGCGCCGTGCAGTCGCCTTCGAAACGGTGCGTCGCGAGCGCATCGGCGCGCGTGACGCCGCGGTTCAGGAGCGCGAGTGGGACACCGGCCTCGTACGCCGCGCGCGCGAAGCGGAATCCGGACAGCACCATCAGCGACGAGCCGACGACGAGCAGCGCATCGGCAGAGCGCACCAGGGCGGTGGCCGCGGTGACCCGCGCCGCGGGCACGGATTCGCCGAAGAACACGACGTCCGGCTTCAGCATGCCGCCGCAAGCCTCGCAATCGGGCACGCAGAAGGCGTCGACAAGCGCGTCCTCGAGCCGTGCATCGCCGTCCGGTGCGAACGCCGACACCGTGGCATGCCAGCCGGGATTTGCGGCGGCGAGACCTGCCTGGAAGGCGGCGCGCGGCGACAGTGCACCGCAACCGAGGCAGCGCACGCGGCGCAACACACCGTGCAGGTCGATCACGCGCCGGCTGCCGGCGCGGCGGTGCAGGTCGTCGACGTTCTGCGTGATGATGCCGGCCGCGCGTCCTTGCGTTTCCAGCCGCGCGAGCGCGGCGTGCGCGGCGTTCGGGGCCGCACCGTCGATGCGCCGCCAGCCCGCAAAGCTCTGCGCCCAGTAACGCCGGCGCGCCGCCGGGCTGCCCGTGAACTCCGCGAAGGTCATCGGCTGCCGGTAACGCCATGCGCCGTTCTCGTCGCGGTAGTCGGGAATGCCGGAGCGCGTGCTGCAGCCCGCGCCGGTGAGCACCGCGATGCGCGCGTGCGCAGCGAGGAACGCGCGCAGCTCGCCCGCGCCGCCGCGCGGCGGGCCGCGCTCTGCTTTCAGGGTCCGTTCAGCTTCGAGAGGCATACTTGCAGCCGATGATAAGGAGATCGGCAGTAACTCGCATGGGCAAGTGGAGAAGACTGTATTTCGCGCTCGCGATCCTGTCGGCGCTGTTTCTGATCGAATCCCTGCATCCGTTCCTCTGAACGACGCCGGTCGGGTGACCCCGTGCGCAAACGGCGCATGGAAAGACCCCGGGCCGGGAATGTCCCGGCCGTTGCGACGGGGTACACTGGGCGCGCCGCCCGGCGCCTGATCGCCGGCGGCACTCCCATGTTCCGGCACTTTCCAGCACGCGCATTCCCGCTGTTCGCCCTCGCCGCTGCGCTGGCGGTCGTGGCCGGTGCGCCGCGCGCGGAGGTGGTCGACGCGAGCCGGAACGGCTTCACGACCCGCGCGAGCGTGGTGATCGAGGCGCCGCGGGCGGCCGTCTACCGGGCAGCGACCGGGCGCCTCCCGGCCTGGTGGATCGACGATCACACCGTGTCCGGCAACGCCTCGAACCTGACGCTCGATGCCGTGCCGCAGGGCTGCCTGTGCGAGAACCTGGGGCAGGGCGGCGGCGTCGTGCACCTGACCGTGACCTTCGTAAGTCCCGGCACGATGCTGCGGCTGACCGGCGCACTCGGTCCGCTCGGGCTGCTCGGCACCAGCGGCAATCTCGTGTGGGAGTTCGAGGACGCGGGCCAGGCGACGCGCGTGACCTGGACGTACGTCGTCGGCGGCTACGCACCCGGCGGGCTCGAGAAGATGGCGGCCGCGGTCGACGGCATGCTCGCGGCGCAGCTCGCGAGCCTCAAGGCGTTCGTGGAGAAGGATCATCCCGGCTGAGCAAACCGGAGAGGCGGCGGTCGCAAGGCCTTC
>DASVDF010000121.1:0-6319 GCA_036381215.1 Woeseiaceae bacterium | reverse complement strand
TGGTGGGTGAAGCGCAGCCCGGCGAAAGTTTCGGAGCGGCCGGGGCGGCTCTTCAGGCGGCGTTCGTACAGGCGGTAAGCGACGCGGTTCTCGTCGAGGGTGAGCGTGACCTGCTCGAAGCTGTCGGCGAACAGGTGCAGGTTGATGGGCGAGTGCGCGGCCGCGGTCCCGTGCAGCACCGGCCCGACCAGGCGCGGCGCGAACGGCGCCAGGAGCTCCATCGCGGAGAGCGCGGCCCGGCGCAGCATGCGCAGCAGGTCGACGTGGCGGTCGCGGCCGAAGAGCTCGAGGTGCGCGGAGAGGGCGGCCTCGATCTCGCTGTTGCCGGGCAGCGAGCCGCGCTCCGTCATCCCGAGCCGTTCGGCGGCCTTGCGCTTCGCCACCTGGTAATCCTGCACGCCCTGCTCGGCGATGATCCGCGCCGCTTCCTGCGCCAGCACATGGCGCGCGCGATCGAAGCGGCCGGTAGCCTTCCTGCCCATCAGAAGATCGGGTCCGCCTCCTCGTCGTCGCTCTGGTTGAAGATGTCGCGATGCTCGTCACTGAACTCGCATTTCGGCTCGTGACCGACGCGGAACACCTCGAACATCACGTCCTCCGGCGGGTCCGCGGCGGTCGCCGGGCAGCCCGTGCGCTTGTTGATGCGCACGTTCTCCATGCCTTCCGGCATCGGCATCGCGTTCTGCGGCGTTCCGGCCAGCGCGACGCGCATGAACTCGATCCACAGCGGCAGCGCCGTGCGCGAGCCCTGCTCACCCGGCCCGAGCGGCAGCGGATCGTCGTAGCCGACCCATGACACCGCCGAGATCGAGCCGTTGAAGCCCGCAAACCAGGCATCGCGCTGGTCGTTGGACGTGCCGGTCTTGCCGGAGAGATCGCTGCGGCCCAGCACGCGCGCGCGCAGGCCCGTGCCGCGCGTGATCACGTCGCGCATCATGTCCTGGATCAGGTACGCGTTCTGTTCCGGGATCACGCGGGGCGCGAGGTGGACGTTTGCGAAGAGCTCCGGCGCGTCGGTCGCGTCCGGACGGTAGGATTCGCCGACCTCCGCCATCTCTTCGAGCGACATGCCGGTGTCGGCCGTGCCGGGCGCCCCGCGGTAAGGCATGCCCTGCATCAGGGCGCCGTTCTCCACCGCCGCCGTCGTCGTGGCCGGCGGGCGCATCCGTTCGCGCTCCCGGCGCTCCTCCTCGTCGACCTCGCAGCGGCGGCACACCACGGCGGGATTCGCCCGGTACAGGACGTCGTCGTTCGCCGCGCGTATCGATTCGATCACGTACGGTTTCACCGCATAGCCGCCGTTCGCGAACACCGCGTAGCCCTGCGCCATGTCGAGAGGCGTCGCATTGCCGCCGCCCAGCGCCAGCGAACCGTTGTACGGCAGCGCCGCCGGCCCGAACCCGAATTTCGCGATGTGCCGCACCGCGTTGCCGATGCCGGTCTTGTTCAGGAGCAGCCGCACCGTCGCGAGATTCAGCGAATGCACCAGCGCCTCACGCAGCCGCTGTTCGCCATAGAAGCGGCCGGTGTAGTTGAGCGGGCGCCACACGGCTTCGAGCTCGGAGGAGCGGATGAAGACCGGCGCATCGAGCAGGATGGTCGCCGGCGTGTTGCCCTGCTCCAGCGCGGCCGAGTAGATGAACGGCTTGAACGCCGAGCCCGGCTGGCGGGCCGCCTGCGTCACCCGGTTGAACTTGCTCAACGAGAAGTCGAACCCGCCGGCGAGACTGGTGATCGCGCCGTCCGTCGGGTCGAGCGAGACGAGCGCGGCCTGCGCTTCCGGTACCTGCGCGAGCGCCCAGGTGCCGCGCGTGGTCGGCATCACGTAGATGATGTCGCCGGGCGCAAGCACGTCGGCGACCGTCTCGGGCGCCGGCCCCCGGTTCGACTGGTCGAGGTAACGCCTCGCCCACGAGATCCCGTTCCACGGCAGCTCGAGCGGGGTGCCGTCCTGCAGCGCCACGCTCGCGCTGTTGTTGGCGTGCAAACGGGTGACGAGCGCGACCGACAGCCCGCCCGGGTTGCCGTATTCGGCAAGCTGCATCCGCAGGTCCTCGGGCCAGTCGGCGTACGGGCTCTGCAGCGTGCCCGGCTGCACCTCGACGTGCGCGATCGGGCCGCGGTAGCCGCGCCGCCGGCTGAACTCGAGCAGTCCGTTGCGCAGCGCATAGACCGCCGCTTTCTGGAGCCGCGAATCAAGCGTGGTGATGACCTTGTAGCCGGCCGAATACGCATCCTCCGGATAGCGCTCCAGCATCTCGCGCCGCACCATCTCGGCCACGTACGGCGCGACGAGCTCGGTCGCGGTGCCATACAGGTGTGACTCCATCGGGTAGTCCATCGCGGCGCGGTACTCTTTCTCCGGGATGAACCCGAGCGCGCGCATGCGCCCGAGCACGTAGCCCCTGCGCATCAGTGCGTTCGACGGGCTGCGCACCGGGTTGTAGTCGGAAGGCGCCGGCAGCACGCCCGCGAGCGTCGCCGCTTCGGCGACGTTGATCTCCTGGAGACCCTTGCCGAAGTACACGTGCGCTGCCGCCGCCACGCCGTAGGCGCGTTGCCCGAAGAAGGTCTTGTTCACGAACAGCGTGAAGATCTCCTGCTTCGTGAACTGCTGTTCGATCTTCCACGCGAGAAACGCCTCGCGCAGCTTGCGGGTGAACAGGGTTTCGCGCGTGAGGAAGTAGTCGCGTGCGAGCTGCTGGGTGATCGTGCTGCCGCCGCCCGCGCTGATTGAGCCCGTGCGCAGCAGGCCGACGGCGGCGCGCAGGATGCCGCGGTAATCGACGCCGGGGTGCTCGAAGAAGCGCTGGTCTTCCGCCGCCACGAACGCCTGCACGACGAACGGCGGCAGGTCGTCATACGCCACGAGGATGCGCTTGCGTTCGCCGATCTCCTCGATCAGCCGTCCGTCGCGGCTGTAGATCCGCAACGGGATCTGCAGCGGAATCTCGCGGATGGTCTCGGCGGGCGGGAGGCCGGGCGCCACATAGTAATAGGCACCGATGACGGCGGCGCCCGCGGCCAGCGTGGCGGCGGCGCCGAGCCCGCAAAGCAGCGTCAGCCAGCGCAGCCAGCCGCGCCACGATCGGCGTTCCGTGCCGCCAATGTGTCTGCTTCCGTTCAACATCTGGCCCTAGTTCGCTCGCCCGGGTGCCTCGCGCGCGTGGGATGCCAGGTCAGTCCGGCGCGCCAGCCACGGGAGGACCGGAAGGGGTGCCCGTCGCGCATGATAGCGAGCCCCGCTCCGGCTTGTCAGGGCATTGTCCGCGATTTGCTCGTCGACGGGGCCGCGGAAACCTGCAATGATCGACGGCCACGCGAGCAAAGCCGCCCGGGCGAGCGGCGTCGCGGCAGGGGATCGGGCATCCCCGGGGGGAAACATTCTTCTGGCCAAGAGCCAACCAGTTCACGGAATGGCGGTTGAACCCGGCATTACCATACGTCGCCTCGGTTCGTGAACAAGCGCACGTTTTATTTAACATTTTGTTGATATATAGTTAAATCGATTTGCTCAGGCCCCAGCTATAAGTGGCTCGCAAATCCTCGAATTAAAAGGATAAACACGTGCTTTTCCGGAAGAAGTCCGTTCCGCTGCTGGGCCTCGACATCACGACGTCTTCGGTCAAGCTGATCGAGCTGTCGCAGAGCGGCAAGCGCTTCCGGGTGGAGGCGTACGCGGCCGAGCCGACGCCCCCGAGCTCCGTGAACGAGAAAGCCATCGTCGACGCCAAGGCGGTCGGCGAGGCCATCCGCCGCGCCGTCAAACGCTCCGGCGCGAAGGCCACCGACGCGGCGGTCGCGATCTCGGGCGATGCCGCCATCACCAAGATCATCCAGATGCCGGCGAGCCTCTCGGAGCGCGACCTCGAAGGCCAGGTGGAGATCCAGGCGGACCAGTACATCCCCTTCCCGATGGAAGAGGTGAGCTTCGATTTCGAGGTGATCGGCCCGAACGCGAACGATCCCGAGATGATGGACGTCCTCCTGGTCGCGACGCGTACCGAGAACGTCGAGCAACGGCAGGCGGCGGTCACCGCGGCGGGCCTGCGCACGCAGATCGTCGACGTCGAGGCGTTCGCGCTGGAGAACGCATGCCAGCTGCTTTCGCACCAGATTCCGGACGGCGGCATCGGCCAGTCGGTCGCCATCGTCGACATCGGCGCGAGCAGCACTACGTTCTCGGTGCTCGCCGATCTCAAGGTCGTCTATACGCGCGACTTCGCCTTCGGCGGGCAGCAGCTCACGGAGGAAATCATGCGCACTTACGGGCTGAGCATGGAAGACGCGGGGCGCGCGAAGAAACAGGGCGGGCTGCCGAGCAACTACCAGCCGGAAGTGCTCGAGCCGTTCGTCGACGACATGACGCAGCAGGTCAGCCGCTCGCTCCAGTTCTACCTCGCGTCCGGCGGCGGCCGCGAGCAGCCGGACATGATCCTCGTCTGCGGCGGCTGCGCGAACATCCCCGGTATCGCTGACGTGATCTCGAGCCGGGTCGGGATTCCGACGGAGATCGGCGATCCGCTCGGGCAAATGAAGATTTCGTCGAAGGCCAAGTCGCAGGGCGTGCACAAGGACGCGACCGCGCTGCTCACGGCCTGCGGACTCGCACTCCGCAGCTTCGACTAGCTCGCACACCCACGGGGCGGCACGACAATGCCACGCATCAACCTACTTCCCTGGCGCGAAGCGGAACGCAAACGGCGCCAGCGCGATTTCCTGGTCGCCATGGGCGGCGCCGTGGTGGCCGCCGTCATCGTCGCGGGCCTGACCGCCATGTCGTACTCGCGCATGATCGACCACCAGAACGAGCGTAACGCCCGGCTCAAAGCCGAGATCGCCGAGCTCGACAAGAGCATCAAGGAGATCGACGGCCTCGAAGCGCAGAAGGCGCGGCTGCTGGCACGCATGGACATCATCCAGCAGCTGCAGAAGAGCCGCCCCGAGATCGTGCACCTGTTCGACGAGATCGCGCGCCAGCTGCCCGAGGGTGTCTACCTGACCGGCCTCAAGCAGACCGGCTCCACGGTGCAGGTGACCGGCGTCGCGCAGTCCAGCACCCGCGTCTCGGCGCTGATGCGGCGCATCGACGGCTCCGACTGGTTCTCCGACCCGAACGTCGAGCAGATCCAGACGACGGCGACCGGTCCGGCGCGCCAGAGCACGTTCACCGTGACCATGAAGCAGATCAGCAAGACCGACGAAGAGACGGAGAACGCGGGATGAACGTCATCGAAGAGCTCCGCAGTCTCGACGTCAACGACGTCGGCCGCTGGCCGTTCGCGTTCCGGGTGGCGGTGATCGCCCTGGTCTTCGTCATCGTCACCGGCGTCCTGATCTGGTACCTCATCGTGCAGGATCGCGCGCCGCAGCTCGCGCGCGCGGAGCAGGAAGAGCAGACGCTCAGGGTCGCGTTCGAGAACAAACAGAAAAAGGCCGCGAACTACGACCGCTACAAGGAGCAGCTCGCGGAAATGCAGCAGTCGTTCGGCACGATGCTGCGCCAGTTGCCCGGCGAGACCGAGATTCCGGCCCTCATCGTAGACATCTCGCAGACCGGGCTGGCCGCCGGCCTCCAGGAGAAGCTGTTCCAGCCGCAGGGCGAGGTGACCAAGGACTTCTACGCCGAGAAGCCGATCAAGATCATCCTGTCGGGTGGCTATCACGAGATCGCGAATTTCGTGAGCGGCGTGGCGGCGCTGCCGCGCATCGTGACCTTGCACGACATCAGCATCACGCTGGCGGACAAGGACAAGTACGACGAGCTGACCATGGAGGTCACGGCGAAGGTCTATCGCTATCTCGAGCAGGGGGCGCAACAGCCATGAGAGCTGCCGGAATTCCAGGCGTCCTGACATTGCTCCTGGCCGCGGGCTTCGGTCTCGCCGGCTGCGCCGGCGACATGGACGATCTCGATCGCTACGTCAACGAGGTCAAGGCGCGCCCGGGCGGGCGCATCGAGCCCCTGCCCGAGATCAAGCCGTACGAGAGTTTCGTGTACACGGCCGACCGGGACGGGCTGCGCTCGCCGTTCGTTCCCGATACGCCGCAGGCAGCCGGGCCGAACAGCACGACCCGGCCCGATCTGAATCGCAGCCGCGAGTTCCTCGAGCAGTTCCCCCTGGACACCCTCTCCATGGTCGGCACGCTCGAGTTGGGGGACACGACCTACGGGCTCGTGCAGACGCAGGACGGCCTGATTCATCGGGTGCTTCCGGGCAATTACATGGGCCAGAACGACGGCCGCATCGTCGCCATCACGGAATCCGAGATCGAGCTGGTGGAGATCATATCGGACGGAATCGGCGGATACCTCGAA
>DASVDF010000120.1:0-8159 GCA_036381215.1 Woeseiaceae bacterium | reverse complement strand
GCGGAGGTCGAGCTCGGCAAGCTGGAAGCGCTGGAAGGCGTGAAGGAGTTCCCGACCCGCGTGAAGTGCGCCACGCTCGCGTGGCATGCCCTGCATTCCGCCCTCGGAGGAGAAGGCGGACCGGTATCGACGGAGTAGCCGATGTTCGGGCACACACACGAGCCGTTTGCCCTCACGCGCGACGTAAGCGCCGTCATCGTTCCGGCGGGCGAGACGGTCACCTTGCGCGAGGGCACCCAGGGATTCATCACCCAGGCGCTCGGCGGCAGCTTCACGGTGTACATCGAAGGCAACCTGTTCCGCATCGCCGGGCTCGATGCGGACGCTCTCGGCAAGGAGCCCGTGGCGCCGCCCGCGATCCCGGAGAACGCGACCGACAAGGACATCGAGGACGTCGTGTGGAAGCAGCTCAAGACCTGCTACGATCCGGAAATTCCCATCAACATCGTCGACCTCGGCCTGGTCTATCGGCTGGAGGTCACGAGCCTGCCGGACGGCCAGCGCTCGGTCAGCGTCGACATGACCCTGACCGCGCCGGGCTGCGGCATGGGCGACATCCTGGTGCAGGACGCGCAGGAGAAGATCGGCCTCATCCCCACCGTCGGCGAGGTGAAGGTCGCCCTCGTGTTCGATCCGCCCTGGAACTATTCCATGATGTCCGACGAGGCCCGCCTTCAGACCGGCATGATGTGATCGCCCACGACGCTTCGGTCCCGCAGGGCGAGCGAACGAAGGAACGTTGTGCGCCTCAGCATCGTTCACGCACGGCACCATCGCCGAAAAAGCGGAGCCGTGATCGGGGGAAGGTCCTCTCGGGCGCGTGCGAAGCAGGACGCCGAGCCCGCAGGCCTGCATGGACGTACTTGCGTGCCGGCACCGAGAGAACTTCCCCCCGGTCGCGGCTCCGCCCGAGCCACGGGCATCAAACGTGCGTGAACGATGCGGTCTTAAAGAGAGCGTGCCAGGATCACCATCCTGGTCGCCCGCATGGCGGGCTCCTACGGTAAACTCGGTGCATGAAGACCCTCACGATCCTGCGACATGCAAAGTCGAGCTGGAAGCAGGAGGGCCAGGCGGATTTCGAGCGTCCGTTGAGCCGTCGCGGCGAAGAGAACGCGCCGCTGATGGCCGCGCGCATCACGGACGCGGGCATCCGGCCGTCGCTCATCATGAGCAGCCCGGCGGTGCGCGCGTGGTCGACGGCGAAGCTCGTCGCACGCGCGATCTCCTACCCGCTCGAGTTCCTGCACCGCGAGGAGCGCCTCTACCTCGCCGGTCTCGACCAGTTGCTCGACCTGCTCGCGGAGCAGGACACTGGCTTCAACAGCATCGTGGTGGTCGGTCACAATCCCGGCCTGACCGAGCTCGCGAATTACCTGCTCCCGGGGGTCACCCGGGACATCCCGACCTGCGGGCTGGTGTCGCTCGCCATCGACACCGACGACTGGAACCTGCGCGACAAGAAGCCGCTCGAGCTTCTGCTCTACGATTACCCGAAGCGCCCGCTGTAGGAGCGCTACCGCCATCTCAGCACTCGGGGACGTTGACGGCGAGGCCGCCGCGCGAGGTCTCCTTGTAGATGGTGGACATGTCGAGGCCGGTCTGGCGCATCGTCGCGATGACCTGGTCCAGCGATACCTTGTGCGAGCCGTCACCCTGCAGCGCGAGGCGTGCGGCGTTGATGGCTTTCACCGCGCCCATCGCGTTGCGCTCGATGCAGGGGATCTGCACGAGGCCGCCGATCGGGTCGCACGTGAGCCCGAGGTTGTGTTCCATGCCGATTTCGGCCGCATTCTCGACCTGGGCGTTCGTGCCGCCGAGCGCGGACACGAGCCCCGCGGCCGCCATCGAGCAGGCAACGCCGACCTCGCCCTGGCAGCCCATCTCGGCGCCGGAGATCGAGGCGTTGATCTTGTAGAGGATGCCGATCGCGCCGGCGGTGAGCAGGAAGCGTACGATCCCCTCCTCGTCCGCACCGGGCACGAGCTCGCTGTAATAATGCAGGACGGCCGGGATCACGCCGGCCGCGCCGTTGGTCGGCGACGTCACGACCCGTCCGCCGGCGGCGTTCTCCTCATTGACGGCAATGGCCCACGCGTCGACCCGGTCCATCGTGTCCAGCGCGTCGCGCTCTGCGCGCGACTGCAACGTGCGCCACAGCTTCGGCGCACGGCGCAGCACCGACATGCGCCCGGGCAGCACGCCCTCGGTGGAGAGCCCGCGGCGCACGCAGGCGCGCATGGTTTCCCAGATGGCCGCGAGGCGCGCGCGCACTTCCGTTTCGTCTCGCCAGGAGGTTTCGTTCGCGAGCATGAGCTCCGCGAGCGTGAGCCCGGCGGCATCCGCGCGCTGCAGCAGCTCGAACGCGTTCGTGAACGGGTACGGAGGCTCGCCTTCCTGCAGCCGCGGCTCCGGCTCGTCGCCGCGCACGACGAAGCCGCCGCCCAGCGAATACCAGTCTTCGGTGGCGAGCACCTCGCCGTCCGCATCGAGCGCCGTGAAGCGCATGCCGTTGGTATGGCGCGGCAGCTCGTCTTCGCAATCGAAGACGACGTCCCGCTCGGGCGCGAACTCGATCGAACCCACACCGGGCGCGTCGAGCCTGCGCGCGGAGTGGATCCTGCGCAGCAAAGGCTCGATGGCATCGGGGTCGACCGTGTCCGGCGCCTCTCCGGAAAGTCCGAGCAGGATCGCGGAATCCGTGCCATGCCCCTTGCCGGTGTAAGCAAGGGAGCCGTAGAGGCGCGCGGTCAGGCGAGCGACCGGGCGTGGCGTGGCGGCGAGGTTCCCGACGAAATTCCTGGCGGCCTTCATCGGGCCTACCGTGTGGGAGCTCGAGGGACCGACACCTATCTTGAAGATGTCGAAGACGCTGATGGCGGGCATGGCAGGGCTATTTTACAACGTCCGGGGTTCGCCCGTAGGAGCGCGCACTGCGCGCGACGGTTTGTGCCGCGATTCCGGGTCGCGCGCTGCGCGCTCCTACTCGTCCAGGGAAAGCAGGCTCGCGTTACCGCCGACGGCGGTGATGTTGTTGCTGACCGAGTATTCGCTGCCGAAGCGCGGCAGGTAGTACGGCCCGCCGGCTTTCGGCCCGGTGCCGGACAGACCCCGCCCGCCGAACGGCTGCACCCCGACCACCGCACCGATCATGTTGCGGTTGATGTAGTTGTTGCCGGCGCCCGACAGCCTGACGAACGTGCGCGCGCGGCCGTCGATACGGCTGTGCAACCCCATCGTGAGCCCGTAGCCGGTCCGGTTGACCGCCCTCACCGTCTCCTCGAAGCGGTCCGCGGGATAGCGCAGCACGTGCAATACGGGACCGAACACCTCGCGCTCGAGTTGCCCGACGTCGTCGATCGCGATCGCGACGGGCGCGAAGAACGTGCCGGCAGACGCGCTCTCCGGTAGCCGGCAGCGATGCAGCACGCGGCTTTCCATGCGCCCGACGTGCGCGGCGAGCATCGACCGGGCTTCCTCGTCGATCACCGGCCCGACGTCGGTCGAGAGCAGCGCCGGATCCCCGATGACGAGCTCGTCCATCGCGCCGGCGAGCAGCTCCAGCACTCGCGGCGCGATGTCGTTCTGCAGGCACAGCAGGCGGAGCGCCGAGCAGCGCTGGCCCGCGCTGTTGAACGCGGAGTACACCGTGTCCGCGACCACCTGCTCGGGCAGGGCGGAGCTGTCGACGAACATCGCGTTCTGTCCGCCGGTTTCCGCGATGAGCGTCGCGATGGGTCCGTCGCGCCCGGCGAGCGTGCGGTTGATGATGCGCGCCGTCTCGCCCGAGCCGGTGAACGCCACACCCGCCACGCGAAGATCGGCCACGGCGCGTCCGCCGACGGCGGCGCCGTCGCCGGGCAGGAAATGCAATGCGTCCGGCGGCACCCCCGCCTCGAGCAGGAGCTCCACGCCGCGGTAAGCGACCAGCGGGGTCTGCTCCGCGGGCTTCGCGAGCACCGCGTTGCCGGCCGCGAGCGCCGCCGCGACCTGCCCGGTGAAGATCGCCAGCGGGAAGTTCCACGGGCTGATGCAGACGAACACGCCGCGTCCGCGCAGGCCGAGCAGATTTCGCTCGCCGGTCGGGCCATGCAGCTGCACCGGATCGCCGAACAGGTGCTCCGCGCGCGCGGCGTAATAGCGCAGGAAATCGACCGCCTCGCGCACCTCTGCCACGGCATCCGGTATGGTTTTGCCCGCTTCGCGGACGCAGAGCGCCACGAGCTCCGGGGCGTGCCGCTCGTAAAGGTCCGAGGCCGCCCGCAGGATGTCCGCGCGCGCCGCCGCCGGAGTGCGGTCCCAGGCCGGCTGCCCGGCCTCTGCCAGCTCGAGCGCACGGTCCACGGCGGCGGCATCCGCCTGCGCGCAGACGCCCACGACATGGGCGTGCTCCGCCGGATTGACGGATGGCACCTCCTCGCCTCCGAGCCGCGCACCGCCGACGAGCGGAGACGCGCGCCGCGCAGTCTCCGATGCGCGTTGCATCGCTTCCAGGAACTCGCGGGTCGCACGCCGATCCGGCAGGTTGCGCCCACGCGAATTGCGGCGCTCGGGCTCGTAGATCGCAAGCGGTGACGGGATGCGCGAGTGCGGGCGGAATTCCTTGTTGCGGGCGACCTCCACCGGATCAGCGACGATCTCCTCGACGTTCACGTCCTCGTCGACGATGCGGTTGACGAAGGACGTGTTGGCGCCGTTCTCGAGCAGCCGTCGCACCAGATACGGGAGCAGGTCCTCGTGGCTGCCGACGGGTGCGTACACGCGGCAGGGCCGCGCGAACTTTTCGGGGTCGACGACTTCCCGGTACAGGTCCTCACCCATGCCGTGCAGGCGCTGGAACTCGAAATCACTGCGCGAGCCGGCGAAGTACATCACGCTGGCCAGCGTCTGCGCGTTGTGGGTCGCGAACTGCGGGTACAGATGCTCGCCCGCGTCGAGCAGCAGGCGTGCGCAGGCGAGGTAGGACACGTCGGTGTGCGACTTGCGCGTGAACACCGGGTAGCTCTGGAGCCCCTGCTCCTGAGCGCGCTTGATCTCGGTATCCCAGTAGGCGCCTTTGACGAGGCGCACGGGGATGCGCCGCCCGGTGCCGCCCGCGAGCGCCGTGAGCCAGCCGATCACGTCGCGCGCGCGACGCTGGTAGGCCTGCACCGCGAGGCCGAAGCCCGCGTAGCCGTCGAGCGCGGTGTCGCGGTACACGCGCGCGAAGACATCGAGCGACAGCTCGAGCCGGTCCGCCTCCTCGGCGTCGATCGTGAGCGCGATGCCGGCGGCACGCGCTTCTGTAACGAGCCGCGTGACGCGCGGCACGAGCTCGTCCAGCACCCGCCCGGCCTGCTGCCAGCCGTAGCGCGGATGCAGCGCCGACAGCTTGACGGAGATACCGGGCGCTTCGAACACCGGCATCCCGGGCTCCGCGGTTTCACCGATGCGGGCGATCGCCTGCGAGTAAGCTTCGAGGTAACGCGCCGCGTCCGCGGCGGTCACGGCGGCTTCGCCCAGCATGTCGAACGAATACCGCCAGCGCCGGCCGTCGCGGCGCCGCGAGCGCGCGAGCGCTTCCTCGATGGTGCGGCCCATGACGAACTGGTGGCCCGTGATGCGCATGGCCTGGCGCATCGCGCCGCGCACGACCGGCTCTCCGGCCCGGCTCGCGAGCTTTTTCAGCACCTGCGCCGGATTGCGCTTCACGGCCTCGTCGAGCTTGAGCAGCCGGCCGGTGAGCATGAGGCCCCAGGTCGAGGCGTTCACGAACAATGACTCGCTCGCGCCCAGGTGATCCTGCCAGCGCGCGGACGTGATCTTGTCCGCGATCAGCTCGTCGGCGGTTTCATCGTCCGGGATCCGGAGCAGCGCTTCGGCGATGCACATGAGCAGCACGCCTTCCTGCGACGACAGGTCGTATTGCTGGAGGAAAGCGTCGATGCCGCCCTCCCGGGCCGTGCTGCGCACGGCCGCGACCAGGCGCTCCGCAGTGGCGCGAATCCTGGCGGCGACGGGCTCGCTCGTGGCGGCGATGCCGGCGAGCTCCTCAAGCAACGCCTGCTCTTCCGCGAGATAGCGGTCGCTCACGCCGTCGAGGGGCTCCAGGGAATGGTGGAACTGGCCGGTGAACGTCATGGGGATAGGCCCATAACCAAAGGCCGGGAATTATAAGGGAGTTCCGCGATATAATCGCTTACGCAAACGACAAGGGATTGCGACATGCCGCAGGATTTCCTCCAATCGCTCGCAAGCCGCACCGAAGCGCTGAAGGAGCAGGGTCTCTTCAAGCAGGAGCGCCTCATCGCGGGGCCGCAGCAGGCGGCGATCAGCGTGCGCGAGAACGGCGGGTCCCGCGAGGTTTTGAACCTCTGCGCCAACAACTATCTCGGTCTCGCGAATCACCCGGCTGTCATCGCCGCCGCGCACAAGGCGCTGGATGAATTCGGCTACGGCATGGCATCGGTGCGCTTCATCTGCGGCACGCAGACCATTCACAAAGAGCTGGAGGAGCGCATCAGCCGGTTTCTCGGCACCGAAGATACGATCCTTTATCCATCCTGCTTCGACGCGAACGGCGGGCTGTTCGAGACGCTGCTCGACGACGAGGACGCGGTGATCAGCGACTCGCTCAACCACGCGAGCATCATCGACGGCATCCGTTTATCCAAGGCGCAGCGCTTCCGCTACCGCAACAACGACATGGACGATCTCGAGGCGAACCTGAAGAAGGCGAAGGATTGCCGCACGCGCCTCATCGTCACCGATGGCGTGTTCTCGATGGATGGCATCATCGCGAACCTGGGCGCGATCACCGGGCTCGCCGAGCGCTACGACGCGCTCACGATGATCGACGACTGCCATGCCACCGGCTTCCTCGGCGAGACCGGCCGCGGCACCCACGAGTACCGCCGGGTAATGGGCCGGATCGACATCATCACCGGCACGCTCGGCAAGGCGCTCGGCGGCGCGACCGGCGGCTTCACGTCGGGTCGCAAGGAGATTGTCGCCTGGCTGCGCCAGCGCTCGCGGCCGTATCTCTTCTCGAACTCGATCGCACCGGCGGTTGCGGCGGCGTCCCTGGCCGTGCTCGATCTCGTCGAGCGCGACCCGAGCCTGCGCAACCGGCTGCACGAGCACGCCGCGCATTTTCGTGCAGGCCTCGAAAAACTCGGCTTCGAGCTCCGGCCCGGCGAGCACCCGATCATTCCGGTGATGCTCGGCGACGCGCGGCTCGCGACGGACATGGCGAACCGCCTGCTCGAGCACGGCGTTTATGTAATCGGCTTCTCCTATCCGGTGGTGCCCGAAGGCCAGGCCCGCATCCGCACGCAGATGTCGGCCGGCCTGACCCACGAGCAGCTCGACCGCGCGATCGACGCGTTCGCGGCCGTCGGCCGCGAGCTCGGCGTGATCCACTGACGTCCCGCCGTGCGCGCACTCGTCAAATCCAGGGCGGAACCGGGCATCTGGCTCGAGGAGTTGCAGAAGCCCGAGCCCGGCCACAACGACGTCCTGATCAAGGTGCGGCGGGCCGCGATCTGCGGCACCGACATCCACATCTACCAGTGGGACGAGTGGGCGCGCAAAACCATCCCCGTGCCGCTCGCGATCGGGCACGAATTCAGCGGCGAGATCGTCGAGGTCGGCAGCGAGGTGCGTGGGCTGTCCGCCGGCGACCGCGTATCCGCCGAAGGGCACATCACCTGCGGGGTCTGCCGCAACTGCCGCGCGGGCCGACGCCACCTGTGCCGCAACACGCTCGGCATCGGCGTGAGCCGCGCCGGCGCGTTCGCCGAATACATCTCCGTGCCCGCGTTCAACGTCTTCAAGCTGCCGGCATCGATCACGGACGAGCTGGCGGCCATTCTCGATCCGCTCGGCAACGCGACGCACACCGCGCTCTCGTTCGATCTCGTCGGCGAGGACGTGCTCATCACGGGCGCCGGCCCGATCGGCATGATGGCCGTGGCGATCGCACGTCATGCCGGTGCACGCCACGTCGTCATCACCGACGTCAACGACTACCGGCTCGAGCTCGCGGGCAAAATGGGCGCTTCGGCCGCCCTGAACGTGAAGCACCAGTCCATCGACCAGGCCATGCGCGATCTCGGCATGGAGGAAGGCTTCGACGTCGGCATGGAAATGTCCGGCAATCCCGCTGCCTTCCGCGATCT
>DASVDF010000119.1:0-2642 GCA_036381215.1 Woeseiaceae bacterium | reverse complement strand
CCGGTCCCGCCGTCGGCGCCGGCGTGCCGCCGCCCGCCTGCGCATCCGGCTTGACGCGGAATTCGGTCACCAGGCTGTCGTTCGCGGGGTCCGTGTCGGCGGCGGCGGAGACCGTCGCCACGAGATCGGCCGCGCCGACCTCCTCCGCCACCATCTCGATCGTGACGATGCGGTTGCTGCCGGCCGGCACGTCGCCGATGGCGCAGCTCACCATGCCCGCGCCGTCGGTGCAGGCACCCTGCGAGGACGAAGCGGACGAGAAGGACGCGTTCGCCGGCAGCGTGATGTCCACGCTCACGCCGGTCGCGAGCGCGGTGCCGCCGTTGCCGACGTCGAAACGCGCCGTGACGCGCGTGCCGGGGGCGGCCTCGGCCAGTGCGTCGCGCAGCCCGATCACCGCGTCCACCGTGGGCACCGGCGCGACGCAGAAGGCGCCGCTCACCTTCGGCCGCATCTGGCTCAGGCTGCAGGACGAGAACTGGTCGGTGCCGGTGATCGTCGGCGACATCAGGAACGTGCCGGTCTGCGCCGCACAGGCCGAACCCGCCTCGCCGTCGTGCGGCGCGCCGAAGTTGTGCCCGATCTCGTGCGCCGCGACCAGGCTGTCGAAGGTCACGTTGCCGCCGAGGCGCGTGAGGCCCGCGCCCCACTCCGCGTCGCACAGCGTGCCGTTGAAGGCGATGCCGACCGTCGTTCCCTCGAGCTTGCGGCCAGTAAATAAATGGGTCAGCGCCTCGCCGCGCTGCAGTGCGTCGTTGCGGCGGTACGCGGCCAGCTCGTCGAGCAGCGCGCGCGGACTGGCGGTGTCGCTGAACGGGTCGGACGGGCCGGCGAAGATCAGCACGTCGTCCACTACGATCTGCACGCCGAGCTGCTCGCTGAAAATGCCGTCGACGTTGTTCAGCCGCGTGAGAATCGCCACCTCGGAGACGTGGCCTTCCCGCTCGAACATCTCGTAATCGCCGATCGCGCCGATGCCGATCTGCGAGTTCGCGCCAGCCTTCGACATCGTCTCGCCGAGATCGCCGACCACACCGCCGAAAAGCGCAGCACCATCGGCGGCCTCGCTCGCGCAGCTCACGCTGCCCGGCGGCACGTACAGATCCTCGAGACGGTAGATGAAGGGCTCGCCGGCGGCGGAGGCCTCGATCGCGTACAGCTCCGCGCCGTCACGCACCAGCCCGCGCGGCACGCCGTCCGCGATCACGATGCGCGACCAGGAGCCGGGCTTGCCCGCGAGCCCGCCGCGATAGGCGCGCACGCCCGCCGGCAGCGCCGCGCGCGCGGCATCCGAGAGCAGCCGCGCGTTCGGCTCGAGCTCGAGATCGAAGGTCTGGCCGAAAGCGTCGAAGGTGAGGCGGGCGGGGGTGCCGTCGCCGGGCTTCGCGAGCCCGGTGGCCGCGCCGCCCGTGAGCGCCAGCCTCTCGAGAGGCTCGGAATACTGCACGGTGACCGTCGCGCCGGCCGCGCCCTGCGCGGCCGCGAGCCCGACACAGGCGGCGAGCAGCCGGAATCCCTTCATTGACCTGCACCGCATTTCTTGCTTTTTCCCTGGCGCGCAGGCTAGTGGTCACGCCTTGAAGCGGGAAGGAACCCCGCCTCTGACCCAAGTGTGACGCAGTTCACAGTTTTCGCCACCCGGCTCCGCGTAACCGGCGAGAAATCCACGAAAAACAACGGGTCGGGCTCGGGGCGCCCAGGGGGTAGAATCCCCGCATGACCCTCGTTCGCGGTGCCCTCTTCCAGGCGACCTACCGAAACGCCGCCGGCCCCGCCGGCGGCCGCCATCCCGTGCTGCACCTGTACGGCAAGCTCGAGGACGGCAGCACGTTCCTCGTTCGCGACGACCGGCGCCGCCCGCACTTTTTCATCCGCCGCGCGGACGCCGCGCGCGCCGTCGAGCTCGGCGCCCCCGCCCCCGCCGACACGGGTGAGCGCAGCCTCGCCGGCGAGCCGGTCGCCCGCGTCACCGTCGACGTGCCCTCCGACGTGCCGCCGCTCCGCGACCGCCTGCAGCGCGAGGGGATCGAGACCTTCGAAGCCGACGTGCGCTTCGCCACCGGCTTTTTGATCGAGCGCGGCATCAAGGGCGGCTGCGAGATCGAGGGCGAGGCCGTGCCGGGCGATGGCGTCACCTGGGTGTTCGACAACCCCGAGCTCCGGCCGGCGCGCGTCGAGATCGTGCCGCGCGTCCTGTCCTTCGACATCGAGACGGACTTCAAGGGCGAGCGCCTGCTCGCCATCTCGCTGTACGGCGAGGGGCAGGACGAGGTGCTGATCGTCGACGACGGCGGACGCCCGATGCCTTCGAGGGCCGTGCGCTGCGCGGACGAGCCCGCCGCGCTCACCGCGTTCTGCGAGCGCGTACGCGCCTTCGACCCGGACGTCATCACCGGCTGGAACACCATCGATTTCGATTTCACCGTGCTCGCGCGCATCGCCGCGCGCCACAACCATCCCTTCGAGCTGGGGCGCGACGCCGGCGCGATCCGCATCCGCAAGCCCGAGGGCTGGTTCGGCAGCGGCCAGGCGACGATCCCCGGCCGCCTCGTGCTCGACGGCATCGACCTGCTGCGCGGCGCTTTCATCCGCATGGAGGATTATTCGCTGGAATCGGTCGCGCGCGAGGTGCTCGGCGAAGG
>DASVDF010000118.1:0-59272 GCA_036381215.1 Woeseiaceae bacterium | reverse complement strand
GCCGCCAGGGGATCGTCCACGTAGTAGGCCCTGCCCTGCTCGTCACGGCCCAGGCAGTAGCGGATCCAGGCGGCGACGGCGAGGCACAAACCGTCGACCGGGCCGTTCCGTTCGAGCTGGGCGCGCACGGTGTTCAGCAGCCGCTGCGGGAGCTTCTGCGAGCCGTCCATCGCGATCTGGCGCGTGCGGTGCTGCAACGCCGGGTTCGCGAAGCGCGCCAAAAGCGCCTCTATATAAGAGTCGTGATCCAGCCCCTCGGGCTCCGGGGTCACCGGCGCGATCTCGTCCGTCATCAGCCGGCGCACGAACGCCGCGAACGCGCGGTCCTGCATCGCCTCGTGCACGTACTCGAACCCGGCGAGCGATCCCAGGTACGCGATCGTCGAGTGCGCGCCGTTCAGCAGGCGCAGCTTCGCCTTCTCGAACGGCTCCACGTCCGGCACGACCAGCGCTCCGCCCGCCTCCCAGCGCGGCCGCTCGCCGGCGAAGCAATCCTCGATCACCCACTGGCGGAACGGCTCCGTCTTGACGAAGCCCTCGTCGCGCAGGCCGATCGCCCGCGCATTTTCTGCGATGTCCTCGGCCGTCGTCGCGGGGACGATGCGATCCACCATTGTCGCGGGGAACGCGACGTGCGCGGCGATCCAGTCGTGCAGCGCCGCGTCCGACTCGGCGGCAAAGCGCAGCACGGCGCCGCGCAGCCGGCTGCCGTTGCCCGGCAGATTGTCGCAGGAGACGATGCTCGGCGCCGCCGCGCCCGCCGCCGAGCGCGCGGCGAGCCCCGCCGCGAGAAAGCCGATCGTGCTGCGCGGCGCCTCCCGATGCTCGAGATCCCACGCGACGTCCGGATGATCCAGCGACAGCTCGCCGCTGTCCGGATCGAGCGTGTAGCCCTTCTCCGTCACCGTGAGCGTCACGATTTTCACGCGCGGGTCGGCGAGCAGGCGCAGGACTGCCGTGGGATTTTCCGGCGCGACGTGCACCGATTTGAGGCAACCGATCAGGCGGCGGCGTTCCGACCCCGCGTCGAATTCCCCGACGACGTAGAGCTCGTCCTGCGGCGCGAGCTGATCGCGCACGTCCGGCCGGCGCAGGCTGACGCCCGCCACTGCCCAGTCGCCGCCCGCCGCTTCCATCGCCTCGTCGCAGTACACCGCCACGTGCGAGCGCATGAACGCGCCGACGCCGAGGTGCACGATCCCAACACCCGCGCGATCCCGATCGTAGGCCGGCCGGCGCACGCTGTCCGCGAGCCTCGCAACCGTGCCGGAGGAAAGGCGCTCAGTCGGATCGGGATCGCTGCTCGGGTGGCCACGGCTCGTCATGCCGGCAAGGATAATCGCTCGCCGTTCTCACTGACAATCGACGAGCTCCGCCGATGCCTTCGGCTCAACGGCGGCACTTCACGATGTTGATCTTGCCCGTGGCGGTGAATGCCACGCCTCCGAACGTTTCGCCCGTCAGCGTGGCCTCGGTGTCACGGCAGCGGATGCCGGTCTCGCGAATCCTGAAGTGCAGCACCGCATCCACGTCGCCGTCGTCGCCGACGTCGCGCAGGTGGACGCGACCGTGTCTTTCGGTCGCCTCTTTCGGCCCGAAACGAGCGGTTTCCCAGTCGACCTGCGTGGCATCGAACTGCTTCGTCGCAAGGACGGCCACATCGATGTTGCCGTTCGAGCGCAGGTTGACCTTGTTCTTCCTGCTGCCGGGACGGATGTCGACGCGGACGCCGAGTTCCGCGGGAATCGGCGTCAACAGGAACGCGCGGGTTACTCCGGAAGCAGTCTCGCCGAACCCGGCGATGTAGCCCGAATCGCTGATCTCCCGCGCCGAGTCGAGGTGAGCCCAGCCGGAGAGGTCCGTCACCAGCTCGCCGAGATCGAACATTTCCCCGTCGATGTACAGGAATGCCCGGGAATCCTCACCGCCGGAGCCGGTATTGCCCACGACCCAGCCGTCATCGTTGATACTGAAGCCCGTGAGCACACCCGTCCCGATCCGCGTCAACTCACCGTCCGAGTACACGAACGCACCGGCGTCGCCGTTCCCCAGGGCGTAGACCAGGACCTGGCCGTTGTCGTTGATGTCGTAGCCGGCCGTGCTGTAGTCCGGCAGCAACTCTCCGATGAGAATCGTCTCGCCGGTGTCCCGGGAGTACACGAAGGCAGTCGAGCGGCACCCCGCGGGAATGAGCTCGTACAGGAAGCCGGTGACCTGGGTTGCATTGTTGATGCCGTAAGCCACCGCACCATAATCCGCACAGCCCTCCGAGCCGCCCGCTTCCGGCGGCAACCCGATCGTCGACAGCGTCGCATCCCTGTAGATGTAGGCACGGTGTCCGTCTTCGGTGTTGATGCGGCCGGTCACCTCGCCGAGATCGTTCATGGCTTCACCGGTCGAGGTGCGTAAGTCTCCCGTCTGCTCACCGACGTCGAGCATCACGCCATCGGTGTACAGGAATGCCCGCTGCGAATCCGGGGTGTCCGAAGTGCCCGCGACCTGGCTGGAATCGTTGACGGCGTTGGCAGTCGCGTCCGCTCCCCCCAACGTACCGAGATCGTGCATCACACCTTCGGAGTACAGGAACGCGCGGTTGTCTGTCTCGTCTTCGTCCACATCGATGAGATAGTCGCCGACCACCTCCCCCGCATCGTTGACGGACCACGCAACCGAGTGACGGCCGAGGTCCCCGAGCTCCGTGATCCGGTATTGCGGCGGCTCGGCCGACAACGTGAGTGCGGGCGTGCCCGCGAGGCAAATGAAAATGACGGTCCTGTCCATCCTGGACGATAGTGCTTTCATGCGGGTAATCCCTGCCGTGCGGTTTGTATGGGAATTGCGGCGTCGGGTGTCTGGTAATCGCGACGCATGCGGTTGTCGTGTCGCGAGTCCGCGCGGGGACCTGGCGGTGCGCTGTAGGCAGAGAGCTCGTCTCTGTCCGAAGTATAGACGAGCTAGTGTACTGCCCGGTTAATTCCTTGAATGTATTTCGCGCCACTTTTTTCGGCCTGCGAGGCGTGCCGACGAGGCAGAGCCGGGCCTATGGCGAGAGGGCACAACGACGCAGGGCGGAAAAAGCGACCGAAATGCATCAAGGAATTAGCCGGACAGGACACTAGGCCAGTTTGTAGGCGCGGCGCGGGAGGTGGTAAGCGAGGTCGGTGATCACGTCGCCCGCCTCTTCTTCCGTGAGCTGATGCTGCGCGACGAGGCGTGCGAGGTAAGCCGCATCGACGCGGCGCGCGACGTCGTGGCGCGCCGGGATGGACAGGAACGCCCGCGTGTCGTCGTTGAAACCGACCGTGTTGTAAAAGCCGGCCGTTTCCGTCGTGCGCTCGCGGAAGCGACGCATGCCTTCGGGCGAATCGTGGAACCACCACGCCGGGCCGAGCTTCAGCGTCGGGTACACGCCGGCGAGCGGCGCGAGCTCGCGGCTGTACGCGCTCTCATCCAGCGTGAACAGGATGATCGAAAGCCGTGCATCTAGGCCGACGGCGTCGAGCAGCGGCTTCAGGTCGCGCACGTAATCCGTCGGCGTCGGGATGTCGAAACCCTTGTCGCGCCCGAACGTCTTGTGCACGAGACGGCTGTGATTGCGGAACGCGCCCGGGTGGATCTGCATCACCAGCCCGTCGTCGAGACTCATGCGCGCCATCTCGGTGAGCATCTGCGCGCGGAAGAGCTCCGCGTCCGCGGGCGACGGCCGCGTTTGCGTCACGCGGCGAAACAGCGCTTCGGCGTCGCGCGCATCGAGATCCGCGGTGCGCGCGCTCGGGTGCCCGTGGTCGGTGGACGTGGCGCCGCCGACCGTCCTGAAGAACTCGCGGCGCCGGCGGTGCGCGAGCAGGTAACCGCGCCAGGTGCCCGTGTCCTCTCCCGTCAGCTCCCCCAGCCGGCGCACGCGCCCGGCGAAGCCTTCGTGCTCGGGGTCCACCGTCGGATCGGGACGGTACGCCGTGATCACGCGCCCCTGCCAGCCGCTTTCCCGGATTGCGGCGTGATGCGAGAGCTCGTCGAGCGGCGATTCGGTCGTCGCCAGCACCTCGATGTTGAAGCGCTCGAACAGCGCGCGCGGGCGGAATTCCGGCGAGGCGAGCCGCTCGCCGATGGCGTCGTAGTAGCGCTCGGCGGTCGCCGCCGAGAGCTGCACGTCGAGCCCGAACACTTCGGCGAACACCCAGTCGAGCCAGAGCCGCGACGGCGTGCCCCGGAACAGGTGGTAATTCGCGGCGAAGCGGCGCCAGAAGACACGCGGGTCACCCTCCGCCGCCTTGCCGTCGGCACGCGGCACGCCGAGGTCGGTCAGCGCGATGCCCTGGCTGAACAGCATGCGGAAGAGATAATGATCCGGCGTGAGCAGGAGCTCGGTCGCGTTCGTGAACGGCTCGTTGTCCGCGAACCAGCGCGGGTCGGTATGACCGTGCGGGCTCACGATCGGCAGGTCGGCGACGCGGGCGTGCAGGCTGCGGGCGATGGCGCGGACGGACGGCTCCGGCGGGAACAGCCGATCGGGGTGCAGGCGGAGCGGCACGGTCATCGGACGCTCCACGGCGGTCGCACGGTCTTGCAGGAGCGCGCATTGCGCGCGACCTGCCGGGCACGAAAACGGCTGCTGCGCGCGACCCGCGATCGATCGCGCGCGATGCGCGCGCCTGCGGAGGGGCTGCGTTCAGCGTCCCGGAATGGGGTCGAAATGGCGGAAGTTAGCGCTCCCATCGGGGCGACAGTACCATATCGTGCCCCCGCGCCCGAGTGGCAGGCGGCCCTCAGCGGGCCAGCCAGCCGCCGTCGACCGGCAGGAGCGCGCCGTGGACGTAATCGGAGGCGCGGGAGGCCAGGAAAACGGCCGCCCCCGCGAGGTCCGCCGGGTCCCCCCAGCGGCCCGCCGGAATCCGCGCCAGGATCTCCCGGTTGCGCACCGGGTCGTTCCTCAGCGCTTCCGTGTTGTTGGTTGCGAAGTAGCCGGGCACGATGGCGTTCACGTTGATGCCCCTGGCCGCCCACTCGTTCGCGAGCAGCCGGGTGAGCCCCGCGAGCCCGCTCTTGCTCGCCGTGTAGGACGCGATCCGGATGCCGCCCTGGAAGGAGAGCAGCGACGCGACGTTGATGATCTTCCCGCCGCGCCCGCTCTCGATCATCTTCGCGGCCGCCGCCTTGGCGAGGAAGAACGGCGTCTTCAGGTTGGTCTCGAGGACCGCGTCCCAGTCGGCCTCGGTGAAATCGAGCGCGTCGGCGCGACGGATGATGCCGGCGTTGTTCACGAGGATGTCGAGCGAGCCGAACGCCGCGATCGTTTCCGCGACGATGCGTTCGCAGCCGCCGATCGAGGACAGGTCGGCGCGGATGACGGCCGATTCGCCGCCCTGCTCCGCGATCAGCCGCTCCGTTTGCGAGGGTTCGGAGCGGCAGACCAGCGCCACCTTCGCACCGGCGGCCGCGAGCGCGACCGCGATCGCCTGGCCGAGCCCGGTGTTCGCGCCCGTAACGGCGGCGACACGGCCGCCGAGATCGAACAGGTCACCCATGCAGACGTGCCTCAGCGCAGCTGGCAGATGTCCAGTACGTGCATGTCCGTGTAGTCGAGGTTCTCACCGCCCATCGCCCAGATGAACGAGTAGCTCGCGGTGCCGCAGCCCATGTGGATGGACCATGGCGGCGAGATTACGCATTCGCAGTCGCGGACGACGATGTGCCGCATCGCCTCCGGCTCCCCCATGAAATGGAACACGCGGTCATCTTCACCCAGCCCGAAGTAGAAATACACCTCCGAGCGGCGATCGTGCAGGTGCGGCGGCATCGTATTCCACACGCTGCCCGTGTTGAGCTCCGTGAGGCCGAGCAGCAGCTGCGCGGAGCGGCAGGTGTCGGGGATGATGTACTTGTAGATGGTGCGCTCGTTCGAGGTCTCGAGCGAGCCGAGCTTCAGCGGCTGCGCCTGGTCGATCGAGATCTTCGTGAGCTCGAAGCGGGCGTGCGCCGGAGTGGACGCGAGATAGAAGCGCGCCGGCTCGTCGCGGCTCGCACTCTCGAACGCGACCTCTCTCGAGCCCATCGGGATGTACAAGCCGTCCCGCGGCCGCATGTCGATGGCATTGCCGTCGACGACGATGCGGCCGGCGCCCTGGCCCACGTTCACGGCGCCGAGCTCGCGGCGCTCGAGGAACGGCTTGCCGGCCACGGGCTCCTTCTGCTCCGGCAGCCGCACGGCGGCGGATACCGGGGCGGCGCCGCCGATCACCATGCGCTCGTTGTGGGTGTAGTTGAGGCTGATCGAATCGGCTTCGAACAGGTTCTCGATCAGGTAACGCTCACGCAGCGCCTCGTTGCCGGCGCCCTGCATCATGTCGGGATGGGTGGCCTGGTAGGTCTTGCGAAACATCTGAACACCTTTGCTGGATGGCGGACACCGCATGGGGGAGACCGGTATGGTAACCGGTGTCACTCGGGCCGGCAAACGCCCGCCGGGGGGTCTCGTCAGGCCAGCCGGGTGAGCAGCACGTGGCGGACCCGGAACACCCTTTTCAGCCACCCGAACACCGGCAGGACGCGATTGGCCCTGCCGACCAGGCGCAGGCCGGCTCGCCAGTGGGTATCGAAATACTCCTGGTCGACGAAGCGGTAGTCGAACCCGAGGCGGCGCCAGATAACCTTGTACACGGCCGAGGAGACGTAGTGCAGGCCCTGGTGGTGGTACAGGAGCGCGCGCTCGGCCGCCTCGGCCGCGCTCAAGGCGTGCGCGTTTTTGCCGCGGAAACCGAGCCGTGCCCAGAAGCGGTACCAGGCCGGTCGCGAGATGAAGCTGCCGAGGGGTACCCGAATGTGCGGCTCGATGAGCCGGTACGGCGAGGGAATGATGTGGAAGTGCCGGCCTCCCGGCCGCGTGATCCGGTGCAGCTCCTCGAACACGGCCACCTGGTCGCGCACGTGCTCGAACACCTGGTCGGAAATGACGAGATCGAAGGTGCCGTCCGCGTAGGGCAGCTGCCCGTCGCCGGCGAGCTCCGTGCAGAACCTTGCACGGTCGAGCGGCGAGCGCAGTTTCAGGTAATCCTTGATATCGAAGCCGCAGACGTTCGTGTACCCGAGATCGAGGAGCGCGTACGTATTGCGGCCGCTGCCGCAGCCGAAATCCAGGATGGCGGCGTCCCTGGGCAGTCCCTCGACGATACTGATCAGCGATTTGAAGCGCGTGGGTGCGAAGCGCACGCGATGCAGCGCACGTTCCCGGATCTCGGCAGGCACATCTTTTTCCGGTTGCCGGACCCCCGGCGGACTTTCGGCAGGAGCCGCTTCGGGACGCGACTCTCCGTTTGCTCGAGCCATGACTTCTGGCTCCTTGTTCGTTCTCGCGAGCGCAGTGTAACAGCTGCCTCGCGCAATTCGAGACGTAATTGCGTCCCCTATCGGCGACAATCAGCGAGGTTTTCCGGTCGAATCGCGGACCAGCAAACTTGGCATCACGGACGTGGCCGAAGGCGGCTCCATCGCCATGCGATCATGGTTGGAGATCAGGAGTTGCGTGGCGATTCGCCCCATGTGCACGATCGGCAGGCGAACGGTCGTGAGCGTCGGCCAGATGCGGGTCGCGATCGGCGCATCGTCGAAGCCGACGATCGACAGATCCTCCGGGATCGCGAGCCCGGCGCGCCGCGCCGCCTGGTAGACACCGGCGGCCATCTCGTCGTTGCCGCAGAAGACCGCGGTCGGCGGCTGCGGAAGCTCGAGCAACTGGCGGCCGCACTCCATGCCGGACTCGAACGTGTACCCGCCTTTCAGCACGTAAGCCGGGTCGAGCTTCAGGCTGTATTCGGCGAGGCCGACCTTGAAGCCGCGCAGGCGCTCGGACGCTGAAAGAAACGTGTGCGGCCCGTGGATGTGCGCGATACGCTCGTGACCGAGCGACGCGATGTGGCGCGCGGCTTCGGCGGCGCCCACGTAGTCGTGCGTCTCGATCATGTTTTCCGGCGTGTCGAGCGAGACGGCGGCGATGCGCACGTACGGGCATTCGATCCGGCGCAGGCGGCCGATCAGCTCGTCGTCCTCGGAGATCGACGGCGTCAGCACCACGCCGAAGAATTTCTGCAGCGTGATGATCTCGCAGATGTCGTCGTAGAGCGTCGGCGAGCTGCGGTCGCAGGGGCGCACGACGAGCTGGTAGGCCGTACCGGCCATCGCTTCCAGAATGCCGCGCTGCATGTCGACCACGTACTGCGGGTTGGGCTGGTCGGAGATCAGCGCGACGAGATACGAGCGGCGCAGCGCGAGCGCCCGCGCCTGCGGGTCCGGGCGGTAGCCGTGCTTGTCGACGATGCGCAGGATCCTGTCGCGGGTCGCGGGCTTCACCAGCCCCGAATGGTTGATCACTCGCGAGACCGTCTTCTTGGAAACGTTCGCGAGCCGCGCGATGTCGCTGATGGTGAGCTTGGAGCCGGCGTTGGAACGCCGGCGCCCGGATTTGGGCTCGGGGGGCATCTCGCGCTTCTTGCGCGAACCCTGCGTCTTCTTCTTTTCAGGCATGTAACGGGACGCCGGCGGCGGAAACCGGAATCATCGCCGAAAAGACCCGGCACAGGAACCCGGCTACGGTTTCTACGTACCCTTGCCCGAGTGCGAGGCATCGAGCACCTCGGGTGATCTCGGCGTCATCGTCTCGAGATGCCAGTCGTCGGGTTCGAAGGGCCGGCGGGTCACCGGCATGTCCGGATAGCCGCCGACCTCGGCCTCGCTGTCGATGATGCGGCCGCGGCCCTCCGCCGTGTCGGCAAGCAGCCGGATGTCGTGGTGGTCGCGGTCCCAGGGGCGCGCGCCGGCGTTCTCGAGCACCCAGCGCTCGACGGCCTGCGCGGGCAGCACCTCGAGGCCTTCCCACCACACCGGCGGCTCGTCCAGCTCGATCAGCCGCGCCTCCGTCACGCCGTAGCGGCCGAACATCGGCAACGGCTCGCCGCTGCGGTCCACGGCGATGTTGTCGCGCCCGTAGTACTCGAGATCGCCGTTCCCGCCGAGCATGAGAAACGCGATCGGTGATTCCGTCGAAGGGCCGGCGCGCAGCACGTTGCCGACGGCGGTCATCTCGCCCGCCTGGAATGGCTCCTCGCCCCACTCGAGCGCCATCAGGTTGTAGTGCACGGCGCGGGTGCCGGGATCGTAGATGAAGTTGTTGACGATCGCGCCGTGTACCCCGCCCTTGAACAGCGGGTTGCGCTCGCGGTTGTGCGCGTAAAGGTTGCCGTAGATCAGGATTTCGCTCGCGTTGTCATGGATCAGCGAGCCTTTGGAGTGCTCGCCCTTCGGATGCGTCGAGTCCTCCAGGCCTTCGGCGATGATGTTGTGGCTGAACGTGATTGCGTGCGAGGTGCCGCGCCGCCATTCGTCCGGCGAATGGCCGGCGAAGCGCGGGCCGCTCGCCGAGAGGTTCTCGTCCGTGCCCCACGTCAGCGTGCAGTGATCGACGATCACGTTATAAGCGGCCTGGGTCGAAACCGAGTCCTCACCCCACGTCCAGGGCTGCGCGCCGGCTTCGCCCGCGCGAACGCGGATGTGACGCATCACGACGTCGTGCGTGGCGATGTCCATGCCGCCGCGGATGAGGGTAATGCCGGGCGATGGCGCCGTCTGTCCCGCGATGGTCACGAACGGCTCCTCGAGCTTCAGTGTCTCGCGCTCGAGATCGATCACGCCCCCGACTTCGAACACGATGATGCGCGGCCCCTTGTGCGCCAGCGCGGCGCGCAGGGAGCCCGGGCCGTCGTTGTCCAGGTTGGTCACGCGCAGGATCTCGCCGCCCCGCCCGCCGGGAGTGGTAGCCGCCCAGCCGACGGCGCCCGGAAACGCGAGCTCCGCGGCGGGCGCCGAGGCCCATGCGAGCGGCAGCAGCATCCAGGCCCCCGCCGACAGCTTCTTGATCGTTGTCCTGTCCCTCATTGGCTCTCTCCTGGCTCCGGCCGGCGGGCCCGGGCATAAAAATGACACCGGTTTCCAAAACAGCTTGAACCAGATACAATCCCATGTCCAGCGGGGGCTCCGACCGCCGTTCGAGCATGGGGAACACGATGACGAACAAGCGGCTCGCCACGCGCGCTGCCGGACACCTCCCGCCCCGGCGGCGCCACGGTATCGAACGTGCCGGCTGACGACGGCACGCGTCCCGGCGACCGCGAACTCGAGGCGATCGCCCGCGCGTTCGTCGCGGCGCGCCGCGATGCGGTCCCCCTGCGCGACTTCCCCGGCAGCATACCCGCCGACATGGCAGCCGCCTACCGCTGCCAGGACAGGGCCATCGAGCTCTGGCCGGACACGCTGGCCGGCTGGAAGGTCGGCCGCATCCCGCCCGAGGTCGAGGAGCGCTACGGCTCCGACCGGCTCGCCGGCCCCATTTTCGCGAACACGGTGCGGCACGCCCGCTCGGGCGAGACCGTGGAGCTTCCCGTGTATGCCGGCGGCTTCGCGGCGATCGAAGCCGAGTTCGTGATCGTGGTCGGCGCGGACGCGCCGAAGGACAAGCTCGAGTGGTCTCGCGAGGACACCGCCGCGATGATGGAGGACTTGCGCATCGGCGTGGAGATGGCGAGCAGCCCGCTCGCGAGCATCAACGCGCTCGGTCCGGTCGTCGTCGCCTGCGGCTTCGGCAACAACGCGGGGCTCATCGTCGGCCCGTCGATCGCCAACTGGCGCAAGCGCGATCTCGGCACGATGACCTGCGAGGCATTCATCGACGGCCAGCGGGTCGGCAGCGGCGGCGCCTTCAACCTGACCGGGGGGCCGTTGCGCTCGCTGCAGTTCATGCTCGAGCTCGCCGCGCGCCGCGGGCACCCGCTGCGTGCCGGCGACGTGATCGCCACCGGGCAGACGAGCGGCATCCACGACATCCGCCCGGGACAGACCGGGCGCATCGATTTTGCCGGCGACGGCAGCCTCGCCTGCCGCGCCATCGCTGCCACCCCGATTGACTGAACCCCGAACGCAGGGCGATCCGCGCTCCTGCTACTGCGCGTCGCCGGTGGTCGGTGCGATGTCGTCGATCCAGCGCAGCGCGAGCTCCGGCCAGGCGGCGACCGGCAGGTGCGCGGCGCCGCGGATGCCGAAGCCGTGGCCGCCTTCGGCGAAGACATGGAGCTCGGCCGGGACGCCGGCGGCGCGGAGCGCCCGGTAGAGCGCGAAAGTGTTGCCGGGGGCGACGGCGGAATCGTCGGCGGCGTGCAGCAGGAACACCGGCGGCGTGCGTGCCGTCACCCGTTCTTCGACGGACCAGCGCGAAATCGCCTGCGCCGCAGGCGACGGACCGAGCAGCTGCTCGCGCGAGCCGCCGTGCGCGAGCGGCGCCTGCATGGACACCACCGGGTACATCAGCACAGCGAAATCCGGCCGCGCGGAACGCCGATCGACGGCGTCCCGCGGCGCGTAATCATCGTCCCCGGTCGCGGTCGCCAGCAAACCGGCGAGATGCCCGCCGGCGGAAAAGCCCAGCACACCCGCACAGTCGGCGTCGCCCCCGTGCTCGTCGGCCCACGCACGCACGAAGCGCAGAGCGCGCATCGCATCGTGCAACGGCAGCTCCGGGCGCGGCCGCGCGTACTCGCCCGGCAGCCGGTAGCGCAGCATGAACGCGGCGACGCCGTGCGCGGCAAACCAGCGCGCGGATTCGTAGCCTTCCTTGTCCATCACGACGCGCTGGTAGCCGCCGCCGGGAAGGATGAGGAGAGAGCAGCCGGAATGCGCCGCGGCCCGGAACACCGTGAGGTCCGGCGCGACGACGTGGGTCGCGTAGCGGTCGCGCGGCTCGCCGGGCTTTGCGCGCTCGGTCACCACGAGCTCCCGGGGCCCGCCGGCTTCCGCCGCCATGCCCGCAGGCCATATCGGCAGTCGCTCCAGGCCGTCGTCCGCGCTGGCCGCGGCAGCGCAGAGCAGCAGGAACGCCAAACGCAGGAGCGCGCATTGCGCGCGACCAACCATCATGTGCCGGGTTGCACGTACGGGACGGTGGCGAACAGCTCGCGTTCCGCCCCGCGCGGGTCGTTCTCCATGCGCGGCGGGCGGTCGATCACCAGCGTCTCGCGGCGCGGCAGCGTGTACGGCTGCCACTCGGGGATGCCGCCGTGGCTCGGGTTACCGCGCCGCGCAAAGGCGAGGAACGCGTCGCTCATCATCGCCGAGACCTCCCGCGCCTCCGGCCCGTTGCCCGTCAGTGAATCGGTGGTGTCGAGGTTACCGAAGACGAGCGGAATGTCGAACGCGTGCGGCGCGCCGACCTCCGGCCGTACCGGGCTGCCCCAGTCCAGCTGGTAGGCGAACGTCGGCGCCCCGGCCTGTCGCGCCCGCTCCTCCGCCTCGATGATCGCCCCGCGCCACGAGCGCGCCGCGGTGGTCGCGGCGAAGAACACCTCGGTGGGCGTGCGCTCCGGGTACAGCTCGCGATAGCGCGCCACGACGTATTCGGGCCGGATGTCCACGCGCATGTTCGGCACCAGCAGCTCCGGCAGGTCTTCCCACGCCAGGTTCTCGTAGCGCGGGCCGCGCAGGAACGCGCGCGTCTCGTCGTGCGTGTTGCCGATGATCATGGGAATGTGCGCGGACTGCGGCGGCGCATCCGGGTAGAACGGATGCCGGGACAGCGAGCGCATGTCCAGCACCGGGCCGAAGTACACCGGGCCGTAGTCGTACACCGGGTCGGGCGTGTCGAGCGCCGCGACGAGTTCTTCCATCGGCAGCCTTCGCACGCGCTCGACATCGTCGGGCGCAAGGCCGAGGGCGTCGAGGTACGCACGGGCGCGCTCCGTGGCGTGCAGCGGACCCGAGGCCGTCACCTGTTGCCCGCTCATGGTCGCGGCGCGGTGAAACAGCCCCGCCGCTGCCGGCATGGCCATCAGGGTGGCGATCTTCGCGCCGCCGCCGGACTGGCCGAACACGAGCACGCGGCCCGGATCGCCGCCGAATGCCGCGATGTTGTCGCGCACCCAGGCGAGCGCCAGCACGAGATCGAGCTGGCCCGCGTTGCCGGAGTCGGCGACCTCGGCGCCGCCAAGGCGTTGCAGGTACAAGTAGCCGAAGGCGTTGAGCCGATGGTTCACCGTGACGACGACGACGTCGCCGCGCCGGCAGAGCGCGCGGCCGTCGTACAGGGGGCTCGCGCCCGAGCCGTGGGAGTACGCGCCGCCGTGGAAATACACCATGACGGGGCGCTTCGCGCCGCGCTCCGCACCCGGCGTCCACAGGTTCAGGAACAGGCAATCCTCGCTGCTGCGCCCGGCGGTACCGTCCTGCGGCGCGGCAGGGCCGTATTCGACGGCGTCGGCAACGTCGCTCCAGGGTGGCGGCGGGAGCGGCGGACGGAATCGCCGCGGTGCGGTGTCGGCGCCGTAGCGGATGCCTTTGAAGACCTGCACGCCGTCGTCGCGGTAGCCGCGCACCGGTCCGTGCGTGGTTTCGACGACCGACTCGTCGGCGCCGCCGGCCGCGCGCGCGACGCGGGCGACGGCGAGGAGCGCCGCCGTTTCGAGGCCGGCGCCCAGCACGGAACGTCGGGTCAGCGTGTGTTCCGGCACGATGGTTTCCTCCCTGTTGGAGCGCGCAATTGCGCGCGACCGAACGGTGCAGGATGTCAATGCCTGCACGAGATCAACGATTGATCGCGCGCGATGCGCGCTCCTACGGCTCGACGGTACGATCCAACCCCCGCGACCGGAATAAATTGGACGCCCGGGCCGGCGAACCGGTCCCGGGCATCGCGGGGGAAAGCGGATCAGCGCGCCCCGAGCGCCGACCAGCGGACGCCGAGCAGGTACTCGGTGCCGAAGTGGTGATAGACGTTCACGAGGTCCGCCACGTCGAAGACCTGGTGCTCGAACTCGTCGGTCAGGTTGAGCGCCTCGAACGTGAGATCGAGCTGGTCGGTCATCCGGTACGACAGCGCGAGATCGACGTTGAAGGTCGAGTCATAACCCCGCTCGTCGCGCCCGGTATCCTCGTCCGGCGCATCCGTCCGGAATGCGTCGCGATACGCGCTGGAAAGCCGCACGCTCAGACGATCGTCCTCGTAATACAGGGTCGCATTGAACGAGTCGGGCGAGAACCCGAGGATCTTGTCGGAATCCACGTGCGTGTAGTTCCCGGCGAAGCCGAAGTTCTGCCAGAAGCCAGGCAGGAACGTGAACGGCTGCTGGTAGATGATCTCGACGCCCTTGAGGTCCGCACTGCCGCCGTTCTGCACCTGGCTCACCTCGACCTCCGGATCCTGCCCCGCGTCCAGCGCCACGCGCAGCGGGCTGGAGGCCGGCGCCAGCGAGATCGGCAGGCCGGTCTGGCTGTACGGCAGCACGACCGGGGCCTCTTCGAGGAAGAACGAATCCACGTCCTTGTAGAACGCGCCCAGCGAGACCAGCGCCTCATCCGCGAAATACCATTCGAACGCGATGTCGAAGCTGTTGGCACGGAACGGATCGAGGCCCGGGTTGCCGGCATCGAACTCGAACGGCGGGCCGTTGAAGCTGTCGAGCGAGCCGCCCGGCGTGAGGTTGCCGAGATCCGGTCGTGTCATCACCCTCGCCGCCGCGAAGCGCACGAGGAAATCCTCGTGCAGCGTGCCGACGAGGTTCAGGGACGGCAGGAAGTCGTCGTACTCGCGTTCGATGGTCACATCGACGTTGTTTACCTGGCCGGTCGAGGTCGTCGTGGTTTGGACGTAACGCGCGCCGAAATTGCCGCGCAGCGGCATACCGCCGAGCTCCGTTTCGAAATCGAGCTGTACCCAGGCGCCGACATCCTCCTCGTCCACGTTGCGGATGTTGCCCGCCTGCGGTGCTCCCGGGATGCTGTAGATCCCGAGCAGCGCGGCGGCGGCATCGACGTCGGGCGACAGCCACTCGCGGTCGATGCCGGGCGGCGCGCCAAGGCCCGAGCCGAAACCGGTGACGCGGCCCACGAGGTCGCCCGTGGCCGGCGCGCCGGGGATGTCGTTCACGCCGTCGTCATCGGTGTCACAGTCGAAGAGTCCGGAGTCGCAAACGCGCGAGCCCGTGGTGCTTTCGCGCCGGAACTCCGTGGTGTCGAACTCGAACTGCTTCCAGCTGAGGCCGCCGGAGAGCACCAGGCCTTCGCGCATGTCGAACGCCAGGCTGCCGGCGACGGTGTCGTACCCGTTGTCCACCGTCTGCGGACGGTCGCGGAACTCAGTGAGAGCGAACTGCGTCGGGTCGGTGACGTCGAGCGAGCCGAAGCTGATGACCGGCGTGGTGGAGCTCTGCGTGAAGTCGTAGCGGTAGCCCGTCACCGCCGGAATGGCGTCGAAGAAGACCGTGGTCTGCTTCGGCACGTCCTGCTTCGACTGGCTCGTGCCGGCGAAGCCGTTCAGTCTGAGCCGGTCCGTGAGGTCGTGGTCGAAGGACAGCGTCACCTGGGTGAAATCCGTATCCAGCTCGTCGAAGCGGTGCTCGCTGCGAATCGGGTGCGTGCCGTTACCGACCGGGCTGATGTCGAACACGCCGCTGTTCATCGTGTGGCTCGACGGATCGGTCGTGAAGTCGATGACGTCGACCAGACCTTCCTGGCTGCGGAAGAATACTTCGAGGTATTCCTCGCCGCGCTTCGCTTCGAAGCGCGAGAACAACGCGTCCAGCGAGATCTCGGTGCGGTCGCTCGGCGCGAACTGCAGCGAGCCGGTGATGCCCAGCCGGTCCTGCTCGTGGGTCAGCCGGCCGTAGCGCGGAATGCGCGGGTGATATGTCAGCGAGTTGGTGTCGATCGCCGCGCAGCCGGGGTCGGCCGGGTTGGCCGCGCAGTCGACGCCGCCCACGGAGCGGAACGTCGCGTCCTGCCAGCGCACGGTCGAGAAGCCTTCCTCGAGGATGTCCCGATTCGACCACGCCGCCGACAGCAGTGCGCCGAACGTGCGATCGGCATTCGTATGGGAGATCAGCCCGGCAAAGCGCGGGTTGAACTCTTCGGAAAGATCGTTCCAGCCGCCCTGGATCGACGACGCGACCGTGAGCCCGTCGGAGAAGTCGAACGGCCGTGCCGTCCGCAGGTCGACCGTGGCGCCGATCGAGCCCTCCTCGACGTCCGCGCTCGCGGTCTTGCGCACCACGATGCCGGTGAACAGATCGGATGCGAAGGTGTTGAAGTCGAAGCCGCGATCGCGGGTCGAGCCGCCGGAGGAATCCGAGCCGCCCGTCGTATTCATCGCCTCCATGCCGTTGATGCGGATGCGATTGAATTTGCCGGGCAGCCCGCGCACGGTGATCTGGCGCCCCTCGCCGTTGACCCGGGTGATCGAGATGCCCGGGATGCGCTGGATGGATTCCGCGAGGTTCAGGTCCGGGAAGTCCGCGATGTCCTCGGCCGTGATCGCATCGACCACGCCCGTCGAGTCGCGCTTCGTCTCGAGGGACGCTTCGAGGCTGCTACGGAAGCCCTGCACGACGATCTCCTCGATGGTGTCGTCCGGACCGCCGGCCTCCTGGGCCCCTGCCGCGATCGGCAGGCCACAGGCGAGCGCAGCCGCGAGCGATGTGAGGAGGTGTGGCGAAAGCGAATGGCGCGGGCGTGACGCGGCGGAGTCTGCTTGATCGGACGTGCTCATCTCATCCCCCTGGCGATACGTGATCTGGCAGCAACTATCGGCGGCAGTGAGCACGCCCGATGGTTGCGGGGCGGCTCTCCCGACCCTGCAAATATGGCGCGGCATGACACCGGTGTCAAACGATTTGTCCGGGCCGTCGAGCGCAGCGGCCTGCTTGCCGGTGGTCTCGACCGAGCGCCCCGAGGGCGCCGGCGCGAGCGGCTCGCCGGCCGTCCCCGCCCCGGGTCCGGCGGACGGTTTGCATCGCAGGCGAAACCGGCAAAGCCGAGCAAACGGCGCACAGTGCGCCGGGCACCTTGCGGAAAGTCACGGGCGTACTCCCTCCGGAATGGAGGGAAGATGGTAACCGGTTACCGTTGCACGCGCCCGGAGGCGTCGCCGGCCATCAGCTTCTCCACTTCGGCCACGCCCACGCGATTGAAGTCGCCGGAGATCGAGTGCTTGAGGCAGCTCGCCGCCACCGCGAACTCCAGGGCGCGGCGGCGGTCGTCACAGGCGTTCAGCCCGTGGATCAGGCCGGCGGCGAAGCTGTCGCCGCCGCCGACGCGATCGACGATGTCGGTGATCTCGTAAGCTCGCGACACGTGGAATCCGTCTGCGTCGCGCAGGCAGGCCGCCCAGCCGTTCACGTCCGCACTCCGCGACTCGCGCAGCGTGATCGCCATGACGGAGAGGTTCGGGTAGGCGGTCATCATCTTGAGGCTGAGCGCGTCGTAACGGGAGACGTCGAGCTCGCCGCTTTCCACGTTCACGTCGGCGGTGATGCCGATGGATTTCTGGCAGTCCTCCTCGTTGGCGATGCCGACGTCGACGTACTTCACCAGCTCGCGCATCACCTCGGGCGCGGTCTTGCCGTATTGCCACAGCTTGCCGCGATAGTTGAAATCGCAGGACACGGTGAGCCCGCGGGTCTTCGCGGCCTGCGCCGCCTCGAAGCAGAGGTCCGCCGCGCTCTGGCTCAGCGCCGGCGTGATGCCGGTGAAGTGGAACCAGCGTGCGCCGTCGAAGATGCGCTCCCAGTCGAAATCGCCCGGCCGCGCCTCCGCGATCGCCGAATGCGCGCGGTCGTACACGACTTTCGACGGGCGCTGGTTGGCGCCGGTCTCGAGGAAATAGATGCCGACGCGCTCACCCGCGCGACGGATCAGCGAGGTATCGACCCCGAAGGAACGCAGCTCGCGCAAGGCCGCATCGCCGATGTCGTTCTTCGGCAGGGCCGTGACGAAGGCGGCGTCGCGGCCGAAATTCGCGAGCGACACGGCGACGTTCGCCTCGCCGCCGCCGAAGGTCGCCTCGAACGAAGGCGACTGGAAAAAGCGCTCGTTTGCCTGCGTCTTCAGCCGCAGCATGATCTCGCCGAAAGTCACGTATTGAGCCATCTTCATCCTCTCCGCGCGGCGGCCGCGATCTCGCGAGCCTCTGCCGCCAGTGCCGCAATTGCCGCAAAATCGCCCGCCGCGACGGCGGCGGACGGGGTAAGCCAGCTTCCACCGCAGGCGAGCACTTGCGGCAGGACCAGGTATTCGGCGAGATTGCTGGCGGAAATACCGCCAGTGGGCATGAAACGCATGTCCCGGAACGGCGCAGCCAGCGCCTTCAGCGTCGCGACGCCGCCCGCGGCGCCCGCCGGGAAGAACTTGACCGTGCGCAGGCCGAGGTTCCAGGCGCGCTGCAGCTCCGTCGCGGTAACGACCCCCGGGAACACCGGCAGGTTGCGAGCACGGGCTGCGCTCACCACCGATTCCTCGAGCCCCGGCGAGACGATGAAGCGGGCGCCGGCATCGGCCGCCGCCTGCGCTTGCGCCGCCGAGAGCACCGTGCCCGCGCCGACGATCGCTTCCGGCACGTCACGGCCGGCGGCCTCGAGGCAGGCGAGCGCCGCGTCGGTGCGGAACACGACCTCGATCACCGTGAGCCCGCCCGCGGCGAGCGCGCCGGCGACGCGCACGGCGGTGGCGGGATCCTCCGCCTGCACCAGCGGTACGACGGGCGTTTGCTCGAGGCGTTGCTGCAGGTTCATCGTGCACATCCTTTCCATTCATGCGCGATCGGTGTCGATCGCGGGTGCGCGCAAAGATATGCCACTCGTCGCGCGCGCGGCAACTTTCGCGTCAGCGCTGCCGTCTATGCCGCTGCGGGCCGAGCCCGCGCGGCCGGCGGAAGACCCGGCCGGAATCAGGAGAGGTGCTTGTCGAAGAACTCGAGCGTGCGGCGCCAGGCCAGCTCGGCCGCTTCGGCGTCGTAGCGCGGGGTCGAGTTGTTGTGGAAGCCGTGCCGCGTGCCGGGATAGACGTACATCCGGTAATCGACGCCGGCGGCCTTGAGCGCCTGCTCGTATCCTGCCCGCGTCGCATTGACGCGCGGATCGTCCTCGGCGTAGTGGATGAGCAGCGCCGCCCCGATCTCCCCGACCTCCTCGCTCGCCGGCGCGGAACCGTAGAACGGCACACCGGCATCGAGGTCGGCGCCGAGCTGTACCGCGAGCTGGTTGGTGGTGCTGCCGCCCCAGCAGAAGCCGGTCACGCCCAGTTTTCCCGAGGAAAGCTCGTGCGCCTTCAGCCAGCGCGCGCCGTTCAGCATGTCCTGCAAAAGCTTCGCGGGATCGAGGCTCTGCTGCATCTCGCGGCCGTCGTCGTCGTTGCCGGGATAGCCGCCGATGGGCGAAAGGCCGTCGGGTGCGAGCGCGAGGTAGCCGGCCACCGCGACGCGGCGCGCCACGTCCTCGATGTAAGGATTCAGCCCGCGGTTCTCGTGGATGACCAGCACGCCCGGAAACGGACCCGGGCCTGCCGGCTGCACGAGATAGCCGCGCATTACGCCGGAGGTGCCGCCCGGTGACGGGTAGTCGACGTAGCGTGGCACGATGCGCTCGTCGGTAAAGGCGATCTCGGCCGCCTCCGCGTAGTGCGGCAGGAGCGCTTCCGCCATGGCCACCGCCGAGACGCCGCCGACGGCGAGCGCGGCGCGCTCGAAGAACTGGCGGCGGCTGATGCGACCGTGGCAGTACTCGTCGTAGAGATCGAAGACCCGTGGGTCGATGGATTCTTTGCTCATGGTGGGCCTCTGCGCATCAGTCGACAGCCACGCGACCGGCCGCCGCCGGTATTCTCCCACAACACCGCGGGAATGACAGGCAGTGGGCCGGCCGCGGCCCACGGCCGCGGCCGGCGCCGGGCTCACTGCTCGTAGGTGAAGCGCAGGTAGCCCACCCGTCCGGGCAGGTCGTACGCGACGAGGCTCATGCCCACGACTCCGCACAGGCAGGCGGGCGGGTCCTCATCCAGCACGTTGTTGACGCCGAGCGCGATCGTCAACGCGTCGTTCGCGAACGCGGGCGTGTAACGCACCTGTACGTCCGTGAAAAGCGCGGAATCGAGCGGTCCGTTGGGATGCGTCATGTCGTCGATCCAGCGCAACGCGAGGCTCGCGCCCCACTGCTCGTAGAGCCAGTCCACGTTCGTGGTCCAGCGCCATTCCGGAAACGCGCGCTGGAAAGTCTCCTCCGTGTGCAAACCGGTCAGGTCGGTCACGATCGGGTTGCCCTGGGCGTCGGCCGTGATTTCCTCGTATTTGTCGAGGTACGAGGCGTTGAACCGGGCGTTGAATTGCCCGAAGCCGGTCTCCGGGCCCGCCCAGGCCAGCGCGATGTCGACGCCCGACGTCTTGATGCCACCGATGTTCTGCAGCTGGTTGTCGATCAGCCCCAGCTGGCCGCTGCTGGTGCGCGGGGTCAATGCGCAGGTCACCGGGTCGAGAGTCAATACGCACGCTTCGATGAGGGTGCTCGGATCGAGGCCCTGGATCGCGTCGTCGACCTCGAGGTCGTAGAAGTCGATCGAGGTCGTCAGCCCCTCGATCCAGTCGACGCCGTCGAAGTCGGGACTCCAGACCAGGCCCACCGTCCAGTTGTCGGAGGTCTCCGGCTCGAGGTCCTCGTTGCCGGCCGACACGGCGGAGAGCTGCGGATTGGCCTGGGTCATCGTGACCGGCACACCGAGCGCCGCGCAATTGTCGATGATCTGCTGCGGCTGCGCGGCGTCGCGCCCGCCGTTGGCGGACCCGAACTGCCCGAGCACGTCCGCGCACGGATCGAGGAAGGTGAAGTCCTCGCGTGCCGCGCCGCCGAACAACTCGCCGATGCCCGGAGCGCGCAAGCCGGTCGAGAACGACGCGCGGAACGACAGCTCGTCGATCGGCCGCCAGAGGGCGCTCGCCTTCCACGTGCTCTCGGAGCCGAACGTGCTGTAGTCCGAGGTGCGCGCGGCGAGGTTGAGCTCGACGTAATCGGCGAACGGCGCCCCTTCCAGCAGCGGCAGGCTGACCTCGGCATAGAATTCCGTCACGTCGAAGCTGCCCTCCGTCGATCCGGAGGGAATGCCGGCGGTCTCGCCGCTCTCCGCGATCGGGTCCGCCCGGAAGAACCCGTCGTGATCGCGGAACTCGGCGCCGACCGCGAAGGCGGCCTGCCCGCCCGGCAGCTCGAGCACGTCGCCGCCGAGGTTGAGCACGAAATCGCGCATCGTCTGCCCGCTCACGTCGCGCTGCGTGAAGCGGACGAAGTCGAGCATTTCGTCCGTGATCGAGCCCGTGCCGTCGGGGCCCTGCCCGCCGAAGAAGTTGAACGGCACGCAGTTCGGCACCGCGGCGCATACCGCGGGATCGCCCATCGCGATCTGCAGCTTCGCGGCGTTGTGCGTGTTGAAGTTCTCCTGGACTCCGTAGTTGTCCCCGTAGCTGCCGGTCAGGTCCCAGAACATCGAGCGGCCGGCGAGCTCGAACTCGCCGTCCAGCGTCGCGCTCAGGAAATACGTGTTGATGTCCTGGAAGAACAGGCGTGGACCCGATTCCAGCGGGCGCCGCGCGAAAAACTCGAGGTTGCCGTTGGCGACCGAAAGGTCGACACCGAACGGGTTGTATGGATTCAGCGCCGAAATCACGAACTGGTCGTTGATGCGATTGCCGCAGCCGTTGCCGAGGCACAGCGGCTCGGGCGCGGCCTTGGTCGCGGACTGCCGGTTCGTGTACGTCGCCTTGAACGTCAGATCCAGGTTCTCCGCGAGCTCGTGGGATACCGACGCGTAGACATTGACGCGCTCGTTCGGCGTGCGCAGGAAGTTGAACCCCGGCCCGTTGAAATTGAAGCGGTCGGCGCCGGTGAACGCGTGAAAATCGCCAGAGCCGGGGTTGGCCGGATCGAACACCGGGATATTGCCTGCGCCATCGTTCAGCACGCCGTCGTTCAGCGTGACGTCGGCGAAATCGAAGTTCGGCCCGAGCACGAAGCGGCCCTGCGGGGTGAACGACGAGCACAAGGTATTCTCCACGTCGCAGCTCGTGGCGAAGGGGTTCGGGAACGCGGATTGGTCGCGATCCGCGGTTTCGACGCCGCGCTCCTCCGTGTAGCCCGCGCTCAGCACGAGGTGGGTGGATTCCGTGCCGCCGCCCCACAACGCCGCGTACTCGTACGATTCGCCGTCGCCCTCGCCGATGTACTGCCCGACCTGCGCGTCGGCGCGAAAGCCTTCGTAGTCGGAGGTCGTAATGATGTTGACGACGCCGCCGATCGCATCCGAGCCGTAGATTGCAGACGCGCCGTCCTGCAGGATCTCGATGCGCTCGATCACGTTGTCGGGAATCGTGTTGAGATCGACCGCGCTCGGCACGCCGGAAGCGGACGAGCCCGGGATCCAGCGGCGCCCGTCGACGAGCACCAGGGTGCGTTTCGCGCCCACGTTGCGCAGCGCGATTTCCACCGCGCCGGCGCCGATGCCGGAGCCGTCCTGCGGGAAGCCGGAGTTGCCCGGCACGTTGAACTGCGAGTTGATCGCCGAGCCGGTGACCGGCAGGTTCTGCAAGGCGTCGCCCAGGTTCGTGAGGCCGGTGCGCTCGAGATCGGAGGTGCCGAGCTCCATCACGGCGGCCGCCTCGTTGAGCGGATCGCGGCGGATGCGCGAGCCGGTGACGACGACTTCCTCGAGCTCTTCGTCCGCGGCCGGCGCGGTGGCCTGGGCGTACACGAACCCGGCCGGCACGGCGCACATCATGCAAGCGGCGGCCAGCGTGGCGGCGCGCACAGTAACGAGCAACTTCATGGCGGTATCCCCCTTTGACGGAACGCGATGGAGCGCAACGGGGGTCCGGGAGCGGATGCACGGCGGTCGCAGCGACCAGCGGCCCGGGTACGGACCTCGCGCGCAAAGCTGCACAGTAGGAACAGGCGCCGGCAGGAAGGTGGCGCCGTTGGTTTACTCTATCCCGCGCCCCGGCACCCCGCAACAAGGGCGAGCCGGACCTTATATCGATGCCGCATATCGGCGTGGCGGCGCAGGCGGGCGGCGAAGCCCGTGAAATCGCGAGCCCGATCCGATACAATAGCTTGCCCGTTCGCAACGACAGCCCTTCAAGGAATCCGTCATCCCTGATCCGGTTGCGCAAACGCAGGCGTCTTCCCGTTTCCACCGTCTCTCCCTGATCGGCCTCTGCGCGGCAGTGCTGGCAGCGGCGTGCCCTGCCGGCGCGGCGCCCGTCGAGCTGCACGCGAGCACCGACGTCGCGACGGCGGGCTATTTCCAGCTGCGCTGGAGCGTGCCGGGCGAGGCCGTGGTGCTGCAGGAAGACACGACGCCGGCATTCACCAGCCCGCGTCTCGTGTACCGCAGCCACGACAACGCCCGCGTGCAGCCTCGGCTGGCTGGTCAGCATGGGCATGGCCGGCGGCATTCTCATCCACGCGCTGACCGGCATTCCGTACCTGTACGGCATGACGGTGATCCTCGCTATCTGCGTGGGCTACACGCTGCTCGGCGGCCTGCGCGCGGTGATCGGCACGGATTTCACCCAGGCCTTGCTGATCCTCGTCGGGGTCGTGGCTATCGCCGCGCTCGCGATCCACACCATCGGCTTCGCGCGGATCCACGCGGCAGTGCTCGCCGAGCGGCCCGAGCTGCTCGATCTGTGACGTTCAGGTCCAGCGCCGGCGAGGAAACGCTCTGGCACACGGAGCGCTCGATCTACAACACGCTCGGGGTCGCGAAGCTCCTCATGAGCCGGCGCATGCGCGAGCTGGATTACAAGGTGGTGCTGACCGGCGAGGGCTCCGACGAGCTGTTCGCCGGCTACCCGGCGCTGCGCCGCGATTTCATCCTGCACGGTCTGCACGGGTTGCCGGCGAACGAACGCGCGGAATGGGCGTCGCTGCTCGCGAGCCGCAACGAGCGTTTCCGCGGCGCCATGCTCGCCGAGGATGCGGTGCACGATCCGGCCTTCGAGGCGCTGCTCGGCTTCACGCCGTCGTGCCTGCAGCCGTGGCTCGCGGCCGGACGGCGCGTGCCCGGCCTGCTGCACCCGGAGCTGCGGCGCGCGCTCTCGGGCTATGAGCCCGGCCGGGCGATAGCGGAAGCGCTCGATGCCGACGCGCTCTCCGGGCGCAATCCGCTCGACCAGGCGCAGTACGTGTGGATCAAGACCATGCTCGAGGGGCAGATCCTCACCTGGGGCGGCGATCGCGTCGACATGGCGAACTCGATGGAGGCGCGGCCGGCGTTCCTCGATCATCATCTCGCGGAATACGCGGCCACGGTGCCGCCGCCGCTGCGCATCAAGGGCCGCACGGAGAAGTACGTGCTGCGCGAAGCGATGCGGGGGCTGCTGCCGAGGCGGCTGTACGAGCGGGAGAAGGTCGCGTTCATGGCGCCACCGGCGCACGCCGATGCGGCGAAGTGGGCGGCGATGCAGCGGCTGGCAGGGGAGTACCTTGGCGACGCGGCGATTCGTGCGGCCGGACTGCTCGATCCGGGCGGCGTACGCGACGTGTTCGCGCTGCACGCCGCGCCGGGGACCACGCCGGCGACGCGCACGCAGCTCGACGCCATGGTCAATCACCTGCTGAGCGTGCAGATTTTACATAAGCACTTCATCGCGACGGACGTGCCGCGGGAAGCGCGGGAACGCGCCCGCGCCGGCGGCTGGTGCTGACCCGCCGGCGACCCGCCCGAGGTCCACGCGCCGGCCATGCGGACAACCCCGGCCACGGTCGTCGTCCCTCGCGCTAGTGCCAGCGCGTGCCGCTGACTGACATGTACCCGTGACTGCCGACCGGCACACCCACGCTCATGCCGACGCCCACCGTGCCTTCGCAGCCGCCGAGCAGCAGGCTCGCGAGCAGGACCGTCACCATTGCCGTGCGCCGTGCCAGCTCGTTCACTGCGCTGCCTCCTGTTGTACAGACCAGCGTTGCAGCACCAGCACGGCTCCCGACGGGTCCGTAACCACGGCCATGCTGCCTTCGCGGATTCCAGGTGAGGGCTCCAGCACGATGTGCCCGCCGAGCTCGGCCGCCGTGGCCGCCGCCGCGCGCGGGTCGTCGACGCCGAAGTACGTCAGCCACAGCGGTTCCCACTCCTTTGACGGATTCGCGAGGATGCCCGCGCGATCCCCGCCGGCCCCGGCGAGAAAGGTGTAGGCGCCGCGGCGCCGTTCGACGGTTCGCGGCGTGTAGCCGACCACGGTTCGATAGAACCCGGCGGCAGCCGCGGGATCGTCGGCGAGCAGCTCCGACCAAACCACGCGGCCCGGAGCGGCCGCGGTCGTGCGATCGTCCGGATCGCCGACGGCGCTGCGGACCAGGCCGATCACCGCCCCCTGCGGATCGACGATTGCCGCGACCCGACCGAGGCCCACGTCGCGCGCCGGCGCCGCGAGGCGGGCGCCGGCCGCGAGGCTCTTTTCCACGGCGTCGTCGACGTCGGCAACGGAGACATACGGCAGCCAGCGCGACAGGTGCGTGCCGTCGCCGGGGCGCTCGATGGCGACGAGACCCGCGACGTACACATTGCCGTCCCGCGCCAGCAGGTAGTCATTCCCGCGCGTGCTCGATTCCTCGAAGGTCCAGCCGAACAGTCCGCCGTAAAACCGGCGCGCGGTGTCGATATCCTCGGTGATCAGGTCGCACCAGATCACCTTGCCGATCAGCGGCTCGGACGTGAACGACATGCCGGACAGGTCGGGGCGGGATGCCATCGTGCAGGCCCCGATGAGGCCGGCCGCTGCAAAGGTGACTGCGAACGCCGTGCGACGAAGGCTGGCGGCGTGCAGCACCGCTCAGAATTCCCAGGCGATCTCGAGGCGCGCGGCGTTCAGCGTCGGATCCGGCGCATCGCCGCTGCCGTCCACCTCGTAGTTGTTGTAACTCACCCTCACGATGGTGCCGCCACGGAACTCGTAACGCAGCCCCAGCGCGCCGCCGTAGGTAAAGCTCGTTTCATCGAACGTGTCGTAATAGCCGTCGCAGATTTCACCGAAATACGGATGCCACCAGCAGCCGACGATCGGCGGTCCATTGGCGACGTTGGAATCGACGTAAGTCCAGCCGGCGCCGAGCTCCGCATAGGGCTGGAAGGGACCCTCGAGGAAGTAGTAGGCGCCCTTGAAACGGTAGTTGATCTGGACCAGCTCGTGATCGAATTGCGAGGTGGCACCGTTGTCGCCGACGAGCGTGGCGGTGTAGTCCGGGGTCAGCCATTCGAAGTCGGCGCCGAGTGCGAGATGCTCCGTCGGGTAGTAGCCAAAGCCGATGCCGAGGCCGAAGGCGTCCTCCGTGTCGACCAGCGAGCCGCCGCCTGCGGTGGTCTTCTCCGCCTGCTGGTACAGGCCCACAACCGACAATTCCCATGTGCCGGCGCGGCCGCCGTAATCTTGTGCCGGTGCCAGGCCGGGTGCCGCCAGGATCAGTATGGCAATGGCTGTCGAACGCATGACCGTGGAGTGTAATCACGAGCTCCCGTCCCGGGCATTGGATCAAGGTCCAAGTACCGTCTACCCCGGCTGTTATAATCACGCCCGGGCGGCACCCGGTCTCGATGGCAGCCAGAATGGCGGAAGTGAAGGACGACAACGCACCGCGAGAGCTGATCAGCGAGTTCGCCATCGCCCAGCGCGTCGACGAGCTCGCCGCACAGATCTCCGCCGACTACCGGGACAAGTCACCGCTGGTGCTGGTCGGCGTGCTCAAGGGCTCCTTCATCTTCCTCGCCGACCTCTCGCGCCGGCTCACCATTCCGCGCACGATCGAGTTCATCGCCGTCTCGAGTTACCGCGGCGCCAGCGTGCAGAGCGGCGCGGTGCGGCTGGTCATGGACGTGCGCGGCAACGTCGAAGGCAAGCACGTACTGATCGTCGAGGACATCGTCGACACCGGTCACACGCTGCTTTACCTGATCGACCTGTTCCGCTCGCACCGGCCGGCTTCCGTCCGCACCTGCACGCTGCTGCACAAGGCGGATCGTGCCGAGGTCGACGTCGTGCTGGATTACGTCGGTTTCAGCATCCCGAACGAATGGGTGGTGGGCTACGGCCTCGACTACGCCGAGCAGAACCGCACCCTGCCCTACATCGGGATCGTCCGTCCCGCCGGCTGATCAGCAGCTCTCGGCGCCGCCGTCGGCGCAGGCGCCGGTCTCGACCTCGATGGTCGAGTGGCGAATGCCGAAATCCTCCCGCAGGAGCTGCTTGACCCGGCGCACCACGACGGTGGTGTCGCCGTGCTCGCGCTGGAGCAGCACGTGCATGGTCAGCATGACGTACTGTGGCGTGAGCCCCCACACGTGCACGTGGTGGATACCGCAGATCTCGGGCACGCGGGCGCGCAGATTCAGCTGCATGTTCTCGACGTCCATCCACTCGGGCGTGCCCTCGAGCAAAATGTGCGCGCTGCGCTTCACGAGCAGCCAGGCGCTGCGCAGGATGAGTCCTGCCACCACGACCGAGAGCAGCGGATCGATCGGCATCCAGCCGGTCGCGAGGATGACGATCGCCGCGACGATCGCGGTGATCGAGCCGAGCAGGTCGCCGAGCACGTGCAGCGCCGCGCCGCGGATGTTCAGGTTTTCCTGATCGCCGCCGTGCAGGATCGCGAACACGACGACGTTGACCACCAGGCCCGCCGCCGCGACGACCAGCATCAGCCGGCCCGTGACAGGAAGGGGATCCATGAAGCGCTGCAGCCCCTCGAACAGGATCCAGCCGACGATCACGAGCAGCGTCAGGCCGTTCACGAACGCGGCCAGGATCTGGAAACGGTGATAGCCGAAGCTGCGTTTTGCGTCCGCCGGCCGCGCCGCCATGCGGAAAGCGACGGCGGCGAGCGCGAGCGCCATGGTGTCCGTGAGCATGTGGCCCGCGTCCGCGAGCAGGGCGAGCGAGCCCGAGAGCAGCCCGCCGGCGACTTCGACGATCATGAAAGCGGCCGTCAGGATCAGCGCCACCTGCACGCGCCGGCGGTTTGCGGTGTCCTGCGCTCGCGCGTCACTGCTGCTCATGGGTGCTCATCGTAGACGGCCCGGCCGCCGGGCTGCAATTTCCGGTGCAATTGATGAAAGCGGCTGCGCAGGAGTGCGGTGCGATGGTTCAGGTTCTGTGGTCGCGCGCGATGCGCGCTCCTGCAGCGCGGCGGCGGCGGAATCAGCGGGTGAGGCGGTAGACGAGGATCGCCGCGCGTTTGGCGGCGAGCGGCAGCGAGTCGAGCTCGAGCGTCTCCTCCGGCGTATGCGAGCCTGCGCCCAGCGGACCGGCGCCCGCCAGGGCGTCCGTGTACGGTGCGACGAAGGAGATGTCCGCGGCGCCGCGCTTCGCGGGATCGAGCGCCGGCATCGGGCCGCGGCCCAGAGCCTCGTTGATCCGCGACATCGCTGCCTGCAGGCGCCGATTGCCTTCCGTCGGCGCCATCGGCGGGTAGCCGTCCTCGAACACGATGCTCGCGTCCGTCCGCGGCAGGTGTTCTGACACGACCCGGCGCATCGCCGCGCGTGCGCGCTCGAGCTGCTCCGGCGAGATCGTGCGGATGCCGCCGTGCACGACGACCCTGCTCGGCACCACGTTGGTCTTGCCGAACGCCGTGCCGCGCGTCTGCTGGTAATCGTACGCGACGTCCGTGCCGCCGACGATCGCACCGGCATTGAACGTCAGGTACTGCTCGCCGCGGACCCGCTCGTAGAAATCGTTCAGAATGCGGGCGGCTTCGAAGATCGCGCCCGCACCGACGTCGTCGCTGAACACGCCGGACGAATGCGCCCGCTTGCCGGTCACCTCGAGCCGCCAGTCGCTGGAGCTGCGGCGCGCGATGGTCGCGTAATCGACTCCCTCCTCGCGCACCGCCTGCTCGAAGCCGAGCGCGACGTCCGCCCACTCGCCCAGCTCGACCAGCGGCGCGCGCGTGACGGCGAGCGGCTCACCGGGTTTCTCCTCGTCGCCGGTGAAAATCACGGCCACCGGGAGATCATCCAGTACGCCGGCTTCGCGCAGCGCCTCGAGCGCGTACACGATCACCACGTTGCCGCCCTTCATGTCGACGACGCCCGGGCCGGACGCGACGTTACCCTCGCGCCGGAACGCCGCGCCCTCGGACTCGAACACGGTGTCGAGATGACCGATCAGGAGGAGCTTCGGTCCGCGCGTGCCCTCCTTCCGTCCGACCAGGTGCCCGGCGCGCTGCATGGCCGCCGGCAGCTCGATCCATTCCGTCTCGAGACCGAGCCCGTCGAGCTCGCGCTGCATCACCTGCCCGACCTGCGCCACGCCCTCGAGGTTCAGCGTGCCGCTGTCGATGTTCACCGTCTCCTCGAGCAGCGCGACCGCATCCTCGCGGTGCGCGTCGATCCACTCCGCCATGCGCTGCTCGGTGTCATCGAGCGCCTGCGCGGCCGCGAAGGCCGGCACGCAAAGCAATGCCAGGAAGCCTTTCGTTCGCAGATCGTGCATCAATGCTCCTCGATGGCTCGCGGCACGCGGATGCGGTCCACCAGCGCCTGGATGCCCTGCGGCGGCGGCGCCGTAACGTAACTGATGCCTGTCGCCACGGCAAAATTCAGCAGCATGCCGACCACGCCGATGCCTTCGGGCGAGATGCCGAACAACCACTCCGCGGGTACGTTCTCGCCCCATGGAGCGCCCGCCCACTTGAGGAACAGGCCTTTGAACCACTCGATGTAGCCGTAGGTGAACAGGAGCCCCACCAGCATGCCGGCGATCGCACCCTGCTTGTTCACGCGCTTGGAGAAGATGCCGAGCAGGATCGCGGGGAACAGCGAGGCGGCGGCGAGGCCGAAGGCGAACGCCACCACCTGCGCCACCCAGCCGGGCGGATCGAAGCCGAGATAGCCCGCGATCAGGATCGCGAAGACAGCGGCGATGCGCCCCGCCCGGAGCTCCCCCTTCTCGGAGATGCCCGGCAAAAAAATGCCCTTGATCAGGTCGTGCGAGGCGGCAGCCGAGATCACGAGCAGCAGTCCCGCGGCCGTCGAGAGCGCCGCCGCGATGCCGCCGGCCGCCACCAGCGCGATCACCCAGTTCGGCAGGTCCGCGATTTCGGGATTCGCGAGCACCATGATGTCCTGGTCGACGGTGAGCTCGTTGCCCTCCCAACCGTAGCGCGCAGCAACCTCCGCGAATGACGCGTTCTGGTCGTTGTAATACTGGATGCGACCATCGTCGTTTCTGTCCTCGAAGGCCACGAGCCCGGTCGCCTCCCAGCGGCGCATCCAGTTCGGGCGCTCTTCGGCCAGCAGATTGCCGTGCGGCGCGCCGATCTCCCCCGGCTGGATCGTGTTCATCAGGTTATAGCGCGCCATGGCGCCGACGGCGGGCGCCGTCGTGTACAGGATCGCGATGAAGAGCAGTGCGTAGCCCGCCGACGTGCGCGCATCGCGCACCTTCGGCACGGTGAAAAAGCGCACGATCACGTGCGGCAGGCCGGCGGTCCCGACCATGAGCGCCAGCGTGATGCAGAACACGTCGATCGTGCTCTTCGTACCCGCCGTGTAGCTGCCGAAGCCGAGCGCGGTCACGGTTTCGTCCAGTTTGGCGAGCAGGCTCACGTCGCTGCCGGCGATGTCGCCGCCGAACGCGAGCTGCGGAACCGGATTGCCCGTGACCTGGATCGCGATGAACACGGCCGGCACGGTATACGCGAAGATCAGCACGCAGTACTGCGCGACTTGCGTGTAGGTGATGCCTTTCATCCCGCCGAGCACGGCATAGATCAGCACCACCCCCATGCCGACCACGAGCCCCACGGTGACGTCGACTTCGAGGAAGCGCGAAAACACGATCCCCACCCCGCGCATCTGCCCGGCGACGTAGGTGAAGGAGATGAAGATCAGGCAAACGACGGCGACGATGCGCGCGGCTTTCGAGTAGTAGCGCTCACCGATGAATTCCGGCACGGTGAACCGGCCGAACTTGCGCAGATACGGCGCGAGGAACAGCGCCAGCAGCACGTAGCCGCCGGTCCAGCCCATCAGGTAGACGGACGCATCGTAGCCAAGGAAGGCGATCAGGCCGGCCATGGAAATGAACGACGCCGCGCTCATCCAGTCCGCGGCCGTCGCCATGCCGTTCGCGACCGGCGAGACGGTCTTGCCCGCGATGTAGAAGTCGCCGGTGCTGCGCGCCCGCGACCAGAACGCAATCGCGATGTACAGCGCAAAGCTCGCGCCGACGATGAGGTACGTGAGTGCCTTGAGCTCCATACGCGCTCAGTCTTCGTGCGCGCCGTACTGGCGGTCGAGCCGGTTCATGCGCCAGGCGTAGAAGAAGATGAGCAGCACGAACAGATAGATCGAGCCCTGCTGCGCGAACCAGAATCCGAGCTTGAACCCGCCGAGCCGGATCCGGTTCAACTCCTCGACGAAGACGATCCCCAGCCCGTACGAGCCGACGAACCAGGCGAGGAGGCAGGCGGCGACGAGCCGCAGGTTGGCGCGCCAGTAGGCGCGGCGCCGTTCCGGAGTCATGGAGGGAGCTCCCCTTCTTGTGTCTTTCGGGTCCCCGCGCAATCTACCAGAGCGGGCGGCGGCAGGCGGAGCAGCCGGGCGGGCGCTGACAAAAAAGCGGCTCCCGAAGGAGCCGCTGATCACCATCTCAGTACTGAGTCTTGGCTTTTTATCCCCCGCCAAGCCGTGCCTGAAGGCGTCGTCGAAAACCGCCTGCCGGAGCCTCGACAACCTTTTCGTGTTGTGCAAAGGCTACGTAGTGTTTCGGAGACATTCTCAGAAAGGCCGACCCTTGTCAATCCTTTAGAGCAGCGCCCAGCGGCAGCCACCGGTGCGCCCATCCGCTTGTTGCTCATAAACAACAACATCGCGGCCGCGTGCGCAAACAACGACTTAAGGCGGCGGCACGGCGCGCCTCCCACCGGCGCCGGGCGCGGCTGTTCATCACAGCCCAAATGGTTTAAGTAAGGGGTACGTCGGCCGCAATCGTCGAGGCTCGCTCCGATGCGCAAGCTCATTCTCCCGGTGGCGCTGCTCGCGGTCGCCGGTGCGGCGGGAATCGCGTGGTATGCCCTGAATGACGCGCGGAACGCGCGCCGCGTGCTCGCCGACGTGCCGTCGATGTCGGCCGCGGAGGCGCGCGCCGAGCGCGAGAACCGCTACGGCGCGATCGGCGACATCGAGGCGCTGCTTGCCCTGCCCGGCCATTTCGCGCGCATGGAGGCGCTGTACACGCTGGCCGGGCGCTCCGATTCCGCGGCCGTACAGAACCTGATCTTCCAGGCTGACGGCATCGCCGATCCGTCGCTCAGGCGCGAAGTGCTGCTGGTCCTGTTCGATCGGCTGGCCGAGCTGGACCCGCTCTCCGCGCTGGCGCTCGCGGGCACGCCCGGTTTCGCCGCGCAGCCGGATTTCGAGCGCGAGGTATGGAGGCGCTGGGGCGAGCTCGATGCCGACGCGGCGCTCGCCTACGCCGCGACCCTCGAGGGGATGGAACGGGCGCGCGCCGCGCAGGGACTGTTCGCGGCGGCGGCGGGCGCGGAGCCGGAAGCCACGATGCGGATCGCCGACCGGCTCGATGCGGATCCCGACAACCGCACGCGCTCCCTGCGCATCGACGATCTCGCGTCCGGCGATCCGGCGGCCGCCGTCGCGTACGTGCGGGGGCTCGAATCGGCTTTGGAACGGCACCGGGCGGCGGCGCATCTCGGGCTCCTGCTCGGGCGCAACGGCCTCGAGGCCGCGGATCGCTGGGCGGCCCGGTTCCAGGAGCCGGAGCTCCGGCGCGCGTTCGAGGACGCGGCCGCGCAATCGGCCGCGGAAGTCGATCCCGCGGGCACGCTCGAGCGGCTGCTTGCGGCTGAAGGAGCGAAGGGCAACCGGTCGCGGCTCGCGGCGGCCTTTGGGGCCGTGGCGGCGCGCGACGTCCAGCAGGCGCTGCAATGGTTCGAGCGGATCGACGATCCCGGGCAGCGGCGCGCCGTCGCCAGGACGGTCGCGGTCCAGCTTGCGCAATCCGATCCCGAAGCGGCACTCGCGTGGGCACAAAAGCATGACGGCAGCATCGAGAATCGCCTGTACGCGATGGTGATCGGCGTGGTCGCGGAAACGAACCCGGAGCTTGCCATCGCGCACGCCAACGGCCTCGAGAACCGATGGCAGCGGATGGCGGCGTTCGGCACCCTGGCGGAGCGGCTGTCCGAGAACGATCCGCAGCGCGCGGCGCAGATGGCCGACTCCATGGACGATCGAGAGCTTCGGAGCATGATGCTGCAGCGCGTGGCGATGAACTGGCTGCAGTCGGATCCGCAGGCGGCGCTCGACTGGGTGCTGTCCGCGGATTTCGGCAATCGTGACGAGGTCATGATGTCCGCCGCTTTCACACTGGCGCGTTCCGACCTCGACGCCGCGATCGCCCTGTTGCCAAGGCTGGACGAGCGTTCCGCCCCGATCTGGCGCCAGCAGATCGCCGCCAACCTGGCCGCGCAAAGGTCCATCGCCGAGGCGCGCAGCTTCATCGCGCGTTTCGAAGGCACGCCGGGATATTCCGAGCTCGTCTCGGGCATGGTTCAGGGCCTGGTCCGGAACGACCCGGGCATGGCCATCGACCTGCTGAAAGAAATACCTGACGAGGGACAGCGGCAGATGCTCGCCGCCCAGGTGTTCATGATGTATGCGCATCGCTCGCCGCGCGATGCCGCCGAAGACGTCGCCCGGCTTTCCGGCGACGCCGAGCGCGCCTCCGCCATGCGGATGGTGATGAGCCAATGGTCGCGATCCGATCCACAGGCGGCCGAGCGATGGGTGGAGCGGCTTCCGCGCGGACCCGATCGCGACGGCGCCATTGCCGGCGCGGCGGGGGAATGGGACGACCTCACGCCCTCGCGGCGCCGCCTGATCGAGACGATCGGCAGCGTCGAGCAGCGCCGGGACGCGATCACGCAGATCGTGTTCCGTATCGCACGCGACGACCCCGAGCGCGCCGAGCAGGCCTTGCTGAGCTTCAACCTGCCGGACGAGCAGCGCGACATGCTGCTGCAGCACCTCCGGAATTCCCCGAGTTTCACGTCCCGCGGGGTCGTAATCCGTTCCTGGTGAGCGGCTGGCCGCCGGCCGGCGCAGCCACTACCATGTTCCGCATCCAGGGTCCTGCCGGCTGATTCCGGACAGGTCACAAGCCACCAGCAGTGCCAGCGTACGGGATGGACCCCCAGCAGATCCTCTTTCTGATCATCCTCGCCGGCGCCCTCGTGTTGCTCGTGACGGAGTGGATTCGTCTCGATCTCACCGGCGTTCTTATCATCGTCGCACTGGCGACTACCGGCCTGCTGTCGCCGCCCGAGGCACTGTCGGGTTTTTCCAGCGAGCCCGCCATCCTGCTCGCCGCGATGTTCGTGCTCTCGGGCGGCCTGAGCCAGACCGGACTCACCGAGGAGCTCGGGGCCTGGATCGCGCGCCTCTCCGGCGAGCACGTCTGGCGCGCCGTGCTGGTGATCATGCCGTCGGTCGCGCTGATGGCGGCGTTCAGCCATCACCTGATGATCACCGCGATGATGCTGCCGGTGATCCTGAACCTGAACCGCACGCGTAACCTGCCGGCGTCCCGGCTGATGATGCCGATGGCCTTCGCGGCGTCGCTCGGCACGACCATGACGGTGATCGCCGCCCCCGCGTTCCTCGTCGCACGCGACCTGCTGGAACGCGGCGGCCGCTACGACGTCGGCATCTTCGACATCACGCCGGTGGGCGCGGTGCTGACGGCAATCGGGACACTCTACGTCCTGCTGCTCGGCCGCTGGCTGCTGCCGACGCGCGAAGGCGCCACCACGGAGGAAAACCGCTTCCGCCTGGAGCGCTATTACACCGAGATGGTCGTCCTCGAGGACTCGCCGCACAGCGGCAAAACCATGGAGGATTTCCGGGACGAGCACGAAGACCGGTTCCAGGTCGTGGACTGGTTGCGCAACGGCGAATCCCGCGGCCGGCCCTGGCGGCGCAAACAGATCGCTCCCGGTGATCTGCTGCTGGTCCGTGCGAGCCCGGACGAGCTCGCGCGCCTGGAGAAGCAGCAGGGGCTCGCGTTGCACGCTGTCGTGCAGTACGGCGAATCCATTCCCGACGAGAAGCGCAAGGATCTGCTCGGCAGCGAGCGTCTCGTGCAGGCCGTCGTCGGCCCGGATTCGGAGCTGATCGGCAGGAACATCGGCAGCATCGATTTCCTGTCGCGCTACGGCGTCGTCGTCGTCGGGCTGTGGCGCAAGCGCGGCTTCATGCGCAAGGAGCTTTCCAAGGTGCAGCTGAAGGGCGGCGACCTGCTCGTCCTGTGGGGCAGCCAGAAGGCGCTGGATCAGCTGCGCGACAACCCGTCATTCCTGCTGCTGCTGCCGTTCGCGGCGCGCAATACGAAGCTCGGCAAAGGCTGGCTCGCGGCCTCGATCATGGCGGCGACGGTAGTGGCCGCTGCGGCCGAGATCCTGCCGGTGACCATGGCGTTTCTCGCGGGTGCGGCGGCCATGGTCGCCACCGGCTGCATCACGCCGCGGCAGGCCTACGAGTCGATCGATACGCGCATCTTCGTATTCATCGCGGGCGCGATCCCGCTCGGGCTCGCGATGGAGCAGACCGGCACCGCGGCGCTGTTCGCCGGCTGGCTCGCGGACGTGGCCCGGGACTGGCAGACGACGTGGGTGCTGTTCGCACTGTTCATGGCGGCCGCGCTGCTCACGCAGATCCTGTCCGATACCGCGACCACCGTGCTGCTCGGACCGGTCGCGCTCGGCATGGCCGGCCTGCTCGGCGTCTCGGCGCCGGCCATGGTGTTCAGCGTGGCGATGGGCGCCGTCGTCGCCTTCCTGACGCCCATCGGCCACCACGGCAACCTGCTGGTGTACGAGCCCGGCGACTACCGCTTCGCCGACTTCGTGCGCGTCGGCACGCCGCTGACGGTGATCCTGGGGCTCGCGGTGGCGTTCCTCGCCCCGATCGTCTGGCCGGGAACGTAGGAGCGCGCATCGCGCGCGATGCGCGCTCCTACAGGGTTTTGGTCCGGTTCCAGGCGTCCATGCCGCCCTTCAAATGCACCGCGGAGGCGAGGCCGGCTTCGCGTGCCGCTTCCACCGCCATCGCCGACCGTTCGCCGTAGGCGCAATAGAAAACGACGCGTTTGCCGGCGGCGGCCGCGTTCAGCACGCCGTCCGGGGCGAGCGCCGCGGACAGCGTGGCGTACGGGACGTGCACCGATCCCGGGATCAATCCGCGCCGCTCACGCTCGGCCGCCTCGCGCAAGTCCACGAGCAGCACGTCGGGGCGTCCGAGCAACGCCCGCAGGTCGTCGCAGCCGAGCGAGCAGCCGCGCGCATCGAGCGCCTCCTGCGCCAGGCCGACGTGCACGTTGGCCGGGATGGCGACATCCATCATCTTCGGGTTGGGCAGGTGCAGGTTGCTCATGAGCTCGACGTACTCGTCGACCGAGCTCACCTGCAGGCGCGGATTGCACGCCTTCTCCTCGCCGATCGTCGAGACCGTGTCGCCCTTGTAGTCGTGCGCGGGGTACACGAACGTCTCGTCGGGTAGCCGCAGCAGCTTGTTGAAGAGCGAGTCGTATTGCGCCTTCGCGTCACCGTTCTGGAAATCGGTGCGCCCGGTGCCGCGGATCAGCAGGGTGTCGCCGGTGAACACGCGGTCCGCCATGACGAAGGAGTAAGAGTCGTCGGTGTGACCCGGTGTGTACAGCGCGGTGAGGTGCACGCCGCCGACGTCCACGGGATCGCCGTCGGCGACCCGGACCGACACCACGTCCACCTGGCTCTGCTCGCCCATCACGGTCATACAGCGCGTGCGGTCGCGCAGCGCGGCCAGCCCGCTGACGTGGTCCGCGTGCACGTGCGTGTCGATGGCCTTGAGCAGCCGCACATCGAGCTCCCGCAGCAACTGGAGATAGCGGTCCACCTTCTCGAGCACGGGATCGATGATCAGCGCCTCGCCGCCCGGGCTGCCGGCGAGCAGGTAGGTGTAGGTGCAGGACGCCGCATCGAACAGCTGGCGGAAGATCATGCCGGGAGTGTAGGAGGCCGCCGTGCCGGCGACAACGAGCTCGCCTTCGCGCCCGGCTTTTTCGCGTCCGGATAGGAGATTTGCTCGCCCGCTGCCGCCGCTCCTGGCACCGCCGGGTGCGCTGCGGGTTGTGCCGCGGCTCCCCCGTGGCACGCATTTTGCACCCTTCTCCGTTGTCAATTCGACACCGGCCCCGTGTCGCGATTTCAAGCGGCGCGGGTATTCCCTGCAAGGAGACAGACATGCAGAAATTACTTGCCGGAACGGCAGGCTTGCTCCTGACCGTGCTGCTCGGGGGTTGTGCCGCCGTGAACACGCCCGGTCTCGGCGAGGAGGCCGGCAATGCCACCCTGCCCTCGGGGGCTCGTCTGCTCGACTCGGAACAGGGCGAGTGCGACGGGATGGTCCAGGTCGATCCGGACACGCTCGAAGGTGAGGGCGAGAGCCTGGACGACATGGACGACGGCGACGACATGGACGACGGCGACAGTGAGTTCTTCGTGGAGTCCGGGCAGAACGCCACGTTCGAGCTCGACGAAGACGGCGACGACGACGTCGGCTGGACCTGCATCGGCGAGGACGGAGATTCCGACAGCCACACGATGAATTGCCCGGACGGCACGGATTACGTGCGCGTCACGCGCGCCGACGACGGAGACGACGTCCTGCTCGAGTGCTTCAGCAGCTGAAGGCAGGCCGAAAGGCCGGGTGCGTCGCCAGCGCACCCGGCGTGTGCCGGCGCGGGTGCGATTTTGGTCGCGCGCGTTGCGCGCTCCTACGGTCCGGTGCGATTTCTGGTCGCGCGCGTTGCGCGCTCCTACTGGAAGACCTCCTCCGCCGGGACGATGCGCACGGCGCCGTCGTCGAACGGGATCGGCCGCTTCGCGATCAGCTCGTCCTCGCGCAGCAGCTCCGCCGGCTTCTCCGAGTCGTAGGTGATCGGTGACGGGGCATCCTCGATCAGACGGCGCCTGAGCTCCTCCGCGTCGCGCGTGACGAACACGAACTGCACATTGTCGGTGCGCAGGTTCTCGCGGATCACCCGGTTCACGTCCTCGAGCGTGAGGCGTCCGAGCGCGGCCCGCACGTACTCGGAGAACGCGTCAGTGCCGTAGTACTGGCTGTCGAGCGCGTACCCGAGCTGGCGTGACTGGCCGTCGGTCAGCAGGCTCACGAAGTTGCTCAGAAAGCTCCGCGTCTCCTCGAAATCCGTCTCGCTCATGCCTTCGTCGATCAGCTTGTCGAGCTCGTGCAGCGCCACCCGGGTCGCGAACTGCGCATCGTTCACGTTGCGCAACGGCCTGATCCAGACCTGGAAGATCTGCTGCCGGCGTCCGAGGTTCGTGTCCGGCGCGAACTGGAACATGCCGCGCGGGAAGTACTCGATGTAGGCGTAGTCTCCGTAGTTCATCCCGCGCGCTTCGCGGATGCGCTGGAACAGGTGGCTGTTGGTGCTGCGGTGCTCGCCGAGATATGAGCGGGCGAGCCACAGAGCCACCCAGTCCGGGTCGCCGCGCGTGAGCTCGATTGGAAAACCGAACGATACCGCGACTGCCGGGGTCTCCTTCCGGACGATCACGGCACGGTTCCCGTCCACGTCGGGGACCGGCGGCAGGTCGAGCGACGCGCGCTCCCCTGCCGGCAGTGCCTGCAGGTCGTCGGCGATGCGGCCGGCGAACGACTCCGGGTAGCCCCCGGCAAGCCCGACCGTGAGGTTGTCGATCGTGTAGTAGCGCGCGTAGAAAGCCTGCACGTCGTCGAGCGTCAGCGATTCGAGATCGCTCACATCGCCGAGGTTGAGCGACCCGTACGGATGCTCGGGCCCGTAGATCCCGGCGTACAGGAGCTCCTTGCCGAGCTCCTCGTCGTTGTTGCCGACGAGGCCGGTGCGGATGGCGTTGACGAGCTGGGTCCGCACGCGGCGGAAATCCTGCTCGCGCCAGCCGGGCGACAGGAGCTGCTCCATCGCGAGTGCGTACCAGGTATCCAGATTGTCCTTGTGGACCTGGCCGGAGAGCCGCGTCATTTCCTTGTCGACCTGCGCGGTGAAATCCGACGCGATCGGGTACATGGCCTCGTTGATCTGCTCGATCGTGTGCGCGGTGGAGCCGCCTTCGGTGATCATCGCGGCGGTCAGCGCGGCGAGGCCTTTCTTGCCCGGCGGATCCATCGCGGCGCCGGCATGCACGAGGATCGCGACGTCGACCAGCGGCGAGGTCGCGGAGGCCTGCGCCACGATGGACACCGGCGCCGGCTCGTGCTGCGGCGAGCCCGGATTCAGCCCTGTTGGAGCGCGCATCGCGCGCGATGCCGCGGCGGCGGGTTCCGAGTCCGGGTCGCGCGCAATGCGCGCTACTACGGGGCCTGGTTCCGCCGCCGCGACCAGCGCATCGATCGATGCCTTGCCGTCGACCCCCGCCATCGCGTCCGCATTCGACAGCGTGACCGTCACCCTTCCGGCATCTACGAAGAACTCGTTCGCGTAGCGGCGCAGGTCCTCGGCCGTCAGCGAATCGTAAGTGCGGTACAGCTCGTTGATGGTCTCCGGCGTGCGCGCGTGCTGCACGTAGGCGGCCAGCACGTCCGCGATGTGCTCCGAGCTGTCGAGCTGCGCCGTGAGCAGATAGCGCAGGCGCGACTTCGTGTCCGCGACCAGCTTCGGGTCGGCGAGCTCCGTGCGTGCCCGCGCGAACGTGCGGTCGATCGCGGCGATCACGTCCGGCGCGTGCTGCTCGTCGGTCAGCCGCGCGTACACCATGAGCAGGTTCGGGTCCTTGCGGTTCGGGAAGTACGTCGCGAGCTGGTCGACCGACTGCTTCTCCAGCACGAGCTCCCGGTAGAGATCCGAGGATTCCGAGAACCAGATCGAAGCCACCAGGTCCATCGCCGGCATCGCCTTGTCGGACGGGTCGAACGCCGGGCCCCGAAAGGCCATGTAGATCCAGGGCTGGGTCTGCGCGTCCCAGGCGAGGTGCTCGTATACCGGGCCATCGAGCGGCGGCTCGACCGGGATCTCCACGCGGTAGTTCCCGCGCTCCCAGCCGCCCCAGTATTTGTTCACCAGCTGGAAGGTCGCCTCGGGATCCACGTCGCCGACGACGATCACCGCGGCATTCTGCGGCCGATACCAGCGCTCGAAGAACTGCCGCGAGTACTCGAGCTGGTTCGGCATGTCCTCGATGTCCTCGAGGAAGCCCATCGTCGTGTGCTTGTAAGTGTGCTTGTCGAACGCGAGGTCACGGATGCGCTCGTAGGCCTTGGAGGTCGGGTCAGAATAGTTCTTGAGGTATTCGCCCTTGACCGCGAGCGCCTCGGTACGGAATGCCGCTTCGGAGTAGCTCAGGTTGCGGAAGCGATCGGCCTCGATCTCGAGCATCTTCTCGAGATCGGCTTTCGTGAACGTCGTGTGGTAATTGGTGTAGTCATCCGTCGTGTAGGCATTCTGGTTCGCGCCGGTGTTCTTCAGGATCGCGCCGTACACGTCCGGCGGATATTGCTCCGTGCCGCGGAACATCATGTGCTCGAAGAAGTGCGCGAAGCCCGACTTGCCGGGCTCGACCTCGTTGCGCGAGCCGGTCTGCACGGGAATCTGCAGCGAGACGATGTCGGGATAGTCCGTGCGGACGACGATGACGCGCAACCCGTTGTCGAGGTCGCGCATAAGATACGGCATGTCGAAAACTCGTGACATCTGCTCCTCGCTTTCCTTGCTTGCGCCGCCGCCAGCCAGCTGCTCGGCGGGAGGCGTGCCCGATTCACCGCAGGCGGCGAGCACGAGGCCCGCCAGGACTGCCGCGACGGCTGTACGCATGGAATCTCTCCCCGAAGGCACTAAAATCCCGTGATGTCTGTATGACAGCGGGACACGTCAAACGTGCGCCGTAGGAGCGCGCATCGCGCGCGACCGTTATCGGTGGCGAAGCTCGAGCGGCCGGGCGCAGCCCACCCTGAATCGCGCGCGATGCGCGCTCCTGCAGCAATAAGGAACGGCAATGATCGTCGAACAGCTCTGGACCGGCAACTCCCTCCGGAACTTCAACTACCTGATCGCCTGCGCGGAGACGGGCGACGCGCTCGCGATCGACCCGCTCGATTTTCGCCAGTGCCTCGCCGTCGCGCGCGAGCGCGGCTGGACCATCCGGGAGATCCTCAACACACACGAACATGGCGATCATACGGGCGGCAACAAAGGCATGGTCGAGGCGACGGGCGCGGCCGTCATTGCGCACGAGAACGCCGGCCGCCGTATTCCGGGGATGACGCGCGGTGTCGGCCAGGGCGACGTACTACGCGTCGGCCGCACCGTCGAGCTCGAATGTCTCGACACGCCGGGGCACACGATGAGCCACATCTGCCTGCTGTCGCACACCGATCCGCCCGCGCTGTTCAGCGGCGACACCCTGTTCAACGCAGGCGCCGGCAACTGCCACAACGGCGGACATCCGGTGGAGCTCTATCGCACGTTCGTGAACAAGCTGTCGCGGCTTTCCGACGAAACGCGCCTCTATCCGGGTCACGACTACCTCGCCAACAACCTCGCCTTCGCGCTGGATCGCGAGCCGGACAACGCGCCCGCCGCCGAGATGCTCGCGAAGTACCGCGAACAGGACCCGGCCGACGCCTACGTGACGACCCTCGGCGAGGAGCGCGAGATCAACGTCTTCTTCCGGCTGCAGAGCCCATCGGTAATCGCCCGATTGCGCGAAGCCGACCCGCGCATCGCTGCCGACCCGGACCCGCAGACCGTCTTTCTCAAGCTCCGCGAGCTCCGCAACGCCTGGTGATCGCCCGCCTGCTCGCGGCCGATGCCGCGGCGGCCGGGCACTGTCCTCCCCTGTCGCGCCTGCGCGGTATATTTGCCGTCCACCGTCAGCGTGTGTCCGGTCACGTAGCGTGCCTTGTCGCTTGCCAGGAAGGCGATCGTTTCGGCGATTTCCCCGGCGCGGCCACCGTGGTCTCCGGCCGCATCACCCTGCTGCCGCTGATCCAGGAATTCCAGCAACGCCACCCGGCCGTGAAGATCCTCGTCGGCCCGACATAGCGCCAGCATTCGGCCAAGGTCAAGGCGTTCGCGGCACAACTCGCCGCCTCGCTTTCATGGTCGGGCGCGCCTGACGCCGGCGTTCGCGTCTCTCAGCGAACGCGCCGGGCGAGCTGCGTCAGCCGGACCTGCTGCGCATGTTCCGGCAGCGCGATCTGACGAACGGCGAGCCACATCCACTGCAGGGCGTCGAACAGGCGCAGCTGAACGTTCAGGCGCTCGCGCGATTCCCCGCTGCTCGACCCGCTGTACGCACCCACGAATGTCTCGACTTGCCGCTCGTCGAGATCGTGATAGCCGATCAGCGAAGCAAGGTCGAACCACGGGTCGTTGTCGCAGGCGTATTCCCAGTCGATCAGCGTGAGCGCCGGCGTGGCGATGACATTTCCCGCGACTACGTCGTTGTGGCAGCAGACCCGCTCCCCGGGCGGCGCCACGCTGGCGACGACGTTGCGGCAGTGGCGCGCCACGGCGCGGAACTCCTCGTGCGATTGCAGGAGCGCGTGATAGTTCTCCGCCGCGCCCTGCGCATCGAACGGCACGCCGGAGGGCGGCAGCGCGTGCACCCGCCGGAGCAAGGCGGCCAGCGCTTCGAGGTTTTCCGCACGGGCGAGATTCTCCGCGCGCAAGCTCCGGCCGGGCAGGTACTCGTACACGAGCACACCGCCGTCCGGATCGGCGTGCAGAATGCGCGGCGCGATGCCGGCCGCGGACGCCTGCTGGAGCACCGTGCGCTCGGTGCCACGATCGAGCCCGAGCGCGCGCGCGTACCGCGTGTCGAGCCGCAGCACCAGCCGGCGTTCCCCCGTTTCCACCAGCCACAGCGTGTTCGTGAAGTTTGCGGACAGCAAACGATACCGCGCCCGGGCCGGCTCCACGCCCGGGATGCGGGCGATCGCGGCCGCGGCGGCGAGCGCATCGGTCACGCCGCGGCCGCGCCCTGCTGCTCGGCCCAGGCGCGGCGCCAGGCCGCGAGCCCGACGGGAATGAGGGCGACGTACAGCACGAACAGCAGCGCCGTGAGCGGCAGGTCCCGCGACCAGTACAGGTACACGGACACGCTGTCGATCACGAGCCAGTACCACCAGTTCTCGAGCACCTTGCGCGCGACGAGGAAGGTGGTCCAGATGGCGGCGATCGTCGTGGCCGAATCCGCGTACGGAAACGCCGCGTCGGTCCAGCGGTCGAGCCCGTAACCCGCCGTCGCCGTGCCCGCGGCGATGGCCAGCAAGCCCGCGGCGTGCACCGGCAGCGGCCATTTCGTGACCGGCAGCCCCGCGTCGTCGCGGCCGCCGCCGTAGCGCCACGCGTACCAGCCGTACGCCGCCATGCCGAGGTAGAACACGTTGAGCAAGGACTCCATGTACAGCTTCGCCCGCACGAACAGCGCGACGTAAATGACGGTGCTCAGCGCGGCGAACAGCCAGCACCAGATGTTGCGCCGGATGGCAAGCAGCAGGTAGGCGATCGCGGCGGCGACCGCGACCGCCTCCGCGGGCGAGAACGCGCGCAGCTGCGCGACGAAGGTGCTCGCCAGGCCGTCCACCGTGCTCAGTCGCCGAGCGGGTTGTTCAGAATGCGGATCGCGAACACCGCCTTCGGCACCTGCTCGAACGTACGCTTCATCTCGCTCCCGAGCACCCGCATGACGGTGTCGTATTCGCCGCGGATCTGCGTGCTCATCGCGTTCGTCTCGACGTCCACGCCGTCGTGCTCGTTGAAGCGGCGGATGACGTCCTCGATCGGCGTCAGGAACTCCTCGGCGAGGGGATACAGGCTGATGTCGACGGCTACTCGCATCGTCTAGAACCTCATTTCGATAGTGGCACCCACCTGGCGCGGATCGCCGCGGCGGATGTAGAGCTCGTTCGGGAAATCCGGCGGCTCGTTGCCGAAGAAGAAGCCGCGCACGGCATAAGTCTCGTCGAGCAGGTTGCGCGCCCAGAGCGTGGCGGTCCAGCGCTCCGTCTCATAGCCCAGCCGCGCGTTCACGAGCTGGTACGGCGTTGAGCGCTGATCGTGACTGACGTCGAAATAGAAGGCGTCGCGCGCGGAGAGGTCGAGGCGCGCGAAGAAGCCGCCCGGGTGGCGGTACTCGCCGCCGAGCGCGAGCGTGTAGCTCGGGGCGTGCGCCTGGTCGCGGCCGCTCAGGTCGGCAGTCCCGCTCGAGAACTCCTTGAATTTCGCGTCGAGCAACCCCGCGCTCGCGTAGAGCTGCCAGGCCTCCGCGGGCATCCAGTGCACCTCGGCCTCCAGCCCGACGCTGCGCCCGCGCGCGGCATTGTCCGTGAAGAAGATGAAGGACGCCGGATCGTTCGGGTTGAGCTGCACGGAGGTGCGGACCTGCTGATCGATGCGGTGCGTGTAGAACACCGAGCCGTCGAAGGAAAGCGTGCCGTCCAGCCACAGCGCCTTCAGCCCGCTCTCGAGGCTCCAGAGGCCCTCCTGTCCGAACTCGCGGCCGCCTTCCGGCACCGGGCCGAGATTGAAGCCGCCCGCCTTGTAGCCGCGCGACAGGGAGACGAACGCGCGCAAGCCCTCGTCGAAGGTGTGCGTATAGCTGAGCTCGCCGCCCAGCATCGTCTCCGTGGGGTCGAGCGCGAGGCCGTTCGAGTCCGCGTAATCCGTGCGTCGGTGCTCCACGCGCAGCCCGAAGCCGAGCTCGCCCGCTTCGCTCACGGCGAAGCTCAGCTGGCCGAAGGCCGCGGTGTTCAGCGCCTCGAAGCGGCTCGCGAGCGCGTCGGCGACGCTGTCCGCAAATCCGGAGAACGGATCGAAATAGACGCCCTGGTTCAGCGTCGCCAGGCTCTCGTCGAGGTCGAGCAGGTACAGGCCGGCCAGCCAGTCGGTGGAGCCGCCGAAAATCCGCCCGGCCTCCGTCGACGCGAGGCGCAGCTCCTGGCTCAGGGTCTCGCGCTCTCGGTCGTTCGCCGAGATGAAATCGTAGGTGAAGGGCGCCCAGGCTTGCGGGTTGCCCCAGTCTGCGTCGAAATCGAACTGCATGTCGGAATCGGCGTACGAGGTGATCGAGGTGAGCTCGAAGCGCCGGGCGCCGGACCACGTCGCGCGCAGCGCGGAGCCGAAACTCCGCTGCGCGTCGCGCCCCGGCTGATCGGAGAGCACGGTGAGGGAGTTGTCGATCGCGAACGCGTCGTAGCCGTCGTCGAGGTCGATCAGCATCGCCGCGAGGCCGATGTCCCAATCGTCGCCCGCTTCCCACGAGACCTTCGCGCGCAGGCTCGTCTCGTCGCGTCCGTTCGTGTCGTCACGGCCGAGGAACGGGTTGTCGCGAAAGCCGTTGCTTTCGTGGTGATGCGCGCTGGCGCGGAAGGCGAGCGAGCCGTCGCTCGTCAGCGGGCCGCCAACGGCCGCACCCGCGGAAAACGCATCGTCCTGCGCACCGCCGACCTGCACGCGGCCTTCCCACTCCTCGCTCGGCTCGGTGCTCTGCACGTAGATCAAACCGCCGATCGCGTTCGCGCCGTAACGCGTGCCCTGCGGGCCGCGCAGCACGTCCACGTGCGCTACGTCGAACAGCGTGGCGACCGCGCCGATACCGCTGAAGTCGATGTCGTCGATGATGAAGCCGACCGAGGGGTTCGGCGCGCCCTCGTACTGCTCGAGCTCGCCGACGCCGCGGATCTGGAAGAAGCGCGCGCGGTTGCCGTCGCCGGACCAGTTGAGGTTCGGCACCACGGGAATCAGCTCCTCGAAATGCTGCACGGCGAGCGCGCCGATCTCGTCGCCGTCGAGCACGGTGACGCTCGCGGGCAGCTCGTCCGCCACGCGCCCGCGGAAGTCGGCGGTGACGACGATTTCCTCGATCGGCTCGTCGCCGGCGTTCTGCTGCGCGGCGACGGACAGGTGGATGAACAACAACGCGGCCGCGTAAACGCTTCGCCGCAACGGCAGGGAGTGCAGCATGGCTGGATCCTCTTCCTACGCCGGTATTACCCGGGTCAGGTTCTAAGGGTTCCCGCATGGGCTGCCGCTACCCGTGGCAGCGCGGATCTCAGGCCGGTTTACTGCCCCGTCGCTCGCAAGCGCGGAGCCGGCCACCCCTGTGACGCAGCAAAGTATACCCGATCGGGACGCACCGCGGGGCCATTTGGCGCGCTACAGCCGTCGAATCAGGCTGGAGGTATCCCAGCGCCTGCCGCCCATCGCCTCCACTTCCGCGTAGTAGCGGTCGATAAGGGCGGTCATTTCCAGCTTCGCGCCGTTACGCGCCGCTTCCTCCAGCGCGATCTTCAGGTCCTTGCGCATCCACTCGACGGCGAAGCCGAAGTCGAACTCGTCGTTCACCATCGTCCGCCAGCGGTTCTCCATCTGCCAGGACTGCGCCGCACCCTTCGAGATCGCGCCGATCACCGCCTCGACGTCGAGGCCGGCGCGCTGCGCGAAATGCAGGCCCTCGGACAAGCCCTGCACGATCCCTGCGATGCAGATCTGGTTGACCATTTTCGCGAGCTGCCCCGAGCCGACCGGCCCGATGCGCGTGCAGGATTTCGCGTAGCTGCGCATGACCGGCAGCACGCGCTCGAACACCGCCTCGTCGCCGCCGACCATGATCGTGAGCTGGCCGTTCTCGGCGCCGGCCTGACCGCCGGAGACGGGCGCGTCGAGAAAACCGGCGCCCCTGGCAGCCGCGGCCGCCTGCACCTCCCGCGCCACTACCGCCGAGGCCGTCGTGTGATCGACGATCACCGCCCCGGCCGCGACGCCCTCGAGCACGCCCTGCTCGCCGAGGATCACCGATCGCACGTCGTCGTCGTTGCCGACGCAGCAGAACACGACGTCGGCCGCGGCCGCCGCCGCGGCGGGGGAATCCGCGCGCTTGCCACGGTATTCCGCGCGCCACGCTTCCGTCTTCGCCGTGGTGCGGTTGTAGACGGTCGTCTCGTACCCGCCGCGCGACAGGTGACCCGCCATCGGATACCCCATCACTCCCAGTCCGACGAAAGCCACGCGCATCGTTCCCCTCCCGGCAACGAAAAGCGGCAGATTATCCCGATGCACCCGACGGGACCAGTAGGAGCGCGCAGCGCGCACGCCTGAACCGGGCAGGAGGTCAGGAATTTCCGCCTGCAACGATCGGTCGCGCGCGATGCGCGCTCCTACGCGGCGCTGGCGCGGCGCTCGGCTTTTTCCGCGCCCTTGCGGCGCGGGTCGAGGCCGATGGAGCGGGCAATGATCTCGCGCATGATCTCCGAGCTGCCGGCGTAGATGCGCGAGACGCGCGCGTTGAGGTACATGCGGCAGATGGGATACTCGTCCATGTAGCCCGCGCCGCCGTGCAGCTGCACGCAATCGTCCATCACCCGTCCCTCGAGCTCGCTCGTGAAGAGCTTGGCCTTGGCCGCGTCCTCCGGAGCGAGCTCGCCGTCGTTGTGCTCCAGTACGCACTGGTCCACGTAGGCCTGCGCCACGTCGATCTGCGTGCGCATATCGGCGAGCTTGAAGCGTGTGTTCTGGAAATCGGCGATCCGCTGTCCGAACGCCTTGCGCTGGGTGACGTAGTCAAGCGTGAGATCGAACGCCACGTCCGCAGATGCGAGGTAACCCACGGCGCCCAGCATCCGCTCCTCGGCGAGGAAATGCATCAGGTGATAGAACCCGCGGTGCAGCTCGCCCAGGAGGTTTTCCTTCGGCACCTGCACGTTGTTGAAGAAGAGCTCAGCGGTGTCCTGGCTCTTCAACCCCATCTTCTTCAGGTTACGGCCGCGTTCGAACCCCTCCATGCCGCGCTCGACGACGAACAGGCTCAGGCCGTGCGGGTTGTCGGGCTGGGTACGCGCGGCGACCACGACCAGATCGGCGTTGATGCCGTTCGACGTGTAGGTCTTCGAGCCGTTCAGGAGCCAGTAGTCACCCTTGTCCTCCGCGCGCGTGCGGATGCCCGCGACGTCGCTGCCGGCGCCGGGCTCGGACATCGCCACCGCGAGGATGTATTCGCCGGTGATGCACTTCGGCAGCCAGCGGGCCTTCTGCTCCTGCGTGCCGAGCTCGCCGATGTAAGGGCCGACGAGCCGGCTGTGCAGCGTCATGAAGAAGCCGGGGTCACCGTAGCGCGCGTTCTCCTCGATCAGGATCTGCTCGTAGCGGAAATCCGCAACGCCGGCCCCGCCGTACTGCTCGTCGGCCCACATGAGCAACAGGCCCTGCTCGCCCGCCCTGCGGAACGCTTCGCGGTCGACGATGCCCTGCTCCTGCCAGCGGTCGGCATTCGGGCCGATCTCCTTCTGCATGAAGGCGCGCACGGCGTCGCGGAAGATGTCGTGGTCTTCGGTAAAGATCTTGCGGGTCATGTTCGGTCTCTGATCATTGGTTGGTCGCGCGCGATGCGCGCTCCTACCGGCCCTTGAATCCGGGCTTGCGTTTCTCGAAGAAGGCGCGCACGCCTTCGGCGCAGTCCTCGCTGTCGCGCAGCTTGCGCTGCAGCGGCGCCTCGACGTCGAACGTGCTCTCCCAGTCGTGCGCCAGCGCGTGCCGCATCGCCTGCTTGGTGGCGGCGAGCGAGAGCGGGGCCCGTTGCGCGAGCGCCTGCGCCCAGGCGAGCGTCTCGTCCATCAGCTTTTCGGCGGGGACGGCCCGGTTCGCGAGCCCGAGCGCCACGCAGCGCTCCGCCGGGATGCGCTCCGCCTCGATCGCGAGCTGATAGGCGCGGCGATAGCCGAGCTGGCGCACCAGGAACCAGTTGAGCCCGCCGTCCGGCAGGAGCGAGATGTTTGAAAAGGCGGACATGAGGAAGGCGTTGTCCGCAATCACCAGCAGATCGCAAGCGAGCGCGAACGACATGCCGATGCCCGCCGCGGAGCCGCCCACCGCCGCGATCACGGGCTGACGCATGGTCGCGATGCACTCCAGGATCGGCCGGTATTCCTCCTGCAGGATTTCACTGACCGGCTTCGGGTTTTCGATGTCTTTCAGGTCGGCGCCGGCGCTGAACGAGCGGCCTTCGCCGGTCAGTACCACGACGCGCACCGCATCGTCCTGCGCCGCGCGCCGGAACGCGGTCAGGAGATCGCGGCGCAGCACCGTGTTGAACGAATTCATGGCGTCCGGGCGCCAGATCGTGATCACCGCGACGGCGTCGTCACGCCGGTAACGGACGGTTTCGAGATCGCTCATGCCTGTGCTCCGCTCAGGCCGCTGCGGCGCGGCCGCCGTAGAATGTCCGGCCTTCGGCCGCCATGCGCCGCAGGCTATCCGGAACGGCGAAACGCTCGCCGTACGCTTCCGCCAGCCGGTCGGCCTCGGCGACGAACGCCGGCAATCCGACCGTCTCGATGAAGGACAACGTCCCGCCGGTGTACGGCGGGAATCCCCAGCCGAACACCGAGCCGATGTCGGCGTCGGCGGGATGCGTGACGACACCCTCTTCGAGGCAACGCACCGTCTCCAGCGCCTGCGAGTACAGCAGCCGTTTCCTGACCTCCGTGGGCTCCGGCTGGACGGCCGCGTGCGGGTAGTGCTCCGCGAGCCCGGGCCACAGGCGCTTCTCCTGCCCTTCCGGATAATCGTAGAAACCGGCGCCCGCCTTGCGGCCCTTGCGCCCGAGGTCTTCGACGAACAGGCGCACCACGTCGTCCGCCGGCGAGGCGACGTACGCGTCGCCGAGATCAGCCATCGTCTGCTGCGTGATGTGCCAGGAGAGCTCCAGCGACACCTCGTCGGTGACGGCCAGCGGACCGACCGGCATTCCCGCCTGCTTCGCGACATTTTCGATCAGCGCCGGATTCACGCCCTCGGCGAGCATGCGGATGCCCTCGCGGCTGAACACGCTGAACACCCGGCTCGTGTAGAAGCCGCGGCTGTCGTTCACGACGATGGGCGTTTTCTTCAGCTGCTGCACGTAATCGAGCGCCTGCGCGATCGCCACCTCGCCCGTGCGCTCGCCGACGATGATTTCGACCAGCGGCATCTTGTCGACGGGCGAGAAGAAATGGATGCCGATGAACTGCTCCGGCCGGCTCGAGGCTTCGGCCAGGCCGGTGATCGGCAGGGTCGACGTGTTGGACGCGAACACGGCACGCTCCGCGAGCTGCGCCTCCGCCTTCGCGGTCACGTCCGCCTTGATCTTGCGCTCCTCGAACACGGCTTCGATGACCAGGTCGCATCCCGCGAGATCCTCGTACGCGCTCGTGGTGCGGATCCGATCGAGCACGCTGCCCGCGTCGTCGGAGCTCGTCTTGCCGCGCTCGACCGCCTTCGCGAGCAGCTTGCGCGAGTAATCCTTGCCGGCTTCCGCCTTTGCGGTCGAGACGTCGAGCAGCACGACCTGCATCCCGGCGCGCGCGGAGACATACGCGATTCCCGCGCCCATCATCCCCGCCCCGAGCACGCCGAGCTTGCCGACCTTGCGCTTCTCCGGACCTTTCGGGCGGCGCACCAGCTTGTCCGCCGCGTTCTTGTTGACGAACAGCGTGCGCATCATGTTGCGCGAGACAGGATCCATCAGCAGGGAGACGAAATATTTCGCCTCGATCTCGAGCGCACGGTCGATCGGCAGCACGGTGCCCTCGTAGACCGCGGAGAGAACGGTGATCGGCGCGGGATAGTTGTGGTGAGTCTGTTTCTGCACCAGCGCGCTGCCGACGACAAGCGTCTGCACGACACCGGGATGCATGAGCCCGGCGCCGCCGGGCACCTTGAACCCCTTGCGATCCCAGGGCTGGGTCGCTTCCGGGTTTGCGAGCACCCATTGCCTTGCGGCTTCGACCGCCTCAGCCGCCGGGACCACGGCATCGATGAACCCGAGGTGCCGCGCCTCCGCCGGTTTGACGTGCCTGCCTTCCGTGATCAGCCGCAGCGCGGGCTCGATGCCGATGAGCCGCGGCAGGCGCTGGGTGCCGCCGCCGCCGGGGATCAGCCCGACCTGCACTTCCGGCTGGCCCAGTACGAGGCCCTCGCGGTCGGCGGCGACGCGGTAATGGCACGCGAGGCAGACCTCGAGACCGCCGCCGAGCGCGGTGCCGTTGATGGCGGCCGCGAACGGCTTGCCGCCCGTTTCCATGCGGCGCAGCGTCGCCTGCAAGCCGCGGCAGGCGGCGAGCAGCGCCTGCGGATCGCGCTCGGCGAACGTCACCACCAGCTCGTGCAGGTCGGCGCCGGCCATGAAGGCGTCTTTGCCGGAGGCGATCACCGCGCCGCGGATCGCGTCGTCGGTCGTGACGCGCTCCACCGCCGTCGCGAGGTCGGCGAGGAACTCGGGTGTCATCACGTTCATCGGGCGGTCAGGCACGTCGATCGTGAGGAGTGCGACGCCGTCGCCGTCGATCTGCATATCAATCGTGTTCATGGTTCCGGTCCTCGTCATACCCGCTCGATGATCGTGGCGGTGCCCATGCCGCCGCCGACGCACAGGTTCACGAGCGCCGTCGCAAGATCGCGCCGCTCCAGCTCGTCGAGCACGGTGCCGAGGATCATCGCGCCCGTCGCGCCGAGCGGGTGCCCCATGGCGATCGCGCCGCCGTTCACGTTGAGTTTCTCCGGATCGATATCGAGCTTTTGCCGGTAGAGCAGCACGACCGAGGCGAAGGCCTCGTTCAGCTCGAAGAGGTCGATGTCGTCGGCGCTCATACCGCAGCGCGCCAGCACCTTCTCGGCCGAAGGCGCGGGGCCCGTCAGCATGATGGTCGGCTCGGTGCCGATGGAAGCGAAGCCGCGGATGCGGGCCCGCGGCGTGAGCCCCAGCGCTTTGCCTGCCTCGCGGCTGCCGATGAGCACTGCGGCAGCGCCATCCACGATGCCGCTCGAATTGCCCGGCGTGTGCACGTGCTCGAACCGCTCGACCTGCGGATAACGCTGCAGCGCGACCGCATCGAAGCCCGCCTGCTCGCCGATGGCGGCGAACGAAGGCTTCAGTCCCGCCAACGCCTCCAGCGTCGTTTCGGGGCGCGGATGCTCGTCGCGCGCGAGCAGCACGTCGCCGAGCCGGTCCTTGACCGGTACGACCGATCCGGCGAACCAGCCGTTCTCCCAGGCGCGTGCCGCGCGCCGCTGGCTCTCGACGGCGTAGCGGTCCACGTCCTCGCGCGAGAAGCCATGCAGGCTCGCGATCAGGTCCGCGCTGATGCCCTGCGGCACGAAATACGTCTTCCACGCCACCGCGGGATCCGCGTGCATCGCGCCCGAGTCGGAACCCATCGGCACGCGCGACATGCATTCCACGCCGCCGCCGATCGTGAGATCCGACTGGCCCGACATCACCTGCGCGGCGGCCGTGTTCACCGCTTCCAGGCCGGAAGCACAGAAGCGATTGAGCTGCTTGCCTGGCACGCTCTGCGCGTAATCCGCGTTCAGGACCGCCGTGCGCGGGATGCAGCTGCCCTGCTCGCCCACGGGCGAGACACAGCCGAAGACGACGTCGTCAAGGCGGCCGGTATCCAGGTCGTTGCGCTCGCGCAAGGCGCGCAATACCTGGGTCGCGAGCTCGACCGGCGTCACCGCGTGCAGCGCGCCGTCGGGCTTGCCGCGCCCGCGCGGCGTCCGCACGTGATCGAAAATGTAAGCGTCCGTCATGTCGATGAGCTTCCCGTATCGGCCGCGAGCGCGACCCGAAGCTGCCGCTTCATGTCCTCGTTCGCACGCCGGAAGTCGATGGAATCCGGGTTGATCACCCAGAGATAGTTCATGCCGCCGATGTACGCGATGTATTGCGCGGCGATCGCCTTTGGATCGACGTCGCGGCGAATCGTGCCGTTCGCGATGCCGTCCCGCACCCAGCGCGCGACGTCCTCCTGCTGTTTCGAATGGATGTTGACCGAGGTAGTGCGGTATTCCGAAAGCGGGCTCGCCGCGCCGCAATACAGGATCTGGAGCACACGCGCGTCGCGGGGGGCATCCGTGACGAACTTCAGGAACGCATCGAGCGCCGCGCACATCGCCTCGACGCCGGTCTTCTCGCCGACGCCCTGTTTCAGGTATTCGAGCCAGCGCCTGGAGATCGACTTGCAGACAGCATCGAACAAACCGGCCTTGGAGCCGAAGCGGTAGGTCGCGAGCCCGCGGCTGTAGCCCGCCTTTTCGCCGATCGCGGCGAGCGTGGTCTTGTCGGTGCCGCGCTCGAGGATGAGGTCGATGGCGGCGTCGATCATCGCCCGGTCGGAGATCGCGCTGCGCTCGGCCTGGGTGAGCGGCTGGGTTGCGCAGGCGGTCCCGGCGGGCGAGGTGGACAAGGGGTGTGCCTGTATCTTACTTGTTGACGACAAGCAAGTAGCATACGCCGATTCCGGGAGGCGTCAAGCACCCGGCCGCCGTGCACCCGGGCGGCCGCCCCGGGTGAGATTCAGTCCCCGGCCGCCGTCCTGCCCGCGATCGCGGCGGCGCATCGCGGCGGGGTGACCTGCCCGCCGAGGGCCGCCTGCCGCAGGTCGCGCAGGAGCCGCTCGAAACCGGGGTGCCCGCAGAGCGGATCGAGCGCCGGGGAGACCCCGAGGTACGGCAGGTAGTAGCTGAAGTGCCGCGACGCGTGAGCCCTGCGCAGCGCAGCAAAGGCCGTGTCCAGCCGGCCGAGCTGCACGTTCGCCGCGGCAAGCACCGCCGGGTCGCCGCTCTCCTCGTCCACGTAGCGCTGTTGCCGGCGAAGCGTGGCTTTCCAGTACGCCTCCAGGATCGCGGTGTCGGAGAGCAGCGCCGCCGCATCCGCCGGCAGCGTACGGTGGCGGGCGAGCCGTGTGCGCGCCAGGTCCGCCGCCGCCGCGCGGTTGCCGAGCGCGAGCCAGGCGAGGATGGCGTAACGCGGCGAGGCTTCGTTGCCGGGCCACAGGCGTGCGAGGCGTTCGGCCGCGCCGATGGTTCCCCGGAAATCGCGCGCGTAGTAATGCAGGAACATGACGTCGATGCTGATCGCCACGGACTCGGGGTCGAGCGCCGCGGCGAGGTCGATCTCCCGCAGCGCGTCGGCATGGCGACCGCGCGCCGAGAGCCAGTTGGCGTAGCTGTGGTGACCGGGCGCATCGGCCGGAGCAAGCTCGATGGCACGCTCGAGCTGGTTGCCGGCGTCTTCCCAGTCGCGGTCGTACCACAGGGCGAGCTCCCCGAGCACCCGATGCGCGACGGCATTGCTCGGGAGGAGCTCGAGCGCCGTCTGCGCCGCGCGCCGCGATTCCTCGACGCGCTCCGCCGTCAGCTCGGGTCCGAGCCAGCTCGTCAGCGCAGTGGCCAGCTGCGCGTGGGCCGCCGAGAAATCCGGATCCCGTGCGGTCGCGGTGCGGAAGGCCGCCACGGCCTCCGCCGTCCCTGGCGGGCTCGCCTGCGCGAGCGCCTCGCTCCCGCGCCGGAACGCCTCGGCCGCAGCGGCGTCCGCCGTCGCCGCGTCCGTGCCGTTGGTCCACTGCGGCAACGCGTTCGCCGCCACGCTCTCGGCGATGATCGCGGCCATGGCGCGGGCCTCGAGGCTCGTGTCCTTCGCCTCACGGCGGTAGCGGTCGCCCCACGCGAAACGGCCGTCCGGCGCCCCGAGCAGCGCGGCCGTCACGAGCGCCGTCCCGGCGTCGTCGACGACGCTGCCGGACAGCGTGAAATCGACCCGCCGGCCGCCGCCCTCCCGGTCCGTCCCGGCGCCGTCGACGACGCCCAGCCGCCCGGGCGCGATCGCACCGAGCCAGCCCACGAGCTCCCGGCGCAGGCTGTCCGCGAGCCGCCGGTGCCCGGGCAGGGGCGTCGGTGCCTCGAACGGCAGTACCGCGACGGTGATCGCTGCCGCACGCGTCGCGTCGTCGATTCGGGTGTCGCCGGCCAGCGCTGCGACGAACGCCAGGGACACCGCGGCGGAGATGCGGAGAAAGCCGCCCCGCTTGCCGTGCCGGAACGCGCCCTGCGGTGCCTCCGCCCGTGCCCCGTCGCCGGCTGCCGCCGGTGCGAGGAAGCGATAGCCGCGCTTCGGAACCGTCTCGATGCAGCGCGGGGCCCGCGGATCGTCGTCCAGGGCGCGGCGCAGCTCGCGGAGCACCGCGGCAATGGATGCCTCGAACATCACGACGCGCGAGTCCGGCCACAGGGCCCGGCGCAACTCGGCCCGGGAGACCACCCGGCCCCTGTTGGCGAGCAGCAAATCGAGAGCCGCTGCAACCTGCGGACGGAGCCGTACGGCACCGCCGGGTCGGGAAAGCTCACAGGCAGCCGGGTCGAACCGGAAGGGTCCGAAAACGTACTGCCCTGATCCTGCCCCGTTCTCCGCGTTCCCCGGGGCGGATTGCCCGCGCACCCGCGTTTCTCCTTGTCCGCCGAACGGCGCGAACAGCGGCCGCCGCTCGGCGGCTTTGACCACGGCTCCCGGCGCACATTTCAGAATTCTTTCAACTTCCCTTCATCGCCGCGAACCCGACCGCCGGCTAGGTTGGTGCCAGCGACAACGAAGGGAGCGCGCACATGCCATCTCCACTGCGTTTCGGCGCGGCGCCGATGCTCGCGGCCGCCGCACTGCTGGCGGCCGCAGGCGGAGCCGCGGACCAGGCGACGACCAGTCCGCCCGCGGAACAGGTGGCAGGAAGCTGCGCCGGTGCGGTGCACCGGGAGTTCGATTTCTGGGTGGGCACCTGGGACGTGCGCAGCGAGGACGGCGAGCTCCTCGGGCGCAACGAGATCACGCGCATAGCTCACGGCTGCGGCCTGCTCGAGAACTGGCACGGCGCCGACGGCGGTGAGGGTATGAGCATCAGCACCTGGGACCGCGGGCTCGGCAAGTGGACGCAGCGGTGGGTGGGGGCGGGCTCGGTGCTGTGGCTCGAGGGCGGCCTGGACGAAGGGCGCATGATCCTGGGCGGCGTGCGCCAGACTCGCGTCGGCCCGGTACAGGACCGCATCACCTGGACTCCGCTGGCGGAAGGGCGGGTGAGCCAGGTCTGGGAGATCTCGGCGGACGGCGGCAAGAGCTGGCGGCTCTTCTTCGCGGGCTACTACTCGGCGGCCGGGGACGCGCCCACGCCCGCTGCGGCGGCCAGGGCGCGTAGCGGAAGCTGATGAAGCTGCAGCAACTCAGGTACGTGCTCGCGATCGCGGACAGCGGGCTCAACATCTCGGCCGCGGCGAGCCGGATCTACACCTCGCAGCCCGGGATCAGCAAGCAGCTCAAGCTGCTGGAAGAGGAGCTCGGGGTGGAGCTCTTCGTACGCAACGGCAGGAGCCTGCGCGCGATCACGCCGGCGGGCCTCGAGATCATCGGGCACGCCCGGGTCATCATGCAGGAAGTCGAGCGCCTCTCGGCGCTGAAGTGCGCCTGAGGAACTGCCGTTCGCCGTCGCGCCGCGCGTGGCGCGCAGCGCACCTACCCGGTCACCGCCTTGCGGCGCTGCGGCTTGTAGGTGCCGGTGGAGGTGGCGCAGAGACGCTTGTTCTGCGGGTCGTAGAGACGCGCCTGGGAGAAGAACAGCGTCTTCGTACGGCGGATGAGCTCACCCTCGATGACGACCGTGTCCGCGCGGTGCGGCGCGATGAAGTTGCAGTTCAGGTTCACCGATACCGAGACGTAATCCTCGGCAATGCCGTGACTGCCGGAGAACGCGCCGGCGATGTCGAGCAGCGAGGCCATGACCCCGCCGTGCAGGAAGCCGACGGTGTTACGGTGCTCCGGGCGCACGGCCATTTCCACACGCACGAACCCCTCTTTCCAGGCCGTCAGCCGGAAGCCGAGAAACTCGAGGTACGTGCCCTTGTAGGGCGAGGCATGCATTGAAGCCGGAAGCGTGGCGTCGTTCACCAGGGCGTTTTCCTTGGGTTCGTGAGAACAATGCAGAGGGCGGATGGAGGCAATGGCGACGCGTGCAGTCGCCGGATGGCGGGCTCCTGCGAGCAAATCCAACACGCGTTACATGTTGCGCCGGTATTCTCCGCCGACCGCGTACAGCGCGGCTGAAATCTGTCCGAGTGATGCGGTTTTGACCGTCTCCATCAGCTCCGCGAAGACATTTTCGCGTTTCCGCGCGACGCTCTGCAAGCGCGCCAGCGCGGCGGCACTCTCATCCGCGTGTAACTGCCGGAAGGAACGCACGTTCTCGATCTGCGCGGTCTTTTCGTCTTCTGTCGAACGGATGAGCTCCGGCTCGTGGACCTCGTCCTCCCTGCCCTTTTCCGGAAGAAAGGTGTTGACACCGACGATCGGGTACGAGCCGTCGTGCTTGCGGCTCTCGTAATAGAGGCTTTCCTCCTGGATCTTGCCACGCTGGTACATCGTGTCCATCGCGCCGAGCACGCCGCCGCGCTCCGAGATGCGCTCGAACTCGCGATAGACCGCTTCTTCTACGAGATCCGTCAACTCCTCGATGACGAACGACCCCTGCCACGGATTCTCGCAGTAATTGAGGCCCAGCTCCTTGGAGATGATGAGCTGAATCGCCACGGCGCGGCGCACCGACTGCTCGGTCGGAGTCGTGATCGCCTCGTCGAAGGCATTGGTGTGCAGGCTGTTGCAGTTGTCGAACAGGGCGTACAGCGCCTGCAGCGTCGTGCGGATGTCGTTGAAGCTGATCTCCTGCGCATGCAGGCTGCGGCCCGACGTCTGCACGTGGTACTTCAGCATCTGGCTGCGCAGGCTCGCGCCGTAGCGCTCGCGCATCGCACGCGCCCAGATGCGGCGCGCGACCCGGCCGATCACGGCGTACTCGGGGTCCATGCCGTTCGAGAAGAAGAAGCTTAAGTTAGGCGCGAACGCGTCGACCTCCATGCCGCGCGCAAGGTAATACTCGACGATAGTGAAGCCGTTCGCCAGCGTGAACGCGAGCTGGCTGATCGGGTTGGCGCCGGCTTCCGCGATGTGATAACCGCTGATCGACACGCTGTAATAGTTGCGAACGTCGTTCGCGATGAAGAACTCCTGCACGTCACCCATCATCTTCATGGCGAACTCGGTGGAGAAGATGCAGGTGTTCTGCGCCTGGTCTTCTTTCAGGATGTCCGCCTGCACGGTGCCGCGCACGGTCGACAGCGTGCGCGCACGGATCTCGCGGTACGTCTCCGGGGAAACGAGCTTGTCGCCGGAAATGCCGAGCAGGCCGAGGCCGAGGCCGTCGTTGCCGGGCGGCAGGTGGCCGGCATAGCGTGGCCGCTCACGGCCCGCGAAGTACGCGTCGATCTTCCTCTGCGCTTCCTCCCACTGGCCGGTTTCCTTCAGATGCTTCTCGACCTGCTGGTCGATCGCGGTGTTCATGAAGAACGCCAGGATCATCGGCGCGGGCCCGTTGATCGTCATCGACACGGAGGTGGTCGGCGCGCAGAGGTCGAAACCGGAGTACAGCTTTTTCATGTCGTCGACAGTGGCGATCGAGACACCGGAGTTGCCGACCTTGCCGTAGATGTCCGGCCGCTCGTGCGGATCCTCCCCGTAGAGCGTCACGGAGTCGAACGCCGTGGACAGGCGCGCCGCGTCCTGGCCGTGCGAGAGGTAATGGAAGCGCCGGTTGGTGCGCTCCGGCGTGCCCTCGCCCGCAAACATGCGGGTGGGATCCTCGTTGATGCGCCGGTACGGGTACACGCCGCCGGTGTAGGGGTAGCTCCCGGGTAGGTTCTCCTTCATGAGGAACGTCAAGAGCTCGCCCCAGTCGCGGTACTTCGGCGGCGCGATCTTCGGGATCTTCTGCCTGGCGAGGCTCTCGCGGTAGTTGGAGCCGGTGATCTCGCGGCCGCGCACGGTATAGCTGTATTCGTCCGCGCGCACCGCCTCGAGCCGTTCCGGCCAGCCGCGCAGCAGAGCGAGGGCCTCGGGCGAGAGCGCCTCGAAGGCGTCCTGGTATTGCCGGCGCAGCGCACCGAGGGACGCGTCGACCCCCTGCGCGGAGAGTGCCCCGGCAGAGTACGGCTCGAGCTCGTCCGGGAGCGCCGGATCGGCGAGCGCCTGCAAGGCGTTGTAGTAATGCTGCAGCCGGCTCGCCGCGTCGGCCTGCGCGCCGATGCTCGCGTTGATCGCCCGCCCCTGCTCGCCGATCTCCGCGAGATAGCGGATGCGATTGCCCGGAATCATCGCCATCACGCGCGGCTCCTTGTGCGTGACGTCGATGCCGGGTGTCCAGCGCTCGCGGTCGAGGTCGAGCTTGTCGGCCAGGCGCCCGCACAGCTCGTGGAACATCCAGCTCACGCCGGGATCGTTGAACTGGCTCGCGATCGTCGGGTAGACGGGCACGTCCTCGTCGGCCGTCTGGAACGCGACGTGATTGCGTTTCCACTGCTTGCGCACGTCGCGCAGCGCGTCCTCGGCGCCGCGCGTGTCGTACTTGTTGAGCACGATGAGATCGGCGAAATCCAGCATCTCGATCTTCTCGAGCTGGCTCGCCGCGCCGTAATCGCTCGTCATCACGTACACGGAGAAATCGACGAGATCCACGATCTCGCTGTCGCTCTGCCCGA
>DASVDF010000117.1:0-16381 GCA_036381215.1 Woeseiaceae bacterium | reverse complement strand
GCCCGAGGGCTGGTTCGGCAGCGGCCAGGCGACGATCCCCGGCCGCCTCGTGCTCGACGGCATCGACCTGCTGCGCGGCGCTTTCATCCGCATGGAGGATTATTCGCTGGAATCGGTCGCGCGCGAGGTGCTCGGCGAAGGCAAGGCGATCGACGGCGACGTGCGCGCGCGCTCGGGCGAGATCATGCGCATGTTCCGCGAGGATCTCGACGCCTTCGCGCTGTACGCGCGCACCGATGCCCGTCTCGCCTACGACATCGTCGGGCAGCTCGCGCTGGTCACGCTCGCGTTCGAGCGCAGCCAGCTCGCCGGCATGATGCCGGACCGCGTGGCGGCGAGCATCGCCTCGTTCGATTTCGTGTATTTGAGCGAGCTGCGCAGGCTTGCGCTCGTCGCGCCCACCGTGCGCTCCGGCGACTCGCGGGTGCACGCGGCCCAGCAGGGCGGGCACGTGCTGGAGCCCGAGGCCGGGCTGCACCGCAACGTGTGGGTGTTCGACTTCAGGAGCCTCTATCCCTCGGTCATCCGCACCTTCAACATCGATCCGCTGTCGTACGTGCCGGGGCCGGCGGCCGGCGAGGACCTCATCCGCACGCCCGCCGGCGCGTTCCGCCGCGAGCCGGCGATCCTGCCGCGCCTGCTCGACGACCTCTTCCCCCGCCGCGCCGCGGCCATTTCTGAAGGCGACAAGGTCGCGGCGCACGCCATCAAGATCCTCATGAACTCCTTCTACGGCGTGCTCGGCACGCCCGCGTGCCGCTTCTACAACCCGGCGCTCGCGAACTCGATCACCGGCACCGGCAAGGCGCTGCTCTTGTGGTCGAAGGCGTGGTTCGAGGCGCGCGGGCTGCGCGTGCTGTACGGCGACACCGACAGCCTGTTCGTCGCCTCAGGGCTCGCCGACGCCGATGCCGCCGAGGCAGAGGGCGCCGGGCTCGCCGCCGAGCTGAACGCGGCGCTCGCCCGCTACGTGCGCGAGCGCTGGCGCGTCGAGAGCCGGCTCGAGCTCAAGATCGAGAAGCTGTATCGCCGGCTGTTCCTGCCGCACGCGCGGCACAGCGCGCGCGGCGCGAGCAAGCGCTACGTCGGCCTGCGCCACGATGGCGAGCTCGAATTCACCGGCATGGAGGTGGTGCGCAGCGACTGGACCGCGCTCGCGAAGCAGGTGCAGCGCGAGCTGTTCCGCCGGCTGTTCGACGACGAGCCGGTGGACGAATACCTCGCCGGCGTGGTGGCCGAGCTGCGCAACGGCGCGCTCGACGAGGCGCTCGTGTATCGCAAGAGCCTGCGCAAGTCCGCCGCCGCGTACACAGCGACCACGCCGCCGCACGTCGTCGCGGCGCGCAAGGCCTCGCGTCCGCCGGGCCGCTCGGTCCGCTACGTGATGACGACGGACGGACCGGAGCCCGTCGGCGACGTCGTGCACCCGCTCGATCGCGAGCACTACGTCGTGAAGCAGGTGAAGCCGGTCGCCGAGCCCGTGCTCTCCATCCTCGGGCTCACCTTCGAGCGCGTCATCGGCGACGAGCGGCAGATGGAAATGGCGTTCTGAAGTGCTGCCGCACGGCGCATCTGCGGAGAAGGGGGAATAAATGAACCGATTGCTGTTGGCCTTTCTCATGTCAGTTTCGTGCGCGCTGGTGCACGCGGCCGACGTGCCCGCCGAGGCGCCGGCTGCGGCCGAGCTGACACGGCTTCTGAATGAATTCCTGGACGGCGCCTCGCGCAACGACGTTCGCGCGCACGAGCGCTTCTGGGCCGACGACCTCATCTATACGAGCTCGGCCGGCGACCGTGTGGGCAAGGCGGATATCCTGGAGGAACTTCGCTCGGGGCGGCCCGAGGCCGACCAGCCGCGCACCACCTATTCCGCCGAAGACGTCCGCATCCGGCAATATGGCGACACGGCGGTGGTCGCCTTCCGCCTGGTCGCGACGACCGGCGAGGGCTCCGCGGCTGAGGTGACGCATTATCTCAACACGGGCACGTTCGTCCGCCGCGGCGGCGAGTGGCGGGCCGTGGCGTGGCAGGCGACCCGCGTTCCCGAGCCGGACCACGTTACCCGCTGATAGCCTCGAGAGATGACTTTCAGGATTTGCAGTAGCAGGCGCCCGGTGCGTACGCGCAGCGGGAATCAACAGCAGCGAAACCAACACAGATAAAAGTGAAGCCGGGCGGGGGGACGCCCGGCTTCGACAGGCCGGCTGATTCGGGGGACGATCAGGCGGCTTTCAACGCCTCTTCCGCGGAGAGGTATTCGTAACCGAGGTCGCGCGCGACGGCTTCGTGGTTCACGTGGCCCGCGTGCACGTTCAGGCCGTTCGCGAGATGCCGGTCGCGCGACAGCGCCTCGCGCCAGCCGAGTTTCGCCAGCGCGCGCACGAACGGCAGCGTCACGTTCGTCAATGCGAACGTCGAGGTGCGCGGCACCGCGCCGGGCATGTTGGTGACGCAGTAGTGCACGACGCCGTCGACGACGTACGTGGGCTCTGCGTGCGTCGTCGGCCGGCTCGTCTCGAAGCAGCCGCCCTGATCGATCGAGATGTCGACCAGCACGGAACCCGGCCGCATCGCACGCACGTGCTCGGCGGTGACGACCTTCGGCGCCGCGGCGCCGGCGACGAGCACCGCGCCGATCACGAGATCGGCGTCCGGCACCAGCGAATCCGCCGCCTGCTTGGTCGAGTAAACGGTCTTCACGCGGCCGCCGAAGAGATCGGCGAGATAGCGCAGCCGCGGCACGGAGCGGTCGAGCACGGTGACGTCGGCGCCGAGGCCCGCCGCCATCTGCGCCGCGTTCGTGCCGGCGACCCCGCCGCCGATGACCACGACCTTCCCCGGCGCCACGCCCGGCACCCCGCCGAGCAGCACGCCGCGGCCGCCGTTCGCCTTCTGCAGCGCGAACGCGCCGGCCTGGATCGAGAGGCGGCCGGCCACCTCGCTCATCGGCGTGAGCAGGGGCAGCGAGCCGTCGGGCGCGGTCACCGTCTCGTACGCGATCGCGGTGACGCCCGACCGCACCAGCGCCTCGGTCTGCTTCCGGTCGGCCGCGAGGTGCAGGTAGGTGAAGAGGACCTGGTCGGAGCGCAGCATCGCGCACTCCGCGGGCTGCGGCTCCTTCACCTTGACGATCAGCTCGCTCTTCTCGAAGACTTCCTTCGCCGAGCGCGCGATGCGCGCGCCCGCCTCCTCGTAGTCCGCGTCGGTGACGCCGATGCCGGCGCCCGCGCCGGTCTCGACCAGCACCTCGTGCCCGTCGTGCACCAGCTCGCGGACCCCGGCCGGCACCATGCCGACCCGGTATTCCAGGACCTTGATCTCTTTGGGTACCCCGACACGCATGCGGACTCTCCCCGTCCGTACATGAGAACCGCAAGGATAGCCGGGAAACCCCGCAACCCGCTTGTCGGATCAGTGACAAAGCGGGCGATCCGTGGCATTTTCTGTCGCGTCTTGGACCGATCACGCAAGGAACCGCCATGCAGCTCGACCGCTTCGACCGCAAGATCGTCACGGAGCTCCAGCGCGACGGGCGCATCAGCAACGTGGAGCTCGCGGCGCGGGTGAACCTGTCCGAGTCCGCCTGCCTGCGGCGGGTGCGGGCGCTCGAGCAATCGGGGCTCATCGAGCGCTATGTCGCCCTCCTCGACCAGAAACAGGCCGGCCTCGCGGGCAACGTGTTCGTGCACATCGCCCTGAACCGCGAGGAGCAGAGCGAGCTCGCGGCCTTCGAAGCCGCGGTGCAGGAGCTGCCGGAAGTGATGGAGTGCTATCTCATAACCGGCGAATTCGACTACCTGCTGCGCGTGGTGGTCGCCGACATGGCCGATTTCGAGCGGGTGCACAACGAGGCGCTGACGCGCCTGCCGGGGGTGGCGCGGCTGAACTCGAGCGTCGCCATCCGCACGGTGCGCAAAACCACCGAGCTCCCGGTGTAGGAGCGCGCATCGCGCGCGAAGTAATCTCCCGCCATTGCGGCGTTTCCGGCCCATGCAACGTCCGGTCGCGCGCAATGGGCCCTCCTGCGGGGGGCCGAGCCGTGAAATCTCTTGGCCGTTGGCGTAGTCTGATCAGGCACCCCCCTTCCGAGACAGCTACATGGCCGCATCCCGGGAAGCCGCGCGTACCGGCGGCTCCGCCGAACCGCTGTCTGCGCGCTATACGCGGACACGCAGTGCGACGCTCGCGCTCTGCGAGCACCTGAGACCTGAGGACTTCACGGTGCAGAGCATGCCGGACGTGAGCCCGGCGAAATGGCATCTCGCGCACGTGACGTGGTTCTTCGAGCACTTCGTGCTGGAGCCGTACGCGCCCGGCTACCGGCGTTTCAACGACGCCTGGCACTACCTCTTCAACTCCTATTATTACAGCGTCGGCCAGATGCACCGGCGGCCGGAGCGCGGGCTGCTCTCGCGGCCCGGCGTCGACGAGATCATCGATTACCGCTGGCATGTCGACGACGCCATGGGCCGGCTGCTCGAGGAATCCGCTTCGCCCGACGTCATCGAGCGCACGACGCTCGGCATCGCCCACGAGGAGCAGCACCAGGAGCTGATCCTCACCGACCTGAAGCACGTCTTTTCGGTGAACCCCTTGCGGCCGGTCATGAACCCCGAGCTCCGCGAGCCGCCGCGCCGCAGCGCACCGGCGCTCGAGTTCCGGCGCGGCCGCGAAGGCATCGTCGAGATCGGCGCGGCGGGCGAGGGCTTCGCGTTCGACAACGAGCGGCCGCGCCACCGCGAGCTCCTGCACCCGCACGCGCTCGCTTCGCGGTTGGTGACGAACGGCGAGTACCGCGAGTTCATCCGCGCCGGCGGCTACCGCGAGCCGGCGCTGTGGCTGTCGGACGGTTGGGCGGCGGTGCAGGAACGCAGCTGGAACCGGCCGCTCTACTGGGGTGATGACCTCGAATCCGAATTCACGCCGGGCGGGCAGCGCGCGCTCGACGCGGAAGCCCCGGTGGCGCACGTCAGCTACTACGAGGCCGACGCGTACGCGCGCTGGGCCGGCGTCCGCCTGCCGACGGAAGCGGAGTGGGAAAGCGCCGCCGCGGCGCGGCCGGTGGAAGGCAACTTCGCGGACGCGCGCTACTGGCAGCCGGTCGCCGCGGCCGAGGGCGAGTCGCAGCTCTTCGGCGACGTCTGGGAATGGACCTCGTCGGCATACACGGCGTATCCCGGGTTCCGGCCGCTCGCGGGCTCGCTCGGCGAATACAACGGCAAGTTCATGTGCAGCCAGATGACAGTGCGCGGCGGTTCCGCCGCGACCGCGCCCGGGCACGTACGCGCGAGCTATCGCAGCTTCTTCTATCCGGACGCGCGCTGGCAGTACCTCGGCATCCGGCTGGCGCGGGACGCCTGATGCCGCGCGCCGCTGCAACAAAGCCGGACCCGGGCAGGAGCGACGAGGGCCGCCATGAAGAGGACCTCGCGCAGATCCTCGCGGGGCTCCGCTCCCCGCAGAAGACCCTGTCGCCCAAGTTCTTCTACGACGAGCGCGGGTCGGCGCTCTTCGAGCGCATCACGGAGCTGCCGGAGTATTACCCGACGCGCACCGAGCTCGCGATCATGCGCCGCCACGCGGACGAGATCGCCGCGCTGGTCGGGCCGCAGGCGAGCCTGATCGAGTTCGGCTCCGGCTCGAGCACGAAAACGCGCATCCTGCTCGAGCACCTCGACCGGCTGGCCGCGTACGTGCCCGTGGACATCTCGCCCGTGCAGCTGCACTCCGCCGCAGCCGAGATCGCGGCGGATTTTCCGCACATCGAGGTGCTGCCGGTGGCGGCGGATTTCACGCGGCCGTTCCAGTTGCCGCAGCCGCGGGTCATGCCTCTGCGGAACATCGTGTACTTCCCGGGCTCGACCATCGGCAATTTCGGTCCGGAGTCGGCGCTCGACCTGCTGCGGGTGATGCACCAGGAGGCGGGGGAGGGCGGGGCGCTTTTGATCGGTGTCGACCTGCGCAAGGACCGGGCGGTGCTCGAGCGCGCGTACAACGATGCGGAAGGCGTGACGGCCGCGTTCAACCTGAACATGCTCACGCGACTGAACCGCGAGTTCGGCGCGAATTTCGACCCGGGCGGGTTCGCGCACCGTGCCGTGTACGCGGAGGAAGCGGGGCGCATCGAGATGCACCTCGTCAGCCGCCGCGCGCAGACGGTGCGCATCGCGGGCGAGACCTTCCGCTTCCGCGAGGGCGAGAGCATCCGCACGGAGTGCTCCTACAAGTACACGCTCGGCCGGTTCGCGGAGCTCGCAGGGAGAGCAGGCTTCACCGTCCACACCGTCTGGACCGACGACGACCGCCTCTTCAGCGTCCAGTACTGCGTTCGCCGCTGATGATCGCGCGCGATGCGCGCTCCTGCAGGAGCCGCAATGCGGGTACGTGCCGCCGTTCGTCGCGCGCGATGCGCGCTCCCACGGATGCCGAGTCCCGCCGCAAGGCAACGTAGGGCGCGCATTGCGCGCGACAGGATAGAGGTGGCGGTTATTCGGGGGTGTAGCCGGAAGGCGCGGCGGAGCCTTCGCCGAAGAAATATTTCTCCATTTCGCGCTCGAGGAACTTGCGCGCCTCGGGCTCGATGGGGGTCAGGCGGTATTCGTTGATGAGCATGGTCTGGTGGGCGAGCCAGCGCTGCCAGCCTTCCTTGGAGACGTTCTCGAAGATCCGCCGGCCGAGCTCGCCGGGATAGGGGACGTAGTCCAGCCCTTCGGCTTCTCGTCCGAGCACCACGCACTTAACGGTTCGCATCTCGATTCACCATGTCTGCGGTCGGTCGCGCGCAATGCGCGCTCCTACGTGCCCGTGTTCGGTCGCGCGCGGTGCGCGCTCCTACGGGATGTCGGTCCTCAGCTTGTCGATCAGGCGTTGGACCGGCGCCGCGATGCCGAAGCGCGGCGCCTCGCTCACACGGTACCAGACTGCGGCGTCCGTGTCGGCGAGGGCGCGCGGCGGCGTAGCGAGGCGCAGCGCGACGGGCAGGATGTCGAGGTCGTAATGACTGAAGCTGTGCCGGAGCGGCTCCCAGCGCTCGAGCGCGACGAGCGTCGCCGCGAGGCTCTGCTCGCACCAGTCGAGGATAGCGCCCTCCTCCGGAAATTCCGGCAGGCTCCACAGCCCGCCCCAGATTCCGGAAGCGGCTCGCCGTTCGAGGTACAGGTGACCGCCGCAAAGCGCGAGCGCCATGTGCGTCTGCTTCGCGGGCCGTTCCCGGCGCGGGCGCCTGCCCGGGAAATCCGCGATGCGACCCTGCGCGCGGGCGCGGCAGTCGTCCGCCACGGGGCAACGCTCGCAGGCGGGCACGCGCGTGCAGACGGTGGCACCCAGATCCATCATCGCCTGGTTGTACGCGGCCACTTCGGCGTGCGGCGTGTGGCGCTCGGCGACCTCCCACAGCGCGGCCGCGACCGGCGCGCTGCCGGGCCAGCCCGGGACGGCCGCATGACGTGCCAGCACGCGCTTCACGTTGCCGTCGAGGATGGCATGGCGCTCGCCGCGGGACAGCGACAGGATCGCGCCGGCGGTCGAGCGGCCGATCCCCGGCAGCGCGAGGAGGTCCTCGAAGCGCTCCGGCACTTCGCCGTGACGCTCGACGACGAGCGCGGCGGCGCGATGCAGGTTGCGCGCGCGGGCGTAATAGCCGAGGCCGGCCCACCGCCGCAGCACCGCGTCGAGGTCGGCGCGAGCCAGCGTGCGCACGTCGGGGAACGCCGCCATGAAGCGCAGGTAATAGGGAATGACGGTCGCCACCTGCGTCTGCTGGAGCATGATCTCGGACACCCACACGCGATACGGCGTGCGTTCTGCCTGCCACGGCAGGTCCTTGCGCCCGTGGGCGGCGTGCCAGGCGAGGAGGCGCGCGGCGAAGGTGTCATGCGCGCCGGGCTCGACGATTGGATTCGCGTCCTTCACGAGCAGGCGGATCCGGGCGGGTCGGCGATCCGCTGCGTATCGCTCACGGCGTCACTCGCCGACGGGCTTCGGCGTCTTGCCGAGCGCCAGCGCCTCGATGCGGCCGATCGCGTCCATGCCGTCGTGCGCCAGCGTGCGCTTGATGATCCACGGGCCGATGACCGGCGGCACCCAGAAATCGGGCTCCATCTCGAAATCGTAATAGAGCAGTGTGCCCTCGCCGTCGCGCTCCAGCCGCCAGCGCTCGCGGCAGAACTTGAAATCGCTGCGCGCGGGCTCGGTGACGGCGACGATCTCCTCGCGCGGCTGGAGCAGCAGGTAGCCGAAGCGCTCCACCGAGCGGCAGAACAGCAGCAGGCAGCCTTCCATGCGCGTAAAGAAGCGCGGCCGTCCCTGCTCGTCCGGCGCCACGTCATAGGCTTCGACGAACGCGCTCGAGATGCGCTCGTAGTCGTCGTAATCCGTCAGCACGCGGTAGATCTCCTCGCGCGGCGCGGCGAACCAGACCTCCGATTGCAGGTAGTAGCGGTCGTTCTCGTATTCGACTGAGATCTCGCGCAGGTCGGCGGCGGCCGCGCCGCCGGCCGCGAGCAGCAGCATGCTCGTGTGGAGCAGCCGCGGGATCACTGGTCGAACAGGTCCTTCAGGCGGTCCTCGAGCTTCTTCTCGTCGTCGGTCTTCTGCTGCTCGTCACCCTGTTCCTCGTCGCCCCCGAGAAGCTCGTTCAGCAGCTTCTTCTTCACCTCCTCCTTTTTCTGCTCGACTTTCTGCTCCGCTTCCGCCTTCAGCATGCCCTCGATGTCGGGGCGGATGCTCGGGGAGTCGAGCGTACCCGCGATGCTCACCGGAATGACCGTCTTCGTGAAGTCCTGGATTTCCTCCTTGCTCGCCGCCTTGCTGAGGAGCTCCGGCTTCTCCAGCACACGCGCCTCGAGGCGGTAGTCGACGGCGCCGTCGACCAGGTTGACCTTGCCCTTGCCGGTGAGCTGGAGGAAGGGCAGGTCGGCCACGAGGTCGTCGTTCTTGAACAGGCCGTTGGTGACGGTGCCGGTCGCCATCACCGACGTGAACTCCGTGCGCGGCGGCCCCTCGGGGCGCTCCGGCGGCGGCTGCTTGCGCAACAGCGCGCGCGCCGCGCGCAGCTGGTACCAGATGTCGGTGCCTTCCCAGGCCCCGTCCGCGAGCTGGAAGGCCATGTTGCCGTCGAGGTCTTTCCTGATGTCCGAGACCCTTTTGCCGGCGCCCGAGAGCTTGAAGCTGCCGTTGATGGTGCCGCTCACGTTCTCCTGCTCGAACATGGCGCGCGCGAGCGGCGTCAGGCTCACGCCTTGCACTTTCTCGTCGACCGAGAGCGAGGGCGTCTTGCCCGAGGCATCGATGCGCACGTCGCCCTGGTAGCTGCCGTCGAAGAGCGAGGCGCTGAGCGGGTGCAGGCGCAGCTTCCCGCCCTGGCTGTTCACGCCGAGCTCTATGTTCTCGAACAGCATGCCGGCGAACGTCGCCTTTTGCAGCTTCGCAGTGCCCTTCGCCTGGAGGGAACGGATCAGGTCCACCGGGATCTCGATGTCGGCCGCCGGCTCCTCGCTCTCCTCGGCCGGCGCCTTGCCCGGCGCCATGTAGCGGTCGACGTCGATGCTGTCGGCCGTGAGGTCGAACTCGATCAGGCCCTGCTCGCCCGTGGGCACGCTCAGGCGCCCGCTCAAAGTCGTGTCGTCGAGCGTGAGCGCGAGCGAGGTGAGCGCGATCGCGCTTTCCGTGACCGCGGCGTCGGCGTTGAACGCGACCCGCGTGAGTGCGGTCGGGTCGGCCGTCACCGGCGGCTCCGTGCCGAACGCCTGCATCAGGCGCTTGAGCGAGAACGGCTGCACCTCGATGTGCGCTTTCGGCTGCGGCGTGCCGGCATACGAGAACGGCTGGACGTCCGCGGCCGCGCGCACTTCCATGAACGCGAGCGTGAGCTTTCCGATGGACGCCTTCTCTGCGTTCATGTCGAGGCTCACCCGCGGGGCCTCGAAGGAAAGCTCCGCGGGTTCCTGCGTGATGCCCTGTACGCGACCTTCGACGCCCAAGCCCTGCACGAGCAGGCTGCCCAGGTCCTCGCCGAGCGTCGCGTTCCCGCCGATCGCGAGATGACCGGCGAGCTCGCCGGGATCTGCGGTGAAATCGAACTCGGCGTCGAAGTCGAAGGGCACGCCGCCGGCGATGCGGCCGGTCTCGAGCGTGAGACCGGTCACCTTGTAGCTGCTGCCGGCCTGCGCGTCGCTGTAATTGATCGTGGCGTTGCGCACGGCTACGTTGTTGATGTCGAGCCCGCCGATCCCCCCGCCTTCTTCCTGCTGCGGTGCCGGCTCTTCGGACGGCTGGGCCAGGTCGTCCCAGTTGGTGCGTCCGTCCTTCGCGACCGCGAGATTCAGCACCAGCGCATCGAGCGAGGCCGTGCCGACGGCGATCTCGCGACGCAGGACGAGCGGCAGCAGCCGCACGGAGAGCTCGGCCCGCTCGAAGCGGGCGAACGGCTCGTTGCCGAAACCCTGCGCGTTCGCGAGCGTGCTCTCGCCGACCTCCACGGCGACCCAGGGGAACAGGTCGAGCGACAGCTCGCCGGCGATGGTGAGCTTCCGGCCCGTCGCCTTCTCGACCTGCGCCGCGATCTCGTCGCGGTAATCGTTCGGATCGAAGAACAGGACCAGGGCGATCGCGGCGATGATCACGATGCCGACGAGCCCCGCCAGGATGACCAGCAGTATCTTGAGTGCGCGAGCCATGGGATTTCGTCCGGGGATTTTCGTGCGTGCGAAGGACGATCAGGATAGCAAATCCGCGGCGTTAATCACGATATGAAACCCCCGCGGCGCTAGCTTGTGAGGCCCCCCGGGGCCGCACTAGTATCCCTGAAGCCCTGGCGTGGCGAAGGGGACAGCATGTCGGATCGTCTGAAGATCTCGCGGCGCGATTTTTTGAACGGCGTTGCCCTCGGGGTTGCCGCCGGCAGCACGTTGTCGCCGCTCGAGCTTCTCGCCATGGACGCCGCGCACGGCGTGTACTACCCGCCGGCCCTGACCGGCATGCGCGGCAGTCACCCGGGCTCCTTCGAGGTCGCGCACGCGCTCGCCTGGGGCGGCGCCACGTGGCCGCGGCCCGCGACCCAGACCGACGCCACCTACGACCTGGTCGTCCTCGGCGGCGGCATCTCGGGCCTCGCGACCGCGTTTTTCTACCGGCAGCGCACCGGCCGCGACCAGCGCGTGCTGATCCTCGACAATCACGACGACTTCGGCGGCCACGCCAAGCGCAACGAGTTCACGGTCGACGGCACTCACCTGATCGGTTACGGCGGCAGCCAGTCCATCGACACGCCCGGGCACTACTCCGCGGTCGCGAAGCAGCTGCTGAAAGACGTCGCCATCGACACGCAGCGTTTCTACGACTATTTCGACCGGAAATTCTTCGAGAAGCGCAAGCTCGGCCGCGCCATCTACTTCAGCGCGGAGGCGTACGGCGCCGATCGGGTCGCGCCGAACGTCATGCGCGGCTTCGACGGCAGCACGCCCGGCGACATCGCAGGGATCATCGCGGGCTACCCGCTGCCGGAGGCGGCCCGGCACTCGCTGCTCGGGCTGATGACCAATGCCCGCGACCTGCTGCCGGAGCACGACCGCGCCGAGAAGATCGCGCTGCTGCGGCGCACGAGCTACTGCGACTTCCTACGCAAGTTCGCCGGCATGCCCGAGGAGGTGGTGCTCCTGTTCCGCGACTCGATCAAGGGCCTGTGGGGCATCGGCTGGGACGCGCTCTCGGCGCTCGAGGGCTACCGCATGGGGATGCCCGGCACGACCGGACTCGGCATCGGCGAGCTCGAGGGCGAGCCGCCGGGGCGCGACGAGCCCTACATCTTCCACTTTCCCGACGGCAACGCCGGGGTCGCGCGCTCGCTGGTGCGGCAACTCGTCCCGGACGCCGTGCCGGGGCACACGATGGAAGACCTCGTGACGGCCCGGGTCGACTACGAGCAGCTGGACCGCGAAGGCGCGGGCGTGCGCATCCGCCTCTCGAGCACCGGCGTCGACGTGCGCCACGCAGAGGACGGCGAGGCGGTAGACGTGACCTACCTGCGGCATGGCGAGGTGCACCGGGTGCGGGGCCGGCACGTCGTGCTCGCCTGCTACAACCGCATGATTCCGTACCTCTGCAGCGAGGTGCCGGAAAAACAGAAGGAAGCCCTGGCGTACGCGGAGAAGGTGCCGCTCGTCTACATCAACGTGGCGCTTCGCAACTGGCGCGCCTTCGACCGGCTGGGATACGAGGGGTTCTACGTGCCGCAGGCGGATCTCATGCACAGCTTCGGTATGGATTTCCCGGTGAGCATGGGCGGCTACGCGTACACCGACAGCCCGGACGAGCCCACCGTCATCCACGGTGCGTTCGTGCCGACCTCGCCGGGCAAGGGGCTCACGGCGCGCGAGCAGCACGTGGCCGGGCGCCGGCGCCTCTACGAGATGAGCTTCGACGAATTCGAGCGCGGCATCGTGCGGCAGATGGACGGCGCGCTGTCCGGCGGCGGCTTCGACGCGGAGCGCGACATCGCCGCGATCACGGTGAACCGCTGGCCGCACGGCTACGCGTACGAGTACAACGACTACTCCGATCCGCCCGAGTACGGCCCGGAGGTCGGACCGCACATCGCCGGTCGCGCCCGCATCGGCCGGATATCCATCGCGAACTCGGACGCGTCGGCGTATGCGTACGTCAACGGCGCGATCGACGCGGCCGACCGGGCGGTGAACGAGCAGATCGAGGTTGGTTAGAACAGGGGCGGATCGATGAAGAAAGCAGTGATGGGCGCGTGCGCCGTGGCGAGCGTGTTCGGGCTCGGCGTAGCCGTCGGCATGGGGGCGCAGCAAAGCGGCGCTGTCCTGCCCGCGAAGATCAGCAAGGCGGACCAGGACGGTGCCATCTTCGAGCGGCCGGAGACGATCCGGAAGGAGCACGGCGACAACACCGTGCTCGACGTCACCACGCTGAAGAGCAGCGACGGCCGCTTCGCCTCCGGCATGTACCGGGCCGGCAAGTCCCGGTTCGAGGTGCAGGAGCCCTACGGCGTCGACGAGTTCATGTACTTCCTCGAAGGCGGCGTCACGCTCACGTCCGCCGACGGCAGCGTGCAGCAGATCGGCGCCGGCGAAGCCGTTACCATCCCGAAGGAATGGACCGGCGTGTGGGAGACCGACGGCTACACCAAGATCTGGGTCATCTACTCGGAAGACGGCTCGGGCCTGTAACGCATCGAAGCACCGGACGGGACGTGGACATCGGCATTCCGCTGCGCGAGCTCGGCGCCGTCGACAGCACGCCGCTGATCGAGGCCGTGCTCGCCCAGGAAGGGGCGGCGTGGCTCGAGGACAAGTACCGGCAGGAGGCCTTCGAGGTCCATCACTCGACGCAGTCGATCGTCCTCCTGTTCGTCGACATGGACCGCTGGCCCGAGATCGTCGTGAAGCAGGAACCCGGCTGGCCGCGGCTCAAGGACGTTGCGCTGCCGCTCATGAACGACATCATCAGCCGCCATTACGCACCCGGCGGCACCGTCATCCGGGCGATGGCGGCGAAGCTCGTCGCCGGCGGCAAGATCACGCCGCACGTCGACCGCCACCCCTCGTTCCACGCCGGCCACCGGATCCACGTGCCGGTCACGACCAACCCGCGCGTGCGCTTCATGATCGACGGCCGGCCGTACCAGTTCAAGGTCGGTGAAGCCTACGAGATCAACAACCAGAAGACGCACTCGGTGATGAACAAGGGCAGCGAGGACCGCATCACCTTCATCTTCGACTACGTGCCGCGCGAGCGCGTGGCCGGGACCCGGGAAGCCGGTGCAAAGACGCCGCAAAGGTCCGGATGACGCACGGGGAGCCAGCAGGGGAATGAAGAAGACACGCCCGGGCGGGCAAGGCCGCGATCGGCAGCTCGGCATGCACCGGCAGATCGATCGCCGCGATTTCCTGCAGGGGGCGGCGATCACGATCATGGCGGCCGCCGGCGGTGTCGCGCCCGAGCTCGTCGCTGCCGCGGAGCTCGCCGCCCAGGACCGGCCCGGCTACTACCCGCCCACTCGCACCGGCATGCGCGGCAGCCACCCGGGCTCGTTCGAGAACGCGCACGCGCTCCGCGACAATCCGCACGTCGTGCTGGATGCGGAGCATACCGGTGAGCGTTACGACCTGGTCGTCGTGGGCGGCGGCATCAGCGGGCTTTCCGCCGCGCATTTCTATCGCGGGATGGCGGGCCGGGACGCGAAAATCCTCATCATCGATAATCACGACGATTTCGGCGGCCACGCCAAGCGCAACGAGTTCCACGTCGACGGCAAGCTGCTGATCATGAACGGCGGCACCGCCGGCATCTCGAGCCCGAAGCCGTACAGCGCGGTGGCGGACGGGTTGCTGAAGACGCTCGGCATCCATCCGGAGAAGCTCGCGGAATCGAGCTACGACCGCGGGCTGTACGACGAGTACGGGCTCGGTTTCGCCACCTTCTTCGACGAGGAGACCTTCGGCACGGACAAGCTGGTCCGCGGCGGCAACAGCGGGTCCGAGTCCGCGGAGGGCATGGCGAAGTTCGTGGCAGAGGCTCCCCTGAGCGAGGCCGTGCGCAAGGACGTCCTCGCCATCGAAACGGGTGACGTCGATTACCTGCCCGGCCTGTCCGCCGACGAGAAGAAGGACCGGCTGTCGCGCATGAGCTACGCCGACTACCTGCTGAAAGTGGTGAAGGCGGATCCCGGCGTCATCCCGTACTACCTGCATCGCACCGACGGGCTCTGGGGCTGCGGCATCGACGGCGTGTCCGCGCTCGACTGCTGGGGAGTGGGCTTTCCCGGCTTCCAGGGGCTGAAGCTTCCGCACACCGCGACAGCGCGCATGGGCTACACGCCGCGGCTGGAGGTGGCAACGGGCGGCTCCTACCAGTTCGCGTTCCCCGACGGCAACGCCACGGTCGCCCGCCTGCTGGTACGCGACCTGATCCCCGCGGCCGTCCCCGGCTCCACGGCGGAGGACGCCGTCACGGCACGCACCGATTACTCGAAGCTCGACGTCGACGGGCAGGCGGTGCGTATCCGGCTGTCCAGCACCGGCGCGCACGTGGCCAACCGGCCGGGCGGCGGCGTACGCATGGTGTACCTGCGCGGCGACAAGGCTTACGCCGTCACCGGCAGGCACTGCGTGCTCGCGTGCTGGAACATGATGATTCCGTTCATCTGCCCCGAGCTGCCGGACACGCAGAAGGCCGCGCTGCACTACCTAGTCAAGACGCCGCTCGTGTATACGTCCGTGGCGCTGACCAACTGGCGCGCGTTCGAGAAACTGAAGGTGTCCCGGATCAACTGTCCGGGCGGATACCATTCGAGCATCGGCCTGGACTCGGTAATGACCATCGGAAAATATTCCAGCGCGAGAGATCCGGGCGAGCCCGTCATGGTGCACATGCTGCGCACGCCGGCACAGCCCGGCCTCAACGAGCGCGAGCAGCACATCGCGGGCCGCAACGAGCTGCTCAGCACGCCGTTCTCGACCTTCGAGCGCAACATCCGCGACCAGCTGAACCGCGTGCTGGGCGGCGGCGGCTTCGACGCGGCACGCGACATCGCCGGCATCGCCGTCAACCGCTGGGCGCACGGCTACGCGCCCGAATACAACCCGCTCGTCGACCCGGACGAGGGGCTGCCCATCGAGGCGGCACGCGCGCGGGCCGGCGCCATTGCCATCGCCAACGCCGACAGCGGCGGCGGCGCCTACACGGACGTCGCCATCGACCAGGCGCACCGCGCCGTGTCGGAGCTCGTCGGCTGATGGCCATCCTGCGCATCGAAGGCAGCGGCAAGCTGCAGCGTTCCCTGGGCATGTGGACCATCGTCGGCCTGGGCCTCGGCTACATGACCCCGACCGTCGTGTTCGACACTTTCGGCATCGTGTCGAGGGAGACCGACGGCGTCGTGCCGCTCGCCTACCTGCTGGCGCTCGCGGTGATGCTGTTCACCGCGATCAGCTACGGCAAGATGGTGCGCGTCTATCCGAGCGCCGGTTCCTCGTACACGTACACGCGCGAGACGATGCACCCCGTGCTCGGCTTCATGGTGGGCTGGGCCTCCCTGCTCGACTACCTGCTGCTGCCGATGGTGAACGCGCTGGTAGTGCGGATCTACCTGGTCTCGCTGTTCCCCGAGACGCCGGCGTGGATCTACGTCGTGGCCTACGTCGCCGTCATCACCGCCATCAACGTCTGGAGCATGACTTCGCTGTCGCGGATCAACTCGACCCTCGTCGTGTTCCAGGTCGCCCTGATCGGCATGTTCCTCGTGCTGGCCTCGATGCAGCTGGCCGACGGCATGGGCCAGGGCACGATCTTCACCTCGGAGCCGCTGTTTCACCCGAACGTCGAGTTCGCCGCGGTCGTAACCGGTGCGACGGTCGTG
>DASVDF010000116.1:0-2956 GCA_036381215.1 Woeseiaceae bacterium | reverse complement strand
GATGCCCCAGATGCCCGATCCGCTGATCTTCACGGACAGCGCCGCCGAGAAAGTGAAGCAGCTCATGGCGGAGGAGAACAATCCGGATCTGATGCTGCGCGTCTTCGTTTCGGGCGGCGGCTGCTCGGGCTTCCAGTACGGATTCACGTTCGAGGAAACCGCGAACGAGGACGACACGCGCATCAACAAGAACGGTGTCACGCTCCTGATCGACCCCCTGAGCTTCCAGTACCTGGTCGGCGCCGAGATCGACTACCAGGAGGACGTGCAGGGCGCGCAGTTCGTGATCAAGAACCCGAACGCCCGGACGACCTGCGGCTGCGGCTCTTCGTTCACCGTCTGAGCGTCGCGCGGAGCGAATGAGAGAACGGGAGGCGATCGCCTCCCGTTCTTTTTTGTGCGCCCGATCGGCCCGGCTCCCGGGTAACCAGCCGCATCAAGTTCCGTTCCGCCTGCCTGGGCCGCGCGGTCGGGCAGCGCCAAACAAAATTCCCGCTTCGCGGCCTCTGGCGCGGACGAATCGGACTCAGTGCGCGTCGAGCGCCGCGAACTGCAGCGCGTCGACGGCTTCGAGCTGCGCGACCCAGGCGCGCGCGAGCGGCAGGAAAGCCTCCAGGTCCTCGTCGGCCAGCAGCTCGCCTTCCGGAATTTCGAACGTCAGTGGATTCTTGTGCTCGCCGTCGACGCGAAACTCGTAATGCAGATGCGGCGCTGTCGCGAGCCCCGTGCTGCCGACGTAGCCGATGATCTCGCCCTGCTGCACGCGCCGGCCCGCTTTGAGGTCGGAGCGAAAGCGTGACAGGTGCGCGTAGAGCGTGCTGAATGTGCCGCCGTGATCGATCACCACGGTCTTGCCGTAGCTCTCGTTGTCGCCGAGCCAGGCGATGCGCCCGCCGCCCGTGGCGCGCACCGGGGTTCCGGGCGGCGCCGCGTAGTCGACGCCCGTGTGAGCGCGGGGGAGCTTGAGGATGGGATGGAAGCGTGACTCCGAGAAGCTCGAGCTGACGCGGCTGAACTTAACGGGGCTGCGCAGAAACTGTCGCTTCACACTGCGGCCGGCCGGCGTGTAATACGCAAGCGTGCCGTCGCGGTGGCGGTAGGCGATGGCGCGGTGGCTGCGGCCCTGATTCAGGAACTCGGCCGCGAGTATCGGTCCGTCGGCGATCTTGCGCCCAAGCCAGTAGCGTTGCTCGAAGACCACGCTGAAGGTGTCGCCCGGATGCAGGTCGAGGGCGAAGTCGATGTCCCAGCCGAAGATCTCCGCGAGCTCGAGGATGAGCGGATCGGAAAGCCCGGCCTGCTTCCCGGCGTCGTAGAGCGAGCGCTCCACGCGTCCGCTCACGTAAACGAGCCGCGCCTCGAAGCCGCCGCTTCCCGGAGTTGTATAGGGCGGCGCCGGGTCGGGGAGGCGCAGGTAGGATCCCGCCTCGTTGCCGGCGAGGAGGCGCTGCAGATCGCCGATTGCCGCGGTACGGATGGCGATGCCGTGCCCCGGAAGAAAATGGAGCGCCCGTGCGATGCGCGTCGCCGAGGGCTCGTCGGCGGCGCTCTGCCACACCGCCTGCTTGAGCTGTCCGAGCGTCATCACCGGCGCGGTGGCGCGTACGGCGTCGAGCAGCTCGGAGATGTCCGCGAGGCTCGCGCTCGCGTTCCCGCCCGGCATGGCGGCGACGCTTCGCGGCTGCGTCAGCGCCGAAGCGATCGCGACCGAGGTGGCGACCGCGGCGGTTCCGAGGAGCCAGGCATAGCGTCGCGGGTGCGCTGCGCCCGCGCGAGTGGGCTGATTCGCGCTGCGCGGCGAAGTCGCTGTCCTTCTCCGCGGGGTCGCCGTTCTTCTTGTTCTGCGAGGCATCAGCCGCTCCCGTTTGGACGGCCGTAATGTAACCGGGGGCTGATTGGAGCGCCAAGCGTGCGACTGCGGAGTATCACCGGGTTTCGGCTCCGGTTTCCTCCCGGTTTTCGCTGACGCGCGCACCCGGTGATGGTAGTCTTGGCCACGCTGACAACAGTGGTTCTCGTCGTCGCATGTCCCGCACGATTTCTCCCGAGCAGTTGCCGGCGCTGAAGCGCGGCGCGCAGGAAATCCTCATCGAGCAGGAGCTGGAAGCGCGGCTCAAGGAAGGCAGACCGCTGCGCATCAAGGCCGGGTTTGATCCGACCGCGCCCGATCTGCATCTCGGCCACACGGTGCTGCTGCAGAAGATGCGCACGTTCCAGGACCTCGGGCACGAGGTGACGTTTTTGATCGGCGATTTCACCGGGATGATCGGCGATCCGACGGGCAAGAACGTCACGCGCAAGCCGCTCTCGCGCGAGGAGGTAGCCGAGAACGCGCGCACGTACGCGACGCAGGTATACAAGGTGCTCGACCCGGAGCGCACGACCGTGCGCTTCAACTCGGAGTGGTTCGATCGCATGTCGGCGGCCGACATGATCCGCCTCGCCGCACAGCACACTGTCGCGCGCATGCTCGAGCGCGACGACTTCCAGAAGCGCTTCCGGACCGAGCAGCCGATCGCGATCCACGAGTTTCTGTACCCGCTGGTGCAGGGATACGACTCGGTCGCGCTGCAATCCGACGTCGAGCTCGGCGGCACGGATCAGAAGTTCAACATGCTGGTGGGGCGCGAGCTGCAGAAGCACTACGGCCAGCGCCCGCAGATCGTGATGACGATGCCGATCCTCGAGGGCACCGACGGCGTCCAGAAGATGTCGAAGTCGCTCGGGAACTACATCGGCATCAACGAGGCGCCCGAGGAGATGTTCGGCAAGCTCATGTCGATCTCGGACGAGCTCATGTGGCGCTACCTGGAGTTGCTCTCGCGCGAGGAGCTCGCGACCATCGCGCGCTGGCGCGAGGAGGTGGCGCAGGGCCTCAATCCGCGCGACGTCAAGTTCCGCCTCGCGCGCGAGCTCGTGGCGCGCTTCCACGGCGCCGACGCCGCCGCGCGCGCAC
>DASVDF010000115.1:0-2273 GCA_036381215.1 Woeseiaceae bacterium | reverse complement strand
TTCGATCTTCTCGCGCAGCAGCTCGAACGAATCGATCATGATGTTGCCGATCAGGTCGATCTTCGATTCCGCCACGCCCTCTGCAAGCAGGTTCTCGTTGGCGTCCGCCGAAGGCGTCCACAGCACGTCCGCGATCGAATCCGTCACCAGCCGATTGATCTCCTCCGGCATGCGCCGGTCGCGGCTGCGCAGGCCGGCCTCGAGATGCACCACCGGAATCCAGAGCTTCGCGCCGACCATCGCGCAGGCCGCCGTCGAGTTCACGTCGCCGACCACGACGATCCAGTCCGGCCGCGCCTCCGTGCACACCTTCTCGTAGGCGATCATCACTCCGCCGGTCTGCTCCGCGTGCGAGCCGCTGCCGACGCCGAGATGGAATGCCGGCGCCGGCAGCCCGAGATCGCGGAAGAAATCGTCCGACATGTTGGCGTCGTAATGCTGGCCGGTGTGGACGATGAGCGGCTCGCACCAGTCGGTTGCTTTCAGGGCGTGATACAGCGGCGCCACTTTCATGAAATTCGGGCGCGCGGCGGCGATCAGATGGACGGTAATTCTCGGCATGCGTGCTGGCTCCGGTACCGCGCGGGAGGTTACAGGCTTCGCGACGGCGATTCCAGAACGCACGTCGCACCCCTCCCGCAGGGGGGGCTCCGCCCCGCGGGCGACATGGACGCTTCGATCGCCCGCATGGCGGGCTCCTGCGGGCGTCGCGCGCCGGCCGCGGAGCTGTCGGTCCATCGCGACGGCTACAACCTGTATAATCCGCTGCATCAATCCCCGAACAAGCAATTCCCCGGGATTCCACATATGCGACTGACGATTTTCGGCTCCGGCTACGTGGGCCTCGTGACGGGCGCCTGTTTCGCGGAGATGGGCAACCACGTCGTGTGCGTCGACATCGACGCCGACAAGATCGCCCGCCTGAACGCGGGCGAGGTGCCGATCTACGAGCCCGGCCTCGACGCTTATCTCAAGCGCAACCGCCAGGCCGGCCGCCTCGAGTTCACGACCGACGTCGCGAAAGGCGTCGGCCACGGCCTGTTCCAGTTCATCGCCGTCGGCACGCCGCCGGACGAGGACGGCTCCGCCGACCTGAAGCACGTGCTTGCCGTCGCCCGCTCGATCGGCCGGAACATGCAGGACTACCGCATCATCGTCGACAAGTCGACCGTGCCGGTCGGCACGGCCGACCGCGTGCGCCAGACCGTGCAGGCGGCGCTCGAAGAGCGCGGCGCGCCGGTCGAGTTCGACGTCGTCTCCAATCCGGAATTCCTGAAGGAAGGCGCCGCCATCGCCGATTTCATGAAGCCGGACCGGATCGTCGTCGGCACCGACAACCCGCGCACGACCGAGCTCCTGCGGGCGCTCTACGAGCCGTTCAACCGCAGCCACGACCGCTTCATCAGCATGGACGTGCGTTCGGCCGAGCTCACCAAGTACGCCGCCAATGCGATGCTCGCGACGAAGATCAGCTTCATGAACGAGCTCGCGAACATCGCCGAGCGCTGCGGCGCCGACATCGAGCACGTGCGCGTCGGCATCGGCTCGGACCCGCGTATCGGTTATCACTTCATCTATCCCGGGGCGGGCTACGGCGGCTCATGCTTCCCGAAGGACGTGCGCGCGCTCTGCCACTCGGCATTCACGAACGGTTACGAAGCGGAGCTCCTGAGCTCCGTCGAAGCCGTCAACAACCGGCAGAAGCAGCGGCTGTTCGAGCGCATCCACAAGCATTACGCCGGTGATCTCGCCGGCAAGACGATCGCACTCTGGGGGCTGTCGTTCAAGCCGAAGACCGACGACATGCGCGATGCGCCCAGCCGCAATCTCATGGAGGCGCTGTGGCAATCGGGCGCGCTGGTGCGCGCGTACGACCCGCAGGCGCTCGAAGAGACGCGCCGCCTCTATCCCGGCGCCAAGGGCCTCGTGTTGTGCGAGAGCGCCATGCAGGCGGTCGACGGTGCCAACGCGCTCGTCATCGTCACCGAGTGGCAGGAGTTCCGCAGTCCCGATTTCCAGGCGCTCAAGGAGAGCCTGGTCGACGGCGTGATCTTCGACGGCCGGAACCTGTACGATCCGCACATGGTGGAGGCGCTCGGTCTCGCGTACTACGGCATGGGGCGCGGCCGCTCGGTCCGCTTCCCGCCCGCGGGGTAAACCAGATGGCAGGCACGACCAACGGTGCGGGTTCTTCCCGGATCGTGGCGCCCGAGGCGCTGCCAGGATGTGCTGCAGGAGCGCGCATTGCGCGCGACCGACGATCGCTGGTCGCG
>DASVDF010000114.1:0-7394 GCA_036381215.1 Woeseiaceae bacterium | reverse complement strand
GGCACGACCCCCAACGAGCGGAGCCGCGACCGGGGGGAGGTCCTCTCGGCGCCGGCCACGAGCACGTCCCTGTGGGCCTGCGGGCTCGGCATCCATGCCTCGCACGCCGCCGAGAGGACCTCCCCCCGGCCACGGCGCCGCTCGGCGGGGGTCGTGCCGTTCACGAATAATGCTCCGTGAGAGTGTGGCTTCGTTTTGCTATGTGCCTTCGTTCGGTCCGGCGGTTGCGTTCGGTCCGGCGGTTGCGTTCGGCGCGCGCGATGCGCGCTCCTACGGGAGGTGCGTGCTGGTTGGGCACATGGTTGCGGGCGCGGGCGCTCGCGAAATGGCGAGGCCGCGCGGTGAGCGGGGTCAGCGGGCGTCGAGGGGGAGGTAGTCGCGGCGCTCGGGGCCGGTGTAGAGCTGGCGCGGGCGGGCGATGCGGCCTTCGGGGTCGGTGATCATCTCCCGCCAGTGCGCGACCCAGCCGACCGTGCGCGCGATCGCGAACATGACGGTGAACATCGACGTCGGGATGCCGAGCGCGCGATAGATGATGCCGGAATAGAAGTCGACGTTGGGATAGAGGTTCTTCTCGAGGAAGTACTCGTCCTTGAGCGCGATCTGCTCGAGCTGGAGCGCGAGATCGAACAGCGGGCTGTCGGTGCGGCCCATCTGTTCCAGCACGCGATGGCACATGCCGCGGATGATGGTCGCGCGCGGATCGAAATTCTTGTAGACGCGATGGCCGAAGCCCATGAGACGGAACGGATCGTTACGATCCTTCGCTTTCGCGATGAACTTCGGGATGTTCGCGGGCGTGCCGATCTCGGTCAGCATGCGGATGACGGCTTCGTTGGCGCCGCCGTGCGCCGGTCCCCAGAGCGCGGCGATGCCGGCGGCGATGGCGGAATACGGATTCGCGCCCGAGCTGCCCGCCATGCGCACCGTCGAGGTGGAGCAGTTCTGCTCGTGGTCGGCGTGCAGGATGAACAGGAGATCCAGCGCCTCGGCGGTGACCTCGTTGACGTGGTACGGCTCGGCCGGCACCGCGAAGAACATGTGCAGCAGGTTCTGGCAGTAGTTCAGGTCGTTGCGCGGATAGACGAATGGCTGGCCGGCGCTGAGCTTGAAGGCGGCGGCGGCGATGGTCGGCAGCTTGGCGACGATGCGGTGCGTGAAGACCTCGCGGGCGTCGGGGTTATGCACGTCCATGGTGTCGTGGTAATACGCCGACATGGAGCCGACGACGGCCGACAGCACGGCCATCGGGTGCGCGTCGTAACGGAAGCCGCCGAAGAAGCGCAGCATCCCCTCGTTCAGCATCGTGTGCGTGCGGATCGAGGTATCGAACTTCGCGAGTTGTTCCGCCGTCGGCAGCTCGCCGTACAGCAGCAGGTAGGCCACCTCGATGAAGCTCGACTTCTCGGCGAGCTGCTCGATGGGGTAGCCGCGATACAGGAGGATGCCTTTCTGGCCGTCGATGAAGGTGATCGAGCTCGCGCAGGCGCCCGTCGAGACGAAGCCCGGGTCGTAGGTGAAGACGCCCTGTTCGCGATACAGGCTGCCGATGTCGACGACATCGGGGCCGAGCGTGCCTTTGTGAATCGGCAGCTCCGAGCGTTTGCCGTCGGGGCTGGTGAGCGTGAAACTCTCGTTCGTCGTCATAAGCCGAACCATCTTGCCGGAAGGGCGCCCGCTCGCGCAAATGCACGCGGCGGCACCGCCGGTGGCTACGGCATGGGGCGAAGCGTCGGCACGGCCCCGGGCGAGGCGAATCGCAGCTCCTGCAACCGTCCTGCTAGGAGCTCATCCCGTACTTGCGGCGGAACTTGTCCACGCGTCCGCCGGAATCGACGATCTTCTGCTTGCCGGTGTAGAACGGGTGGCAGGCCGAGCAGACTTCGATGTGCAGGTCGTGCCCGAGCGTCGAGCGCGTGACGAACTCGTTCCCGCAGCTGCAGGTCACCTTGACCTCGGTGTATTCGGGGTGGATTTCGGGCTTCATGGGGGTCTCCGGTGCGCGCCGCACTGTGCGCCGGCTGCGCAAAAGGCCGCGTAGCATAAACCCCGGGCGGCACCCCCGCAAGGCGGCTCCGGCCGGCGTTTTCCGTGTCGGCAATTATCCACAAAACCTGTGGGTAACTTTGTGGAACAAAATTGAGTGATTGGGGTAAGTCGGGATTTTTAAAGCGGCGTTGTTAGAATGTCTATTTTCTATCCAGAATTTTATTTGCCTAAATATCAGTCACTTATAACCCATTCCGAACCGCGCGACTGAATTTGCATGCACATGAAGCGGGATTTACAGGCCGGGATCGGCGGGTGTGCATAAGCCGAGTGGGTAAATTTTACACCTGGGCTTGCACCGGCGCGGGCGGAGCCGGCGCCGCGCCCGGCCGCGTCAGGAACGCGGCCTGGAGGTCGTTCAGCAGCGCGAAACCGCGCGGGCTCGGGCGCCAGGCGCCGGATCCGGCCGGCTCCATCAGCCCGTTGCGGCGCAGCCCGGCCACGATCGGCGCCACCGCCGCGAAGCAGAGCCCCGTGCGGGCCACAAACTCCGCTTCGCTGAAACCATCGAGGAGGCGCAGTGCGTTCAGCATGTATTCGAACGCGATCTCGCCGTCCGCGACGCGCGTGGCCGGCACGGCACCACCTGCCTCCATCCGCTCCATGTAGGCCCGCGGGTGAGCGGGCTTGACGCGGCGCCAGATCCCGCCGGCAGGATCCGTGAGCTTGCCGTGGGCGCCCGCGCCTACGCCTAAGTAATCGCCGAAGCGCCAGTAGTTCAGGTTGTGCCGGCAGCGCAGGCCGGGGCGGGCGAAAGCCGAGATTTCGTAACGCTGGTAGCCCGCCTCGGCCAGCAGCGCGAGACCGGCACGCTCGATGGCGAGCGCCTCGTCCTCGCCCGGCAGGTCCGGCGGCGGGCAGGCGAAGAAGCGAGTATTCGGCTCCAGCGTGAGCTCGTACCAGGAGAGATGAGCGGGATCGAGCGCGACCGCCTGGCGGAGATCGGCGAGCGCGGCGGCGACGGTCTGGCCGGGCAGAGCGTACATGAGATCGAGATTGACGGCCGCGAAGCCGGCCGCCTGAGCCTCGCGGCACGCCGCGACGGCGTCGGCGGCCCCGTGGATCCGGCCGAGGCGGCGGAGCGCGCCGTCGTCGAAGCTCTGCACGCCGAGCGACAGGCGATTGACGCCGGCCGCGCGGTAATCGGCAAGCCGGCCGCGCTCTACGGTGCCCGGGTTCGCCTCCATCGTGACCTCGGCGTCGGCCGTCACGGCGAGCCGCGCCCCGACCGCTTCGAGCAAGCTCCCGATTTGGGCCGCCGTGAACAGGCTCGGCGTGCCGCCGCCCAGGAAAACGCTGGCCACCGGCCGGCCCGCTGCTCTCTCGGCTTCCCCGGCGAGATCGGCGACGAGCGCGTCCAGGTAGCGGTCGCGATCCGCCCGCGCGCCCGCGACATGCGAGTTGAAGTCGCAGTAAGGGCATTTGCTCACGCACCAGGGCAGGTGGACGTAGAGCGAGAGTGGCGGTGCGGCGCTCACCGGGTACGCTCCGCCGCCTGCTGCTCCCGGAGCATTTCCGCCAGGCGCCGGAACGCCTGTCCGCGATGGCTGAGCGCGTTCTTTTCCGCCTCGCCCATCTCGGCCGCCGTCCGGCCGCGCGCAGGATCGAGGAACACCGGGTCGTACCCGAACCCGCGCTCCCCGCGCGGCGCCTCGGCGACTTGCCCGTCCCACCGGCCGTCGGCGATGAGAGGCGCGGAACCTTCGAGCGGCCGCACGAACACCGCGACGCAACGAAAGCTCGCGCCGCGGCGGGCGGGCGGCACGCCGCGGAGCTCGCAGAGCAGCTTCTCGACGTTGGCGCGGTCGTCCGCACCGGCTCCGGCGTAACGCGCCGAACGCACGCCCGGACGTCCGTACAGCGCCTCGACCAGTAGCCCGGAGTCGTCCGCGATCGCCGGGAGCCCGGTCGCGGCGGCGGCGTGGCGCGCCTTGAGCAGCGCGTTCTCCTCGAAAGTCTGTCCCGTTTCGGCCGCCGCCGCGACGCCGAGCTCACCCTGCGGCACGAGGTGCATGCCGAGCCCGGCCAGGAGCTCGCGGATCTCAGCCAGCTTGCCGCGGTTTCCGGTGGCGACGACCACGCGCATCGCGGATCAGCGGGCGGCGGCCAGCGCCTCGGACTGCGCGGTGACGATCTCGCCCACGCCTTGCCGCGCAAGGTCGAGGAGCGCATCGAGCTCGTCGCGAGTGAAGGCGTGCCCTTCGGCCGTGCCCTGCACCTCCACGAAATGACCCGCCTCGTTCATGACGACGTTCATGTCCGTTTCGGCTTCGGCGTCCTCCGCGTAATCGAGGTCGAGCACGGCCTGGCCGCGCCAGATGCCGACCGACACCGCGGCGATGTGCCCGTGCAGCGGGTACGTGCGCAGCACGCGCTCGTCGGTGAGCCGGCGCAGCGCGATCGACAGCGCGACCCAGGCGCCGCTGATCGCCGCGGTGCGGGTGCCGCCGTCGGCCTGCAGCACGTCGCAGTCGAGCGTGACTGTGCGCTCGCCGAGCGCCTCGAGGTCCGCGGCGGCACGCAGGGAGCGGCCGATCAGGCGCTGGATCTCCATGGTGCGCCCGCCTTGCCGGCCGCGGGCGGCCTCGCGCGCGGTGCGCTCGCTGGTGGCGCGCGGCAGCATGCCGTATTCCGCGGTCACCCAGCCGCGGCCGGCGCCGCGCAGCCATGGCGGCACGCGGTTCTCGACGCTGGCCGTGCAGACGACGCAGGTATCGCCGAACTCGGCCAGCACGCTGCCCTCGGCGTGGCGCGTGAATCCGGTGACGAAGCGCACCGGTCGCAGCTCGTCGCAGGCGCGGCCGCTCGGACGCTCCGGGGTGGCACTCACGTCAGACCCCCAGCCAGCGCATCACGGTACCGGTCGTGTTGTCGCTGTAGGGCGCGTTGCGGTGGAGCGCCTTGAGCGAGAGCGCCTTCAGTCCCTCCGCCAGCGCGCCGTTCGCGGCGCCCGAGAGTTCGGCGAGCTCGCCGTCGCTCAGGCCGGACCACAAGCCGTCGCTGCAGGCGAGCAGCACGTCGCCGGCCTCGAGCCGCTTCTTTGCCGTGATGCTCATGTCGGGCACGGGAGCATCGCCGCCGATGCAGCATTCGACGAAATTGCGCATGGGGTGATCGAGCGCTTCCTCCTCGGTGATCGCGCCTTCCTGGATCAGCACTTCCACGTGGCTGTGATCGCGCGACCGCGACAGCACGCGGCCGCCACGCATGTGGTAGATACGGCTGTCGCCGACGTGGCCCCACCAGGCGCCGCCCTCCTGGACGAGGCACGCGGCGCAGGTCGCGCGCGGGCGGAAGTCCACGTCGAGATTCGCGCCGATACGCACGACCTCGTCGTGGGCGCGCGCGAGCGCCATGTAGAGAAAGCCTTGCGGGTCGAAGACGGGCAGCTTCGCGCCAGTGAACATCTGCTCCACGACGTGCAGGCCGGTCTCGGCCGCCAGGGCGCCGTCGGAGTGCCCGCCCATGCCGTCGAAGACGAGCATCAGGGCCGCGTCGCGTGCGACGATGACGGTGGCGCGGTCCTGGTTGTCCTGGCGGTCGCCGAGGGCGGAGACCTTCGCGTACTCGATCTGCATCGGGTTAGAATAACGGGGCTCGGCGAAGATCAAGAAGCGAAAACGCCGGGAGCTCGCGCGAAATAATTCCGGCCGGAAACCCTCGATGTTACACAGTATGACAGGCTTCGCGCGACACACGGCCGAGCTGGCCGACGGTGTCCTGACCTGCGAGCTGCGCACCGTGAATCACCGCTGGCTCGACGTGCAGCTCAGGCTGGCCGACGAGCTGAAACCCGCCGAAGCCGAGCTCCGCAAGCGCATCGGCGCCGTGCTCCGGCGCGGCAAGGTGGAATGCAGCATCGGGTTCCGGCGCTCCGCCGGCGTGCCGGCGCCCATCCGCCTGAACCAGGGCGTGATCGACCAGCTGCACGCGAGCTTCACGGCGCTCGCCGCGACCTTCCCGAACCTGGCGGCGCCGAACCCGGTCGATTTGCTCCGCTGGCCGGGCGTGATCGAGGAGCCGTTCGAGGACGAGCAGTCGAGCGAGCCGCTGATCGAGGCCTCGCTGGCCGCGCTCGGGGCGGCGCTCACGGCGCTCACCGGGATGCGGGCGGCGGAGGGCGGGCGCATCGCGGCCATGCTCGCGGCGCGCTGCGCGGACATCCTGGCCATCGCGGAGCGGGTGCGTGCCCGCATGCCCGAGGTGCTGGAGGCCGCGCGCACCCGGCAGAAGGAGCGGCTGGACGCGCTGGACATCGCCGCGGACCCGGCGCGGCTCGCGCAGGAGCTCGCGCTCACGGCGCAGAAGCTCGACGTCGACGAGGAGCTCGACCGGCTCACGAGTCACGTGAGCGAGATCCAGAACGTGCTCGGCAGCGAGGAGCCGGTAGGAAGGCGCCTCGATTTCCTGATGCAGGAGCTGAACCGCGAGGCCAACACGCTCGGCGCGAAGTCGGCGGACACGGAGACGACGCGCGCGGCCGTCGATCTCAAGGTGCTGATCGAGCAGATGCGCGAGCAGATCCAGAACGTGGAATAGCGACGTGCCCGCCCGACTGTTCGTGATCGCCGCGCCCTCGGGCGCCGGCAAGACGTCGCTGGTCAAGGAGCTGGTGCGGCGCAACCCGGACCTCGTGTTCTCGATTTCCTACACGACGCGGCCGCAGCGGGCGACCGAGGAAAACGGGCGCGACTATTTCTTCGTCACACCCGCCGAGTTCGCGGAGCTCGAGGCGAAAGGTGAGCTGCTCGAGTCGGCATGCGTGTTCGATTACCGATACGGCACCAGCCGCACGCAGGTGGAAACGCAGCTCGCAAGAGGGCGGAGCGTCATCCTGGAGATCGACTGGCAGGGCGCCCGCCAGGTGCGCAGGGCGCGCCCGGACTGCGTGTCGATCTTCATCCTGCCGCCGTCGGCGGCCGAGCTCGCGCGGCGCCTCAAGGCGCGCGGCACCGACACCGAGGCCACGATCGAGCGGCGGCTGGCCGATGCGCTCGGCGACATGTCGCACTGGCACGAGTTCGACTACTGCGTCGTGAACGACGATTTCGAGCGCGCCGTGCAGGCGCTCACCGCCATCATCGCCGGGGGCGGCCAGGACTGCCGCTGCGACGATCCCGCCCTGCGCCGCCGCATCGCCGAAATCGTCACCCCCTCCTGACTTGGCAGCACCACGCGCCGGTCACCGTAGGAGCCCGCCACGCGGGCGACCAAACGAAGGCACATTGCCCGAACGAAGGCACGTTGGCACCGAGCATCGTTCACGCACGGCACGATCGAAGACAGGGCGGAGCCGTGGCCGGGGGAGTCCCTCTCGGCGGCGTGCGAGGCAAAGCCTAAGCCCG
>DASVDF010000113.1:0-13046 GCA_036381215.1 Woeseiaceae bacterium | reverse complement strand
CCAGGCCGTCGGCGCGGGCGACGCGGACGATGAGCTCGCGGACGGCAAGCTCGCGGAGCTCGCGGCCGCGCTGCCGGCCGAGGACGTGCAGCTCTTCTACCAGATGGCTTTGCTCGGCAAGCGCGACCTGCCGCTCGCGCCAGATCCGCGGACCGGCGTGGAAATGACCCTGCTGCGCATGCTGGCTTTCCGGCCGGCGCCGCCGGCCGGTGCCGCATCAGCGGGACCGCGGGCGCCGGGGAGATCGCAAACGGCGAGCGGCCCGGAGCGGGGCGCGCCGCGCGGTCGGCCCGCCCGGGCCCCGGCCTCCCCGGGCGCCGCGGCTGCTGCGCCGGGGGCGCCGGTAACGCCGCCCGCGCCCGCCGCTGCACAACCCGGCGAAGAGGAGACGGGACGCACCGACGAGGTGCCGGTCGCAACGCCGTGGCAGACGCCCGACTGGGCCCGCCTGATCCCGGATCTCGAGTTGACCGGCGCTGCCAAGCTGCTGGCCGCCAACTGCGCCTACGTGCGCCGCAAGGGCAGCGTGATTCACCTGCAGCTCGACAGCCGCTCCGAATCGCTGCTCACGCGGGCCCGGCAGAATGAGCTCGCGTCCGCGCTGTCCAAACGGTTCGGGGAACGGCTGGCCGTCGAGATCGAGGTGGGCAACCCCGCGCTCGAGACGCCGATGCAGGAACGGGCGAGGCTCAGCGACGAGCGGCTCGAGGCGGCCCGCGAATCGCTGGAGGCCGACCCCAACGTCCGGGCGCTCAAGGACATGTTCGGCGCGGAGCTGAACCCCGATTCGATCGAGCTCGTGGACCGCGGGCAGCACAGCAGGAGAAACGGATGAAAGGTGGCATTGGCCAGCTCATGAAGCAGGCGCAGCAGATGCAGGCCGAGATGCAGAAGGCGCAGGAAGAGATCGCGAAAATGACGGTCACCGGCGAGGCCGGCGCCGGCATGGTCAGGATCACGATGACCGGGAAGCACGACGTGCGCTCGATCGAGATCGACGACAGCCTCGTCGGCGACGACAAGGAGATGCTCGAGGATCTCCTCGTGGCCGCGTTCAACGACGCCGTGCGGCGCGCCGACCAGGCCGTGCAGGAAAAATTTGCCGGCATGACCGCCGGACTCAACCTGCCGGCGGGATTGAAGCTGCCTTTCTGACCCGGTGGCGTTCTCTCCGCTCCTTGTCCGGCTGATCGAGGCGCTGCGCTGCATGCCGGGCGTGGGCCGCAAGTCAGCCCAGCGCATTGCATTTCACCTGCTGGAGCGCGACCGCGCCGGTGCCGAGCGGCTGTCGCAGGCGCTGGCCGAAGCGGTCGCCGGGGTTCGTCACTGCAGCCGCTGCCGCATGCTCACCGAGCGCGCCGTCTGCGACATCTGCGAATCGGCCGCGCGCGACGCATCCACGCTGTGCATCGTCGAGTCGCCCGCCGATGTGATGGCGGTCGAGGATGCCACCGGCTACCGCGGCCTCTACTTCGTGCTCATGGGCCACCTTTCGCCGCTCGACGGCATCGGCCCGCGCGAGCTCGGGCTCGACCAGCTCGAGGACCGGCTCGCCGGGGAGCGCTTCCAGGAATTGATCATCGCCACCAATCCGACCGTCGAAGGCGACGCCACCGCGCATTTCGTCGCCGAAATGGCCGTCCGCTACGAAGTGCCGGTCAGCCGAATCGCTCACGGCGTACCGCTCGGCGGTGAGCTCGAGTACGTAGACGGCGGCACGCTGTCCCACGCGTTCTTCGGCCGCCGCACCGTCACCTGACGCCGCAAGATCGGTCGTTTGGCCCGTAGGAGCGCGCATCGCGCGCGAGCGCGATGGAGTTCGCGCCCGGTCGGCCTGCATGCCTCACGGACCATCGCACCGTTGGCTCGGCCCAACAGGGTAGAATGCGGCATCGCTGCAAGGAGAGCGTCATGCCGGACCCGAACTGCATCTTCTGCAAGATCGCCGCAGGCGAGATCGCATCCGAGATCGTGCATGCCGACGAGCGCGTCGTCGCGTTCCGCGACACGAACCCGCAGGCGCCGACGCACGTGCTGGTCATCCCGCGCAAGCACATCGCCACGATCAACGATCTCGACGAGAGCGACGCCGAGGACGTCGGTCGGCTGTTTCTGGTTGCGGCCGCGATCGCGCGGCAGGCAGGCATCGATCGGAGCGGCTACCGCGTGGCGATGAACTGCGGCGAAGGCGCCGGCCAATCGGTGTTCCACATCCACCTGCATCTCCTCGGCGGCCGCCGCTTCCGCTGGCCACCGGGATGACCTTCCGCCGTCGGTCGCTGCAGGACCGCGCATCGCGCGCGACAGCGACGGCCGGCCGGTCCGCCCGGATGCTGTCGGAGCGCGCATCGCGCGCGGGCGATGGTCGGCCGGACGGAACAACGGATGAGCGGGCGCGGTCGGGTCGCGCGCAATGTGCGCTCCTACCGGGGGGGCGTCGATGGGCGGTTCTAAGCGCGGCTGAGGCGCTCGCCGAGGGCGAGCAGGCGCTTGTAGCTCTCGTAACGCCGGGCGCTGATCGAGCCTGTGGCGACGCGCGCCTTCACTTCGCACTGCGGCTCGCGCAGATGCCGGCAATTGGCGAAGCGGCACCCGCGCGCCGCCTCCGCGATCTCCCGGTAGCCGTGCGCCACGTCGGCCGGATCGGTCACGGCCGGCGCGTAGTCGCGCACCCCGGGCGAATCGATCACCGCGCCGCCGTGCGGCAGCGCCACCTGCACCGAGCTGACGGTGGTGTGGCGCCCTTCGCGCCGCTTTGCCGAGACCGCGGCCGTCGGGAGCACGCTGCGCTCGATCAGCCGGTTGATCAGGCTCGACTTGCCCACGCCCGATTGACCGACGAAGATGCCGCGCCGGCCTTCCAGGAAAGCGAGCAGGGCTTCGAGAGGTGTTCCTTCCAGGGCGCTCATGCGGAGCGTCGGATACCCGATCGCCCGGTATTCCTCGAGCGCGCGTTCCGATGACGCCTGCGGCTTCCCGAGATCGATCTTGTTGAAAACGACGGCCGGCGCGGCCCTCATCAGCTCCGCGGCGCAGAGGTAGCGGTCGACGATGAACCAGTCGGGCGACGGCAGGTCCGCCGTCACGACGATGAGCGCATCGAGATTGGCCGCGAGAACCTCGATGCGCCCGCGCAGATCCGGCCGGGTGAGCTCGTTCTCTCGCGGCAGGACCGCGACGATCATCCAGTCGGGCTCGTTCGGCAGCGGCACGGCATCCACCAGGTCGCCGCAGACCGGCTCGAGCCGGCGCCCCTTGACGCGCGCGGGCACCTCGCTGCCGTCCGCGAGCGCGAGCGCGAAGCGGCGCCCGAACGTCGCGATCACCCTCGCGGGTCCGGTGGCGGTTTCCGATCGGCTGCTCTTGCGCGGCATCGGCACAGAGTATGCCCGCCGCACCGCCTGCCTTGCACCCGCCCGGCGAACGCGTGCCGTTCCATCGGGCCGCTCAATTCCAGTAAACTGTCAGGCCTCCAATGTCCAATCCCCTGACCAACCTCATCTGGATCGACCTGGAAATGACCGGGTTGAACACGATGACGGATCACATCATCGAGATCGCCACGATCGTCACCGACCAGGAGCTGAACGAGGTGGCGGAAGGGCCCGTGCTGGTCTTGCACCGGCCGCAGAGCGTGATGGCCGCGATGGACGACTGGAACACCCGGCAGCATGCCGCCTCGGGACTGACTGCCCGCGTGCTCGAAAGCACGCTTACCGCGGCCGACGCCGAGAGCATGACGCTCGAATTCCTGCGCCGGCACGTGAGCGAGGGCGCGTCGCCGATGTGCGGCAACAGCATCTGCCAGGACCGGCGGTTCCTCGCGCGCCAGATGCCGGCCCTCGAAGCGTTTTTTCACTATCGCAATCTGGACGTCAGCACCCTGAAGATTCTCGCGCAGCGCTGGGCGCCGGCGGTGGCGGCGGGTTACAGCAAGGATTCCTCGCACCGGGCGCTCGCCGACATCCGCGATTCCATTGCCGAGCTCGCGTATTACCGCCAGATGCTGTTCGATCCGGCGGCGCTGCAGAGAGTCCGGTGACGCTGCCGAAAGCACCGGCTGCGGAGCGCAACCGGGAGCCGATTCTCGAAGTCCTGCGCGAGGAGCTGCAAGGTCGCGCGCGCGTGCTCGAGATCGGGTCGGGGACCGGCCAGCATGCCGTCCATTTCGCGCAAGCGCTGCCGTACGTCGAGTGGCAGACCAGCGACCTTCCGGAGCAGCATGCCGCGATCGAAGCCTGGCGCGCCGAAGTGCAGCTCCCGAACGTCCTGCCGCCGCTCGAGCTGGACGTCCGGACGGCAGATTCCGAAAGCGCCAGCTACGACGCCGTGTTCTCCGCGAATACCGCGCACATCATGGACCTCGACGCCGTGCGTGCGATGTTCAGCCTCGCCGGCCGGGTGCTGACCGACCACGGCGTTTTTTGCCTGTACGGGCCGTTCCGGTTCGAAGGTAGTTACACCAGCCTGAGCAATGCCGAGTTTCACGAGTCACTGCGGCAGCGTGACCCGGCCATGGGCGTGCGCGACATCGTCGACCTCGATCGTTTCGCCGCCTCCGCCGGGCTCAGGCGAGTGCGGCTGCACGCGCTGCCGGCGAACAATCACCTCGCGGTCTGGGCGCGACAGCCGCGAGCGGCCGCGGACGGGGCGGGTACGTGAGCGCCATGGTCGTGCACAGGGGCGGGTGCCACTGCGGGCGCGTCCGGTTCGAGGTGACCGCCCCTGCGGAGCTGCGCGTCGACGAGTGCAACTGCAGCATCTGCCGCATGCTGGGCTATCTCCACCTGATCGTCCGCCGGTCGGATTTCCGGCTGCTCTGCGGGGAAGGGGACCTCACGACGTACACGTTCAACACCGGAGTCGCCCGGCATTTGTTCTGCCGGCATTGCGGCATCAAGTCTTTCTACGTGCCGCGCTCGAACCCCGACGGTTACAGCGTGAACGCACGCTGCCTCGAGCCGGACACGATCGTGTCGATGACCGTCGAGCCTTTCGACGGTGTCCACTGGGAAGCGAACGCGGGCAAGCTCGCGCACCTCACGCGCTGACCGGCGGCGATCGGTCCGGTCCTTATGGCACGTCCCCGGCGCATGCCTTATAGTTCGCGGGTTAAATTGCGGGCGACATACATGGTGCGAACAGGGGCGGCGCGAATCCTGGCCGCGGCGGCGGCGTGCTCGGTGCTCGCTCCGGCTCTTCGGGCGGAGCCGGTCTGGGTCACGGACCAGTTCGAGATCACCTTGCGCACGGGGCCGGGCAACGCTTACGCCATCACGCGCATGCTGCCGAGCGGAACGCAGCTCGAGCTGCTGGAGCGTGAGGCGGCGGAAGGTTACTCACGCGTCACCACGACGGGCGGTACCGAGGGCTGGGTGCTCACGCGCTATCTCATGGACGAGCCCTCGGCGCGCGAGCAGCTCGAGCGTCTGACGCGTCAGCTCACGAGCGCACAGTCGGAGGGCAGCTCGCTCGGCACGCAGCTTGCCGCGATCACCGGCGAGTACGAGAGCGCGAAAGCACAGATCGCGTCGCTCCAGCGCGAGAAGCAGAATCTCCAGGCCCAGCTTGCGCAGATCAGGCAGACGGCTGCGAACGTGCTGGCCATCGACGCCCAGAACAAGGATCTGCAACAGAAGCTCACCGACGCCGAAATCCGCGCCAGCACCCTCGAGCAGGAGAACCGGGATCTCAGGGCGCAGACCACGCGCAACTGGTTCCTCGCCGGCGGACTGGTGATGCTCGTCGGCATCGTGCTCGGATTGTGGCTGCCGCGGATGCGCGTGCAGCGGAGATCGCGCTACGACCGGCTGTAGCCGCTACACCTTCTGCCCGGCGAGGAACATCCAGGTCTCCACGACCGTGTCCGGGTTCAGCGAGATGCTTTCAATGCCCTGCTCGAGCAGCCACAGGGCGAGGTCCGGGTGGTCGGACGGCCCCTGTCCGCAGATGCCGATGTACTTGCCGCGTTCCCGGCAGGCCTTTATCGCCATCGCGAGCATGGCTTTCACCGCTTCGTCACGTTCGTCGAACAGCTCGGCCACCAGCGCGGAATCGCGATCGAGACCGAGCGTGAGCTGGGTCATGTCGTTCGAGCCGATCGACATGCCGTCGAAGTAGTCGAGATACTGGTCGGCGAGCAGGGCGTTCGTCGGCAGCTCGCACATCATGATGACCTTGAGGCCGTTGACGCCGCGCACGAGGCCGTTCTGCTCCAGCAACCCGATCACCTCGCGGGCTTGCGCCACCGTGCGCACGAACGGGATCATCACCTGCACGTTCACGAGCCCCATGTCCTCGCGGACCTTGCGCAACGCTGCGCATTCCAGCTCGAAGCACGGCCGGAAGCTCTCGGATACGTAGCGCCCGGCGCCACGGAATCCCAGCATGGGATTCTCCTCCTTCGGCTCGTAGGCCTCGCCGCCGATGAGGTTTGCGTATTCGTTCGTCTTGAAATCCGAAAGCCGCACGATGACCGGCTCCGGCGCGAACGCCGCGGCGATGGTCGAAACGCCTTCGGCCAGCTTGTCCACGAAGAACGAGGTCGGTGATTGGTAGCCCGCCATCTGCTCGCCGATCGCGTCGCGCACTTCCTGGGCGATGCTGTCGTACTCCAGCAGCGCGTTCGGGTGCACCCCGATCATGCGGTTGATGATGAACTCGAGCCGCGCGAGGCCGACGCCGTGATTGGGGATACCGGAGAAGTCGAATGCCCGATCCGGATTGCCGACGTTCATCATGATCTTCACCGGAACGTCCGGCAGCGAGTCCAGCTCGATCTCCTTCTCCTCGAACCGGAGCTGGCCTTCGTACACGTACCCTTCGTCGCCTTCGGCACAGCTCACGGTCACGTCGACCCCGTCCTCCACGGACTCGGTCGCGTTGCCGCAGCCCACGACCGCGGGTATGCCGAGCTCGCGCGCGATGATCGCCGCGTGGCAAGTGCGCCCGCCGCGGTTCGTGACGATTGCGGCCGCCCGCTTCATCACCGGCTCCCAGTCCGGGTCAGTCATGTCGGATACCAGGACGTCGCCCTGCTGCACGCGGCCCATCTCGCTCACGTTGCGGATCACTTTGGCGGTGCCGGCGCCGATCTTCTGCCCGATGCTCCGCCCCTTGCACAATACGCGCGAGCGATCGCGCAACGTGAAGCGCTGCACGGTGCGCCCGCTTCTGCTCTTCACCGTTTCCGGTCGTGCCTGCAGGATGTAGAGCTTGCCGTCGGAGCCGTCCTTGCCCCATTCGATGTCCATCGGCCGGCCGTAGTGTTTTTCGATCACCACGGCGGTGCGCGCGAGGTCGATGATTTCGGCGTCATCGAGCGAGAAGCGCAGGCTGTCGGCTTGCTCCACGTCGACGGTCTCGACGGTCCTGCCCGGTTTCGGGTCTTCGCTGAAGACCATTTTCACGGCTTTGCTGCCGAGGTTCTTGCGCAGGATGGGGTAATGGCCGCTGGCCAGCGCCGGTTTGTAGACGTAGAACTCGTCCGGGTTGACCTGGCCCTGCACGACGGTCTCTCCGAGCCCCCATGACGAGGTGATGAACACCGCGTCGCGGAACCCGGACTCGGTGTCCAGCGTGAACATGACGCCGGAGGCCGCGAGGTCGCTGCGCACCATGGACTGCACGCCGACCGATAGCGCGACCTGGGAATGATCGAAGCCCTGGTGCACGCGATAGGCAATCGCGCGATCGTTGAACAGGGACGCGTACACCTGGTGCAGCGCGTGCACGAGATTGTCGAAGCCGCGCACGTTGAGGAAGGTTTCCTGCTGGCCGGCAAAGGACGCGTCCGGCAGATCCTCCGCCGTCGCCGAGGAGCGAACCGCGACGCGAATGTCGCGTCCGTTGCGCATTGCTTCCCAGGCGCTGCTGAGCTCGTCGCGCAGGCGGTCGGGGAGCGGTGTCTCGATGATCCAGCCGCGGATCGTGCTTCCGGCGGCCGCCAGCGCCTCGATGTCGTCCACGTCGAGATCCCGCAGCGCTTCGTCGATGCGGCGATCCAGCCCGCCGCTCTTCAGGAAATCCCGGTACGCCTCTGCAGTGGTCGCAAAACCTCCCGGGACGGCTACGCCCAGGTCGGCCAGGTTGCCGATCATCTCGCCCAGAGACGCGTTCTTGCCGCCGACCTTGTCGACGTCCTGCATCCCCAGGTCTTCCAGCTTGACCACGTACGGCTTCACCTTCAGCGGACTCCTTGCAAGCGATAGATGCCGGCTGGCGCGCGTCGGTCGGGTGCTTTCTGTCTCGCAGCCGGCGAAGTACACTCGATCGTGAACGCGCCGTCGAGGCCCAGGCTACGGGAAGCTTCCAGATGAGCGAGCGTACAGTGTTTTTTCTGTCCGACCAGACTGGCGTAACCGCCGAAACGTTGGGACACAGCCTCTTGACCCAGTTCGACGGCCAGCTGTTTCGGCAGGTGACTTTGCCATTTATAGACAACGATGACAAGGCGCGGGAGGCCGTGCGGAAGATCAACGAAGCGGCGAGCAAGGCCTCGCTGCGGCCCATCGTCTTTTCCACGCTCGTGCAGGACGAGGTCCGCGCCATCGTCCGCGAAGCCGACGGCCTGCACCTCGATATCTTCGACGTGTTCCTCGAGCCGCTCGAGAAGGAGCTCGAGCAAGTGTCCACGCATACCGCGGGCCGGGCGCACGGTATGAGCGACATCGAGACCTACATGAAGCGCATCGAGGCCACGAACTTCGCGCTCGCGAACGACGACGGAGCCATCACGCGCAATTACGACATGGCCGACGTGATCCTCGTCGGCGTATCGCGCAGCGGGAAAACGCCGACCTGCCTGTACCTCGCCCTGCAATATGGGGTCTATGCGGCGAACTTTCCCCTCACCGACGAGGAATTCGACAGCGGCACACTGCCGGACATTCTCGTTTCCCAGCGCTCGAAACTGTTCGGGCTGACCATTGCGCCGGCGCGCCTGCAGCAGATTCGCAAGGAGAGGAGGGCGCTCGGCCGGTACGCGACCGCGCAGCAGGTTCGCTTCGAGCTGCGGGAAGCCGAGAAGATTTTCAAGCGTTACGGTATCCCGTACGTCGACACCACGGAGTTCTCGATCGAGGAAATCGCCAGCCGCATTCTCGACAGCACGGGCGTGGAGCGAAGAGTCCGCCCCTGATCTGGTCGCCGGCCGAAGGCGAAGCAATGTGCTGTGATCGCGGCGATAGTCGAGTGCGCCCTGGTCAGTGACAGGCGTGTCGAGCGTTCTCAAAGCGAAAAGTGGAACCGGATTTGCATGCCTTTTGCGATCCGGTCCCTGTGCTAATATCCCTCGCATGTTGCTCGATCATCAACTCGTCCCGGAAACGATCGTCAAGCCGCGCAGCTTTGTCGGGCTGATGCTGCTGTACGAGAGCAATTTCCTGCGGCTGCAAAACCTGATCCCGGACCTTGACCGGCTGGATGGCTACTACGTATCCCGTGTGGCCGGCGATTGTGATCTGCATCTCGAAATACAGAGTCGCAGCCGTTACACGGTGACGCTTTCGCTGTCCTATTTCTTCCACGAGAACGGCACCCGGATTGCCGATCCGGACATGCAGATCCGCGCGTATTTCGACGGCCGCCTGGCCGAGGCCGTGAGCGTCGGCAGCGAGCATCGTCATTCCGAATTGCGACGCCTGTCACAGGCCCAGCGGGTGGAGCTCGATGCGCGCTGGCGCCGCAACATCGTGCTGAACAAGTGGCTCGAGTACCTGATGGACCAGGGGCACCTGATTCTCGACCGCTGAATCCCGCCGCTCCCGCCAAAACTGTCGATTCAATCAAGGTGTCCCACCCTCCCGCCTGACATCATGTCGGCCGCCCAGCCGCGGCGAGGGAGAATTCGTGGCCGGCCTGACCGCCCTGTTTGGAAGCCAGCGTGAGAAGTCGCAGGACAGCGACAAGCTGCTGCACCTGTACTGGAACCGCGCGGAGCTCAAGAAGGAGTTCGCTGGGCTCCGCAAGGAACAGTATCGACTGAAGGACAAGATCCGGCAGCAGGAGGGCGCGACCGCCCGCCTGCAGCAGAAGCTCGATCACCTCGAGGCGCTGCTGCTCGATCCCGAGTGGTGCGTGAATATCCTCGTCTTCTACCAGCTGCGCAGCCTCGCGCTGCGCTGCCAGCGCAAGCTCGCGAGATTCGCCGAGCAGCTCAAACAGCAACGCGAGCGGCGGCACCACAACGCGCTGCTGCTGCAGTGGAACGAGGACCGCGAACGCCGGCGGCAGGCCGTAGAGCACAAGCTCGCCGGGTATCGCGAACGGCTCACCGGACTCGAGGCGGAAGTGGAGGCGGAGAAGCAGCGGCTCATGAGCATGAGCGGCTTTCTGAAGCTCTTCCGGCGCCGCTCCGTGACCGCGGTCCTCGATCGGCTCGCCGAGCAGGTCCAGGAAGCACGCGACGGCGAAGCGCTGCTGCTCGACCGGCTGGCGGAGATCGCCGCGGAGAAGCCGCCCGAAATCCAGGGGCTCGACCTCGCGGCGAAGCGCTCGATCAACCTGTCGATTCTTTCCTTTGCACAGCAGCTCTATCTGACCTTCGGAGACGAAGAGCTTGCCGCGCTTGCGAAGGAGGCCTGCGACAAGAGCGCGGGCGCGATCCGCTACGGCAGCCGCAATGAATGCGAGCGCCTGCTGGAGCGCATCCGTGGCCGCGTCAAGGCGATGGACGAGAGCCCGGACGTCGCCGAGGTGCTGCAGCAGCGCGCGAAGCTCATCGGGCAGAGCGCGATGTTCGGGAGCGAGAGGGACGCCGTGCCGGTCGCCGGGACGGTCGCGACGCTGTTCGACATTCGCGCCGACGGGCAGGTGACGAAGAGCGAGGCGAACCTGCTCGGCGAGAACTACTGGGCGATCGCGAAAGTGCTGAGCCGCTAGTTTCCAGCGCGCTGATATCCTTCGCGGGAAGCGAGCGCTGGCCGGGCTAGATGTCGGTCCGGTACATCTGCCGCTGCAACTTCGGCAGGTGCTCGGCGTTGCCGGCCTGCTCGGTGTTGCCGGCCTGCGATAGCGGCCCGTAGAGCTTCGGATCGTCCTCGGGCGCTGCGTCGCTGGCGGCCGCGGCATCCGGCTCCGCCTCGTCGATCACGGCGTCCGCCGCCTGCGTGTCACCGAACACGTCCTCGAGGATGGAAGCGACCCGCGGCGTCAGGAAGAGCAGCGGGGCAACCGAGTCCGGGGCGGCGGCCCCGCTCGCGGCCTGGGCGTCCCCGAGGTCCGCGCTGCGCAGGTGAAGGTCCTGGGCCGCCATCGCGAGGCCATCCAGCGACGCGCTGCCGTCGCCGCAGTCGCCATCCGCGCACGGCGCCGCGAACGCGGCCCCGGCGAGGGCGAACGAGCCGAGCGAGCAGAGGACGGCCGTGCGCGCGAGACGCGGGACGATTGTCCTTTTGCGAGCGGAGCTTTTGCGACCGGAGCTGTGTCTTGGCGTGTCCACGGCGGCCTCCCAGGCTGGCTGTCGGGTGTTATAGCGAAGTATAACACCCGTCCAGCGGCATTCAAGCGGCGCGGGAGGTGCGGCCGGTGACGGCCGCGAGGCGGGGCGGCCCGGTGGCCGCTAGTCCGCTTCCTGTACCCGGGCGGTCTTCTGCGCCGGCACTGAATGGATCTCTCTGAGCTCCGCCAAGTCTGTGACAATGGCTGCGGCCTGGTCAAGCTGGACGTCGGGCTCCTCGGCCTCGTCGAGGGCCTTCGTGTCCGGCAGCGGGTTCAGCCCGCGCGCGGCCCGCCGCTCGTTGACCAGCGCCAGGCGATGGTCGAGCTCCTCCTTCTGCTCCGTCTTGCGCGTCTCGAGGTTCAGCGACACCGCCTTGCGCGCGCGCAGGGCCGTGTCTTCCTTGATGACGTTCACCAGGTACTGGTAGTCGGGATCGGTCTTGCTGCGCGCCAGGTAGTTGGCGGTCAGGGTGTTGATCGCCGCGTCCAGCGGACGTCCCGGCTCGAAGCGCGTCGTCTCGATCGTATCCCACGGCAGGGCTGTCTTGCGGGCGCTTTCGCCGATTTCGCTGGCATCGATGTTGGAGGGCAGGGTGATGTCCGGCGTCACGCCGCGGTGCTGCGTGCTCTCGCCGGTCACGCGATAGTACTTGCCGATCGTGAGGGTGAGCTGGCCGAGGCCGTCGCCCTCCGGCGAGCGCACGTACTGATCGAGCGAATACAGGTTCTGCACCGTGCCCTTGCCGAAGGTGCGCTGCCCGATGATGACGCCGCGCTCGTAATCCTGGACGGCGGCGGCGAAAATCTCCGAAGCCGATGCGCTGTAGCGGTTCACCAGCACGGCCAGCGGGCCGCTGTAAGCGACGCGCGCCACCGGATCCGGGTCGTCGAGCCGGCTGATGCGCCCGTTCGAGCCCTTGAGCTGCACGACCGGGCCGTTGTCGATGAACAGGCCGGAGAGGGCGGTCGCCTCGGTGAGATGGCCGCCGCCGTTGTTCCTGAGATCGATGATCAGGCCGTCGATGCCCTTCTGCTCGAGCTCGCCGATCAGGCGTTTCACGTCTCTCGTCGTGCTCGTGTAGTTCTCGTCGCCGTTGCTGAGCGCCCGGTAGTCACGGTAGAAGCTCGGCACCTCGATCACGCCGATGCGCCACTCGCGCCCGTGCTTCGGCACCGTGACGATCTCGCTCTTTGCGGCCTGCTCCTCGAGCTTCACCTGGTTGCGGGTCAGCGTGAGGGTCTTCGGGGGAGTGCCGGGGAGGGCGCCGCCGGGCAGGATCTGCAGCTGTACCACCGTTTCGGCGGGGCCGCGGATCAGCTGCACCACGTCGTCGAGCCGCCAGCCCACGACGTCCACCATCTCGCCGTCCGTGCCCTGCGCGACCGCGGTGATACGGTCGTTCGGCTGGAGCCGCCCGTCGATGTCCGCCGGTCCACCGGGAATGATGTCGACGACCTTGACGTAATCGTCCTCCATCTGCAGCGATGCGCCGATGCCGAAGTACGACAGGCTCATCGCGATCCGGTATTCCTCGGAGCTGCGCGGCGACAGGTAGCTCGAATGCGGATCGAGCGTGTGCGCGAAGGCGTTCATGAACGTTTCGAAC
>DASVDF010000112.1:0-55860 GCA_036381215.1 Woeseiaceae bacterium | reverse complement strand
CCTGAGCACTTGATGCCGCCGAACGGCACGTGCGGCGCGATCTCGGCGTGCTTGTTGATCCACACCGTGCCCGCCTCCAGCCGCGCCGCGACCCGGCTCGTTTCCTCCGGATCGCTGCCCCAAACGGAGGCATCGAGCCCGTATTCGAGCCCGTTCGCCCGTTCGATCGCCTCGTCGAGATCGCTGTAGCGGATGATCGGCAGCGCCGGCCCGAACTGCTCCTCGTCGACGAGCCGCGTGCCGTCCTCGATGTCGGTGACGAAGGTCACGGGATAGAAATAGTTGTTGCCGCCCTTGGGCTGGCCGCCCACCAGGATCTTCGCGCCCTTCGCTTTCGCATCCTCGACCAGCTCGATGACGCGTTTGAACTGGCGCTCGTTCTGCAGCGGGCCGAGCAGGTTCGATTCGTCCATCCCGTCGCCCATCGGGATGTTGCGACTGTAGGCCACGAGCGCCTCGCAGGTCGCGTCGAAGAGGTTGTCCGGTACGTACAGGCGCTTGAGCGCGGCGCAGGTCTGGCCGGAGTTGATCATCGAGCCCCAGAACAGGCGCTCCGCGAGCTTCTCCGGCTCGGCGTCGGGCAGCATGATGCCGGGGCCGTTACCACCGAGCTCGAGGGTCAAGGGTTTCAACGTCGATGCGGCGCTCGACATGATCTTCTTGCCGGTTGCGATCGAGCCGGTGAAGACCATCTTGTCGACGTCCTCGTGCCGGGAGAGCGCGGCGCCGAGCTCGTCGCCGCCCGAGATGACGTTGATCAGGCCGGGCGGCAGCTCCTTCGCCGCGAGCTCGAACGCCCGCAGCGTGGTGAGCGGCGTGAACGGTGACGGCTTGATCACCACGGTGTTGCCGGTGCGAATCGCGGGGACGACGTGCCAGATGGCAATCATCAACGGGAAATTCCATGGCGTGATGGAGCCGACCACCCCGAGCGGCTCGCGATGCATCTCGATGACGCTCGTGTCGCTCTGCTCGAGGATCTTCACGGGCAGGCTGAGCCCGGCCGTGTAGCCCGCCCACGCTCCGGAGCCACCGATCTCGAACTCGGCACCGAGGCCCTTCAGCGCCTTGCCCTGCTCCCTGGAGAGCAGCACGGCCAGCTCGGCTGCATGTTCCGTCACCACGCGCGCAATCGTGCGGCATGCGGCTTCGCGCTCGGCATCGCTCGAATGGCGCCAGCTCTTGAACGCCTTGCGCGCCGCGCTGACCGCCTGCTCGAGGTGCCCGGTCGTGCCGACCGGCGCCAGCCCGACGACTTCGTCGAGGTTGGCCGGGTTGCGGATTTCGCGGTAGTTCCCGGCGGGAACCGTTTTGCCGTCGATCGTCATTTCGTATCGGGTGCTCATTTCACTCTCTCGGTCCCAATGTTGTGCGATGCCGGCATCACGCCGAGCCGGCGAGTTGCTTGATGCCTTCGAGCTCGTCCAGGAACACCGGGCTCTCCGGCAGCGTCGAGGCGCCGTCGACGCAGATCGTCTGTCCCGTGACATAGCGCGCTTCGTCGCTCGCGAGGTACAGCATCGCGTACGCCACGTCCTCGGGCTCGCCCATGCGGCCCGCGGGGATGTAGCGCGTCATCTGCGCCTGCCCCTCGGCGTCCGCCAGCAGGTCCATCGCGGCCGTGTGGACGAAGCCCGGCTCGACGCCGTTCACGGTGATGTTGTCGCGCGCGACCTCGAGCGCCGCGGTGCGGATGAAGCCGTTGATGGCGGACTTGCCGGCGGCGTAATACGCGGTGCCCGGCATCGCCACGCGCGGGCCGGTCACTGAGGACGTGAACAGCAGGCGGCCGCCGCCGCGCTTGCGGAATTCCGGGATGGCCAGGGCGGCGAGCCGGAAGCAGGTCTTCAGGTTCACGGAGAGCGAGGTCTCGAGATCCTCCTCCGAGTAGCTCTCGATGGGGCCGCCGAGAAACGACGCGGCGTTGTGCACGACGATGTCGAGGCCGCCCCAGGCGTCGAGCGTCTCGTCCACCACCCGGCGCACGTTCTCCGGCGTGCCGATGTCGACCGTGCACAGGCGCGCATCGCCACCCGCTTTGGCGATGTGCTCGAGCGTTTCCCTGCCGTGGCTCTCCGTGCGCGTCGCGATCATCACTTTCGCGCCGGCACCGGCGAACACCTCGGCGATGGCGCGGCCGATGCCCCGCCCGGCGCCGGTGACGATGGCGATCTTGCCGTTCAGGTCCGCGAACATCGGTGTTACTCCTTCAGGCGGCGCCCGCCCGCGCCTGCGAGAGCACGGGCGGCAGCACGAAGACGAGGCTCAGTGCGAACAGCGCGGCGCCGAGCAGGTTGACGTTCAGGTAGCGACCGGGCTCGATGACCATGGCGGCGAGGCCGGGCCCGATCGCGAGGCCGGCCATCTGCATCGCGACCGCGTACACCACGACGCGCCCGCGGCGATCGAAGCTCGCCATCGCGCCCAGCAGGAACGGATGCGTGAGATTCCACGCGAAGTTGTAGATGGACACGGCGAGCGCGAAGACGAGGAAGCGAAAGTCGCCGACCAGGAACCAGAGGCACAGCGCGCCGGCGAGAATGCCGGCGGTCAGCGGGCCGAAGCGGCCCCAGCGGCTGCCGATGAGCGCGGCGGAGAGCGCCCCGGCGATGCCGGCGAACTGCGACAGCGTCAGGCCGTTGGCGACCTGCTGCTCGGACAGGCCGCCGTCGAGCCCGATGAGAAAGAGATAGGCCCAGACGACGCCCTGCGCCAGGAAGTAAGCGAGCATCGCGAGCAGGGCGAGGCTCCTCTGCCCCGCGGGCAGCGTGACGGCGTCGTGCTCCGCCGCTACCGCATTCTCCCCGGTGGCCGGCAGCCGCCGAACGAACGGCAGGCCGGCGAGCGGAAACAGCGCGAAGCACCACAGCACGAGATCCATGCCGCCCTGCGCATACGCGGCCGGCATCAGCAGCAGGCCGATGGCGCCGTAAATGAGCACCCACATGATCAGGTAGCCGAAATTCCGGTCGGGATCGTCGGTCAGGCCGATCGCCGCGAAGGACAGCGAGATCAGCGCCCCCGCGCCCAGCCCGGCGACGAAGCGCAGTGTCGTGAACGCGACAAAGCCGTCGGTGAAAGTCGACAGCGCGTTGGCGACGAACATGACGAGCAGCGCAGCGGCGAAGACGCGCCGCCAGTCGACGCGGTGGGCGACGAACGTGAGCAGGATGGTGGTCGCCGCGATGCCGAACATCTCGGCCGATGCCGTGTAGCCCGCCTGCGGCTCGGAGAACCCGAGATACGCCACCAGTCCCTGCACGAAGCCCGGCTGCACGATGAACACCTCGGGGCCGATCACGCCCATGAGGATCGCCGCCGGCAGGCTCGTGACGGCCTGCGCGTCCGGCGGCCTGGCGGCCACTGTGTCCCCTGCGAGCAATGTGGGTTCCTCGATACGAGCGGCCCCCGGCCGGGTCAAGCGCTGCGACGATCGCCGTTCACGGTCGTCACCGCGATCACCACAGGTTGTACTGCACGCTCACACCCCACCAGCGCGGCGGTCCGAAGGCCTGCTGGTTGAAACCGAAGGTGCCGGTGAAGTCGAAGGTGTAGCTCAAATATTCCTCGTCGGCGACGTTGTGCACGAACGCCGCGAGCTCCCAGCGATCGTCGCTCGATGCCCACGACGCGCGCAGGTTGCCGACCGTGTAGCCGTCCTCGCGCGAGACGGGCACGTTCTGCACGTCATAGAACGTCTCGCCCTTGTAGTTGCCCCAGGCTTGCACGGCCATCTCCCCGCCGAACGCGGGCCACGCATAGCGCACCAGCGCGTTCGCCGAAAAATCGGGCGCCGCCACCATGTTGCGGTCGCGGGGCGGTCCGCCGGCCGGATCGGGAATGCCCTTCGCGGTCGCATCCAGCACCGACAGGCCGAGCGCGACGTCCCAACCCTCGGCCGGCGAAGCCTGCAGCTCGAGCTCACCGCCCGTGACCTCGGCGTCGGCATTGAAGATGACCTGGTTCAGGAGCTCGAAGCGGAAGGTCTGCAAATCCTCGTAGTCGTAGTAGAACGCGGCGCCGTTGAAGCGGGCGCGTCCGTCGAAGAGAGTCGACTTGAAACCGACCTCGTAACTGCGCAGCGTCTCCTTGTCGAACGGAATCGTCTCGGGCGTGTTGCTCGCGAAGAGGAGCGTCTGGTCGAGGAAGCCGACGTTGAAGCCCGGCGACTTCGTGCCCTGCGAGAACCCGCCGTACACGAGCAGGTCCTCGTTGGGTCTCCAGTCGAGCTCGAGCTTGCCGCTCACAGAGTCGGTGTCGTGCTTCGCGAGCTCGCCCACGGTCGCCTCGCGGAAGTCGAAGGCCGTGGGATCGCCGAACAGCAATTCGAACAGCCCGGATTCGTCGACGTTGCGGTAATCGAGCGTCTTCTCTTCGTTCGCGACCCGCAGGCCGGCGATCAGCGTCCACTGCTCCGCGAGATCGAATTCGACCTGGCCGAACGCTGCGAGCGAGTCCGCTTCCTGGAGGTAATCCACGTCGAAGAACACGAATCCGAGGTTCGTGAGGTCGAGGATGTAGTCGCCGTCGACCTCGTTGTCGAAGTAGTACAACCCGGCCACCCAGCGCATGCGCTCGGTGTCGCCGGCGATGCGCAGCTCCTGGGTGAAAGTATCCGTCTGGGCCTCGAACGTGGGCTGGAGCAGCGGGAACGGACCCGCGTCCGTGTCCTCCGTCTGCAGGCGGTCCACGGTCTGGAAGGCCGTGATCGACGTGAGCGTGAACGCATCGAGCTCCCAGTCGATATTGGCCGACACGCCGCTCGTCTCGACCTCGACGCGCCCGTCGCGGTCGAAGTCCCCGGCCCACGGATCGCCGTCGTTGTCCACGTAGCCGAAGCAGTCGGTGCCCGGCGCCGGCCGCAGGTCATTGGCATCGAGCGTGCCGTCGGCGTTGCAGTCGACGGACATGTCCTGCTCGTTCGGGCCGAGCGGCACGCTTACGCCGTTGGCATCGAGCCGGGTGGACTGGTGCTGCCAGGCACCCACGCTCGCATCGTTGTCGGACCACCAGCCGATGAGCAGCACCTCGACCGCGTCGCTCGGATCGAACAGGAGCTGGCCACGCGCCGCCATCGCGTCCGTCTGGTTGTAGTCCGGGCCGACCCGGTTCTCGGTCCAGCCGTCGTGCTGGTTCGTGGCGAACGACAGCCGGCCGGCGATGCCGTCCGAAAACGGCCCGCTGATCGCCCCCTCCAGCTTCACCTGGTTGAAGTCGCCGAAGGTCCCGTTGAGGTAGCCGTCCAGCTCCTCGGTCGGCCGGCGGCTCACGAAGTGCACGAGGCCGCCGGTGGTGTTGCGGCCGAACAGCGTGCCCTGCGGCCCGCGCAGCACCTCCACGCGCTCCATGTCGAAGAGCTGGAAGCTCAATCCGCCCATCGCCGGCCGGTACACGTCGTCGACGTAAACCGCCACCGGGTTCTCGTTCGCGTCGGCGAAGTCGTTCAGGCCGACGCCGCGCAGGAAGAAGTTGATCTGGCTCGATTCGGCGTTCGGCACCGTGTAGTTGAGCCCCGGCGTCATCGCGACGATGTCCGTCGTGTTGGTGAAGCCGAGCGCCTGGATCTGGTCACCCGTGAACGCCGTGATCGTTACACCGACGTCCTGCAGGTTCTGTTCGCGCTTTTGCGCGGTGACGGTGATCTCTTCGAGCACTCCCCTCGGGCCTTGCGTCTGCGCGTACGCCGGAGCTGCGGCGGCGACGGCCAGCGAGATGGTGATCAGGACGCGACGTGGCATAAGTCTCTCTCCCCCGATAAGCCGACCTGGTGTCCTGTCCGGCCGAGATACATCAAGGAATTAGCCGGACAGGACACTAGATCATGGTAGGAGGCGGCTGCCGTAACTGCTTGTACGGGAGCGAACCGGGCCCGCCGGACGCGCGGCGGAACTCGCGCGGCGCCACGCCGTAGGCTTCGCGGAAGCAGCGGGTCATGTGCGGCAGGTCGTAAAAGCCCCACTGCAGCGCGATGTCGGTGATCGACGTCCGGGCGTGGGCGGGATCCGCCAGCGCGCGGGCGCAGGCCTCGAGCCGCAGCCGGCGGATGTAACCGGTCACCGTCTGCTCCTGGTCCGCGAACAGCTTGTGAACGTAGCGCGTGCTGATGCCGAAGCTTTTAGCGATCGACTCCGGGCCGAGGTGGCGCAGGTTCAGGTTCAGCGCGATGAACTGCTTGATGCGCCGGATCTGCGCCTCCTTCGAGGGCTGCGGCGGCCTGCTCGCGCGCGCGTCGAGCACGCCGCCCAGGAGATCCAGCACGTTCGCCCGCAGCCTGGCCGCCATTTCCTCCGGCAGGTCGGGGAACCGGCGCGCGGCTTCCATTACGAAGGCGCTGAGCAGGCCGCAGGCCGCATCCTCCGCCGGCATGCGCCGGCCGAGGAACTGCTCCGGGTGCGGCGTGAGCTCGCGCATGACCGTCGCCGGTATGCCGAGCACCAGCATCTCGTGCTGCACGGGGACGTCGAGGCGGTACGGCTCGGCCGTGGAAGCAATGACGAAATCACCGGGCTTCAGGTGCACCTCGCGCCCGCGCTGCGACCAGCGGGCCTCGCCGCGGGTCTGGAATTTCAAAAGATACGGCGGATCCTGGATGCGGGCGATGTCGCGTGCGCGGCGGGTCACGGCGACGGGCGAGGCGCCGATGCGGGCGAGCCGCAAATCGCCGAGCTCGGCCGCCTCGAGGGTCGCGGCAAAGCTCGCCGCGCCAGCGATCGGCACGCAGTGCATCGGGCAGAACACCTCGTCGATGACCGAGAGGAAATAATCGAAGCGCTCCTCCCGCCGCACCGCATCGAGGGGGAAGGAACGGTACATGGCCTACTCCGCCTTCCACTCGGGCGCGGCGGCCGCGGTGCGCTCCGGGCGCGCGTCTTGTGTGTGCGCCTCGCCGGCTCCGCTGCGGCAACTTTCCGGCAGCTTTGCGAGCAAGGTCGCGCGCGTGCCGGCCACGTCCGGCAGCCAGCCGTCGCGCCAGCGCGCGACCTGCCCCGCCGTGAGCGGCGTATACGCCGCGGGCAGCGTGTCGGCGCTGAACGTCTCGAGCATGTAGTTCACCACGGCCGCGAGCTCCGCGTCCGAGATCGGCGCCTGGGCCGCGCCGGGTATCTGCACCAGGTACTCGCGGCCACCCTCGACGCCCAGCAGGCAGCCCATCTCGTTGCGCACGTCCGGCACGGCCGGTGGCCCGCCTGAGCCGTCGGCAAGATGGCAGCCCATGCAATGCAGCATGTAATTCACGTGCGCAGGCTGCTCGGCGCGCGCGGCCGCGAGCGCGAGCACGAGGAGCGGCAGGGAGGCGAGCGCACGCGGCATGGTCTTGTTAACTCTCCTGGGTCGCGACGCCGACCACCGCGGCGATCGTGCAGTGATAGCTCTGGCTCTTCACGCCCTGGCACCAGTTCGTGTCGTTGTTCTTCGGCGGCATCCACATCGGCAGGTCGCCTTCGTTGCGGTTGCACAGGCACTGGCCGCAGCTCCCTTTACCGCAGCAGTCGTTGTAGGAAATGATGTAGTCGCGTCCGTCGTCGGGATTGCGGCAGGTGCCGAGCCAGGTCATGCCGGCGAGCTCCGTGCCCGGCGGGCAGCTCGACTGGCTGCCGCCGCAGCACGCGCACGCGAAGCCGTCGATGGCGCAGTGCCGCCAGTACTCGCAGCTCGTCGGGTCGTATTCGGGGCCGCGCTTGCCGGCCTCGTCCGGCGCTGGCTCGCGGGCCGCGCTTTCCTGCCCGCGCGCTACCGGCAAGAGCGGCACGCTCGCGGCGCCGCCCGCGACGAGGACGCCGAGGCGGGCGAGGAAACTCCGCCGCGAGCTCGTCCGCGCGACCTGCCGTGCCGAGTGCTCGCCGATGCGATCCAACCAGTTCAACCAGTTCATGTCCGCTCCCGTACCGTTCGCCCGCCTCGCGGCTCAGGCGACATGCTCCTTCGCGGCCCGCTCGCGTTGCAGGTAGTCCTGCACCGAAGCGACCGCCAGCTCCTTCGCGTTGAAGACGCTTTCCAGGTGCTCGCGCGAGTTCACGAGCCCGCCCGTGCGCAGCACGCCTGCATCGTCGATCAGGTACGCGTACGGCAGCTTGCCGACGCGATAGCTCACGCCGAGATCGCGGGAGACGACGTACGGGAACGCGCCGAGCGCTTCCTGCTCCACGAAGCGGTGCTGCTCCTGCAGGTCGCCGTCGCTCGCCAGCACGATGTCGAGCCACGCGGCTTCGGCCTTGCGCGCGGAGCGCAGCACCGGCAGCAGCGTCTTGCACACCGGGCAGGTCGGCGAGAGGAAAAAGAGCAGCGTGTGCCGCCCGTCTTCGCGCCGCCCGCCGATGTGCACGTCGCGACCGGCCAAGTCCTTGAGCACGTGCTCGGGCGCGGCTTCGCCCGGGCGCGCGCCGCTGCCGAGGAGCAATGCGCCGGCGGGCAGCACCCGCTCGTGCAGCACGCCGACCTGGCGCGCGAGCGCGAGCACGAGCGCGGCGAGCACGAGCACCGCGACCCACAACAGCACCACCGAGATGCCGAGCGCGGTCATCGGCCGATCCTCACGACCCGCGGCGCATTCGCGGCGAGCGCATCCGCGGCCGCGTACGTGACGAGGGCCGTGGCCGTCGCGGCCGCGATACCGGCAAGCTCGAGCCAGCCGAGCGCGCGGGCCGCCACGGGCAGGAGCAAGAGCGCCGCCGGAATGCCGAGTACGCCATTTCGCAGCAGCAGCCAGCCGCTCAGCGCGTGGCGCCCGGCGGCGGCCGGACCGAAGCAGCCGCAGTCGATGTGCCGCCGGCCGCGCGCGAGATTGAGCGCGATACCGCCGGCGTAGGCCGCGAGCAGGAACAAGGCCAGCGCGGCGCCCGGGCGCACGGCGAAGCTCGACGTGAGGCCCGCGATGACGCCGGCCTCGACGGCAGCGACCAGCGCCGCGAGCGCCGGCGCGGCGCCGTCGGGCACGACCGCGTACTCGCGCACGATGGCCGCGAACGCGCGCGGCGCATGCAGCTTGTGGGCAAGCGCGACGGCGAATACGCCGGCCACGAGCCAGCGGCAGACGTGCCAGTACACCGGATCGAGCTCGAAGACCGTCACGTCACGGCACCTGCAGGTAGAGCGGCGTCTGCCCGACGCCTTCGATGGTGCGCAGGAGGTCGCCGCTCGTGAAATCGTAGACGTCGATCACCGGCTCGCCGCGCGAGGCGAGCAGGACCGGGTGCTCGTCGCGCGTGACGACGATCGACACCGCGGGAGCGGTGAGCGGCATGCGCCGCACGCGCTCGCGCGCCGCGAGGTCGTAGACCCAGGTCTCGGTGCCGGGATTCTTGTGCGAGCCCGGCTCGCCCTGCTCGTGCATCAGCACCGCGAGCTCGTTGCGGCCGGCGTGTACGCCGAGCAGCTCGAAGCCGCCCGGCCGCCATCCGCCTTCGCCCGCCCGCTGCAGCGGCCAGGGCTCGCGAAAGCCGGGCGCCTTGCCCGAGACGTCCACCTCGTACACGTCGCCACCGTAGGAAACGAAATACCACACGTCCTCCCGGCGCACGCCCTTTTCCATGACCGGGTCCTGCTGCGGATCGAAGAACGGGGCCGTCCGCTCCCGCGATGCTTCGCGCCCCTGATCGTCCAGCGCGACGGTCATCAGGCTGCCGTTGCCGCACATCATCATGAAGCGGGTCTCGCCGGTGGCGTACGTGAGCGCGCAACCGGGCGTCTGTATCTCCGCGACGAACTCGCGTGCTTGGACGTTCACCACGGTGACCGACTGCGCGGGCGAAAAGTTGTAGACGAGCAGGAACCGCTGGTCGTCCGTGAGCGTGCTGAAGCCGATGTTCGGCAGACCGGAATGCCGGCGGCCGGGCACGACCGTCTCGCCCTGCACGGCAAGCGTGTTCGCGTCGTAGTACGTGACGACGTCGGTGCGCTCGCCGCGCGTATGCCGCGAGTAGTAGGTTTCCGGCGAGTAGATGACGCTGCCGTCCGCCGGGATCTCGAGCTTCGCGAAGAAGATGCCGGTGCTCAGCATGCCGAGCATGCGGCCGCTGTCGGCGTCGAACAGGTAGGCGCGGCCGTCCGCCATGTTGAAGAACGAGACGTCGTTCGCCCAGAACCAGTGCGGGCCCGGCTCGCCGAGCTTCTCGACGTGCGGGCGATCCAACGGCACCGGGCCGGCCTGCGCGAGGGCGAGCGCGGGCAATGTGAGCAGCAGCGCGAGCCAGGCGCCGGCGGTCCTGTCGAACGTTCTCGGTGTCATGCCTCGTCCCCCGCTGTGCACGGCATTGCATTTGCGCCGTTCTGCAACAACCCTCATTTCGCCCGCGCGTCGATCACGCGCTGCGCCTTGCCCTGCGAGCGCGGCACGCTGCCCGGCTGGCCGACGCGCACGTCGCACGAGATGCCGATCATCGACTTGATCAGCGCATGCGTCCTCGCGGCGATCGCCGCGCATTCCGCCTCCGCGCGCGCGGCGCGCAGCTCCACCAGCACCGCGAGCGCGTCGAGGTGACCCCGGCGACTCACCTCGAGCTGGTAATGCGGTGCGAGCTCGGATACCTCGAGGATCAGCGACTCGAACTGCGTCGGGAACACGTTGACGCCGCGGATGATCAGCATGTCGTCGCTGCGGCCCGTGATGCGCTGCATGCGCCGCATCGGCCGCGACGTGCCGGGCAGGAGCCGGGTCAGGTCGCGCGTGCGATAGCGGATGAGCGGCAGCGCCTCTTTCGTGAGACTGGTGAACACGAGCTCGCCCTCCTCGCCGTCGGGCAGCACGCGGCCGGTCTCGGGATCGATCACCTCCGGGTAGAACCAGTCTTCCCACACGATCGGGCCGTCCTTCGTCTCGACGGCTTCCTGCGCCACGCCGGGACCGATCACCTCGGACAGCCCGTAGATGTCGACGGCATCGATGGCGAGGCGCTCCTCGATCTCGGCGCGCAGGGATTCCGACCACGGTTCCGCGCCGAAGATGCCGCAGCGGAGCGCGAGCTTCGCGGGATCGACGCCCTGGCGCTCGAGCTCGTCGGCGATGTTGAGCACGTAGGACGGCGTGACCATCACGATGTCGGGGTCGAGGTCGCGGATCAGCAGCGCCTGCTTCGCGGTCTGCCCGCCGGACATCGGGATCACCGTGCAACCCAGGCGTTCCGCGCCGTAGTGCGCGCCGAGGCCGCCGGTGAACAGCCCGTAGCCGTAGGCGACGTGCACGCGGTCGCCGGGACGGCCGCCGGCCGCATGTATCGAGCGTGCGACGGCTTCCGCCCAGGTGTCGATGTCCTTCTGCGTATAGCCGACGATCGTCGGCTTGCCCGTCGTGCCGCTCGAGGCGTGCACACGCGCGACGCGCTCGCGCGGCACGGCGAACATGCCGAAGGGATACGTGTCGCGCAGGTGCGCCTTCTCGGTGAACGGAAAACGGGCGAGGTCGTCGAGCGTCTTCAGGTCGTCGGGATGGACGTCGTGGGCCGCGAAATGCCGGCGGTAGAACGGCGAGTTCAGATAAGCGTGGCGCAGCGACCAGCGCAGCCGCTCGAGCTGCAGCGCGCGCAGCTCGTCGACGCTCGCGCGCTCGATCGCGTGCAGCACGCCACCGCCGTCAGCCCTGTGCGTCGAAGGGTCCATGCCACCACCGGGCCGCTCCCGCGGCCGTCCGTAAAGGAGCATAGCAGGCGCACCGCCGCGGCCCGCCGGGGGACGATACAGAACGGCGGCTCATGCCATGCGCTCCGCCGCCACGGCGCTTTCGAGATCGCCGAGCAGCAGGTAAAGCGTCTCGAGCCGCTCCTCGCCGAAAGCGCGCTCGAGGTCGCGGTAGATCGCCTCGGACGATGGCGCGACCTGCGCGAATACGCGCCGGCCCTGCGCCGTCAGGCTCACCTCCTGCCGGCGCTGATCGGCGTTCACGGCGCGGCGGCGCACGAGGCGCTTGCGCTCCAGGAATTTCAGGATGCGCGACAGGCTCGGCGGCAGGAGGAAGCTGTGCGTCGCGAGCTGCGACACCTCGAGCGCCTCGCGCTCCGCGAGCACGCGGATCACACGCCATTGCTGCTCGGTCAGTCCATGGTCGCGCAGCATCGCGCGGAATCGCTCCATCACCGCCTCGCGTGCACGCAGGAGCGCCATCGGCAGGGAGCGGCGGATCGGCCGGAGCACGGTGCCGGCACCGGCATCGTTCCTCGCGAGGTTTGCCGGGCCCGTGCTCACGACGCCTCCTCGTCCACGACGGTATTCTCGAGCGCGCCGATGCCTTCGGACTCCACCACGACGCGATCACCCGGGGCGAGCCAGCGCGGCGGATCGAGCCGCGCGCCGGCACCGGACGGCGTGCCGGTGGCGATGACGTCCCCCGGCCTGAGGCGGAAGAACGTCGACAGGTAACGAATGAGATAGCGGAACGGAAACACGAGGTTTGCCGTGCTGTCCGCCTGCCGCAGCTCGCCGTTCACCGTGGTCCGCAACGGCAGGTCGCCCAGCGGATCGAGCTCGTCCGGCGTCACCAGCCAGGGGCCGAGCGCACCGCTGCGCTCGAAGTTCTTGCCCTGGGTCACGTTGAACTTCGCATGCCGCAGCCAGTCGCGCACCGAGCCTTCGTTCATGAGAGTGACGCCGGCGATGTGCTCGTGCGCGCGCGCTTCGGGAATGCGCCGCCCTTCGCGGCCGATGACGAGCGCAATCTCGCCTTCGTAATCGAGCTGCGCGGATTCGGGCGGTCTGACCAGCGGCTCGCGATGCCCGGTCAACGATTCGCGGGCGCGCATGAAGACGCTCGGATAGCGCGGCGCCTCGCTCTCGTCCTTGTATTCCGCGTTGCGGTCCGGGTAATTGACGCCGATGCAGACGATCTTCTCCGGGTTCGGCACCGTCGGCAAAAAACGCACGTCGCCGAGCGCCACGTCGGCGTCGGCCGTCTCGACCCGCTCGCGAACGGCGCCGGTGCGGCCGCTCTGCAGCAGCGCGCGCAGGTCCGCAAACTCCGGCAGCCGGCGCCCGAGGTCGATGAGGCCGCCGTCCTTCACCGCGCCGAACGTGTGCCGCCCGCCGATGGTAAAGCTCGCGAGCTTCATCCCACCGCACGCTCGTCCAGAAGTCCCGCGCGGCGCAGCACGCCGTCGAGCCGCTGCGCGACTTCAGGCGTCGCCGGCACGTTCGGCAGCCGATGGCTGTTCTCGGCGAGCAGCCGCATGCGCTTCATCATGTACTTCACCGGAATCGGGTTGGTGTCGTAGAACACCGCCTGGTTCAGCTCTAGCAGGCGCTCGTGCAGCGCCCGCGCACGGTGCAGGTCGCCCTGCTCCACCGCGGCGCAGAGCTCGGCCAGCACGCCCGGGCGCAGGTTGCCGACGGCATTCATGAGCCCGCAGGCACCGACGGCCAGCATCGGGAACGACAGCTCCTCGAGGCCGACAAAAATGCGGAAATCCGCGCCGAGCCGCGCGAGGGCGGCGGAGGCGAATCCGAGGTCGTTCACCGCGTGCTTCATGCCGACGAAGGTCGGCGAGCGCTCGCAGAGCTCGGCCAGGGTGTCGAGCGTGACGCTGACCGCGGCGCGTCCCGGGATGTGGTAGACCAACCACGGCGTGTCGTGCATCGCAGCCAGCCGCAGGTAGTACTCGACGAGCCCGCGCTGCGGCGGCCGGATGTAATAAGGCGTGACGATGAGGAGCGCATCGGCCCCGGCCGCGACGGCGTGGCGCGTGAGGACCTCGGTCTCGGCGAGCGATTGCGAGCCGGTCGCCACCACGATCGGCAGCCTGCCCCCGACCGCTTCGACGGCCACGTCGACGAGCCGGTTCCGCTCCTCTACGCTCAGGGTCGAGGGCTCGGCGGTGGTGCCGTTCACGAGCACGCCGTGCGACCCTTCCCTGAGCTGGAATTCGCACAGGCGGGCGTAGGCGTCGTAATCGACCGCCTCGCCGCGAAACGGTGTCACCAGTGGCGGAATCGAGCCGCGCAGCCGACCAGTATCGGGCATTTCGAACGAGCTCCGGCGGTGTTGACCCGCCCTTCGCCGATCACTACCATCGATAATTAACATGTTAATCGTTTGCGGTCAAACCCCCTCGGAGGGCCCTCCGTGCCGCACCAGATCGTCGAGTATTCCGCGAACCTCGAAGGCGTCGTCGACGTCGACGCGCTGATCGAGCGGCTGCACGCCGCGGCGCTCGCGACCGGCATCTTTCCGCTCGCCGGCCTGCGCACCCGCGCCGCGCGCCGCGACCATTACCGCATCGCCGACGGCCATCCGGACAACGCGTTCGTGCACGTCCTCTTGCGCATCGGTTACGGGCGCGCGCTCGCGGAGCGCACGCGCGCCGCCGACGAGATCTCACGAGCGCTGTTCGGGTTCCTCGAGGAGGTGAGCGCGGCGCGGCCGCTTGCACTCTCGCTGGAGATCCAGGACATCGATCCGCACACCAACCGCAAGCAGAACAACCTGCGCGCCCACCTCGCCGTACGCGGGGCGGCCGGGGGAGCCGGCGCATGAGCGCGGACTTCGCGCACAACCGGCGGGACGCCGAAGCCTTCCTCGCGCGCTTCCGCCGCGACACGCTCGGCCATTTCATCGGCGGCGCGGCCGCGGCCGGCGCCTCCGGGGAGACGTTCGAGAACTTCTCGCCGGCCGACGGCGAGCCGCTCGGCCGCGTAGCCGCGGGCGATACTCAGGATATCGCCGCCGCCTGCGCCGCCGCCGAAGCGGCGTTCGCGGACTGGCGGCGCGCGTCCGGGAAGGCACGCCGCAAGCTGCTGCACGGCATCGCCGAGGCGATCACCGCGCGCGAGCGCGAGATCGCGCTCATCGAGAGTGCCGACACCGGCCAGCCGATCCGCTTCATGAGCAAGGCCGCCGCGCGCGGCGCGGAGAACTTCCGCTTTTTCGCGGACCGCGCGCCGGGCGCGGCGGACGGCCTGTCCCTGCCCGCCGACGAGCACCTGAACTACACGCTGCGCCAGCCGCTCGGACCGGTAGCGGTGATCACGCCGTGGAACACGCCGTTCATGCTGGCAACGTGGAAGATCGCGCCGGCGCTCGCCGCGGGCTGCACGGTGGTGCACAAGCCGGCCGAGTGGACGCCGCTCACGGCGACGCTGCTCGCCGAGATCTGCGGCGAAGCCGGCTTGCCGCCGGGCGTGCTGAACCTCGTGCACGGCACGGGCGAGCAGGCCGGCCGGCCCCTGACCGAGCATCCCGCGATGCGCGCCGTCGCGTTCGTGGGCGAATCCGTGACCGGCAGCCGGATCATGCGGCAGGGCGCGGACACGCTGAAGCGCGTGCACTTCGAGCTCGGCGGCAAGAACCCGGTGATCGTGTTCGACGACGCCGACCTCGAGCGCGCGCTCGACGCCGTGGTGTTCATGATCTACAGCCTCAACGGCGAGCGCTGCACGTCCTCCAGCCGGCTGCTCGTGCAGCGCTCGATCCACGACGAGTTCGTCGCGCGCATCACCGGGCGCGTCGCGCGGCTCGAGGTCGGGCATCCGCTCGACCCCGCGACCGAGATCGGCCCGCTGGTGCACCCGCGACACGTCCAGAAGGTCACGAGCTATTTCCGGCTGGCCGAGGAGGCGGGTGCGCGGATCGCGGCCGGCGGCAGCGCCGACGGCAATTACGTGCGGCCGACGCTGTTCACCGGCGCCACGAACGCGATGCGCATCGCCCGCGAGGAGATTTTCGGGCCGGTGCTGACGGCAATCCCGTTCGACGACGAAGCGGAAGCCGTGCGGCTCGCGAACGACGTGCCGTACGGGCTCGCCGCGTACGTCTGGACCGCGGACATCGGGCGCGGGCACCGACTCGCGCGCGACCTCGATGCCGGCATGGTGTGGATCAACTCCGAAAACAATCGCCACCTTCCCTCGCCTTTCGGCGGCATGAAGGCGAGCGGCATCGGCCGCGACGGCGGCGATTACAGCTTCGATTTCTACATGGAGACGAAGAACGTCTGCGTTGCCCTCGATACGCACCGGGTACCGGTGCTGGGGAAGACATGAGCCTGTACCAGGTGCAGAAGTGCCTGTACACGCTGAACCGCGACCCGGCGGCGCAGGCGCGCTGGCGCGAGGATCGCGAGCGCTTTCTCGAGGACTACACGTTGACGGCCGAAGAGCGCGGCGCGCTCGCCGGCGGCGACATCGGTCTCCTCTACGTACTCGGCGTGAACGGCCAGATCCTCATGCACTTCGCCGCTCTCCTTGGCATCGAGTGGTTCGACTACCTCGAGCGTATGCGCGAAGGCGTCAGGCGCCACGGGCCGGTCCGCGCCGGCGTGTACGCGATGACCGGCGGCGGCGCGAGCTTCACGGAGGAGGAACAGAGCGGATGAGCCTCGTGTACGCGGGCGTGTGCAGCCATGCACCAGGCATCGTGGGGCGCGCGCATCTGGTGAAGGACACCGCGCTGCGCGACGCTTTCTACGCCGCGCTCGACGCGGAGCGCCGGGCGCTGGAGGCGGCGCGGCCCGACGCGCTCGTCGTCATCGCGGCGGAGCACTTCGCCAATTTCTTCATGAACAACATGCCGGCGTACTGCATCGGCATCGGAGACGAGCATCACGGGCCGATCGAGGATCCGCAGTGGCTCGGCATCGAGCCGCGCACCGTGCGCGGGGCGTCCGGGCTGGCTTCGCGGCTCGCGCAGGAGATCATGCAGACGGTCGACGTGGCCTATTCCGAGGAATGGAAATTCGACCACGGCATCATGGTACCGCTGCACTTCCTCACGCCGCGCTACGACCTGCCGGTAATTCCGGTGAACATCAACTGCCAGGGCCCGCCGCTCACGCCGCTGCACCGCGCGTGGGTCTTCGGCGAGGCGCTGCGCCGCGCCTGCGACAGTGTGCCGGAGCGGGTCGCGGTGGTCGGCACCGGCGGCATCTCGCACTGGCCGGCGACGCCGGACTCGGGAAAGATCAACGAGGCCTGGGATCGCGAGTTCCTCGAACGCCTGATGCGGCAGGACCGCGATGCCCTGCTCAGCTACGACGACGTGAGCACCTACCGCGACGCGGGCCAGGGCGGCTTCGAGATCCGCACCTACATCGCCGCCGCCGCCGCCGCGCGGGCGCCGGGCACGGTCCGCTTCTACACGGCCGGCCTGCCGATCTTCGCCGTGGGCTGCACGGTCGCGCGCTTCGATGTCGACCCGCCGCGGCTCGCCGCCGGCATGTAGGAGCGCGCATTGCGCGCGACCGCCCCCCGCCATTGGGCTTCGGAGGACCGGTCTGGACATTTTCGGTCGCGCGCGATGCGTGCTCCTACAGGCCGATCCGCAAGCGCACTGAGGGCAAGCTCATGAGGCCCGCCGGCCGCGGCGCGCTCGACTCCCTGTATTTCCGCTATCCGCGCTTTGCGTTCCGCCGCCCGCCCGAGCTCGACGGCGCCGCGACGCGCCACCCGGTGATCGTGGCCGGCGCGGGACCCGTGGGCCTCGCCACGGCGCTCGAGCTCGCGCGCCAGGACACCGCCTGCGTGGTGCTCGACCGCAAGGACACGGTGAGCGATGGCAGCCGTGCGATCTGCATTTCGCGCCACAGCTTCGAGACGCTGCAGCAGCTCGGCGTCGCCGAGCGCTTCGAGCAGAAGGCGCTCGGCTGGACGCACGGCCGCTGCCACTACCGCGAGCATATGATCTATCGCCTCACGATGCCGCACTCGGATGATGAGCGGTTCTTCCCGATGTACAACCTCCAGCAGCAGTACATCGAGCAGTTCCTGATCGGGCGCGCCGCGGAGCTCCCGGAGCTGATCGACCTGCGCTGGCAGAGCGAGGTCGTCGGCGTCGAGTGCGACGACAATCAGGTCGCCGTCGCCGTCGCGACGCCGGAGGGCCGGTACACGCTCCGTGGCGAGTACCTCGTCGCAGCCGACGGGGCCGCAAGCACCGTGCGCAAAGCGTTGGGCCTGAAGCTCGCCGGCGAGAACCTGCCGGGACGTTACGTGATCGCCGACGTGCAGATGCAGCACGATTTTCCGACCGAGCGCCGCTCCTTCTTCGAATCCGCCGCGAATCCGCATTCGACGGTACTGGTGCATCGCCAGCCGGACGACATCTGGCGCGTCGACTGGCAGCTAGAGCCGGACGAGGACGCGGAGATCGCGGTCGAGGAGGACAACGTGCGCCGCCGGGTGCAGGCGATTCTCGACATGCTCGGCCACACCGGGCCGTGGGAGCTCGAGTGGTGGAGCATCTACACCGCGAACACCCTGTCGCTCGATGACTACCGCCACGGGCGCGTGCTGTTCGCGGGCGACGCCGCGCGCATCGTGCCTATCTTCGGCGTCCGCGGCCTGAACAACGGTTTCGACGATGCGGTCAACGCGGCATGGAAGCTCGCCTGCGTGCTGCGGGGTGAGGCCGGCGAAGGGCTGCTCGCGAGCTTCACGCCGGAGCGCCGCGGGGCGACGCTGGACGTGTTCCGCAACGCGGGCCGGAGCTCGCGTTTCATGACACCGCCGAGCCGCGGCTTTGCGCTGCTGCGCAAAGCCGTTCTCCAGCTCTCGCTGACGCAGGAGTTCACCCGCCGCTTCGCCGATCCGCGCCAGGTCGTGCCGTACACCTACGCGGACAGCCCGCTGACCGGCTTCCCCGGCCGCGACCGGGAATTCGCCGCCGGCGTCGCCGCCGGTGCCGCCGCCGTGAACTGCCGCCTGGGCGCCCGGGGCTACCTGCTCGATCACCTGGGTCGCGGTTTCACCGGCCTGTATTTCAGCGCGGACGGCGAGGTGCCGGCCGCCCTGGCCGGGCTGCCGGGCAGGATCGGTGCCGGGCTCCGGCTGCTGGCCGTCGCGCGCGGCCCAGGGGCGGGGACCGGCGCGCACGTGCTGGTCGACGAGCAGGGCGCCGCGTTCGCGCGCTACGGCGCGGGCGACGGCACATTCTATTTATTGCGTCCCGACCGCCACGTTGCGGCGCGCTGGCTCACCGCCGATGCGGACGAGATCGCTGCCGCGATCGCGATCGCGCTGGGAGGACCCGCATGAACGACACCCTCGCCTTCTCCGATCTCGAAGAGTTCTACGACCGCCTGGCCGCCGCGATGGACGCCGCCGGAGCGGAGAAGGAAAGCCTGTTGCTCGCGAAGCTCTGCATGACGCTCGCCCACCACGTCGGCGATCGCGCCACCGTCCTGCGCGCGATCGGGATCGCCGCCGCCGACCTCGACACCTGACTCACTCGATGACGATGATCACCTTGCCTCGTGCGTGGCCTTCCTCGAGATAGCGGATGGCCTCCGGCACCTCGGCCAGCCCGTAGCGCCGATCGATCACCGCGTGCACCGCCCCCGACTCCATCAGCCCGCCGACGAACGCGAGATCCTGTGCCGTGAGTTGGGCGAGAAATGGCACGAATTCCTCTTCCACGAACGGGTTGTACAGCACCGCGGTGAGCGGGCGCGCGAGCGGGCCGATCCAGTTGCCGGCGTCGGGGCCGCCGCCGCCGACCAGGATGGCTTTACCGTCGGGGTTCATGGCGCGCCGAAGATCCGACAGATCACGGTTGCCGACGAGATCGAGAATGAGATCGTAACGCTCGGCGCGCTCCGTGAAGTCCTCCTTCGTGTAATCCACCACGAGCTCGGCGCCGAGGGAACGCACCAGCTGCTGGTTGCGCGTGCTGCATATGCCCGTGACGTGCGCGCCGAAGTGCGTTGCAAGCTGCACTGCGAACGTGCCGACCCCGCCCGACGCGCCGTTGACCAGGACCGTGTCCTCCCGCTGCACGCCGCCCGCGTCGCGCAGCGCCTGCAGCGCGGTGAGCGCCGCGATCGGCACGGCCGCCGCTTCCTCGAAGCCGATGCCCGGCGGCTTCAGCGTCACGGCGCCGCTCTCGCGGACCGTGACGTATTCCGCGAACGCGCCGGTGCGGCCACCGAAGACGGCGTCGCCCGGCTGGAAGCGCGTGACGTTCCGTCCGACGGCTTCGACCGTACCGGCGAAGTCGACGCCGAGGCGCGTGACCTCGGGCTTCCGCAGGCCGGAATCGAGCCGCATGACGTACGGCGTGCCGCGGAGGTAGTGCCAGTCGAGCGGATTGACCGAGGCGGCCCGTACGCGCACCAGGAGCTCGTCGTCGGCAGGAACCGGCTTCTCCACCTGGACGAGCTGAAGCCTGTCGACGGTGCCGTACTCGCAATAGGCGATCGCCGCCACCGGGTTGCGCAGATCGGTGCGGCCGAACTCACAGACGTTGTCCGACATCGCCCAGGCGACGAACACCGTGACGACCAACCCGAGCGGAACGGCGAGCGCCGTCCAGCCGAGCACACGTGCGAGCCGCATGGGATGCTCCTGATGCCGGGTGGCCGCACGATCGCACGCGCGCGTGCGGATGGCAATGCTGCAAGATTCCGGCCGGCTAAGTTGATTTTCCGAGAAAAGTGAGCACCGCTTCCAGGAAACGCCGGCGGCCGTGCTCCGGGCGATCGAGATGCACGTGATGCGTGGCATCGGGAATCTCGACAGTCTGCACACGACTCGCGTGCACGAGATGGCGCGCGAGCGTTTCCCGGTCCGCCGGGCGCGACCAGAAGTCGTTGTCCGACGCGATGATGAGCACGGCGGCGCGGATGAACGTTGCATCCCACAGCTGATGGCCGGTCGCGATGTAGAAGCTGTCTTCCATCGCGCCGCTCGGCGCGCGGAAGCTCGGCGGCGTGCGGCCGTCGCTGGTGACGTCGCTCGCCAGTGCGGCCTCGGCGTACGCCGCGGCAACCCGCGGATCGCGCCAGCTCGCCTTGTCCTCGACCGGGATGCTGCGATCCCACGCTCCGAACAGCGACTCGGCCGTGCTGTAGCGGTATGCACCGAGCGCGGCCGCGTTGAAGCGGCCCGGGTGCCCGGGATCCTCCAGCGACGAGCCGTGCCCGAGTAACGGATGCTCGTCGCTGCCGCCGTACAGCGTATTGAAGAGAACGAGATGACTGACGCGCTCGGGGTGCAGGCTCGCGTACCAGCCGCACCAGAGACCGCCGGTGGCCCAGCCGAGCAGCGCGACCTGCTGCACGGAGCGGCGCTCGCGGATCCAATCGACGACGGCGGCGATGTCGGCAACGGCCGTCGGCGAGCGGACCAGCGGCGGGTTCGCGTCGGGCGGCTCGGACATTTCCGGCGGCCGCGTCGAGCGGCCGTAGCCGCGCACGTCCATGACGTAGACGATATGGCCTGCTTGCGCCAGGTCGCCGGCGAGCGAGCCGTTCGGCACCGGCAGGTCGAAAGAAGCGAGACCCGGTACCCGCGCACCGTGCAGGAGCAGCACCGGCGTGCCGCCGGACGTCATTCCGGCAGGGCGCACCTCGCGCACGAAGAGCTCGATGCCCGGCTCACTCTCGACGAAGAAATCCTGGCGCGCGAGCTCTGCGGCCGCCAGGCCCGGGCGCTGCCCGGCGGCGAGCAGCAGCGCCGCCAGCGCGAGCGTTGCGCGCCTATTCAGCCGCCCCGCCCCCGATGTACGGGGCGACCTGCTCCGACACCTGGCTGCGGTCGCCGACCACGACCAGCGTCATGTCCTCGTCGCGCAGGTATTTTTTCGCCATCGCCGAGACCTGCTCCGGGGTGACCGCGAACACGTTGCTCACGTAGTTCGTGAGGTAGGTGTCCGGCAGCCCGTGCAGGTCGAGGAAGCTCAGCACATTGATGATGCCGTTGCGCGTCGAGTTCTGCAGGACGAACGTGCCGGCCGTGTAGTTCTTGACGGCGTCGAGCTCCTGCGCGGAAGGCGGCTCGTCCTGCAGCGAGTTGATCTCGCTCAAGATCTCCTCGACCGCCGGCCCGGTGACGTTCGTCGTCACGGCAGCCACCTCGGCCCAGTAACCGTCGCGGTAGCGCGCCGAGAGCGTGCTGTAGGGCGAATACGTGTAGCCCTTGTCCTCGCGGATGTTGCTCGTGATACGTGACGAAAAATAGCCGCCGAGCAGCGTGTCGGTCACCTCGAGAGGGACCCAGTCGTCGTCCACCGGGTTGATCGTCGGCAGCCCGAGCAGGATGTTCGACTGCGAGGCGCCCGGCCGGTCGATCACCTGGGTGGCGACCTTGCCGGCCGCCGGCTCGGGCGGTTTCACCAGCGGCTGCGGACCGGCCTGCCAGTCGCCGAACGCCTGCTCGATCGCCGCCATGGTGCGATCGACGTCGAACTTGCCGGACACGAAGACGTGCGTGCGCCGCGCGCCGAAGTTGTTCGCGTGGAATGCGCGCACGTCCTCGACCGTGTAGCCCGTGAGCTGCGCTTCCGTCGGAAACACGCGGCCGTAAGGGTGATCTGCGTACAAGGCCTCACGGAAGGCGGCGAACGCCATCTGTTGCGGATCGGCTTTGGCCACGCTCAGGTCGCGCAACCGATCGCGTTGCAGGCGCTCCAGCTCGGAAGCGGGAAACGACGCGTTGCGCACGATGTCGGCGAGCAGCACGACCATCTCGGGGACGAACTCAGCGAGCACGTCGCCGCTGATCGTGGTTTCGTCATCGTCGACGGCAACGTTGACGCTGCCGCCCATCGCGGCCGCTTCGCGCGCGATCGACTCGTTCGTGCGCGTCGCGGTGCCTTCGAGCAGGAAATCGCCTGTCAGGTCCGCGAGCCAGGTGTCCTCGCCCGCGTTCAGCGCGCCGGCGCGGACGACGATCGCGACCGTGGCCTTCGGCACCGCCCCGAACGGCACGGCCGTGACCTCGAGGCCGTTGTCGAGCCGCAGCTCCTGCTTCTCCGGCAGGGTGAAGTCCTTCGGCTTTCCACCCTCGGGCGGCGCCTGCTTCGCGATCGCGGCGACGGCCATCACGGCGCTCATGGCGAAAGCGAGGACCGCAAGCTGGCGCATCAGGCGGTGATCAATCATTGCGGGCCTCCTGCGTGTCCTGCTGCGCCCCGGCTTCGAGCCAGAGAAGCGTGCGGTTCGTGGGCCGCAGGTATTCCTGCGCGGTCTTCCGGATCTGCTCCGGCGTCACCGCCATGATCTTCGCCTCGAACTCGTTGATGAGCGCGGGCTTGCCATCGAACAACGCCAGCGCGGCGAGCAGATCGGCGCGGCCGAAGCCCAGATTGGCGCCGACCGTGTCATAGAAATCCGAGCGCCACTTGACCTTCGCCCGAGCGAGCGTCTCGGCATCGACCGGCTGTGTCCGCACCTGCTCGATCACGCGATCGAGCACGCTCTTGATGCGCTCGCGTCCGATGTTCTGGTCGTGAATAAAGAACGCCTGCCACAGCATCGGTCCCTGGTAGTTCAGCATGTTGCCCAGGAAGGCGTTGATGCCGCCGTCAACCGAGCTCGTGATGCCCTCCTGCTGCACGAACGCCTGCCAGAGCAGGCTGTCCTCGCCCTGCAGGAGGATCTGGTCGAGCAACCCCATGGCGTACCAGTCGGGCGTGAGCCGCTCCGGCACGTGATACGCGAAGGCGAACCCCGGCCGGGTGGCAAGCGGGTCGGTGCGGGACGCGACCTTCTCTTGCTCCTGGCGCGGCTCGCTGAGATCGGGCAGCGCGATCGCTTCCTTCGAGCGCGGGATATCGCCGAAATACTTCTTCACCATCGCGAGCGCGTTGTCGTACTCGAAATCCCCGACGATGACGAGCGCGGCGTTGTTCGGCGCGTAGTACTTGTCGAAGAAGGCAGCGACGTCGTCCAGCGTCGCGGCATCGAGATCGTCCAGCGCGCCGTAGAAATTGTGGGCGTTGTGCCAGTTCTCGTTCGCGTACTGGGGCATGTCGAGCCACGGGAACCCGCCGTAGGGCGTATTCAGCACGTTGACCTTGACCTCGTTCTTCACCACGCCCTGCTGGTTCGCGAGATTGTCCTGGGTGATGTCGAGGCTGCGCATGCGGTCGGCTTCCGCCCACAGCATCGTCTCCAGCTTGTGCGAGGGCACAATTTCGAAATAGTTGGTGAAGTCGAAGCGCGTCGAGCCGTTCAGCACGCCGCCGCTGCTCTGCACGAGCTTGATGAACTCCATCTTGCCGAGGTTCTGCGACCCCTGGAACATCATGTGCTCGAACAAGTGCGCGAAGCCGGTGCGGTCGCGCGGCTCGATGCGGAAGCCGATGTTGTAATACACGGCGACCGTGACGGAAGGCGACGTGGTGTCCCGCGACATGACGACCTTGAGGCCGTTGTCGAGCGTCTCGTAGCGCACCGGGACGGAGTACGTGGTCTCGACGGCGCCGGTCTTCGGCGACTGCTCGACCGGGGATGGGGATTCCTGGGGCGCCCGCTCGCAGCCCGCCGCGAGGGCGAGCGGAACGAGGACCGTGAACAGGCAATGCTGGCGATTCATGGCGCTGTACCGGGTCGGGCGAAAGGCCCGCACTATAGCGGATTCGGCCGCAAGCGCGCATTCCGGGGCGGAATGAGAGCCGCGGAATGCCGGCTGCCGGATCGGGATTTATGGGAGTGGTGGAGCGGAGGAGGATCGAACTCCCGACCTTCGCATTGCGAACGCGACGCTCTCCCAGCTGAGCTACCGCCCCACGCGGACCGTGAAGTCTAGCGTTCCGGCCGGCCCGGGACAATGGCTCGCCGCGGCATTCGGCCCCGGGGAACGGGCCTCGCGACGGCGCATCCTGATATCGTTCTGCACCTGCATGCACATTGCCCGAACGCCCGCCCTGTTCCTGACGCTCCTGGCCGCCGCCTGCCAGGACCCGGCGCCGCCCGCGACCGGGGCGCCCGCCGCGCCCGCGGCGTTCGTCGGCTCGGCCGGCTGCGGCGGCTGCCACGCGCGCGAGCTCGCCGCGTGGCGGGGCTCGCAGCACGCGCTCGCGATGCAGGAAGCGGACGAGGACAGCGTGCACGGCGATTTCTCGGGCGTCGAATTCGACTACTTCGGCGCGCGCAGCCGCTTCTTCCGCCGCGACGGCGGCTTTTTCGTGCGTACCGAGGGCGCCGACGGGAACCTCGGCGACTTCCGCGTCGCGTACACGTTCGGCGTGCGGCCGCTCCAGCAATACCTGGTGGAATTCCCCGGTGGCCGCATGCAGGCGCTGCCGTTCGCCTGGGACACGCGCCCGGCCGGCACCGGCGGGCAGCGCTGGTTCCACCTCTACCCGGACGAGCGCATCGCGCCCGGCGATCCGCTGCACTGGACGGGGCCCAACCAGAACTGGAATACCATGTGCGCGGAATGCCATTCGACCGACGTGAAGCTCGGCTACGATGCCGCGGCCGACGCTTTTCATACCACGTACAAGGAGATCTCCGTCGGCTGCGAGGCCTGCCATGGCCCCGGGTCGGTGCACGTCGCGCAGGCACGCGCCGGCCGCTTCGATGACGCCCGGGGGCTCCTCGTCGACCTGCACGATGCGGGCAGCTCCGGCTGGATCATGAACGCGTCGACCGGCATCGCCGAGCACGCCGCAGCCGCGACCGAGCGCCAGCGCCAGCCCGAGGCCTGCGGACGCTGTCACGCACGCCGCGCGACGATCGCGCCGGACTACGCGTACGGGCGGCCGCTCGCGGACACGCACCTGCCCGTGTTGCTCGATGCGCCGCTGTACTTCGCGGACGGGCAGATCCACGACGAGGTATACGAGTACGGCTCGTTCCTGCAGAGCCGCATGTACCGCGCGGGCGTCACCTGCACGAGCTGCCACGAGCCGCATTCGGCGAAGCTCCGGGCCGGTGCGGAGCCGAGTGCCGTCTGCGCGCAGTGCCATCTGGGCGCGAAGTTCGCGACCGTCGAGCACTCGGGCCACGCGCCCGCCGATGCGACCTGCGTTGATTGCCACATGCCGTCGCGAACCTACATGCAGGTGCAGACACGCCACGATCACGGTTTCCGCATTCCGCGTCCGGACCTGAGCGTCGCGACCGGCGCGCCGAACGCATGCAACGGCTGTCACGAGGACCACGACGCGGAGTGGGCCGCCGGCAAGCTGCGCGAGCGGCTCGGCTCCGCTGCCGCCGATGCACCGCATTTCGCTACCGCGCTGGCCGCGGGGCGCGCGGGCTACGCGAACGGCGAGCTTGCGCGGGCGGCCGGCAATGCGGAGTTTCCGGCCATCGCCCGTGCCACGGCGATCTCGCTGCTCCGCGAGCCCGCGAGCCCGGAGGCGACCGCGGCCGTACGCGCCTCCTTGAACGATCCCGATCCGCTCGTACGGATCGCGGCGCTGCGTTCGCTCGGGATCGTCCCCGCCGCATCGCGGCTCGAGGCCGCCGCGCCGTTGCTCGGCGATGGCGTGCGGGGCGTGCGCATCGAGGCGGCGCGCGCGCTCGCCAGCCTCCGCGACCTGATGCCCGTCGACGACCGCCGTCGCTTCGGCCGGGCCGCGGCGGAGTACGTCCGAGCCTTCGAGCTCACGGCGAATCGCGCCGAATCGCACGCGGCGCTCGCCGCGTTCGAGCTCGCGAGCGGCAACCTCGACGGCGCGGCGCGCGAGTACGCGGAGGCACTGCGCCGCGATCCCGCGTTCGTGCCCGCGCGGCTGAACTATGCCGACGTGCTGCGGCAGCAGGGCGACGATGCACGCGCGGGCGAGGTGCTGCGCGAGGGCATCGCGCAGCACGGGGACGACGCAGCGCTCCTTTATGCCTATGGGCTCTGGCTCGTGCGCGCGGGCGATCCGGAAGCCGCGCTCGAGTCGCTGCGCCGCGCGGCCGAGCTCGACCCGAAGATCAGTAGATATACCTACGCGCTGGCGGTGGCCCTCAATTCCCTGGGCAAACCCGGGGAAGCGCTGGCGCTGCTGGAACGCGCCCGCGGAGATTTCCCGGACGACTACGAGATCGGCTGGGCGCTCGCGACGATGCGCCGGGACGCCGGCGATCTCGCGGGCGCGCGGCAGGCGGCGAGCGATCTCGTGCGCCGGTTTCCCGGCGACGCGAACGCCACCGCGCTGCTCGAGTCGCTCACGGAAGGCGGCTGACGGGAGTCGCCCGCGCCGCCAACTGTCGGTGGTTGGCGACACTTGTCTGCCCCCGGGCCGCGTGCTACTTGTGCCCGCTCACTTGGGCGGGAGACCACACATGTTCGAAAGGGATAAGAAAGGGGACAGAGGGTTCGACGATGCGACGGACAGGGCGGCTCCACCGCCGCCGCGCAGCCAGCCGGCGCCGGCGTCCCGGCCGGCCGGCCACAGCGGCGACGTCGCCGTGATCGGCCGCTCCATCCAGATCAACGGCGACGTGCGCGGCGACGAGGATCTCCGGATCGAAGGGGACATCACCGGCACCGTGCAGCTCAAGAACGCGAACCTGACCATCGGCCGCGAAGGCCACGTGAAGGCCGACGTGTACGCCAAGTCGATCACCGTGGACGGCACCACCGAAGGCGACCTGTACGCCACCGAGCGGGTGCACGTGCATGCGAATGCCAACGTGCGCGGCAACATCACCGCGCCGAAGGTCGGCATCGAGGAAGGCTGCCGGTTCAAGGGCTCGATCGAGATGGATCAGGAAGAGGTCGACAAGGCGCTGTCGAAGGTGAACATGTCCGGCAAGGCAGGCGGGCCGGCGAAAGGCACGGAGGCGCGCATCGGGCCGACCAACGCCGTGAAGGGAGCGGCCGGCAGTTGAGCCTAGCGTCCGGCAACGGACGACGACCGTGAGTGCATCCATGGGCCGCGCGACGGCCCGGGCGCCGATGGAGAAACCGGAGGCGCTCAATGCACCGCTTTTCCGCAGCATCGTCGAGCAGCTCGAAGCGGGAGGCCGGCACGTCGTGCTCGAGCTCGGCGCGGCCTCGACGCCGATGCTCGAGCTGCTCGGCCAGTTCCGCTGCCGCGTGCAGATCGCCGATCTCGCCGACGGTGGCATCGAGCAGCTGAACGCGGCGGCGGCGCTGGAGGACGGCGCCGCCGCGGCGCTGGCCGCGACCACCGAAGCCCTGCTGCCCTCGCGCGAGGACGAGCCTTTCGACCTCGTGTTCTGCTGGGACCTGCCGAATTACCTGAAGCCCGCCGCCGTTTCTGCGCTGATGCAGGGCATCGCCGCGCGCACGCAGTTGCGCGGGCTCGCGCACGCGCTCATCGTCTATTCGGAGCGCTCGATGCCGGAACGTCCGGGGCGCTGGATGCCGGGCGAGGCATTGCGTCTCGTGGACAAGAGCGGCGCGGCGCCGCAAGTGCCTGCGCCGCGTTACTCGCCGGAGGATCTCGGGCGCATCATGGGCGGCTTCGCCATCGATCGCGGGCGGCTGCTCGCGAACGGCATGCAGGAGATGCTCTTCCGCCTCCCCGCCTGACGAGCCCGCCCGCGTGCGTGACTATTGTGCGGCTCCGGCGTGGCGTTGGCGCGGCGGCGCCGGCGCGAACCAGCCTACCACGAGCAGCAGGATACCGACGCCGAGGAAAGACACGATGCGTGCGACGGTGCCCGTGTTGCCGAGGTCGACGAGAAACAGCTTCGCGACCACCGCGGCCATCAGCACCGTTCCGCCGAGCCAGAGGTTCCGCGACGCGCGCCGTGCGCCGAACACCATGGCGCCGAAAGCGAGCGTCCCCCAGTAGATCGACAGCGCCGCCTGAACGGAGACAGAGCGCAGAAGCGCATCGAAGGACCAAGTCACGTGCGCGAGATGGTGCATGCCGCGCACCACGCCGACCGTCGTGAGCAGGAACGCCGCAGCGGCCCAGGCAATCGCACCGGCACTCCAGGGGTCCGTAGCGAGTTCACCGGCGCCGTCCGGCAGCACCAGCAACCGGAATCCCAGAGCCAGTCCGGCGAGGGTCAGCGAGTCGAACGGATTGAAGACGGGAACATAGGGCCAAGGCGCCGGATCGCCGGCATGATCGATGCCGGCGCCGAGCAGCGCGATGAGCTGCAGGGAAACCAGCGCGGTGGCGGCAGCCAGGTACGCGGTCCGGTAGCGCCGCAACGGCCATTCAAGGCGCTCGCGATACAGCACGACGAGCCCCGCGGGCATGAGGACCGTCAGCAGCGCGGCGGCCTCGGGCCAGGTGCGGGCGATGGCGGCCACCAGCACTACGAGCAGCACGAAGGCCGCGCTCGCAGGCAGCAGCAGGTACAAACGGAACGCGGCGAAGATGGTGAGATACAGGACGCCGATGCCGCCGCCCTGGAGGCTCAGCGCATAAACGGCGTTGCGACGGCGCACGCGCCAGCCGATGGCCAGCAGCACGAGACCGCCTGCCGCGATCCCGAGCAGCCGCAACTCCATGGGAGGACGAGCAGATTGCGGTCGACCGCGTACTTGAGCAGGAACGCGACACCGAAGAACGAGATGATGACCCCGACCTTCACCGGGACGTTGCCGGTCGTGAGCCAGCGACGGCCGGCCGCAAACGCCCTGTCGAACGCATCCGGGGGCGGAGCGGCGACGCGCGCGGCCGGCCGCATCGCGCGTTCGCTGAGTTGCATTGCGGGTGCCGTCGGCCGGAGCGGCGGCGCCGGCTGCGTATGCGGCGGCGGGCCGGCGGGTGACGGCCGCGGCTCGCGCGGTGCCGCCGCGGAGCTGGCTGGCGGCAGCAGGGCGGCAGCAGGCTCGACGGGAGCGGTTTGCGGTACGGGCGACTGGCGCCGCTGGACCTCGAGCGTAGCCTGGACCCTGTCCAGCGCCCGCTGCACCTGGGACAGGCGCGACAGCAGGTAACCGATGGCCGCGCCGGCGCAAAGGCCGACGAGGACGCCGCTGCCCATGCCGAGCGCGGCGCCCACCAGTGCACACGTAATGACGATCACCGCCATGGCATCCCCCCGGAGCGCAGGCGCTTTGCGTTATTGTGCTTTCGACTATAACCGCACGCGATTTCGCGCCGTGACGCTTGCCGCGATCAGTAGGGCGAGCCGTCTTTGTGCGTGAACCGCCAGCTTCCGTCGGCCCACTTCGCCAGGAGGTCCTCGTCCGAATAGTGGCACTCGTCCCCGGGGATGCGGTCGCCGATTTCCAGGTAGACGACTTCTTCCGCCGTTTCGTTCAGCAGGCGGTGGCCGTTGCCGGTGCCCGCCTTGAACCCCGCGCACATGCCCGGGGAAAGCTGCGTCATGCCTTCATCGGTGTGCAGCGTCGGATGGCCGCGCAGGATATAGACGAACTCGTCCTGCCGCATGTGAGCATGACGCAGCGCCGACGTCCCGCCGGGCGCGAGATGCGTCAGGTTGACGCCGAAATTCGTGAGGCCGAACAGGTCGCCCAGCGGATGCTTGACACGCTTCGCCATCCGGGAAGCAAAAGGCTCGGGCAACAGCGATGGCTTTGTTCTCGGCGGCGCTTCTTCTGCCGCGATGGCGACGGGGTACGTTTGATCGTTCATAGCTCTTCCAGCTCAGCGGCGTCGGGCGGAACCTCCTCGAAAGTCGCGAACCCGTGCAGAACATGGTACGCATAGATCGCCTGCACGGCGGCCATATCGGCTTCGTTCGCGTCGCGCACACGCATGATCGGTGCCTCTGCTCGCTTCCGAAGACAACCCGACTCCTGATACTTGCATCTTGCCACCGCTTCACGACACGATCCAACCTGTCGGTCCGGACGAGAAATACTTAAAGCGAGGTGCATGTGCTGATGGGGAGTCGTTTCGATGAGTAACAAGCCGGCAGCCGAAACTGGTCTCGTCCGGTCACTGGGCACGTTCGCCCTCGCGGCGAGCATCGTCAACATCACCGTCGGCGCCGGCATTTTCCGCCTGCCGGCCGACATGGCGGGCACGCTCGGCGCGACGGCGCCGCTCGCCTACCTGCTGTGCGCGGTGCTCATGGGCCTCATCGTGCTGTGCATGGCCGAAGCGGGCAGCCGCGTCGCGCTGACCGGCGGACCGTACGCGTACGTCGAAACGGCTTTCGGTCCCTTCCCAGGCTTTCTCTGCGGGTTCCTGCTGTGGATGCTGCTGACCTTCGCCATGGCCGCGGTGTCGACGGTCCTGGTCGCGAACGCCGGCGCGCTCGTGCCTGCGCTCGCCTCGCCGGTGCGATCCGCGGTGTTCCTGGTCGTCGTGTACGCCGCGTTCGCGACCATCAACGTGCTCGGCGTCGAGCGCGGCGCCCGCGTCAACACCGCGATGACGATCGTCAAGATCCTGCCGTTGCTGCTGCTGGTGATCGGGGGATCGTTCGCGATCACGCCGGAGCACTTCGCCGTCGAACAGCCACCGAGCGCCGGGACGCTGGCGCGCAGCAGCGCCCTTTTGATCTTCGCGTTCGCGGGTGTCGAGACGGCGCTGGTACCGAGCGGCGAGGTCCGCAATCCGGCGCGTACCGTGCCGCGCGCGATCTTCATCGGCATTGCGACCGTCACCCTGCTCTACGCCGCGCTGCAATTCGTCGCGCAAGGCGTGCTGGGTCCACCGCTCGCGGAGGCCAAGGCCGCCCCGCTGGCCGATGCCGCCGGCGCGGCCATCGGCGAATGGGGGCGGCAGGCGCTGCTCATCGGTGCCGTGCTCTCCATGCTGGGCTACGTCGGCGCCATGACGCTCGCCGTGCCGCGCACGTTGTTCGCATTCGCACGCGACGGCTTCCTGCCCACGGTCTTCGCGCGTACGCACGCCCGCTATCACACGCCCGTCGTCGCGATACCGTTCCAGTGCGCGCTGGTGGTCGCGCTCGCGATCACCAGCGAGTTCGAACCGCTTGCGATGCTCGCCGACATCTCGCTCCTGTTCCTGTACGGCACGTGCTGCCTCGCCAGCTGGCAATTGCGCCGCAACGGCGTGCAGGCCGGTGGCACGCCGTTCCGCGTCCCGTTGCCGGGGCTCGTCATCGCACTCGCCTGCGCCGCCATCGTCTGGCTGCTGACGAGCATCACGCTCGCGGAATGGACGGCGTTCGGGCTGGCGATTGCGGCAGCCACCGTGATCTTCTTCATGTCCAAACGCAACCGCCAATCGCTTTCGGAGAAGGACTGAACGCTGTGCACAGATTTCGCTTGCTGTATGTTGTCCTGCCCGGATTGCTGCTGCTGCAATTCGCCCCCGACCCTGCCGAATCCGCGCCGCTGCGGTTCTCGGTTACCGAAGGGCGGGTACAGAACGAGTTTTACAGGGAAGGACCGATTGCGGCGCACGTCGTGCTCACCTCCGGGGCGGAGCCGCGGCTCGTGTTCGCCTTCCCGGCCGGTAACAGCGGCGCGGCGGTCTGGTTCGATGCCGGTCCGCTCACGTGGCAGCCGGGCACGACCCTCGAACCGGCGGAGCGTGAGGTCGAAGGCGGCACGCTGCGAGGCGTCGTCGCGGAGATCGCTGCGACGGGCTCGCCGGTCACGATCCGGCACGTGGTCGCGAGCAACGTGCGTGTCATTCGCGATTACGGCTACACGGGCGAGACGCCCCCCAAGGTCATTACGACGCCGCGGCTCACCGGAAACACCGTCGTGTGGCGGCGGGAACGGCTCGACGGCGCGCCCGGCTATTACCTGTCGATCGAGCTGCTCACGGGTACGCTGGCCGGCGGCAAGGGGCAGCCGATCGAGCTCCGCCCGGACGCCGAGGGCAACCTGCGGCTGCGCGTGACGGGCCTCACCGGCGACGAGCCGCTCGCACCGATACCGGAGAACGAGCTCCTGAACGCGGCGGCGCAACCCGATCCGCGCCTGCGCCACATACTTGCGTTTCTCAGCTATGAGCAGAAGCTCCTCGCCGGCTCCTGGCGCTTCAACACCTATTTCGGGCGCGATACGCTGATGTCGCTCGAGCTGTTGCTGCCCGCCCTCCAGCCGCGCCCGGTGGAAGCTGGCCTCTCGGCCGTGCTCGAGCGGCTGAACGCGGTGGGTGAAGTCGCGCACGAGGAAGACATCGGCGAGTACGCCGTGCTGCGCCACGTGGCCGAAGGCGACGCTGCAAGCGCCGCTCCGATCTACGATTACAAGATGATCGACGACGACTTCCTGCTCTCCATCGTCGCCGCGCATTACCTGCTGGACAATCCCCAAGGCTCGCACCGGGCGGCCGCTTTCCTCACGCGCAATACGGCCTCCGGCGAAGCTTACGGCACCGCTCTCGTGCGCAATTTCACCTTCGTCGTGTCGGCCGCGTCGGCTTTCGCCCACGACGCGGAGTGGCGCAACCTGGTCTCGGTGAAGCAGGGCTGGAACGTCGGCAACTGGCGCGACAGCGAGGAAGGCCTTGGCGGCGGCAAATATCCGTACGACGTGAACGGCGTGCTGGTGCCCGCCGCGCTCGCGGCGATCGCGCGAATCCACGAGAGCGGCCTGCTCGAGCCGTATGCCGAGCCGGACACCGCGGCGACGCTGGCCGGCGCGCATAGCTTTGCGCGCACGTGGCGGCTGCAGGCGCCGGAGCTTTTCCTGACCACCCTGCCGCCGGATGCCGCGCGGGACGAAGTCGTACGCTATGCCGAGCGCATCGGCGTGGATTCGAAGTCGGCGCTGGAGGCGCTCGGCGACGCTCCGGTCCGCTTTCATGCCGTCGCGCTCGATGCAGCGGGCAGGCCCGTGCCGGTGCTGAACTCCGACGAAGGCTTCGCGCTGCTGTTCCTCGATCTATCGCCCAAGCGCGCCGCGCAGACGATCCAGACGCTCATGCGGCCGTTCCCCGCCGGGCTCATGACCGACGTCGGGCTGCTGGTCGCGAATCCCGCGTACGCGAGCGACGCGCTGGAGCCCGAGTTTGGACGCAACCGTTACCACGGCACCGTGATCTGGTCATGGCAGCAGGCGGTGCTCGCCGCCGGCATCGCGCGCCAACTCGCGAGCGACGATCTCACGCCGTCCGCCTGCACCGCGCTCATCGACGCCCGCGAGCGCCTGCACGCCGCGATGGCCGAGGCGCACGCCGTGCGCGGCTCCGAGCTGTGGTCGTGGTCGGAGGAGGACGGCCGCTATGTCGTCGAGCCGTTCGGGCAGCGGTCGGGCGACGTCACGGAATCGAATGCCGCGCAGCTGTGGAGCACGGTGCACCTGTACTCCCCGTACGAGCAGCTCGGCCTATCGGGAAACACGGTTTCCTGCGCCGCTGCTGCCAGCGGCGAGTAAACGATCGCACGCTGCCCGCGCGGCGAGCATGTAGCGCGCATTGCGGGCGACCGCAATGCTGATTGTGCACCGGCTCTCCGCCGGGTGGCTCGCTCGGCCGCGCGCGAGGCGCGCTCCTACCCGGTGGTGCTCATTGTGCCGCCGGCCCGTCGATGGCCGGGCGCAGCAGAAAGCCGTCGATGCCGACGAGGTAGCCGTCGGAATAGCCTGCCGCACGTGCGTCCTTGCCCAGGAGCTCGAGGACGATGTCGTTCCTGCCCTCATCCAGCGACACCTCGCCGAAGAACACGGGCTCGCTGCGCACCACGGCCGGATCGTAGCCGTCGACGAGGGGCCGCAGCGGCGCACCGCCGGCGTGCAGGCGCACGATGCCGTAGTCGGGCCCGCGGGTGAAGAAGCCGATCAGCTCGTAATCGCCCGCCGCTTCCACCGTGAGCGGCACGGTGAGCCGGTCGCCGGGTTGCGCTTCGGTCCACCAGAGCTGCGCATTGCCGCCCCAGTTACCGCCGAAGTCGGCCATGTCCTGCGTTCGCACCTGCCCGCCCGTCGCCCGTGCCGACGCGGCGAGAGCTTCAGCCTCGAGCGCCGGCGCCGCCGGCCGGCTGATCGGCAGCAGGTTCTTCGGCAACGGAGGGAACGGCGCGTGCGGATGGGTCTGGTACCAGTAGGCGACGGAAGCATAGACCACCCCCGGCACGTCGTTCGTCCCGCCGTGCTCGATGTCGAAGTGAAAGCTTTGGTCGAACGGGATCGGATCCTCGATGTGCCAGCGATAGGTGTTGATGCGGCCCGTCTTCTCGTCCTTGATCGTGACGCCGTGGTATGGAGCGCTGTATTCCCCTGTGTCGTAGTACCAGCCCGACGAGAAATAGTCCTCCGTGCCGGTGCCGATGAAGCCCGGCGTTTCTTCCCCATCGACACGGATGCGCGGATCGCCCTCCAGGTAACCGAAGCCGCTGCCGCGCAGCGGCTGCATCGAGAGCAGCGTGCCGACGTAATGGCCCCGGCCGATAGCCTCCAGAATGGTCACCGGCTTGCCCGCCTCCGTGACGGTGCGGCGAAACTGCGCGTGGAAGTACAGCACGTCGTCGGGCATCGCTGCGCGCGCCTCGACGTCGATGTTGTAGTAGAAGTGTTCGATGTCCACGTCCGACGTGTTCTCGACTTCGATGCGGGCGCTCTTCCTGAACGGCATCGGCCAATAGCTGTTGTAACCGCCGCTCGTCATGTTCAGCGGCAGCGAGACGTAGTCCTTCCACAAGCCGAACCCCATGCCGAAGAAATCGGCCACCGGCACTGCGACGGACGGCTCGTCTTCGCCGTCCCACCAGCAGCGCACGATGAGCCCGCGCTCGACGCGAACGTCGTTGCGCGGCGCGATCGTGAGCCACCAGCGCCGCAGGATCCCGGCTCCCCGGTGATCGACGAGCGTGGCCTTCTCGCCCGGCGCAATGGACACGAAATCGTCATTCCCGCCCGAGCGGTCGTAGCTCGAGTAGTGCACCTCGCGGCCGGCACGCGGCCAGACGAGGTGGCCGAGCGCACCCGCCGGCTCCCGGCTTCCGGCCTCCTGCGCACGCAGGCTGCCCGGCTCCGGTGTGGCAAGGCACAGCAGGAGCAACGCCGCGGCGACGAAACCGTGACGCGGCGTCGCACGCGGGAGGAAGGCGGACAGACGGGTTGATGCCACACGATTTCCCGGGTTTCGTCTGCGTTGCCGCGGTCCGGCCGGTGTGGGAGGCAGGCCGACGGTCGGACGTCTACCCTATACCGGTTTGCATCGGCTTTTCAAAGGGTTTGGAACATTTCCGACGTCGAGGTCCACCCCCGGGCCTCGCGCTCGCGGGCGCATGGCCGACCGCATCGTGGACTCCGCGTTGCCCGCGCGGGCGCGAAACCCGATAGTCACCGTCCGGGGCCAGTTTCACGGGGAGCTTTACCGTCATGCGACATCCGTTTGCGCTCGTCGCGCGCGCCGTCCTCGCGCTCGCGCTCGTTTTGCCCGTCACCGCCGCCGCGGACGCGGTGGACGACTACGTCCGCTCGGTCATGGCCGAGCAGAAGATTCCCGGCGTCTCGCTCGTGGTGCTGCGCAATGGCAAGGTCGTGAAGGACGCGGGCTACGGCTTCGCCAATCTCGAGCACGAGGTGCCGGCGACCCCGCAGACGATTTATCAGTCCGGATCGATGGGCAAGCAGTTCACGGCCGCCGGCATCCTGCTGCTGGCGGAGGACGGCAAGCTCGAGCTGGACGACCCGCTGGCAAAGTATTTCCCGGATGGGCCGGCGAGCTGGCACCGCATCACGATCCGGCACCTGCTGACGCACACGTCGGGTCTCAAGGACTACGGCGGCGACGAGATCGATTTCCGCAAGGACTACACCGAGGCCGAGTACCTCGACATCATGCAGCGGCTGCCGCTCGAGTTCCAGCCGGGAACGCAGTGGAGCTACAGCAACAGCGGCTACCTGATCCTCGGCATCCTCACTTCGCGGCTCGCCGGCAAGCACTGGAGCGAATTCCAGGCCGAGCGCCTGTTCAGGCCGCTCGGCATGAAGACGGCCCGCATCATTTCCGAGCGCGACATCGTGATGCACCGGGCCGCCGGTTACGAGCTGGATGAGCACGGCGAGATCAGGAACCAGGAATGGGTGGCGCCGTCCGCGAATCGCTGCGCCGACGGGGCGCTGTACTTCTCGGTCGAGGATCTCGCGGCCTGGGATGCGGCGCTGACCGCGCACAGGTTCCTCAAGCCCGAACACTTCGAGGCCTGGTGGACCCCCGTCAAGCTCGCGAGCGGCACCACGTATCCGTACGGCTTCGGCTGGGCGCTCGACGAGCAGCGCGGGTACCCGCTGATCGAGCACGGCGGCTCGTGGCAGGGGTTTCGCACCGCCATCGCGCGCTACGTGGAACAGGGCCTGACGATCGCGGTGCTCGCCAACCTGGCGCAGGCGCAACCCGAAACGATGGCGCACGAGATCGCCGGCATCCTGGAGCCTTCGCTGCGCCGGCCGGATCCCGGGCGCACGGCGCGCGACCCGGACGGCGGGCGCGCCGAGCGCCTGCTCGACGTGCTCGCCGCCTGGGCGGATTACCGATCGGTGCCGGCGATGACGCGCGGACTTGCCGAGACGGCATCGCACAGCGCGCGCGAAGCGTACTCCCGCGCGCAAGCCGGACGGCGGCTCGCGGCGCTGACGGGCTTTCGCTATCTGGGCGAAGACGATCTCGCAGAGCGGCCGATCGACCGGCGCGGCGAACGGGTCGCTACGATCGCGTATTACGCATTGGATACAGAGGACGAGCGCCACGCCTACTCGTTCCAGCTAACTGCCGACGGGCGCGTCGTCGATTTCGCCAGCGAGGAGCGCTGAGCCGGATCGGGGTGACCGCGAGCCGATCGGCTTTTATAGTGTAGGGCTTTCGCCCCACGGAATCGGGAGAAAGCCCATGCAACGCCTGTTTGCTCTCCTCGCCGTCTTGTCGCTTGGGACGCTCGCAGCCTGCGGCGAATCCACGCCGCCGAACGGGCCCTCGGGATCCGAGCGACCCGCCGCGACGCAGCCGGCCGCGTCGCAGCAATCCACCTCGCCCTGGGCGAGCTTCCGCGAGACCTATCTCGAGGAGTGGCTCGCCGCGAACCCGACGCGGGCGATCGATCTCGGCAAGCACGAGTACGACGGCATGCTGCCCGACTATGCACCCCCGGCGCAGGCGGCTTACCTGCAGAAGCTGGATCGCTGGATGCAGCAGGCCAGGGCGGTGGATGCCGCGCAAATGTCGCCGGCGGAGCGCTTCGAGCGCGAGTACCTCCTGAGCGATCTGGAAGAGGAACGCTTCTGGCTCACGGAAGTGAAGATCCTCAATCGCAACCCGCTGATCTGGGGCTACACCGCGTTTCCTTCGGTGTACCTCACGCGGGAGTACGCGCCGCTGCCCCGGCGTCTCGACGCGTTCAATACCTACCTCGGCCATCTCCCGGCGTACCTCGAGAGCATGCGGAGGACGATCAAGGGCCCGATCCCGCGCACCTGGGCGGAAACGGCCGTCGACCTGTTCGGCGGGCTCGACAAGTTTTTCTCGAGCGCGGTGCCCGGCATTTTCGCGGGCGTCGAAGACCCGGCGCGCCAGCAGAAGCTGAAAGACGGCCTCGCCGCCGCTCACGAAGCGCTGACGGCCACGGTGGGCTGGCTGAACGAGACGCCGCGAGACGAGAGCTTCGCCCTCGGGCCTGAGCTCTACCAGCGCATGCTCTGGGTAACCGAGCGGGTGGACACGCCGCTTCCCGAGCTGAAGGCGATCGCGGAAGCCGACATGGAACGCAACCTCGCGGCAGTCCGCGAGGCGTGCGCGAAGTTCGCGCCGGGCGCATCGCTCGTCGACTGCGCGGCGAAGGAACGCAGCCACAAGGCGCCGGAAGGGCCGGTCGAGGGCGCCAAACGTCAGCTCGGCACGTTGAAGGAGTTCGTCGTCGCGCACGACATCGTCAGCATTCCGTCGAATGATCCCGTCACGGTCGATGCGGCGCCACCCTACAACGCGTCAAATTCGGCTTACATCGAAATCCCCGGTCCGTACGAGAAGCAGCTGCCGGCGGTCTACTACATCGCGCCGCCGGATCCCTCCTGGAGCGAGGAGCAGCAGCAGGAATACATACCGGGTGAAGACGATCTGCTCTTCACCTCCACGCACGAGGTGTGGCCGGGCCACTTCCTCAATTTCCTGCATGCCAAGCAGTCGGATTCCGTGTTCGGGCGCGTCGCCGTCGGTTATGCGTTCGCCGAGGGTTGGGCGCATTACTGCGAGGAGATGATGTGGAACCAGGGGCTCGGCGAGGGCGATCCGGAGGTGCACATCGGGCAGCTCACGAACGCTTTGCTGCGCGATGCGCGCTTCCTCTCCTCGATCGGGATGCACACCGAGGGCATGACCGTCGACGAGTCACGCAAGCTGTTCATCGAGAAAGGCCTGCAGGATTTTGGCAACGCGAAGCAGCAGGCCTATCGAGGCACCTACGATCCGCAGTACCTGAACTACACGATGGGCAAGCTCATGATCATGAAGCTGCGCGACGACTGGCTGGCCTTGCACGGCGGGCCGGACGCGCTGAAGGCGTTCCACGATGAGTTCCTGTCGTACGGCGGGCCGCCGATTCCGCTGGTGCGGCACGCGATGCTCGGCGAAGCGGACGACGGCAACCTGTTTCCGGATCCGGCGACGCTGGGCAAGAAAGCGAGCGAGTCGCAGGCGGGTTCCTGACGCCCAAAACCACCCTCCCGATGCGCCGATCGCGTGGCTCGACACGCGGCCAGGCGAGATCGAGCAGAGGAGAATCGCGCAGGCTGCGCGGGCTAGACGCCTAGATTTTGATTTTCTGAGCCGCCGTCGCCGCGTCTCCGGTGTTCGGAGTGCCGCGCGGTTCTATCAGCAGCACTTCGGCACCTTTTTCCGACACCGGGCAGTGCTCCACGCCCTTCGGCACGACGTACATCTCGCCTTCGCGCAGGTGCACGTCGCCGTCCCTCAGCCGGATGGTGACCTTGCCGCGGAGCACGAGGAAAAAATCGTCGGTGTCCGGGTGCGAGTGCCAGACGAACTCGCCTTTGATTTTCACGACCATCACGTCGTGGCCGTTGAAATCCGCCACGATGCGCGGCGCCCAGCACTCGGAGAACGTGGCGAGCTTTTCTGCAAGATTGACGGCGGACATAACGGATCCTCGATGAAGTCGGGCACACTTCGCGCGAGCCCGCCAGAGCGTTTTTCCGGGGAGCGCGAGCCTAGCCCATTCGGCAGCCATTGTCGCGGCAGGCCCCATGAAGCAGGAGCCCGCCATGCGGGCGACCGCCCATCTCGGGCAGCGGGACGGGCAACCCTAATCGCCCTGCACCGCCTTCACGATCTCGTCCAGCCGCCTGCGATGCGATCCGGCCCAATACACGCGGCCGCAACCCTCGCATTTCGAGAATTTCCGGTGCGCCTCGAGGACTGCACGCGGAACGTCGCCGGCGATCACGGCCGGGCTCGCGTCGCGCAGCAGGCCGTTGCACTGCATGCAGCGCGTATACGGCCGAAGCGCCGCGGAGAGATCGAGCGCGCGCACCACTTCGGCGAGCTGCCGTTGCGGATCCGTGCTGCGCAGCCAGTAACCGTGTGTGACCCGCCCGTCCTTGAGCAGTCCCCGGTCCCGCGTCAGGATGATGCGCTGCTCGCTCTGCGCGCACTCGATGATCTCTGCGTCGTCCAGATCCCGTTCCCATGCCGTATCGAAGCCGAGCAACCGCAGGTGGCGCGCGAGCGTGCCGAGATGCACGTCGGCGATGAAGCGGGTGACACGCAACGGCGCGGGTCGAAGCCGCGTCACCCCCGCGACGTCGAAGCGCTCGAATACGGGATAGACGGATACGCGCTCGCCGCCGCGCAGCCGAAAAGTGAAATCGACAGAGCGGCCGTTTACGAGAATGACGTCGATCTCGGTGTGCGGGACACCGATCGCCTCCAGCGTATCCTTCACGGCAGGCGTCCCCTCGAAGGAATGCAAGGTCGCAACCTGCCGCCCTTCCGCCGGCAGGAAGTCGTTGAGCTCCGCATAGAACCGAAACTCCGCCTCTGGCATCGAATCTCCTGCAGGAACGCGCACTGCGCGCGACCCGCCGCTGCGCACCGCGCGGACCTCCATGTCGAAGCCTCCCCCTTGACTTTACACCCCCCCGCCCATACCAACGTTTGCGGGTGTAACATGCGCAAGCCCGATGCCGCCAAGGCCTCGCCCGCCGCGCCCGCTCCGCCGATCGAGGGAACGATGGACGTCACTACCGCAACATTCGAACGCGAGGTTCTGGAGGCCTCGAAATCCCTGCCCGTCGTGATCGACTTCTGGGCTCCCTGGTGCGGTCCCTGCCGCACGCTGACACCCGTCATCGAGCGTGTCGCCGAGGAGTTCGCCGGCCGCGTCAAGGTGGTCAAGATCAACGTCGACGAAAACCAGGAGCTCGCCGCCGCGTTCGCGGTGCGCTCGATACCGTACGTCGTGGCGCTCAAGGAGGGACAGCCGGTGGCGCAGTTCCTGGGCGCGCAGCCGGAGGGCCAGGTGCGGGCGTTCATCGAGCAGCTCGTACCCAGAGCCTCCGGGCAGGCGCTCGCACGGGCCGAAGCGGCCTGCGCGGAGGGGCGGCTGGACGAGGCCGAGCGTGAGCTCGCCGCCGTGCAACCGGAACCGGCACTCGAGCTGCGCATTCGGGAGCTCAGGAAAGCCATCGCGTTCGCGCGCGAAGCCGAACAAGGGCCCGGCGCGGACGAGCTCGAAGCGAAGCTCGCGGCAAACCCGGACGATCACGAGGCACGCTCGGCGCTCGCGAAGCAATATGCGTCGCAGCGCCGTTACCGCGACGCGATGGAAGCGCTGCTCGAGATCATGCGGCGCGACCGAAACTGGCAGGACGGCGAGGCGCGCAAGCAGCTCCTCGCGCTCTTCGAGCTCGCCGCAAGCCAGCCGGAGCTCGTCGGGGAATACCGGCGCAAGCTCGCAGGCATGCTGTACTAGAGAGCGGGCGTTTAAGCACGAAAGGCAGCAATATGGCAGGCGTTCGATATATCGTGAACGATGTTGACGCATGCGTTGATTTCTATCGTGACCGTCTGGGTTTCGACGTCAATAGGCGAGTTGCGCGAAGCAGGCGCAACCTTCCGCGGTGAGGTCACCGAGGCCGGCGGACGGCGACAAATCCTGCTTCAGGATCCTTCCGGGAACGTCGTCGAGTTGTTCGAATACGCAAAACGAGCGAATTGACCGCGGCCATTACCCGCCGCCACCGGAGCACGCGCATGCGTCATGACGCCATCATCATCGGCGGCAGCTTCGCCGGGCTCTCGGCAGCGCTGTACATCGCCCGGGCGCGACGATCGGCCTGCATCGTCGACACGGGATTACCGCGGAACCGCTTCGCACCGCACTCGCACGGCTTTTTCGGCCAGGACGGCAGCGAGCCCGCCGCGATGCTTGCCACCGCCCACACGCAGGTTGCGGCCTACCCCACGGCGACGTTCGTCGAGGACAAAGCGGTCAAGGCTGCGAAAGCCGCGGACGTTTTCTCCGTCGAGCTCGCGACGGGTGAAGTGTTCGAGTGCTCCAGGCTCGTGCTTGCCTTCGGCGTTTCGGACGAGCTGCCGGGCATTCCCGGCCTCGCGGAGCGCTGGGGGAAGTCGGTGCTGCATTGCCCCTACTGCCACGGCTACGAGTTCAGCGGGCGGCGGCTCGGCGTGCTGAACGTATCGCCGATGTCGGTTCAGCAGGCAATGCTGATTGCCGAATGGGGACCGACCACGTTTTACCTGAACGGCACTTCGATGACGGAGTCCGCGGCCTTGCCTCCGCCTGCAGGAGGTTCCTGGTCCGGGCAGGATGCGTTGGCAGAGCTGGAAAGACGCGGCGTGGCGATCGAGCCGGCGCCGGTGACGGCACTGCACGGCGAAGGCGACGGCTTGTCGGCCATCGAGCTCGGCGACGGGCGGATGTCGCCGGCGGATGCCCTCTACATCGGCCCTCGCTTTCGCCTCAACAGCCGAATTGCCGAGCAACTGGGCTGTGAAATGGATGAGGCGCCTCTCGGCCGCATCATCCGCACCGACGAGCAGAAGGCGACGACCGTGCCCGGCGTCTACGCCGCCGGCGACATCACGCGCGGCGCCCACACCGTGACCTGGGCGTGCGCCGACGGCGTCATGGCCGGCCTGGCGGTGCACCGCTCACTGGTTTTCTGAAATCGGGGCGGATGTTCTGGTTGCAGTGGAAGACGTTGTCGGGATCGTACGTAGTCTTCACGGCCACCAGGCGATCGTAAACGGAATCCCCGTACGCCTCGCGGACCCGGTCGGGGTCTTCATCGCCGCCGAGGAAGTTGACGTAGACGCCTTGGCGGAAGCGGCCGAGGCCGGCGAAGAAATCCTTCGCCCACGCGGTGTCCCGTTCGCCGAAGGCTTCGCCGGATCGCCAAACGGCATCGACGGTGATCGCATGCGACGCGTGCCGGTTTCCGAAAGCCGTCCCGCCCTCGGCTGCTCGGCTCACAGCTCCCTGCAGATGAAACATCGCCGCGTACGAACGCGGTGACGAGCAGGAGAACGCGCGCCCGGCGATCACGTCGATGAGGTCGTCGGTGAGGTCTGGGAGGTGCGTGGACTTCCAGTAGTAGTTCCAACCGTGGAGGACGGTCGAGTCGAGCGCGCTTTGGAATCCCACGTACGACACCGGCCCGATCAAATCGAGGAGCGGAGCCCGGTACGCGCGCAGCGGATGCAGCACCTGCGCACCGTCCACGATCTGGCCGGCGTAGCAGGTACCGACCATCACCACGGGGTGCCAGTGCAGATGCCTGGGGATGACCGGCAGCGGCGGCGCGGTGCCGAACCTCACGACCGTGCCGAGCTCGTCCGGAGCATCGCGAACGAAGTCGCGGTAGAAGCGGAGGACTTCCCCGGCGTCGGACGCGTCCCAGAGGATAGGCCCGGCCAGCACGGTGGGCCCGACGGAGTGGAGGCGAAACTCGAACGAGGTGACCACGCCAAAATTTCCGCCGCCGCCTCGCAACGCCCAGAACAGGTCGGGATGCTCGTCCTCGGACGCCCGCACCAGCTCGCCGTCGGCCGTGACGACGTCGGCCGCGAGGAGGTTATCGACCGTGAGGCCGTGCTTGCGCATCAGCCAGCCGACGCCACCCCCAAGGGTGAGCCCGGCGACTCCGGTATGGCTCACGATGCCGCCGGTGGTGGCCAGCCCGTGCACCTGCGTCTCGTGGTCGACGTCGCCCCACAGCGCACCACCCTGGACCCAGGCGCTGCGGCCGCCGGGATCGATCCGCACGGCTCGCATCGCCGACAGGTCGATAACGATCCCGCCGTCACAAACAGCGGTGCCCGCAACGTTGTGGCCTCCGCCCCGTACGGCGACCTCCAGGGCGTGCTCGCGGGCAAAGCGCATTGCGGCGATCACGTCGGTAGTCCCGATGCATCGGGCGATCACGCGTGGGCGCCGGTCGATGGCACCGTTCCAGATGGCACGGGCGCTGTCGTAGTCAGCGTGGTCGTCACCGATCAGCCGGCCTCGGAACCCGTCGATCTCCGCCGCCCTTGGCGTCTTGCTCCCGCCGGCATCCGTCGTCGCTGTGGTCATCGTGTTCATGGCCGCGTCCTCTTTCGACAGCCACATTGGACGGCCGGAGAGCGCTGCTGTGAAGTCAAAAATCTGGACTTCACAACCGCAGGCAGGTGAGCAAGACTGGAGGTGTGAGGACTTATGGCCAATATTGCCCCATCGCCCGCGGCGCCGAGATCTTCGCCGAGCGCTGGACCCCGCTGATCATCCGCAACCTGCACATCGGGTGTGGAAGCTTCAGTGAGATTCTGGCAGGCGCGCCCGGACTTTCCCGTACCCTGCTTTCGCAACGCCTCCGGCAGCTCGAACGGCTCGGTGTCGTCGAATCGGCACCCAAGCTCGCCGGTCGCGGTCACCATTACGAGCTCACACCCGCGGGGCACGAGCTCTTCACCGTCTGTCAGTCGCTCGGCGCATGGGGCGCGCGTTGGCTCGAGATCGCGCCCGAGCACCTCGATCCGTTCGTAGCCCTCTGGTCGATGTGCAACGCGCTGCGGCGGGACCGGCTCCCGAAGCGACGGGTCGTCATCCGCTTCGACTTCACCGGACGCCGGCGACCTGAGCGCTATTGGCTCATCATCGAGCTCGGAGACACCGAGATCTGCAAGACCTACTCCGGCCTCGACGAGGACCTCTACGTCACGGCGGAAGCCGAAGCCTTCATCAAATGGCATGCCGGCCGGCTCAGCTGGGCGCAGGCGACCCAGCAGGGCCGCATCCGGCTCGACGGCGTCCCGTCGCTCGTAAGGGCCTTTCCGACCTGGAATGCGCGCAGCTCGTTCGCGCACATCAGGCCGGTTTCCCGCACCGCCCTCGATCTCGCAGGGTGAAATCCTCGGACGCGGCCTCTGGGCCGCCGCTACCCGGGCTTTTCGGCTGCCATCGAGAGCCACGCGATGCCAGCGCTCATCGCCGCGAGCGCGCTGCACAGGAGGGTGAGCAAGCGGAACGTGGCGACGTAGGCCGACGCGACGGCGGCGGACACGGCGGCAGCGACGGGTTCCGGTGTGCCGTGCGGCGGCCGCAATTCCGCGAGCTGTGCGGCGTTTCGTGATAACTCCGCGACAAGCTGCGCCGGGACACCGGCTGCTTGCAGGTTGCTCACGAGCGCGCCGCCGAAACGCCAGACGGCGAACGCCGTCAATGCTGCGATCGCGATCACCCCGGCGACCCGCGCGGCCGTGTTGTTGACGCCGGACGCGATGCCGGTTTCGTTCGCGGCGACGGAGTCCATGACGACGGTGGTGAGCGGCGCCACGGCCAGCGTCATGCCCACGCCGATCAGCAGGATGCCGGGCAGGAAGCCCGTGACGTAACCGGCATCCACGCCGGGAATCGCGAGCGCCGCGAACCCGGCGGCGGCGACGAGCGGCCCGATCGTGAGCATCGCGCGCGGATTGTGCTTGCGGATGCGGTCGCCGGCCAACGTCGAGCCGAATCCCATGATCATTGTGAACGGCAGGAACGCCGCGCCGGCCGCGGTCGCCGACCAGCCCTGCACCTGGATCAGGTTGAACGGCAGGAAGAACAGCACGCCGCCCAGTGCACCGTACAGGAGCAGCGTCATGGCATTGGCGCCGCTGAAGACCGGCGAGCGGAACAGGGAGAGCGGCAGCATCGGCGCGTGAAAGCGCCGCTCGCGCCACACGAAGGCCGCGCCCGCGGCCATGGCAAGCAGCACGAACACCGCGCGCGTGGTGCCCGCCGCCGGTGCGGCGAGCCCGTAGATCAGGAACCCGAGCGACGCGGCCGCAGTCAGCGCGCCGGGATAATCCAGCTCCGCCTGCGCCTGCATCGGGCTCCGCGGCACCCGCCAGCGGCAGATCGCGACGGTGAGCGCGGCCAGCGGCACGATCAGCAGGAACACCGCCCGCCAGCTCCACTGGTCGACGAGCCAGCCGCCGAGCACGGGCCCGAGCGCCGTCGTGAGCGCGGAAGCGCCGGCCCACGTGCCGATGGCCCGCCCGCGCTCGTGCTCCTCGAAATGGCTGCCGATGAGGGCGAGGCTCGCCGGCACGAGTAGCGCACCGCCGAGCCCCTGCAATGCACGCGCTCCGATCAGGAGCGGCAGCGACATGGCCAGCGCCGACGCGAGCGCGCCCAGCGCGAACAGGATCGTGCCGACGATGAAGATCCGGCGCAGGCCGTAACGGTCGCCGAGCGAGCCGCCGATCAGCATGAACGCCCCGAGCATCAGCAGGTACGCGTTCATTACCCATTGCACGTCGCCCGAGCTCGCCCCGAAATCCGACTGCACGGCGGGCAACGCGAGATTGACGACCGAGCTTTCGATGAACGCGAGGCTCGAGCCCAGGATCGCGGTCGCGAGCACCCACGGCTTGTCGCGCTGCGGGCAGGGAAACGTCTGCTCGCGTGCCGCAGCGAAGCTCTGGTCGCAGGGATGACTACTGCCGCAGGCTATGGACATGGGGTGGCCGGCGCGAACGTCGCTCTTCGGGCAAAGGGACATTCTGCACCATCCGGTACTGCGGAACGGGAGAGCTTGCGACGGACCTCCCATCCATGCCCGAGCAAAGGGGCGCCTGTGCCACGCCCCACCCCCGAGCCGCCGCCCGTCTCCCGTGGGCGGCGGCTGGCAGGGTCGTGTTTCGGGGCGTCAGCTCCCGACGTCGAGGCCGAGCGCCTCCGGCAAAGCAGTGGCCGTCGCGGTGTGAATCCACTCGTTCGTCGCGGTCTTGAGCTTGGCAAGCCCGTTCGCCTCCACCTCGCGGGGCGATTCCTCGACGGCGATCTTGCCTCCCATGAGAAATACGCCGTCGTACTGCTGCACGTTCCGGCGTACGTCGTACACGAGCAGGAGCGAGGGAAGGGTGAACTGCGGGGCGAAGCCCGTAACCTTCTGCGCCTGGTAGCTCGCGGCGCGCAGCAAAATCACGTAGTCGATGTTGTTCTGCAGCAAGGCGTCGCGCACGGCAGAATCCATGCTCATGGGGACGTTGTACCCGTCGGCGCCGCGCGTGTTGAGCACCGTCTGCACGAACTCGTCGTACAGTCCCTCGGGGAGGACATCGAAGATCGGCCGCGACGCCAGTCCAATCGACGCGAGGCTGTCGGAGAACTCCGCGGTGACCTCGCTGTCGACGTCCCAGGAGCCTTCGAAAACGGATGCCTGTGAACGGTTCTCGTTCCAGAGGACCTTGTAGACCATCTCATCGTAGTTGATCTTCTTGCCTTCCAGGTAGAAAGCCGCTGCAACGTTCGAGCTCGACAGCTCGCCGGCGATCTCGGGCGACAGTTTCGGCGCCGTGGCACAACCGGCAGCGAGCGCGGCGAACACGAACAAGGTGAAGAATCGTTTCATCTCACTTCCTTTATTTTGCGGGTTCGTGAATTCCGATCAGCGTGCCGTTGTCGTCGAACGCGTAGATGACGTCGACGGAGTCCATCTGGAGGGGCTCGGTCCGGATCTTGGTCGCCTGGTAGGTGGTGACCGTGTTCGGGCCCGACGGCAGTGCGTAGACGAGCCCGGTCAACTCGGGCTTGCCGCGGTAGCCCCAATACTCGGTCCCGTCCTGCACGACGCGGTTCTGGGGAAACCCGAGCGTGTTCGCGACTTCGTTCTTGTTCGTCTTGCCGACTTCGAAGGTGACCTGGCCGATATCGGCCGTGTTGCCGATGGTCGACGCGCAGCCGGTCACGAGCGAGGTCCCTGCCACGAAGGCAAGAGCGAGCATCATCCTGGCCATGCGTATCACTCCGTCCGAAACGGGGAGCGCGAGAAGCTACGACGCTTGTTATCGCTACCGAGCGGAACGACGTCACAAATCCGCGCGATTCGACCGTGATCTGGGCGTAATCGTGACGAAAATCACATTTGTGGAGAGCGCCGCCCAGGTTCGCTGCGCCTGCCGGGAGTGAACTCACTCATGCCGATGACGGCCACCCCGTCCGGGATGGCTTTGAAGGGTCTTTTGGAGTCGCGAACCCGGCTGATCGTGGAGATCAGCTGCCCATGTCGAAAAGCAGGATCTCGGAGTCCCGGAGACCGCGCAGCTCGATGCCTGGTTCATCGACCAGGGCGGCGCCGTCGCCGGCTTCGAGGCGTTCTCCGTTGGCCGCAACGCCGCCGCGTGCAACCTGAACCCAGAGCATCCGGCCCGCCAGAGGCCGGTGCTCCAGTGTGTGCCCCTCCGAGAGCAGCGACGAGTAGAGATCGACGTCCCGCTGGATGACGAGGGATTCCTCCCGCCCGTCCCGCGAGCCGATCAGGCACAGGCGATCGCGCCTCGCATCCTCTGAGAAGTGCTTCTGCTCGTAGCCGGGCTCGCCGCCCGGTCGCTCCGGAAGAATCCAGATCTGAAGGAAATGCACGAGCTCGTCTTCGGACGCGTTGAACTCACTGTGCCGCACGCCCGTACCGGCCGACATGCGCTGCACGTCGCCGGGACGCATGACGGAGCCGTTGCCGAGGCTGTCACGGTGCTGGAGCGCACCCTCGAGCACGTAGGAGATGATCTCCATGTCGCGGTGGCTGTGCGCGCCGAAACCCTGCCCGGGCGCGACGCGGTCTTCGTTGATGACCCGCAGCGGACCGAAGCCCATGAAATCGGGGTCGTAGTAGTCGGCGAACGAGAACGTGTGCCGGGTATCCAGCCAGCCGTGGTCGGCGCGGCCGCGGGTATCGGCTTTCCTGACTTCAAGCATGCTCGCCCTGCTCCGTCATGGGCTGCCGCTCCGGCGCCGGTCCGCCAGCGTGCGCTCGGTGCGCTCCCGCCAGCCTTCGCGTGCCGCCTGCCGCGCAGTCTCATCCTCCGGTTCCTCCGGCAGGCGGTCGAGCACCTGCCTGAGCTTGCCGTGCGCGCTCGCAAGCTCATGGCTCTGCTGCAGCAGGGGCCGATAGTGCTCGAGAAAGGCTTCATCCCGCAGCTCTCCCTCGCCGAAAAGCAGGCCGCGCGCCCGGGTGGCGGCCGTGGCGACTTCGGCCGGGGTGACGTGGGGATCGGTTGCGAGGACGTGATCGATCTCGCCGACCAGCGATGAGATCGAGCGCAACCACGCCCACTCCGGGTGATTGGCCAGCCGGTCGAGCAGATCCAGCCCCTTGACGGCAGGATCGAACTGGCGCTCGGCTTCAACCACATGAAAATGCACGTTGCGCAGCGCCTCGCTCAGGATTCCGAGGCTCCGCGGCTCGTCCAATGCCGACTGACGCATTACTACTCTCCTCCTTGTGCCCGCACCCGCGTTGATCCACGGGATAACCTACGCCCGCTCAGTAGCCCGATCAGCTGCGATGATGCAGCGCGAAAAACCATCGACGATGAACGCCGGCCCGTTGTGCGCCCGGAGAATTTCTTCGAGTTGCAGAGTCGCATCGAGCATGGGGTGCCGCCCGGATCGATCGACGACGTGCTGGCCCAGTCATCAAGTCCAGTCTAGCACCCGGGGGCGCGGCACGTGCCGTGCAGCCCTGTCGGGCCCCACCGCTCTCGGCAGGAGATCCTCAGAACAGGTAGCGGATGCCCACGATCGCGCTCTCTTCGACTTCGCGACTGCCGGTCAGCAGATCGAATTCCAGCTTCCGGTAACCGGCGAATCCGATGACGTTGTCGGTGAGCGGCAACTCGGCGCGCCCGGTGAAATCATACAGGTTGTCGGCCGAGCCGAATGTCAGGATGTCCGGAGCGTAAGCCCCCTGCACGGCCAGGGAGATGCTGGGGCGGCGCAGGAGCTCGTAGCGGATTTCCGCGCCGACGGCGATGGCGAAGACGTCGGTGTTCTCCGTATTCAGCATGGCGGCATAGGCGACCGGCCCGGCTTTGAAGGTGAGGCGACTGCTGCCGATTGCTTCCGCTTCGATGTAGTAGTGACTGGTCGCGATGATGTCGCGATTTTCATTCAGGAACAGCCCGAACCCGAGCTCGGTCGATTGGCCGGAGCCCCATGTCAGGTACTGCAGTTGCGCGGATTCGTCGCTCAACGAGATCTCGCCCGCGGCATCCCGTACCTGGGCGCTCGCCGCATGCGGGACGTTGACGAGAACCGCGCCAGCGAGCAAGGCGGCCAATGGGAAATACGGGTGAGCCATGGTTCTCTCCTGCGGCCGGTCGGCCGCAGGCAGGACGGCCGAACGGCGCCCTATCCCCCGGCTCGCACCGCGCGCAGTGCCGTGCAACGAACATGCCATTCGGCGGGACGGCGTTTCTGCCTGCCAGACTGCATGAAGCCGGCGAAGCCGACGGTTGGCAGCAAAACGGACGGGACGGGGCCGGATGGCACCAAGGGGGATGGGGGCAGGTAGAATTTGCAGGCACGCGGGCAGGTTCTACATCACCCGAATTGCGATCCTTCCCGCCGAGGTCCCCACACGAAACCCGCGGGTCTTGCCCGCTGCCCGCTGCGAATGCTTATCATTCCAGAAACGTTTCCGCGGAGGCGTCCGAGGCGCCGTTCATGTCGCTCACGATGAGAGCCATGGTCATCGGGCACCTCGCCCCGATCGACGGGGCGGAGCTGCCGCTCGCGCTCGTCGACGTAGCGGTGCCGGAGCCGAGGGACGACGAGATCCTCATCAAGGTCTCCGCCTGCGGCGTCTGCCACACGGAAATCGACGAGATCGAGGGACGGACCGCTCCGCCGCGGCTGCCGGTGATTCCGGGGCACGAGGTGATCGGCGTCGTGGAACGCGCGGGCCGGAGCGTGAGCGGGCACCGCGTCGGCGACCGCGTCGGTGTCGGCTGGATCTTTTCGTCCTCCGGCGCCGCGGACGAAAACCTGAGCTCCGAGTTCGTGGGCACCGGCCGCGACGCGAACGGCGGCTACGCCGAGCACATGGCGGTGCCGGCGCGCTACGCGTATCCGATTCCGGAGGTGTTCTCCGACGCGGAGGCGGCTCCGCTCCTCTGCGCGGGCGCCATCGGCTACCGTTCGCTGAAGTTAACCGGGCTGCGTAATGGCCAGCGGCTCGGCCTCACCGGCTTCGGTGCCTCCGCGCACATCGTGCTGCAGCTCGCCGGCGCGCTGTTCCCCGACAGTCCCGTCTGCGTCTTCGCGCGCAACCCCCGGGAACGGGCTTTTGCGCTCGAGCTCGGCGCGGCGTGGGCCGGCGACACGGCCGATCGTGCACCGGAGTCCCTGGACGCGATCATCGACACGACGCCGGCGTGGAAGCCGGTCGTCGAGGCGCTCGGCAACCTGCGCCCGGGCGGACGCCTGGTCATCAACGCGATCCGCAAGGAAGACTCGGACAAGGACTATCTCACGAGGCTCAGCTACCACGACCATCTCTGGATGGAGAAGGAGATCAAGTCCGTCGCCAACATCACCCGGCAGGACATCGCCGAATTCCTGCCGCTCGCGGCGCGCATACCGATCCGGCCCATGGTGCAGACGTTCCCGCTGGAACGCGCGAACGAGGCGTTGCTGGCGCTGAAGCGCGGCGGCACGCCGGGTGCGAAAGTGCTGGTGATGCACCCGGCGGACGCTGCTCCTTCGGCCTCCTGACCTGCTCTCGACGTCTGGTCAAGCCCGGCTCTCGACATGCCGCGCGAAGTTGTCCAGGATGGCCTGCCAGCCTTGGCGCTGCATTTCCGGATCGTTCTCCGACTCGGCGTCGAACGTCTCGTGGACGAGAACACCGTCCGCGACCTTGCTGAAGCGCACGCTGACCTCCCGGCCATCGTCCATGGTGTATTCGATGAGCTCCCGGGGTGCGATGCGCGTGTAGGTTCCCGTGAAATCGAACCCTGCGCTGCCGTCTTTTGCTTCCATGCGTGCCGCGAACTTGCCGCCCTCGCGGAGATCGACGGTGCTGCTGGTCGTGTGCCAGTCGTCCGCGGCGGCGTTCCATTGCTTGATGTCCTCCGGCTCGTTCCAGGCGCGCCATACCGCGTTGAGGTCCGCCTTGACGATCGTTTCCACGGTGATTTTCATCGGGCCGTCTCCTTTCAGCTGATCACTTGAAATGTGGTCGAGCGGCGACCCGCCAAATCGACACGGATCAAACGCGACTTGACGCCGCGAGTTACGGATGTCGCCAGAAACCGACGAAAGCGAACTTGACCGCGCCGTGTGACTTTTGTCACATACCGCAAACGACAAGCGAGCCGACAATGAGTTTCATCGCTCCGGGGAGTATCGGCACCGTGTCATGTAAAGCGGCCTCAATAATCCTGCTATTGCTCGTCGGCGCTTGGCTCACCGAGGCCATCGCCGATCCGCCTCCGCACGCGCCGGCGCACGGCTGGCGCAAGAAGCACGATCCCTATTACGTCGGGTATACCGGCAAACAATGGGAGCACGACTACGGCATCCTGTCGGGCCACTGCAACCGCGAGGCCGTGGCGACCGTGCTCGGCGGTGTGATTGGAGCAACGGTCGGAAATCGCGCCGCCGATCCTGAAGACCGCACCGTCGCCACGATCATCGGTGCTGCCGCCGGCGCGCTGCTCGGCAACTGGATCGGCCGCAAGCTCGATGATGCGGATCGCGGCTGTATCGGGCACGCACTGGAGCTCGGCAAGTCCGGCCAGCGAGTGCTTTGGACGAACGACTCGACCGGCGTGCAATACGAGCTGGTGCCTGGCGCTGACCGGAAACGCGACGGCACCGCGTGCCGGGAGTTCACGCTCACTGCTGTCGAAGGTGGAGACAAGGCCTCGCGACCGGGTGTCGCATGCCAGCCCCGACCGGGCATTTGGGAAATCGGGTTCCGTAGCTGACGCGCAAGAATGCGGGGACCGGACGGTCCACTTCCGGCCCCGCGGACTCCAGTGCCACCCCGGTGGCACACCGTCCGTGTCGATCACAGCAGGCCGAGCACGGCCATGAGGCTACGCTCGACCGACTGCATTTCCACATCGGTCAGTTTTGTGAGCGGACCCTCGATCAGGCGCTCGCGGTCGAGCGTGCGTGGTGCCTCCGGCATGACCTGGCAGACCTGCTCGAGACGGCCCCGCGCCTTAATTGTGACGTGCAGCGGTTCCTTGGATTGCTGAACTCTGCTTGTCAGCGGCAGCACGATGATCGTGGGATCGCCCTGCGCGATCAGGAAGTCTGCCTGGACGATCAGCACCGGGCGGATCTTGCCGACTTCCGCGCCGCGATTGGGGTTCAGGTTGCCGAGCCAGATCTCGCCGCGATGCATCAGCGCTTCTTCTTTTTCGTTTTCCGCTTGCGGTACTTGCCCTTGGGTTCGTGAACGCCGGATACCTCGGCAACCGTGAGCGCCTCGTTGTCGAGGGACAAGGCTTCCTCCGCCGCGGCCAGCACCTCTTCGTCCCCTCGCGAGCGAGAGGCCCGCGCGATCTCGCCGAGAAAGCGGTCGCGCTCCAAACGTTCGAGGTAGTCGATGATGGCCTCTCGCGCGATCTCCGATTTGGGCCGGCCGGCGCGCTCGGATTCTCGCGCAAGTCGGGTCTCGACATCTTCCGGGAGTCTTATGCTGACGAGGGGCATGGGCAATGTGTACTACATTTCGTAATACATTATAGAGTACATCCTTGCCGAAACCACGGCAATCACGCCTTCGGCAGATCGGGTTTCGAAACGCAGGCCTGCGTCGAGCGGCCAGTCCAGGCGGGTGAATTGCATTGTCCACCTGGTCTCCCAGGTCTTGCCGTCGTCCGAGAACGCCTGCTCCCAGCGGGGAGATTCTGTTTGGGTCTCACCCCAGAGATACCGGACCAGGATCGGGCGACCGTCGAACCGGGTCTCGCCATAGAAGGTGCCGACGCCATTCCTGAACACTCCCTCAACCGGCGGCTGCATGCCGCGGCGGGGAGAGACCCGGTGCATGCTCCAGCGCCGGCGTTGAGGGTCAAAAAAGTGCAGCCAGGCACCTGACGGACGGTCGTCACGCAGGTACTCGTCCACGTTGCCGAAGCCGTCGAGCAAGGGCCAGCATTTATGCAGCGAATCGAACTCGTCCCAGTCGTCGGAGCCTTCGAGGCATCGCCTCCGTCGGCGGTTCCGCACAAGCCATTGCCCGTGTAGAAAGTCGAACTCCTGGTTACCGTTCATCTTCATAGCCGCGGTTACGTCGGAACACAGTAGCTCACCGACTTCGACTGCGCACTCCGAATCTTGCGCCCGAAATTTCGCAGAGGTCGTCAGAGCGCGAGCCTCCTTGCCTTGCGTAAGCCGACGAACTCGAGCACCGCGATCGCGGCCACCGCGATGGCCTGCGCGATGATCAGGTAACGGCCGAGTGCGTTCGGCTCCAGCCAACCGAGCGTCATCGCGAGCAGGCTCTCCACCACCCACAGTGCATTTTCGCACCGGTCTTTCCCGAACGTGCGCTCGGCGATCCTGGTCTCGAGATCGCGCGGAGGGCCGTCGACCTGGTGCTGAAGGGTCATGAGCCGTTCCCGGCACTGGCCGTCGACCGGCACTGGACGCTGGTCGCGATGAACGCCGCCGTCCCGCCGCTGCTCGCGGGCGTCGCCGCCTCACTTCTCGAGCCTCCGGTCAACGTGCTGCGCCTCAGCCTGCATCCGGATGGGCTCGCGCCGCGTATCCTGAATTTTGAGCAATGGCGGTCGCACGTGCTGCAGCGTCTTGGCGTGCAAATCGACGCAACGGCGGACCGGGGACTGGTCGAGCTGCGCACGGAACTGCGAAACTATGCGATGTCTCCGCGAGACGAACCACGCCCGCCGGAGGTCGACTACGCAAACGTCGTCGTGCCGTTCCGTCTCAGGGCCGGCGATGCGGAGCTCGCGTTCTTCAGCACGACCACCGTCTTCGGCACCCCCGTCGACATCACGCTCTCGGAGCTGGCGATCGAAGCCTTCTTTCCTGCGGACGAGGCGACGGCCGCAGCAATCCGACGCTAGCCAGGGAGGAAGCGCCCCGCCCGGCGCGCTCCAAGGACCGGGCGGGGAGCCGCTACATCACGGCGCCGACTTGCCAGGGCACGAATTCGAGGTCGCCGAAGCCGCTCCTCTCGCTCGTACTTCTCTGCCCGCTCGCCGTCTGGAGGATCAGGTCGAAGATCCGCGCGCCGGATGCCGCCAGCGATTCGCGGCCGTCCAGCACGCCGCCGCAGTCGATGTCGATGTCGTCTTCCATCCGCTTTGCCATCGCCGAATTGCTGGCGAGCTTCAGGCTCGGCACGGGCTTCGCGCCGTACACCGAGCCTCGTCCCGTCGTGAAGCAGATGATGTTGGCGCCGGATGCGATCTCGCCGGTCGCCGAGCACGGGTCGTAGCCGGGGCTGTCCATGAACAGGAAGCCGCGGCGGTCGATGCGTTCGCCGTAGCGGCACACACCGCGGAGAGGCGATGAGCCAGATTTCGCCACCGCACCGAGTGACTTCTCCAGGATCGTCGTGATGCCACCCGCGATGTTCCCGGGCGAGGGATTGTTGTCCATGCTCGCGCCGTGCTTTGCGGTGTACTCCTCCCACCATTCAATCGTTCGTTGCAGCGCTTCGCGAACCTGCGGAGTCTCGGCGCGCGCGTAGAGCAGCGACTCGGCGCCGTAGATCTCCGGCGTCTCCGCGAGGATGACGGTGCCGCCGGCGCGCACCAGCGCGTCGGCGGCGCAGCCAAGCGCCGGGTTGGCGGTGATGCCTGAAAAGGCGTCGGAGCCGCCGCATTGCAGACCGAGCACGAGCTCGGCGGCGGAGATCGTCTCGCGGCGGGCGGTTTCGGCATCGTCCAACAGCTCGCGGACGATCCCGACCGCTTTCTCGACCGTCTTCAGCGTGCCGCCGGCTTCCTGGATCGTGAGAGTGCGCAGCTGTGGACCGGCCTTGAGACCTTGCGACGCCAGCAGGCTGTCGACGTCGTTCACCTCGCAGCCCAGCCCCACCAGCAGCACGCCCGCGAAATTCGGGTGCGCGATGAAGCCGCCGAGCGTGCGTTGCAGGACCTCGATGCCCGGCCCTTTGGACGGCATGCCGCAGCCG
>DASVDF010000111.1:0-50380 GCA_036381215.1 Woeseiaceae bacterium | reverse complement strand
CCGCGGCAGGTCGCGCACCTCGCTGTAGTGGGTGAGATAGACGCGCTCCGGCGCGAAACTCATGATGCGGTCGATCGCCTCGTGAGCCTTCTCCGGATCGAACTGCACGGGCGTGGTCGTGGGGAAGATGAACGGGCCGCGCGCCGTGTCGAATTCGCGGTAGGAAATGCCGAAGCTGTCGCCCGTGAACACGCCGCGGGAAGCGGGATCCCACAGGCAGTAGTGGTGGCGCGCGTGGCCTTCCGTGTGCAGGCAGGTCAGCTCGCGCCCGCCGAGCGCAAAGCGCTGTCCGTCGTTCGCGATCGTCACGCGCTCTTCCGGGATCGGCCGGATCTCGCCGTACAGCTCGCGGAACCGCGCTTCGCCGTACACCGCGATCGAGCCGGACACGAGCTTCTCCGGATCGATCATGTGGCGCGCCCCGCGCGGATGCAGCACCGCCTGCGCGCGCGGCAGCCGGCGCAGCAGCTCGCCCGCGCCGCCGGCGTGGTCGAGGTGCACGTGCGTCAGGAACACGTAGTCGACGTCCGCCGGCTCGACGCCCTCGAGCCCGAGGACCGCGAGCAGCAGCGGCACGCTCTGATTCGTGCCGGTGTCGACGAAAGCGGCGCGGCCTCCGTCCACGATCAGGTGACTCGCATCGAGCAGCGGCCGCACGTACTCGGTATCGATGGCCGTGATGCCGTCGCCGAGATCGCGGCGGCGAGGGACGGTGTTCATCCTGCCTGCCTGTGCTCCGACCCGTCCGGGCCGCGCCCCGCTCAGTGCGTCAGGGCGCCGCGGGCGCCCGCTGGTTGGGGTCCAGCGTGTGCAGCCCCTCGCGCGACGACCAGAACTCGGCCAGGCGCCGGATGTCCTCGTCCTCCAGCGGTGCCGCGATGCCATTCATCAGGGTCATGCCGCGGCCCTGCGCCTTGTACAGAGCGAGCGCGTGCTCGAGGTATTCCTCGTGCTGCCCGGACAGCACCGGCGGCGGCGGCAGCAAGCCCTGGCCGGCGGGGCCGCCGTGGCAGGTGATGCACTGCCCCAGGGTCTGGTCATCGCCGACGTCGTCGGCTTGCACCGTATCCTCTGCCGTGCCGAGCGCGCCGATCCATGCGGCGATATCGGCGATGTCCTGGTCCGAAAGCGCGCTGCCCTGGGCGTTCATCGTGGGATGCGAGCGGGTGCCTTCGCGATAGGACTTGAGCGCGGCCTCGACGTAAGCCGGCTTCTGTCCGCCGAGCTTCGGCACGCGAAACGAAGGATAAGCGTTGCGATAACCGGGAATGCCGTGGCAGCCGAGGCACGTCTCCGCCAGCACGGCGCCTCTTTCGGGATCGCCGTCCGCGGCGGCAGCCGGCAGCGAAACGAGTGCGGCGGTGCTCGCGACGAGCGCGGCGAAAAATACTGTGTTCAGTCGCTTCACGAGAATCTTCTGGATGGTCGGGGTGACCGCCGGGCAGCCGGCGGCTTACGAGGCCGCTATGGTAGTGACCCCGCTGGACTTTTGCCAGCGCGCGCGCCGCCGCCGGCACGTGCTCGCTGCCGCCGACTCGTGCTTCTATGCGCTCGAGTCGTGGACGAGAGGTCCCCGTCTCGCATCGGGATCCGGCACCGGCACGGCATCCAGCAGCGCACGCGTGTACGGGTGCCGCGGCTGCCGGAACAGCGACTCGGCATCGGCGAGCTCGCAGATGCGGCCGGCCTGCATCACGGCGATGCGGTGCGCGATACCGCGCACGACCGCGAGGTCGTGCGTGATGAAAACCAGCGCGAGGCCGGTCGCCTCCTGCTCGTGCGCGAGCAGCGAGAGGATTTCTGCGCGCGCGGTCCCGTCGAGCGCCGCAACCGCCTCGTCGCAAACCAGGACGGCGGGATCGCAGGCGAGCGCGCGCGCGAGCGCGACCCGCTGCGCCTGCCCGTTGGAGAGCTCGTGCGGGCGCCGCTCGAGCAGCGTGGCATCGAGCCGCACGCGAGCGAGGAGCGCGGCAGCAGCCGCGGCCCGCGTGGCTTTATCACGCCGCGACTCCGCGTAGCGCAGGGGCTCATCGAGGATCTCGCGCACGGTCATCGCGGGATCGAGCGAGCCCGCGGGATCCTGGAACACCATCTGCACGCGGCGCCGCAGCGCGGGCGGCCGGTCGCGCGCCGCCGCGGGCAGCACGGCGCCGGCGAGGGTCACACGCCCGGCATCGGGCGCCCGCAAGCCCGTGATCGCGCGCGCGAGCGTGGTCTTGCCGGAGCCCGATTCGCCCACGATGCCGAGCGTTTCGCCGCGCGCGACGGTGAGGCTCACGTCCTCCGCCGCCATCCGCGCGCGGCCCGCGCCGTCCGCGTAACTCACCGTCACGTGCTCGAGCGCGAGCAACGGCGGCTGGCCGTCACGGGGACTTCGTCGCGCTTGCGGCCCGTCGAGACGCGGCGCTGCCGCGATGAGGGCGCGGGTGTGCGGCGCGGCCGACGCGCGGAACACGTCCGCTGTCCGGCCCGCTTCCACGCAACGCCCTCCGTGCAACACCAGCATGCGCTCGGTGTTCTCTGCGATCACGCCGAGGTCGTGGGTGATGAGCAGGAGTCCGATGCCGGCCCGCGCCTCGAGCTCGCGCAGGACCGCGAGGATGCCCGCCTGCACGGTGACGTCCAGCGCCGTCGTCGGTTCGTCCGCGATCAAGAGGTCCGGCTCCGCGGCGAGGGCGAGCGCGATCATCGCGCGCTGGCGCATGCCGCCCGAGAGCTGGTGCGGATAAACATCGAGCAGCCGTTGCGGCTCGGGCAGCCGCACCCGCTCGAGGAGCGCCGCAGCCGCGGGTCGCCAGCGGCCGCGCCGCGCGACGCCGTGCGTGCAGAGCACGAGCGCGAGCTGCCGCCCGATGGTGAGGCACGGGTTCAGGGCGCTCGCCGGATCCTGGAAGACCATGCCGATGCGGCGCGCGCGGAAGCGGTTCAGCTCTCGCTCGGGCAGCCCGAGGAGCTCGGCGCCGTCACAGCGCACGCTGCCGCTGACCTCTGCATGCGCGGGCAAGAGGCCCATGATCGCGAGCGCGGTCTGGGTCTTGCCCGAGCCGGATGCGCCGACCATCCCTAAGCTCTCCCCGCGCCCGAGCGAGAAGGACACACCGGCGACGGCGGGCTGCGGCGATCCCCGATAGCGAACGGCCAGGTTGTCGACCTCGAGCAGCATCAGGCGTTCTGCGCGCGGCGGCGCGGATCCATCAGGTCGCGCAGCCCGTCGCCGAGGTCGTTGCAGCAGAAGAGCACGAGCGCGAGCAGCGCACCCGGCGCGAGGAGCAGCCAGGGCGCCCGCTCCATCAGCGCGACGCCGTCGTTGACCAGCGCGCCGAGCGAGGTGTCGGGCTCCTGCACGCCGAGACCCAGGAAGCTGAGGAAGGACTCGACCAGGATGGCCTGCGGAATCGTCAGCGTGAGGTATACGACGACGACGCCGAGCAGGTTGGGCACGATATGCCGCCAGACTACGCCTGCGGGAGAGACGCCCAGGAGCTCCGCCGCCGCGACGAATTCGCGTTGCTTGAGCGACAGCGTCTGCCCGCGCACCATCCGCGCCATCTCGAGCCAGTTGATCGCGCCGATCGCAACGAAGATGAGGAAGAAATTGCGATCGAACACCACCATCAGCAGGATCACGAGAAAGATGAAGGGCAGGGCGTAGAGCGCGTCGACCGCACGCATCATGAGCGCATCCACGCGGCCGCCGGCGTAACCCGCCGTCGCACCCCACGCGACCCCGATCACGAGGCTCACCAGGCTCGCGACCACGGCGACGAGCAGCGTGACCCGCGTGCCCATGAGCGTCCTCGCGAACACGTCCCGACCGAGGTCGTCCGTGCCGAAGAAATGCGCGCCGTGCAACGTCGGCGGCTCGAGCTGGGCGGCGAAATCGGTGTCGCGGTGGTCGTGCGGGCTGAGCGGCGGGCCGAGCAGCGCGGCGAGCGCCACGACGACGAGAATCCACGCGCTCACGCGCGCGCTCTGCGGCAACGCGGCAAACGGTGCGAACGCCGGTCTCATCGCGCGCGGATCCGCGGGTCGAGCCAGCCGTAGGCGAGGTCGACCGCGAGATTCAGGAGAATGATGACAGCGCCATAGAACACGACGATGCCGAGCACCAGTGTGTAATCGCGGTTCAGGCCGCTCCTGACGAAGAGCTGCCCCAGGCCCGGTATGCCGAACACGGCCTCGACGACCACGGCGCCGGTCAGCACGCCGGCGAGCGCCGGGCCGAGGTACGAGATCACCGGTAACAGGGCGGGCTTACAAGCATGCGCGCGCAGGATCGCGGCGGTGCCGAGCCCCTGCGCGCGCGCGGCACGCACGAAATCGGCGGACAGCACCTCGATCAGGCTGCCGCGCGAGATGCGCGCGAGAAACGCGATGTGCGGCAGCGCGAGCGCGATCACCGGCAGCACCAACCGCTCGCCCGCGCCGCCGCCGCTCCAGCTCGCCGGCAGCCAGTGAAGGTGCACGGCAAAAGCGAGCACCAGGACGGGTGCAACGACGAACACCGGCACGGAGATGCCGGTCATCGCCATGCCGGTGATGAGGCGGTCGGCGAGCGTGTTCGGGCGCAGCGCGGCGGCGACGCCTGCGGCGAGCCCGAAGATGAGCGCCACGAGCGTCGCGAGGCCCGCGAGCAGCGCCGACACCGGCAGCGCCGCCGCGATCAGGTCCGCGACGTCGCGATCGCGATAGAAGTACGACGGGCCGAGATTGCCGGTGAGCACGCCGCCGAGATAGCGCGCGAGCTGCAGCGGCAGCGGCTCGTCGAGGTCATAGGCGGCGCGCAGGTTGGCGGCGGTTTCGGGCGGCAGCACGCGCTCCGCGTCGAAGGGGCCGCCCGGGGCCGCATGCACCATGAGGAAGGCGGCGGTGATCACAAAGAGGAGCGTCGGGATGGCGCTCAAGGCTCGCAGCAGTGCGAAACGCAGCATCGAGAAGCTCCGTCAGGGGGCGAAGCTCAAATGCTGGCTGTAATGATAATCGAGAACGTTGTCGCTCCAGCCTTCGATGCGCGGGTTCACGAGGTGCTTGCTCACGTAGAAGTAGAGCGGGACTACGGGGTAGTCCGCGAGCAGCACCGCCTCGGCCTGCTGCATGAAGTCGCGCCGCCGCGCCGGGTCGGTTTCGCCGGCGGCGCGCCGCATCAGGGCATCGAATTCCTCGCTCGTATAGCCGGTCATGTTGGACGGCGCATCGGAGGTCATCACGTGCAGGAAAGTGTGCGCGTCGTCGTAATCGCCCGTCCAGCTCGAGCGGAACACCTCGGTGACCTTCTTCGCGCGCATGTTGGAGAGCAGCACCTGGAACTCCTCGTTGACCAGCGTCGTTTCGACGCCGAGCACGTCCCGCCACATCGATTGCACCGCGAGCGCAATGCGCTGGTGAGTCTCCGACGTGTTGTAGCGGATCTCTACCTGCGCCGGGTGATCGGGACCGTAACCCGCCTGCGCGTATATCGCCTGCGCGCGGGCGTGCCGCTCTTCCCGCGGCAGGTCGGCCCAGGTCGGGCGCTGCGAGGTGTAGTTGGCGATGCCCGGAGGCACCCAGCTGTACGCCGGCGCCTCGCCGCGCCCGATGATCTTCCCGGTCAGCACCTCGCGATCGATGGCCATCGACAGTGCCTGGCGCAGCAGCGGGTTGTCCTTGAAGGGCGGACGCGTGAGGTTGAAGCCGTAGTAATAGACGGCGAGATACGGCGAGACGTGCAGCTCCCCGGGCCGCTCCTCGCGCAGCTTCGCGAACACTTCCGGCGGCACGGTGTCGGTGACGTTGAGCTCGCCGGCGCGATAACGGTTGACCTCCGCGAGCGGCTCGGGCGCGATATGCCAGCGGACCTCCGGAATCGCCGTGTGGGCGGTGTCCCAGTAGAGCTCGTTGCGTTCGAGCTCGATCAGCGAGCCGACGTCCCAGCGCACGAGCCGGTACGCCCCGTTGGTGACGAAGCGGCCCGGCAGCGTGTAAGTGTCGTCGCTCTCGACGGAGCCGCGGTACACCGGGAACATGCTCGGGTGCGTGAGCAGCGCGAGAAAATACGGCGTCGCATCCGTGAGCCGCACGACCAGCGTCAACGGCTCGGGCGCGCTCACGCCGAGCGCATCGGGCGGCAGGTCGCCCGCCAGGATCGCGGGGGCATTCTCGATCGCGCTCACGGACTGCGAATAAAAGGCCGCGGTTTCGGGATCGACCAGCCGCCGGAAGCTGTACACGAAATTCGCGGCGGTCACCGGCTCGCCGTTCGACCAGCGGGCGGCGGCGCGCAGGTGGAAGGTGTAGGTGCGGCCGTCCGCGGAGATGTCCCAGCTTTCCGCCGCGCGCGGCTCGAGCTCGCCCGCGGCCGAGTAGCCGGTCAGCCCTTCGCCGAGATCGCGCTGCACGTGGCCGGCCTGCAGGCTGCGGGATTTGTGGGGATCGAGCGATTCGGGCTCGGCGCCGAGCCCGCGGTCGAGAACCTCGGCCCCGTCGGACGCATCCTCATCGGTACCGCCGCAGGCGGCAACGAGCAGCACGGCCGCCAGCGCCAGCGCCGCCCGGATCGAGCGCGTGCTGCCCATGTTCCCCTCGCGTCCCCTCGAGGAGGCGAATGATAGGCAAGTTTCAGGCGCTCTGCTGCAGGCGCCGCTTCTGCAAATGGATCAGGATGAGCGAAACGCTCGCCGGCGTGACGCCTTCGAGCCGGGCGGCCTGCCCGAGGGTTTCCGGCCGCGCGGCCGCGAGGCGTTGCCGGGCCTCGGTCGAGAGCCCGGTGATGCGTGCGTAATCGAGATCCGGCGGCAGCGCGAGCGTTTCGCGGGCGGCGTGGCGCTCTATCTCGCGCCGCTGCCGCTCGATGTATCCCGTGTAGCGCGCCTCGACTTCCAGCGCGAGCTCGACCTGTCGGGCGAGCTCGCCGGGTAGCTCGTCGCGGTAAGCACCGGGGCCGACCGCCGACAGCGCGGCGACGTCGCGGTGCGAGAGCTCGGGGCGCCGGAGCAGCGCGAGCGCGCTCGTTTCGCGCCTGAAGTCGGGCCCGAGAAGCTCGCGGTCGCGCTCGTCGAGCGCGCTGCCGCGTACGACGATGCCTGCCAGCCGCTCGCGCTCGCGCGCGAGCGCTTCCTGCTTCGTCTCGAACACGCGCCAGCGCTCGTCGTCGACCAGTCCCAAGCGCCGGCCGATCGGCGTCAGGCGCTGGTCGGCGTTGTCCTCGCGCAGCAGCAGGCGGTATTCCGCACGGCTCGTGAACATGCGGTAAGGCTCGCTCACGCCGCGGCTGACGAGGTCGTCGACGAGCACGCCGAGATAGGCTTCACAGCGCTCTGGGTACCAGCCGTCCTCGTCCCGCACCCGCCGCGCCGCGTTGATGCCGGCGAGCAGTCCCTGGGCCGCGGCTTCCTCGTAGCCGGTAGTGCCGTTGATCTGGCCCGCGAACCAGAGATTTGCGATGCAGCGCGTCTCGAGCGTCGGCTTCAGGTCGCGCGGATCGAAATAGTCGTATTCGATTGCGTAACCGGGCTGCGTCACATGGGCGCGCTCGCAGCCGGGAATCGTGCGCACGAACTTAAGCTGCGTTTCGAACGGCAGGCTGGTCGAGATGCCGTTCGGGTAGACCTCGTGGGTCGCGAGGCCTTCCGGCTCGATGAAGACCTGGTGCGAAGCGCGCTCGGAAAAGCGCACGATCTTGTCCTCGATGGACGGGCAATAGCGCGGCCCGACGCCTTCGATCAGGCCGGCGTACATGGGTGAATCGTGCAGCGCCGCGCGGATGATGTCGTGCGCCGCCTCCGTCGTGTGCGTGATGTGGCACGCGACCTGCGGCGGGTGCTCGTCGCGCCGGCCGAGGAAGGAGAACACCGGCACGGGATCGTCGCCCGGCTGGCGCGTCATCGCCGAGTAATCGAGAGTGCGGCCGTCGAGGCGCGGCGGCGTGCCGGTCTTCAGCCGCGCGACGCGGAACGGCAGCTCGCGCAGCCGCTGGGCGAGGCGGATGGACGGCGGGCAGCCGGCCCGGCCGCCGGCGCGCTCGCGGCGCCCGACGAGGATGCGGCCGCCGAGGAAGGTGCCGACCGTGAGCACCACCGCGCGGGCGCGGAACGTGAGCCCGAGGCCGGTCACGACGCCCGCGGCGCGCTCGCCTTCGACGATGAGGTCATCGACCGGCTGCTGGAACAGCGCGAGGTTCGGCTGCGCTTCCAGGAGCTCGCGGATGGCACGGCGGTAGAGCTCGCGATCGGCCTGCGCGCGGGTCGCGCGCACCGCCGGCCCCTTGCTCGCGTTCAGCGTGCGAAACTGGATGCCGGCGCGATCGATCGCTTGTGCCATCGCGCCGCCGAGCGCATCGATCTCGCGCGCGAGATGCCCCTTGCCGATACCGCCGATCGCCGGGTTGCAGCTCATCTGGCCGAGGGTCGTGAGGTTGTCGGTGACGAGCAGCGTGCGCGCGCCGGCGCGCGCGGCCGCGAGCGCCGCCTCCGTGCCGGCGTGGCCGCCGCCCACCACGATTACGTCGAATGTCCGATCGGTCTGCATCACAAGGATAAAGGCTCCGCGGCCCTCGATGGCCGCTGGCAGGAACGCCGCAAGGGTCGGCGAAAATGATAGAGCCGCGGCCCGCATGGACACCAGCGCCTTTACTTGGGTTCCGCCACTCGCGAAGATAGAAGGCCCGAGTAACGGCAATAGAACCAGGGGGAAGCGTATTGCCCGGCGCCCGATTCGCAGCGCTCCTGATCGTGGCCGCCGCTGCAACGCTCGCTGCACGCGCCGCGCAGGCGCTCGAGCTCGAAGACTGCCGCATCAGCGCGGGGCCCGGCTACCCGAGCATGAAGGCGCGTTGCGGGCGGCTCACGCGGCCACTCGATCCCGCGAATCCGGATTCGCCGTCGATCGAGCTCGCGGTCGCCGTCGTGCCGGCACTGTCGCTCGAGCCCGCGCCGACGCCGCTGCTGCCGATCGCGGGCGGGCCGGGGCAGTCCACGATCGAGTTCTTCGCGGCCTACGCGGGCGCGTTCGAGCCGATCCGCCGGAATCGCGACATCGTGCTGCTCGACCAGCGCGGCACCGGCGATTCCGCGCCGCTCGAGTGCGGGGACGACGAGGAGCTCCTGGACACCGAGATCACGCCGGAGCGAGCGCGTGAGGAGTCCCGCGAATGCCTGGATGACCTCGCGTACGACCCGCGCTTCTTCACGACCAGCGTCGCGGTCACGGATCTCGAGGCGCTGCGCCAGGCACTCGGCGTGCCGGCGTTCGATGTCTACGGCATCTCCTACGGCACCCGTGTGGCGCAGCATTACGCCCGCCGGTACCCGGGGTCGACCCGCACCGTCATCCTGGACGGCGTGGTGCCGCCGCAGATCGCCCTTGGACCCGCCATTGCGATCCAGGCGCAGCAGGCGCTCGATCACACCTTCGCCCGCTGCGCGGAAACCCCGGCATGCAACGCGCGCTTCCCGGGTATCGTGGCGCAGTTCCGCAACCTGGAGAAGCGGCTGGTCGCGAATGCCGTTTCGGTCGAGCTGCCTGACCCGCTCACGGCCCGGCGCGAGCAGGTCACTTTCGGCGCGAGCGAGCTCGCGGGCGCCCTCAGGCTGCTCAGCTATCACCCGAACACCGTCGCGCTGCTGCCGCTCCTCATTCACGAGGCGCACGCGGGCAATTACGCGCCGCTCGCCGCGCAGTACCTGATGACGGCGCGCTCGGTCTCCGAGGCGCTCTCCATCGGCATGCACAACGCCGTCGTCTGCACCGAGGATGCGCCGTTCTTCGAAGGCGAGAACGTGACCCGCGAGATGCTCGAGGCTACCTACATCGGGCCGCTGCAGCTCGAGACGCTCGCCGCCGTGTGTGACGTGTGGCCGGAGGGCGTGCGTGACGACACGCTGCGCATGCCGCTCGCGACCGACACGCCGGTGCTGCTCCTGTCCGGCGACGCCGATCCGATCACGCCGCCGGAGTTCGCCGAGCTCGCGGCAGTGCAGATGAAGAATTTCCAGCCGCTCGTCGGCGAAAACCAGGGCCACGGCCAGCTCACGCGCGCCTGCATTCCGGAGGCGATGGCGGATTTCGTCGAGACCGCATCCTTCGCGCACATCGAGGAGGCGCGCGCCTGCATGAAGAAACGCCAGTTCGCGATGCCGTTCTTCCTCGATTTCACGGGGCCGGCGCCGTGATCCGCGTGCAGAACGTGAGCAAATCGTTCGGCGCCGTGCAGGCGGTGCGCGACGTGAGCTTCGATGCGCCGGACGGGCGGGTCACCGGCCTGCTCGGGCCGAACGGAGCCGGCAAGTCGACCACGCTGCGCATCCTCTACACCGTGCTGAAGCCCGACACCGGCACCGCCAGCATCGACGGCATCGACGTCGTGGCCGACAGCCTCGGGGCGCGGCGCCGGATCGGCACGCTGCCGCACAACGCCGGCCTGTATCCGCACCTCACCGCGCGCGAGAACATCGCCTACTACGCGCGCCTGAACGGGCTGCCCAGGGCCGAGGCCGCGGCGCGAGTCGACGCGGTGATCCGCGATCTCGCCATCACGGACTTCGCAGACCGGCGCACCAAGGGCTTCTCGCACGGCCAGCGCACGAAAGTGGCGCTCGCGCGGGCGCTGGTGCACGAGCCGCAGAACGTCGTGCTGGACGAGCCGAGCAGCGGCCTCGACGTGATGGCGACGCGGGCGCTGCGCGACGTGATCCGCGAGCTTAAACGCCGCGGCAAGTGCGTGCTCTTCTCCAGTCACGTGATGCAGGAAGTCGCGGCGCTGTGCGACGAGATCGTCATCATCGCGGCCGGGCAGGTTGCGCTGCACGGCACACCGGACGCCATTCGCAGCCGCACCGGGTGCGACGATCTCGAGGACGCGTTCGTCAAGGCGATCGGCATGGTGGCCGGATGATGGCCGGGACGCTCGGCACCGTCTTCCGCAAGGAAGTGCTGGACAACTTCCGCGACCGCCGCACGCTCACGTCCGCGCTGCTGCTCGGACCGTTGTTCGGGCCGGTGATCTTCGGCATCGCGATCACGCTGTCCGTCGAGCAGTCCATCAGCGACGCGAGCGAGCCGGTGTCGGTGCCGATCATCGGCGCCGAGAATGCCCCGCATCTCGTCGAGTACCTGCGGAGCCGCAACATCGACGACGAGATCGGGCCCTCGACGCGGGACGACGCGCTCGCGGCGGTGCGCGCGGGCGAGCAGGACGTGGTCGTCGTCATTCCCGAAGAGTTCGGGGAGGACCTCGCGAACGGCACCCCCGCCAAGGTCGAGATCATCGTGGACCAGGCGGACCGGCAGTCGAGCCGCAAGGCCGAGCGGGCCGGCAGCGCGCTTGCCGCGTACGGGCAGGAGGTTTCGGGGCTGCGCCTCCTCGCGCGCGGCGTGGACCCCACCGTGCTGCGGCCGCTCAACGTCGACCAGATCGATGTCTCCACGCCGACCGGCCGCTCGGCGCTGCTGCTCGGCATGATGAGCTATTTCTTCCTGTTCGCCCTGCTCACCGGCGGCATGAATCTCGCCATCGACGCCACTGCCGGCGAGCGCGAGCGCGGCTCGCTGGAGCCGCTGCTCGCGCTGCCCGTGACGCGGACCCGGCTGATCCTCGGCAAAATCTTCGCCGCCTGCCTCTTCATGGCGATGTCGCTTGCCATGTGCCTCATCTCGTTCGCCGTGACGCTACAGTTCATGCCGCTCGAGAAGCTCGGCATGACCGCGAACTTCGGGCCGGGGGTGATCGGCCTCGCCTTCCTCCTGCTCGTGCCTTTCACGCTGCTCGGCTCGTCGCTCATGACGCTGGTGGCCTCGTTCACCCGGAGCTACAAGGAGGCCCAGACCTGGATGAGCGTCGTGCTGCTCGCGCCAACGATGCCGATCCTGATCGTCAGCATCCTGATGGTGCGGCCGAGCGCGCCGCTGATGCTGGTGCCGAGCCTGAGCCAGCACCTTTTGATCGTCGACCTGATCAAGGACGAGCCGCTGGTGCCGCTCAACGTCTTCCTTTCGGTGTCGAGCACGTTGGCCCTCGGCGCGCTGCTCGCCTTCGTCTGCGCACGCCTGTACCGGCGCGAAGGCCTGCTCGGCTAGCTTCGACCGTTGTGTCCGACCGAAAAAAAACCCCGCCAAAGGCGGGGCTCGAGGTCCGTTGTTGTTGTTCGCTGCTTCGTATTATTGACTGAAGGAAAAGCGGCCGTTCAGGGCGTAGGTGTTCGTGTCCTCGCCAAACGAAGCCGACAGGCCGAGCGCAAACGCATCGGTGAAGTGGTACAGGAAGCCTGCGCCGATGGACGTGTCGCCGTCGGACAGGTCGCCCACGTCCAGGTAGCTCACGCCGCCCGAGAGCTCGACGGCCGGGCTCGTCATGGCCCGCAGGCCGAGGCCGAGACCGTAGCCGGTGTCGTCCACGGACTGACCCAGGAACTCGATCTCGCCCCTCACGAACGCGAGCGAGCCGACGACGTCGAGGGCATCGGACAGGCCCACGCGGTAGCCCAGGCCGGCCTGGAGGCCGTTCATGTCCACGCCGCCGTCGAAATCGGCAGTGCTGTAACCGCCGAACAGGTGCAGGCTGTCGGTCACGGCGAACGAGCCGCCGACGCCGATCGCGTCACCGTCCACGTCGAAATCGTCGAACTCCGTCTGGCCGTACGAGGCCTCTACGAACGTGTAATCGAAATCGGCCAGCGCGGCCGTGGAAAGCGAAAGCAGCGCCAGACAACTGATGGAACGCCACATGGCTCACTCCTTGTTTGCCCCAAGCAAAGTGCTGTGGAGCCCGCAGGGTAGCCTCCCGCCCGTCGGCGCCGGCGCGACGGTGGTCACATATCCTCGCAAGAAATATGTTGCGTTGGAGCTACGGTGCCGGCTGCCGGCGCCTATTTCCCGATACAGAACTCGGCGAATATCCGGCCCAGCAGGTCGTCGGAAGTGACCCGCCCGGTCACCTCGCCCAAGGCGTCGTGGGCGAGCTTGAGCTCCTCGGCCAGGAGCTCGCCGGCCCCGGTCCGCTCCAGGGCGTCGCGCCCGTCGGTAAAATGCGTAAACGCGCGCGAAATGGCATCGATATGCCGCCTTCTCGCCGTGAACGTGCCTTCCCCGACGTCGCCCTGCCCGGCCATCGCGCGCAGCCGCGCGCGCAGATCGGCGAAGCCCGCGCCGGTCAGCGCCGAAACGGCGACGGCGGCCGGCTCGCCCGCCCCGGCGCCCGCGGCCGCGCCCGTGAGGTCGATCTTGTTGTCGACGAGCAGGACCGGCACGCCGGCGGGCAGCGGCTCATCCGGCGGCAACCCCCCGTCCGGCCCGGCGCTCGCGTCGCGCAGCACCAGTACCGCGTCCGCCGAGGCGAGCGCCTCCCGGGCGCGGCGTATGCCTTCGGCTTCGATACGATCGGGATCGCTGCGCAGCCCCGCCGTGTCCACGAGCTCCACCACGAGGCCGTCCAGGTCGATGCGCTCGCGCAGCACGTCGCGCGTCGTGCCGGCCACCTCCGTCACGATCGCCGCCTCCTGGCCGGCCAGCCGGTTCAGCAAGCTCGACTTGCCGGCATTCGGGCGCCCTACGATGACCACGCGGAAGCCGTCGGCGAGGGCGCGGCCGGCGCGGGCGCGCTCGAGCAGGCTGGCGAAGGCCTCGGCACAGGCCTGGAGGCGCGCGGTGAGCGCCGCGTCGGAGAGAAAGTCGATCTCTTCCTCGGGAAAATCGATCGCGGCCTCCACGTGCACGCGGAGCTCGGTCAGCTGCGCGGCGAGCGCGTCGACAGCGCGCGAGAAGTCGCCCGAGAGCGAGCGCAGCGCGGCGCGCGCCGCCTGCGCCGAGCCGCTGGCGACGAGATCGGCGATCGCCTCGGCCTGGGCGAGATCGAGCCGCCCGTTCAGAAACGCGCGCTCCGAGAATTCCCCGGGCGCGGCGCGGCGGGCGCCGAGCGCGATCGCGGCATCCGCGAGCGCGGCGACCACCACCGGCCCGCCGTGGCCCTGCAGCTCGAGGACCGGCTCACCAGTGAACGAATGCGGCGCGGGAAAGTACAGCGCGATGCCGCGGTCGAGGAGCTCGCCCTCGGCGTCGCGAAAACCGCGGTAGGCCGCCTGGCGCGGCGCGGGCAGGGCGCCCAGCATGGCGCGGCCGATGTCGGGGACGGCCGGACCGGAGATCCTCACCACGGCGATGCCGCCGACGCCGGGTGGAGTCGCCGGCGCGACGATCGTATCGTGAGGGCTGTCAGCCGCTCGCCGTTCGGGGTCGCTCATGCTGCATCGCCAGGTACGCTTCGGGAACTCGGAAGGACAGGAGCTCGCGGGCATCCTCGACCTGCCCGACTCGGGCGCGCGCGCTTTCGCGCTGTTCGCTCATTGCTTCACCGGATCCAAGAGCCTCAGGGCCACGACGTTCATCAGCCGGGCGCTGTGCGCCTCCGGCATCGGCGTGCTGCGCTTCGATTTTACCGGCCTCGGTGAGAGCGAGGGCGAGTTCGCCGGCACGACCTTCTCGACCAACGTCGCCGATCTCCTCGCCGCGGCGGGCTGGCTCGCGGCGGAGCACCGTGCCCCTGCGCTGCTGGTCGGCCATTCGCTCGGCGGCACGGCGATCCTCGAGGCCGCCGTGGAGCTGCCTTCGGTGCGCGCCGTGGCAACCATCGGCGCGCCTTCCGATCCGGAGCACGTCACGGAACGCTTCGCGGACGCGGTCGACGACATCGAGGCAAGAGGCGAGGCGCAGGTCGAGCTCGCCGGCCGCCGCTTCGTCATCACCCGCCGCTTCCTCGACGATCTCGCGCGCCATCCCTTGCCGCAGGCGCTCGAGCGGCTCGACGCCGCGCTTCTGGTCATGCATTCGCCGGTGGACGGGGTCGTGGGGATCGACAACGCGAGCGCGCTGTTCCTCGCGGCGCGTCATCCGAAGAGCTTCGTGAGCCTCGACCAGGCCGATCACCTCCTCACGCGCGAGGACGATGCGCGCTACGTCGGACGCGTGATCGCCGCCTGGGCGGAGAAATACCTCTTCGGGATCGCCGCGGACGACGCAATGGTGGAATCGGTTCCGGGCGAGGTCGTGGCGCGCACGGGGGCAGCCTCCCCGCGCACGGAGATCTCCGCGGCGGGGCATCGCCTGGTCGCCGACGAGCCCGCGGGCCTCGGCGGCGACGGGCTGGGACCGACTCCCTACGACCTTTTGTCCGCGGCCCTCGCCGCCTGCACGACGATGACCCTCCGCATGTACGCGGAGCACAAGGGTATCGCGCTCGCCGCCGCCGGCGCGCGGGTCCGCTACGCCCGGGTGCACGCGACGGACTGCGCCGACTGCGAAAGCGCGGACAGCAGGATCGACGAGTTCCGGCGCACGCTCGTCCTCGAGGGCGACCTGGACGAGGCGACCCGCAAGCGGCTGGCCGAGATCGCCGAGCGCTGCCCGGTGCACCGCACGCTGTACGGCACCATCCGCATCACGACCGAGCTCGCGTAGGAGCGCGCGCCTACGCGGCGTCCGGCTTGTCCTCGTCGTTCTTCTTCTTCTGCTTAGCCGCCGCTTTGGGCGGCGTCTTTCCGCCGCGGCGGCGGCGGCTCTCCTCCTCGACGACCTTGTTGATGCGCCACTGCTGGGCGATGCCGAGCAGCGTGTTGGTCACCCAGTACAGCACGAGACCCGAGGGGAAGAACGCGAAGAACACGGTGAACGCCAGCGGCATGATCTGCATCACGCGCGCCTGCACCGGATCGGCCGGTGCGGGGTTCAGCCTTTGCTGGAGGAGCATCGCGGCGCCCATGATGAGCGGCAGGATGAAATACGGATCGCGCGAGGAGAGATCGGTGATCCACAGCGCGAACGGCGCCTGGCGCATCTCGACGCTCTCGATCAGCACCCAGTAGAAGGCCAGGAAGAACGGCATCTGGATGAGCATCGGCAGACAGCCGGCGGCGGGGTTCACCTTCTCGCGCTTGTAGAGCTCCATCATCGCCTGGCTGAGCGCCTGGCGATCGTCCTTGTAGCGCTCCTGCAGCGCTTTCATGCGCGGCTGGATCTCGCGCATCTTGGCCATCGAGCGGCCGCTCGTCTGGGTGAGCTTGTAGAACACGAGCTTGATCAGCGCGGTCACGATGATGATCGCGACGCCCCAGTTGTGGACGAAGCCCTCGATCCAGGAGAGCAGCAGGAACAAGGGATGCGACAGCGGCGTGAGCCAGCCGTAATCGACGCTCAAGGTCAGGCTGTCGGTGACCTGCGCCAGCTGCCTTTGCAGCTTCGGCCCGATGAACAGCACGCTGCTGAAGGTCTCGCCCGCGCCCGGCGCGATCGTCTGTTTGGTGCCGATCACCGTCGAGGTCGCGACGTCGCCGTCGAGGGACACCGTGAAATGCTGCTCGCTTTCCGCGGCCGGCACGACCGCGATGAGGAAGTGATGCTGGATGGCGGCGACCCAGCCGTCCTTGATCGTCGCCTGGAAGGGCCCTTCGGCTTCCAGGTCGTCGCGATCGAGCTTGCTCGCCTTCTCGCCGTCGTAGATCAGGGGACCGTGAAACGAGTAGGTCTCGGGGTTGAAGGTCGAGCGCTCCTGCGGATAGGAATGCCGCAGGATCTGCGCGTAGGGCGCACCCTCCCAGGCTTCGGCGGTGCCGTTCTTCACGGTCTGCTCGAGCTTGACGATGTAGCTGCCGCGCTCGAACGTGTACTGCTTGACGACGCTCAAGCCCTCACCGTCGTCCCAGGTGAGCGAGACGGTGAGCTCGTCCGCGCCGTCCAGCACGTATTCGTCGCGCTCGGCCTTGAACAGCGCCAGGTGGTTCGGCTCCGGGCCGCCGCCGGCGGAGCGCAGGCCCGTGTGCACCAGCCCCAGGTTGTCCGGCCGGCGGCTGAGCAGCGTGACGAGGTCGTCCGGCCGGTCCTTCTCGACCGGGTAGTCCAGCAGCGCGGCATGCGCGAGCGTGCCGCCGCGCGTGTCGATGCGGACGTCGAGCACGTCGGTGCGAACGTGCACGATGCGGTCAGGCTCAGGCCCGCCCGGCGGGGCCTCGGATCCCTCGGATCCCGTCGTCGCCGCGGGCGCGCTCGCCTGCGGGGCGGCCCGGTCCGCGGGCGCCGGGAGCTCCGGCAGCCGGTCGGCGGGAGGCGCCGTCTGCGGCGGTGCCTGTTGGTCGGCCGCGGGCGCCGCCTCGCGCACCGGCGCACGCTGCTGCCCGTAGTCCTGCATCCAGGCCTGCCAGGTGAGCCACAACAGGAGCCCGAAAGCGGCCCAGATCAGCAGTCTCTGATTGTCCATTCAGCCCGTCCCTCGGCGACGGATGCGTTGCCAGTGCCGTTCGAGGCTGGCGAACAGCGTCGGGTTCGCGGCACCCGCGGCGGGTGCCTGCGCCATGACCACCACGTCACGCCCGGCGAGCGCCCCCTGGTGCCGCCGGAACGATTCGCGCACGAGGCGCTTCAGCCGGTTGCGGCCGGTGGCGGAGCGGCAGTGCTTCTTCGAGATGGCGAGACCCAGGCGGGCTCGAGCCACCCCGTTCGGTTTCGACAACACGGTGAAGAAGGCGTCACGGCTTTTGTCGGCACCGCGAAAGACGCGGTCGAAGGCGGCGGAGTCCGGCAGTCGGTTCGCTTTCCGGAGCCGTTCGCGCCCACTGTTCTGCTTTGCTGCCGGTCGCTCGTCCGTTGCCGTCGTCGTGCCCGCGCGGTGAACCGAAAGGCTCAGGGCGTGAGCGCAGCGCGCCCTTTCGCGCGCCGGCGCTTCAACACCTCTCGCCCGGCCTTGGTCGCCATGCGCGCACGGAATCCGTGAGTTCGCGCGCGCTTCTGCTTGCTGGGCTGATACGTGCGTTTCATCTGCCTGGCCTTCGAATCCGCCGCGGCGGAACGCCCCGGCCAAAAGAAAGCCGGCAAGGGTACGCGGCACATAAAACACTGTCAACCAAACGCACGCGGGGCACGTGTGGCGCGGCCTGATCGGAAGTTATAGACTGGCGCGCTCCGACCCGCCGACTTCTTTCCTGGGGATCTGCCTTGCAGGCCGAGACGACTCTCTGGAACCGCTGCATGCGCGATTTGCAGGCGGAGCTTCCGGAGCAGCAGTTCAATACCTGGATACGTCCGCTGCAAGCAGTCGAGGACGGCAATATCCTTCGCCTGCTCGCCCCGAATCGCTTCGTCGTCGACTGGCTGCAGCAGCATTACATCGAACGGATCCTGGAACTGGTCGACGTGGCCGGCGGCGCCGACGAGGTGATCATCGAGGTCGGCTCGAAGCCGTCGGAGCGGGTCAGTTTGGCGACCGCACAGCCGACGCGCCCGAATCCGGCATCCCCCACGCCGCCGATGGTCAGCCGCCTGAACCCGACGTTCACGTTCGCGAAGTTCGTCGAGGGCAAGAGCAATCAGCTCGCCAAGGCGGCAGCCACCCAGGTCGGCGAGAATCCGGGCAAATCGTATAACCCGCTGTTCATCTACGGCGGCGTCGGTCTCGGCAAGACGCACCTGATGCAGGCCATCGGCAATGCGATGCTGGCACGCGATGCGAATGCCCGCGTGAGCTACGTGCATTCCGAGCGTTTCGTCGGCGACATGGTGAAAGGGCTGCAGCACAACACCATCTCCGACTTCAAGCGTTCTTACCGTTCGCTGGACGCGCTGCTCATCGACGACATCCAGTTCTTCGCCGGCAAGGAACGGTCGCAGGAAGAGTTCTTCCACACCTTCAACGCGCTGCTCGAAGGCCAGCGGCAGATCGTCCTGACCTGCGACCGCTATCCGAAGGAAGTGAACGGGCTCGAGGAACGCCTGAAGTCGCGCTTCGGGTGGGGGCTCACCGTGGCGATCGAGCCGCCCGAGCTCGAGACCTCGGTGGCCATCCTCATGAGCAAGGCGGCGGCGGAACAGGCCGAGCTGCCGGAGGAGGTGGCGTTCTTCATCGCCAAGCGGATCCGCTCCAACGTGCGCGAGCTCGAAGGCGCGCTGAGAAGGGTGATCGCAAACTCCCAGTTCACCGGACGGCCGATCAGCCTCGAGTTTGCCAAGGAGGCCTTGCGGGACCTGCTCGCATTGCAGGACCGCCTGGTATCCATCGAGAACATCCAGAAGACGGTGGCCGAGTACTACAAGATCAGGGTTTCGGACCTGTTGTCCAAACGGCGCAGCCGGTCCATAGCCCGACCGCGGCAGCTCGCGATGGCGCTGGCCAAGGAGCTCACCAATCACAGCCTGCCGGAAATCGGGGATGCCTTTGGGGGGCGCGATCACACGACGGTCCTGCACGGCTGCCGGCGCATCGCCGCGTTGCGAGAAACCGAAAAGAGAGTCGACGAAGATTATTTGAATCTGTTGAGAACTTTGACAGGATAGTGTGGATAACGCGTGGAAAACTTCGGGTACGGTTTTTATCCACAGGCGACACACAGGATACGGGCGCGCCGCCAACGCTTTTCCCCGTCGGATTCGTGGATGTAAGCTATTGTTTTGATGGCTATAATCAAAGTTGTCCACGGATCCGGGCGGCCTCAATAACAATAGTCAGAAAATGATTTCCAGTATTTATTAACAGGTGGAGTCGATGAAGTTTACGGCGAGTCGTGAGGCCCTGCTGAAGCCGTTGCAGGCGGTGATCGGGGTGGTGGAACGGCGCCAGACCATGCCGATCCTCGCGAACGTTCTGCTGGTCGCAAAGAACAACCGGCTCTCGATTACGGCCACCGATCTCGAGGTCGAGCTCGTGGCGAGCGGGGAGGCCGACGTGAGCAGCGGTGGCGAGATCACGGTGCCCGGACGCAAGCTGCTCGACATCTGCCGGGCGTTGCCGGAAAGCTCGGAAGTGGCGGTCAGCCTGTCGGGGGACAAGCTGGGGCTGCGCTCGGGCCGGAGCCGCTTCACCCTGACGACGCTTCCGGCGGCGGAGTTTCCGTCGGTCGAGGACATCAAGGCCGGGGCGCCGATCGAGCTCCCGCAATCGATGCTCGGCCGGCTGATCGAGAAAACCTGGTTCTCCATGGCGCAGCAGGACGTCCGGTACTACCTGAACGGACTTTTGCTGGAAACCGGCAAGAAGCAGCTCCGGGCCGTGGCGACCGACGGGCACCGGCTGGCGCTCGCGCAGGTGCAAGTGGATGGCAAGGGCCTCGGAACCACGGAGACGCAGGTAATCGTCCCGCGCAAGGGTGTGCTGGAGCTGCAAAGGCTGCTCGGTGGCCAGGGCGACCTGACGCTCGAGCTTGGCCAGAACCACATCCGCATCCAGCTCGACGGTATAAGGTTCACGTCGAAACTGATCGACGGCAGGTTCCCGGAGTACGAGCGGGTAATTCCGCGGGATACCGATAACGTGGTTACGGCGGATCGGGAGCTTTTGCGCGGGGCGTTGCAGCGCACCGCGATCCTGTCGAACGAGAAGTACCGCGGAATCCGCCTGAGTGTCCGCGCGGGCAGCATCACGCTCCAGGCGCACAACCCGGAGCAGGAAGAGGCCGAGGAGGAGCTGGAAGTCGGGTATACCGGCGACGAGCTCGAAATCGGCTTCAATGTCAATTACTTGCTGGATGCCTTGGGCGCTATCGATGCCGAGCAGGTGACGCTGTCGGTGGTTGACGGCAATTCGAGCTGCCTGCTCCGCGACCCCGGCACTGACGACTGCAAATACGTCGTCATGCCGATGCGCCTCTGAGGGCGCCAGTCGGCAGCCATACGCCGCCCGCACGCATCCGGCGGGCCGGCGGGCGCGCTCGGCAGGGTCGCCGGGTGGGCCGGCCATCGGGACTGCCCGGGGGCACGCCGTGAGCCTGCGGACCTTCCAATGTACGAATTTCCGCTGCCTCGCGGAAGTGCGCCTGGAGCTCGGCGCGCGCTTCAACCTCGTGCACGGCGCGAATGCCTCGGGCAAGACCAGCCTGCTGGAGGCGGTGGCTTATCTCGGCCGGGGCAAATCCTTCCGCGGCGCGGCGACGGACCGGCTGGTGCGGCACGGGACGCGGGAATTCGTGCTGTTCGGGCGGGTTCAGGCGGGCGAGCGGGAGTCCACGCTCGGCCTACGGAACGGCTACGGCGGCCTCGAGATTCACGTCGACGGGGAGAGAGCGGCGGGAATTGCCGAGCTAGCCGAACGGTTGCCGCTGCAGATCGTCGACCCGGACGTACACGCGCTGGTCGCGGGCGGGCCGGAGGAGCGCCGGCGGTACCTCGACTGGGTCGCGTTCCACGTGGAACACGGTTTCCTGGAGGCCTGGCGCCGCTTTCGCAAGGCGCTGCGACAGCGCAGCGCGGCGCTCAGGTCGGCAGGGGACGCGGGCACGCTGGCCGGCTGGGATCGGGAGTTCGTGACCGCCGCCATGCGCGTGCACGCGCACCGGGAGCGGACCTTCGAGCGGTTGGCGGAGGTCCTGGAGCGCACGGCGGAGCGACTCCTCGGCGGCGGGGTCGGTTTTCGTTACCGGCGCGGGTGGCCGGAGGATTCGACGCTCGAGGAGGCGCTGGCGCGCAGCCGTGAGCGCGAGCTGGAGACCGGGATCAGTGCGGTCGGGCCGCACCGCGCGGATGTCAAGCTCACCTACGATGAGCGGCAGGCGCGCAAGCTCGTGTCTCGCGGCCAGCAGAAGCTACTGGCCTGCACCCTGGTACTGGCGGCGACCGAGGTCGTGCAGGCGGAGCTCGGGCGCCCGCTCCTGCTCCTCCTCGACGATCCGGCCGCAGAGCTGGACCGGCAGGCGCTGGCTCGGCTCATGGCTGCGGTCGCGGATCTGGAGGCCCAGGTGATCGCGACGGCCCTCGGACCGTCCGTCGACCTGTTCCCCGCGGCGCCCCGGACGTTCCACGTGGAACAGGGGATGATCACCGCCGCCGGTTGACGGCCCCGACCAGCTGCCGGCCGGAGGCCCGTCGGGCAGGCGGCCGCATCAGCAAGGGATGGGGTTCCAGCTGCCGCACCGAGTCCCGCCGCGCGAGGCGTGAAGATCCGCCGACGAGGAGCGGAGTTTGTCCAGGACCCGGAGCCCGGGGCGCAGCCCAAAGCGATGCGACGTTCCCGGACCTGCATCAGGCGGATTGTTGCCGCACCGATACCCTGCGGCGGGGAAGACTTGCCCTCCGTGGTGCTCGCTCGTCCTGCCCGCCAGGGTCGATTTTGCGGTTCTTCGGTCCCGCGAATAGATCTCGAAACCGCCCGCTCGAGCGGCTCTAAGGCGCCGGTATGTCTAGGGTTTTTGAGGCTTTCCGGGCGGGCTTTCGGCGGCCCGAAATGGTACAATGCACCGGTTTCGTTCAGAGGACGGAGAATGGCCGACGCCAGAGACTACACTTCCAGCAATATCAAGGTTTTAAAAGGACTAGAGGCAGTCCGGAAACGCCCGGGGATGTACATCGGGGACACCGACGATGGCACCGGCCTGCACCACATGGTTTTCGAGGTCGTCGACAATTCCGTCGACGAAGCGCTGGCAGGCTTCTGCAGCGTCATCACCGTCACCGTCCATGCCGATGAATCCGTGACCATTACCGACGATGGCCGCGGCATCCCGGTAGACCTGCACCCCGAGGAAGGCCGCTCGGCAGCGGAGGTCATCATGACCGTGCTGCACGCGGGCGGGAAGTTCGACGACAACTCCTACAAGCTGTCCGGCGGACTGCACGGCGTCGGCGTGTCCGTCGTGAACGCGCTCTCCGAGCAGCTCGTGCTTACGATCCACCGGAACGGCAAGATCCACCAGCAGGAATACCGGCACGGCGAGCCGGTGCAGCCGCTCGCGGTCGTGGGCGTGACGGATCGTACCGGTACGACGATCCGCTTCAAGCCTTCCAGCAAGACCTTCACGAACATCGAGTTCCATTACGATGTGCTGGCGAAGCGCCTGCGCGAGCTGTCGTTCCTGAACTCCGGAGTGCGCATCGAGCTCATCGACGAGCGCACCGACAAGCGCGACGTGTTCCAGTACGAAGGCGGCATCAAGGCCTTCGTCACGCACCTGAATCGCAACAAGACGCCGATTCACCCGTCCGTGTTTCATTTCCAGAACGAGCGCGAGCGCGTGATCGTGGAGGTGGCCCTGCAGTGGAACGACGGCTACCAGGAGAACATGTTCTGCTACACGAACAACATCCCGCAGCGCGACGGCGGCACGCACCTGGCCGGCTTCCGCAGCGCGCTCACGCGCACGCTGAACGGTTACATCGAGCGGGAGTCGAGCCGCAAGGACAAGATCGCGCCGAGCGGCGACGATGCTCGCGAGGGCCTGACCGCGGTGCTGTCGGTCAAGATGCCGGACCCCAAGTTCTCCTCGCAGACCAAGGACAAATTAGTTTCATCTGAAATAAAAGGCCTGGTCGAATCGGCCATGGCGGAGCGGCTCGAGGAGTTCCTGCTGGAAAACCCGGCGGAAGCGAAGGCGATCGTCTCCAAGATCCTGGAAGCGGCCCGCGCCCGCGAAGCGGCCCGCAAGGCGCGCGAGATGACCCGGCGCAAGGGCGCGCTGGACGTCGCGGGGCTGCCCGGCAAGCTCGCCGATTGCCAGGAGAAGGATCCCGCGCTTTCGGAGCTGTTCCTGGTCGAGGGCGATTCCGCCGGCGGCTCGGCCAAGCAGGGGCGGGACCGCCGCACCCAGGCGATCCTGCCGCTCAAGGGTAAGATCCTGAACGTGGAGAAGGCGCGTTTCGACAAGATGCTGTCCTCGGCCGAGGTCGGCACGCTGATCACGGCGCTCGGCACCGGCATCGGGCTGGACGACTTCGATCCGGACAAGCTGCGCTACCACCGGATCATCATCATGACCGACGCGGACGTCGACGGCTCGCACATCCGCACGCTCCTGCTCACCTTCTTCTACCGGCAGATGCCGGAGCTGATCGAGCGCGGCCACGTGTACATCGCCCAGCCGCCGCTCTACAAGATCAAGAAGGGCAAGCAGGAGGTGTACGTCAAGGACGACGCGGAGCTCACGGCGTACCTGCTGAACTCGGCGCTGGAGAGCGCCGAGCTGCACGTCAACGGCGAGGCGCCCGCGCTGTCGGCCGCCTCGCTCGAGGCGCTGGCCAAGGAGTACACGACCGTCGAGAACATCATCCGCCGGCTCGCGGATCGTTACGACGAGGTCGTTTTGCGGACGATCGCGCGGCAGCCCTCGGTGACGGCGTTCGTCGACGATCTCGACCGGCTGGACGAATGGGCGGAGCAGCTTTCCGCCGCGCTGCCGACGAGCACCGGCGGGCGCGGCAACGGCAACGGCGCCAGCTACTCGGCCGAGCTGGAGCGCGGCGATGCCGGCGGCGAAGGCGTGCGCATCGCGATCCGCAAGGTGCAGCACGGCATCAGCACGACCCGCTACATCCCGCGCGAGTTCTTCGAGACCCGCGAATACGCCCACATGGTGTCACGGGCCGAGAAGCTCGCCGGGCTGATCGGCGAGAACGCCTGGGTGGCTCGCGGCGACAAGCGCGAGGCGGTCACCTCCTTCGGCCAGGCGCTCGACTGGCTGATGAGCGAGGCCCGCAAGGGGCAGACGCTGCAGCGCTATAAAGGCCTGGGCGAGATGAACCCGGAGCAGCTCTGGGAGACCACCGTCAACCCGGAAACGCGCCGGCTCATGCAGGTCAAGATCGAGGACGCGGTGAAAGCGGACGAGATCTTCACCACGCTCATGGGCGACCAGGTCGAGCCGCGCCGCGAGTTCATCGAGCGCAACGCGCTCACCGTCTCCAACCTCGACGTGTAACTACAGAAACACCGCCGCCCCCGATACACAGCACGTGTACCTCGGGCGCAGGCAGCGCCGTGCCCCAACAACGCACGTGCCCGAACGAAGGCGCGTTCGCCCGTGAGCATTTGTTCACGAACGGCACCGACCGCAAACAGGGCGGAGCCGTGGCCGGGGGAGTCCCTGGCGGCGTGCGAGGCAGAAGCCTAAGCCCGCAGGCCCACAGGGACGTGCTCGTGGCCGGCGCCGAGAGGGAGCTCCCCCGGTCGTGGCTCCGCACCAGCCACCGCCGTCCAAACGTTCGTGAACAAATGCGGTCCCGAAGAGAGCTGGAGGCGGCGTTTCGGTCGCGCGCAATGCGCGCTCCTACTGGATGGGATCGTGCATGTTGTCGGCGTGATCGTGCGCGTTCGGAGCGCGATCCTGCTCGTTCGCGGCGGTTCGGGGGCAGATCTCGGCCATTTTGGACTCGATCCACTGCTGGACGAGGAGGTTGGTTTCCTTGGGCGGGCGGCCGTCGGGGGCGATCGGCGGGCCGATGACGAAGCGGATCAGCCCCGGGCGCTTGATGACGCTGCGGCGCGGCCAGAACAGGCCGGCGTTGTGGGCGATGGGCACGATGGGGCAGCCGGCCTCGCGCGCCAGGGCGGCGCCGGAGACGCCGTAGCGCCGGGTCTCGCCGGGCGGCATGCGCGTGCCTTCCGGGAAGATGGTGACCCAGGTGCCTTCGCCGAGCCGCGCGAGCCCCTGGCGGATCACCTGGGCGACCGCGGTGCCGCCGGCGCTGCGATCGATGGCGATCGGCTTCAGCGTGGCGAGCCCCCAGCCGAACACCGGCACCCACGACAGCTCCCGCTTCACGACCCAGGTCTGGCGTGGCAGGAAGACGAGCTGCGCATAGGTCTCGAACACCGTGGAGTGCTTGCTCAGTACCACGCTCGGACGGTCGGGCAAATGCTCGAGGCCTTCGATCGAGTAATCGAGCCCGCAGAGAAAGCGTCCCGCCCACAGCATTCCCCGGCCCCACACGCGCGCAATCTCGTAGCGCACCGGGTAAGGCAGCACCAACGCCACGATCACGAGGAACGCGAACAGGACGACGCTGAGGAAGAAATACGCCTGGAAGGCGAGCGAGCGCAACAGCAGCATCAGGTTTCTCCGGCCAACGCCCGCGCGGCCTCGAGGAGGTTCGGCCAGGTCTCGACCGCCTCGCCGCGCTCCGCGAGCATGCGTTGCGTCGCCGCGCCGTTGCCGGTCAGCACCAGGATCGGGCGCGCGCCGACCGCGCGTGCGGCCTCGAGATCGCGCTCCGTATCGCCGATCGCCGGCATGCCGGCGAGGTCGATGCCGTAATGCCGGCCGAGCTCGCGCAGCAGGCCGGGGGCCGGCTTGCGGCAGTCGCACCCGGCGTCAGGCGCGTGCGGGCAGTAGACGATGCGATCGATAGCACCGCCGGCGTCCGCCACCGCGCGGCGCATCTTGGCGTGGATGGCGTCGAGGCTTGCGTGGTCGTAAAGGCCGCGCCCGATGCCGGACTGGTTGGTCGCCACGGCGACGGTGAAACCGGCGCGTGTGAGCAGCGCGATGCCTTCGAGGCTGCCTTCGATCGGAACCCACTCCGCCGGCGTGCGGATGAAATCGTCGGAATCGTGATTGATGACCCCGTCGCGATCGAGGATGACGAGCCGGACTTGCGGCATGGCTTCGAGCTTCCGCGTCAGCCGATCGCCAGACGCGAAACGTCGGCGATTTCGAGGAAGAGCTCGCGCAAGGTCGCGAGCAGCGCCAGGCGATTGCGCCGCACCGTCTCGTCCTCGCTCATCACGAGCACTTCGTCGAAGAAGCGATCCACGGGCTCGCGCAACGCGGCAAGACGCGCCAGTGCGTCGGTGTAAGCACCCGCGGCGACGAGCGGCGCCACCGCTTCGCGTTCGCCGGCGAGCGCCTGCCAGAGCGCCTGCTCCGCGGGTTCGGTGAGCTGCCCGGGGTCCGGCACGGCGCCGGCGGGATCGCCGGCCTGGCGCAGGATGTTCGCCGTGCGTTTGTTCGCGGCGGCGAGGCTCGCCGCGGCCTCGAGACCGACGAACGCGGTGACCGCCTGCAGCCGCAGATCGAAATCCACGAGCGAGCCGGGCTGGCGCGCGCGCACCGCCTCGAACACCTCGGCCGGCGTGCCGCGCGTCTCGAGGTACCAGGCGCGCAGCCGTTCGACGATGAAGTCGTAAATCTCCTCCACGAGCGCCGGCGCGTCGCGCACAGGGACGGGCTGGGCGGCGAGCGCGGCGGTGATGAGCGGCGGCAGCTCGAGGTCGAGCCCGGCCTCGACGGCGAGCCGCACGATGCCGAGCGCGGCCCGCCGCAGCCCGAACGGATCGCGATTGCCGGAAGGCTTCGCGCCCGCCGCGAAATGCCCCGCCAGAGTATCGAGCCGGTCGGCGAACGCGAGCGCACGCCCGGGTCCGGTGGCCGGCAGCGCATCGCCCGCATGCCGCGGCAGGTACATCTCGGGGATGGCCCGCGCCACGGCCGCCGCCTCGCCCGCCGCTTCAGCGTAGTACCCGCCCATGATGCCCTGCAGCTCGGGGAATTCGCCGACCATGCCGGTGGTCAGGTCACAGCGCGCGAGCAGCGCGGCACGCTCGACGGGCGCGGTGTCGAGCCCGAGCTTCGCCGCGGTTTGGCTGGCCAACCCCGCGACGCGGCGGCTCTTGTCGAGCAGGCTGCCGAGCCCTTCGGCGTACACGATGCGCTCGAGCTGCGGCAGGCGCTCGGGCAACGGCTGCTTCAGGTCGTGCTCGCGGAAGAACGCCGCGTCGGCGAGACGCGGACGGATCACCCGCTCATTGCCCGCGCGCACCTCGTCCGGATCCTCGCTCTCCAGGTTGGCGACCGTCACGAACTCGCTCCTGAGCCGCCCGTCCGGGCCTTCGATCGGAAAATAGCGCTGGTGGTGGGTCAAGGTCGCGACGATCACCTCGCGCGGCAGCTCGAGATACCTCGTGTCGAAGCGCCCGACGAGCGCGACCGGCCATTCTGTCAGCGCGGTGACCTCGTCGAACAGCGCAGCCTCGGCGACCGGGCGCCCGCCGGCACCGGCCGCCGCCTGCTCTACGGCCGCGACGATGCGCGCGCGCCGCGCGGCGAAATCGGCGATCACGAAACCCTCGCGTTCCAGCAGGCCGGCATAGTCCGCCGGCGCCTCGAGCACGAGCTCGCCGGGCGCGTGGAACCGGTGCCCGCGGGTGACCCGGCCGGGCGTGAGTCCCAGCACCGTGCCCGGGACCGTTTCGCTCCCGTGCAGCATCAGCACCCAGTGCACCGGCCGCACGAACTCGATGTCGGCATCGCCCCAGCGCATGCGCCGCGGGATCGGCAGGCGGGAGAGCGCCTCCTCGACCAGGCCGGCGAGCAGCTCGCGGCCCGGGCAGCCCGCTTCCACCTTGCGGCCGCTGAGCCACTCGCCCTTCGCCGTGCGCGTGCGGCCGAGCGCCTCGACCGCCACGCCACAGCGCTCGGCGAAGGCCAGGGCCGCCGCCGTGGGCCGGCCTACGGCGTCGAACGCGACCGAGACCGGCGGTCCCTTGAGCTCGGCGGTCCGCTCCTCCTGCACGAGCGCGAGATCCTTTATGACGACGGCGAGCCGCCGTGGCGTGGCAAAGGGCGCCACCGCCCCGTGCGCCAGGCGCTCGCGCCCGAGCAGCGCAACGAGCTCATCGGCAAACGCGCGGATGAGGCCGGGCAGCGCTTTCGGCGGCAGCTCCTCGGTGCCGATCTCGACGGCGAAATCGGCCGTGCTCTCGCGGGCAGCCATCCTTCACCCGCTCCGCGTCTGCGCCAGCGACGGCTCGAGCAGCGGAAAGCCGAGCGCTTCGCGGCTCGCGTAGTACGCCTCGGCGATGGCTCGCGAGAGGTCGCGCACCCGGAGGATGTAGCGCTGGCGTTCGTTCACCGAGATCGCATTGCGCGCGTCGAGCAGGTTGAAAGTGTGCGAGGCGACCAGCATCTGCTCGTAGGCGGGCAGCGCGAGCCGGGTGTCGATCAGGCGCCGGCACTCGCTCTCCGCGAAATCGAACTGCGAGAAGAGCGCCTCGACCGGCGCTTCCTCGAAGTTGTAGCGCGACTGCTCCACCTCGTTCTGGTGATACACGTCGCCGTAGGTGACGGGTCCCTGCGGCCCTTCCGTCCACACGACGTCGAAGATGCTCTCGACTTCCTGGAGATACATCGCGAGACGCTCGAGCCCGTAGGTGATCTCGCCGGTCACGGGCCGGCACTCGAGTCCGCCGACCTGCTGGAAATAGGTGAACTGCGTGATCTCCATGCCGTTCAGCCATACCTCCCAGCCGAGCCCCCACGCGCCGAGCGTCGGCGACTCCCAGTTGTCCTCGACGAAGCGGATGTCGTGCACCCGGCCCGAGATGCCGATGGCCGCGAGCGAGCGCAGGTAGGTGGCCTGGATGTCGGGCGGCGAGGGCTTCAGGGCCACCTGGAACTGGTAGTAGTGCTGGAGGCGAAACGGGTTGTCGCCGTAGCGGCCGTCCGTCGGCCGCCGGCAGGGCTGCACATACGCCGCGCGCCAGGGCTCCGGACCGATGGCACGCAGGAAGGTCATCGGGTGGAAGGTGCCCGCCCCCATCGGCATGTCGTACGGCTGGGCGACCACCGCGCCCTCCCCGGCCCAGAAGCGCTGCAAGCTGAGCACCAGGTCCTGGAAGTGAAGGACCGGCGGGTTTTCCTCGGACATCAACGATTTCGCGGCGAAATGGACGGCGCAGTATAACCCGCGTGCCGGCGCGGCGTGGCGCGGTTGCCGGTGCACTAAAATAGTGCACTGCCGCTCGATGCTGCACTATACTGGTGCAGAACGCGCCGACGGCTGGCGGCTTTTTTCTTTGGAAAACAAGCCCTTGCCATGCACCGGTCGCTGGCATGCTTCCTGCACTGCGCTCGGGCATGGCTGCGGGGCCGGGGCCCCGCGCACGCCACGCATTACAACCGGAGGATACGCCATGACCGCGGCAGAAGTGCTCGGGCTCATCAAGGAAAAGGAAATCAAGTTCGTCGACTTTCGCTTCACCGATACCAAGGGCAAGGAGCAGCACGTCACGGCGCCCGCGCGGGTCGTCGACCAGGACACGTTCGAGGAAGGCAAGATGTTCGACGGCTCGTCGATCGCCGGCTGGAAGGGCATCAACGAGTCGGACATGGTGCTGATGCCGGATCCGGCTTCCGCCGTGGTGGACCTGTTCTCCGAGGAGCCGACGCTCAACCTGCGTTGCGACGTGCTCGAGCCCTCGACGATGCAGGGCTACGACCGCTGCCCCCGCTCGCTCGCCCGGCGGGCCGAGGCGTACCTGCGCTCGACCGGCATAGCCGACGAGGCGTACTTCGGGCCGGAGAACGAGTTCTTCGTGTTCGACGACGTGCGCTGGGACGCCAACATGCAGGGCGCGTTCTACCAGGTCGACTCGCAGGAAGGCGCCTGGAACACGAGCCGCAGCTACGAAGACATGAACACCGGCCACCGGCCGACGGTGAAGGGCGGCTACTTCCCGGTGCCGCCGGTCGATTCGCTGCACGACATCCGCTCCGCGATGTGCCTCGCGCTCGAGGAGATGGGTTGCCCGACGGAAGTGCACCACCACGAGGTGGCCACGGCCGGCCAGTGCGAGATCGGAGTGAAATTCAACACGCTCGTCCGCAAGGCCGACGAGGTGCAGATCCTCAAATACGTCGTGCACAACGTCGCGCACAGCTTCGGCAAGACGGCGACCTTCATGCCGAAGCCGCTGGTCAACGACAACGGCAACGGCATGCACGTGCACCAGTCGCTGTTCAAGGGCGGCAAGAACCTGTTCTCCGGCGACGGCTACGGCGGCCTGTCGGAGACGGCGCTCTATTACATCGGCGGCATCATCAGGCACGCGAAGGCGCTGAACGCGTTCACCAATCCCGCGACCAACAGCTACAAGCGCCTGGTGCCGGGCTTCGAGGCGCCGACGATCCTCGCGTACTCGGCCCGTAACCGCTCGGCGTCGATCCGCATCCCGTACGTGGCGAGCTCGAAGGGGCGGCGCATCGAGGTGCGTTTCCCCGATTCCATGGCGAACCCGTATCTCGCGTTCTCGGCCATGGTGATGGCCGGGCTCGACGGCATCCAGAAGAAGCTGCACCCCGGCGAGGCGATGGACAAGGATCTCTACGACCTGCCGCCGGAGGAGGAAAAGGAGCTCGAGCACGTCGCGTTCTCGCTCGAGGAGGCGCTGATCGAGCTCGACAAGGATCGCGCGTTCCTGAAGATGGGCGACGTGTTCACCGACGACCTGATCGACGCCTACATCGACCTCAAGATGCAGAACGTCACCCGGCTGCGCATGACCACGCACCCTGTCGAGTTCGACATGTACTACAGCTTGTGACCGGAAGCGGGCGGCCCCGCACCCGGGCCGCCCGCCCGCAAGCTCAAACCATCGTTCATGACCAAGCCCGCACCCGAATTCCCGCTCATGAACGAACGTGAAAAGCGCCCACGCCCGTTCATGAACCATGCCGCTCCAATCGCCGGGCGTACACAAAGCGTGACGCGGGTGTCATTTCCCTGCCGCCCCGCTGGTCGGGATCGCAATCCCGCTGATATGCTAGCCCGATGCGTAAATGCCTGGTTCTGGCTGGTCTTTCGGTGCTCGCCGCGGCGGCGAGCGCGACCGAGGTCTACCGCTGGGTGGATGAGGACGGCGTCGTGCATTATTCGGATGCGCCGCATCCGGGCGCGCAGAAGATCGAGATCGCCGAGCCGACCACGGTGCCGGCCTACCGGCGGCCGGACGCTGCAGAGCGCACGCCGCCGACCAATGGCGACAACCAGTCGGCCGCTCCCGGCTACCAGAGCCTCGAAATCGTGCAGCCCGCGGCCGAAGAGACGCTATGGAACATCGAAGGCCGCCTGACGGTGCAGCTCGCACTGCAGCCGGCGCTCAAGCCGGGCGATCGCGTGCGCCTGTACTTCGACGGGGAGCCGAGGGAGGTGAGCGGTCTGCAGGTCCCGCTCGAGGAGGTCTACCGCGGCGCGCACAACCTGCAGGCGGAGGTCGTGAACCCGGCCGGCCGGCTCATGATCCGCAGCGAGCCGATCCGCTTCTACGTGCAGCAGACCTCGATCCTGAACAGGAACTGACCCGCGGCCCGCTCCCGGACGCCCTTCCGGTGGAACAGCGGTTCGCGCAGGAAATCGTCGAAAACCTGAACACGGGCGCGATCGTGCTCGATCGCAGCCTGCTGGTCGTCGGCATCAATCCCGCGGGCGAGGATCTGCTCGGCGTGAGCCGCGAACGCGCCCGCGGCCGTCCGCTGCTCGAGCTCGCAGGCGACGACCCCCAGCTCGCGGAGCTGGTCCGCCGCGTGCTCTCGACCGGCCTCACGTTCGCCGACGAGCTCAAGCTCGCACCCACCGACCGGCATCCCGAACACCGCGTCGTGGATTGCCGCGTGTCGCCGATGCAGGGCGAATCGACCCCCAACTTCCTGCTGGTCGAGACGATCGACGTCACCCGCCGCTCGCGCATCAGTCGCGAGAATGCGCTCATCATGCAGCACGGCGCCGGACGCCAGATGATTCGGCAGCTGGCGCACGAGATCAAGAATCCGCTCGGCGGCCTGCGCGGCGCGGCGCAGCTGCTCGCCCGCCTGCCGGGCGGCACGGAGCTCAGGGAATACACGGACGTCATCATCAGCGAGGCGGACCGGCTTGCGGCGCTGGTCGACACGCTGCTCGGCCCGGGCGGTCCGCCGCACAAGCGCTGGCTGAACGTGCACGAGCTGGTCGAATATGTCCTCAAGCTCGTCGAGCCGGAGCTCGCGGCCGTCGCCGTGCGACGCGACTACGATCCCGGCCTGCCGCTGATCGAGCTCGACCGCGACCAGATGGTCCAGGCGCTGCTCAATCTCGTGCAGAACGCGCTCGCCGCGCTCGCGGGCCAGGGCACACTCGTCGTACGCACGCGCGCGGCGACCAACTTCACCATCGGCGAGGTGCGGCACCGCGCCATCGCGAGCATCGAGATCGAGGACGACGGCCCCGGCATTCCGCCGGCGCTGCAGGACTCCATCTTCTACCCGCTGGTCACGGGCCGGCCCGACGGTACGGGCCTCGGCCTCTCCGTTGCGCAGGACCTGCTCGCACGCCACGGCGGGCTGATCGAGTTCGAGAGCCGGCCGGGCAAGACCGTGTTCTTCGTCCGCATCCCGCTGGCCGCGGAGCGCGGCGATGACGCCTGAGGGGCGCGAGCAGCTCGACGTCTGGATCGTCGACGACGACCAGTCGGTCCGCTGGGTGCTGGAGCGCGCGTTCCGCCAGGTCGACTTCGGCACCCGCGCCTTCGAGCGCGCCGAGCACCTGCTCGAAGCGCTCGAGCGCCGGCGCCCGGACGTGCTGATCACCGATGTCCGCATGCCCGGCATCGACGGGTTCGCCCTGCTCGAGCGTCTCTCACGCGAGCATCCGCAGGTGCCGGTGATCGTGATGACGGCGCATTCGGATCTCGACAACGCGATCGCGGCCTACCAGGGCGGCGCATTCGAGTACCTGCCGAAGCCCTTCGATCTCGACGAGGCCATCGGCCTCGTGCGCAAGGCGGCCCGCGAGAACGGCCGCCTGCCGCCGGTGACTGACGTCGTGGAACGCGCGGCGATGCCTTCGCTCATCGGCCAGGCGCCGGCGATGCAGGAGGTATTCCGCTCCATCGGTCGGCTCGCGCGCTCCAGCATGACCGTCCTCATCACCGGCGAATCGGGCACCGGCAAGGAGCTCGTCGCGCGTGCCCTGCACCGCCATGGACCGCGCTCGGGCAAACCGTTCGTGGCATTGAATACCTCGGCCATCGCCTCCGAGCTGCTCGAATCGGAGCTCTTCGGGCACGAGCGCGGCGCCTTCACCGGCGCGGAGAGTCGCCGCATCGGCCGCTTCGAGCAGGCGGACGGCGGCACGCTGTTCTTGGACGAGATCGGCGACATGTCGCCGGGATTGCAGACGCGCCTGCTCCGGGTGCTGGCGGAGAGCGAGTTCTATCGCGTCGGCGGGCAGGCCTCGATCCGGGTCGACGTGCGCGTCATCGCCGCCACCAACCAGGATCTCGGGCGCGCGGTCAGGGAAGGCCGCTTCCGCGAGGATCTCTACCATCGACTGAACGTCATGCGCATCGACATCCCGCCGCTCAGGCAGCGGCGCGAGGACATTCCGCTCCTGCTTGCGCACTACCTGCAAGACGCCGCCCGCGAGCTCGGTACGCCGGCGAAATCGCTGAACAGCGAGGCGCTCGAGCGGCTCGCCGCGTACGAATGGCCCGGCAACGTGCGCCAGCTCGTCAACACCACGCGCCGCCTCACCGTGACCGCGCCGGGGAGCGTGATCACCTCCGGCGACCTGCCGGCCGAGCTCGGCGGCACGGCGGCAGCGAACGGCGCGCTCGAGGCGTGGACCCGCACGCTCGGGTCGTGGGCGGAGCAGCAGCTCGCCCGCTCCGGTGAGCCGCTGCTCCGCACCGCGCTGCCGGAAGTGGAGAGAGTGCTGATCCATGCGGCATTGAAACAGGCGCGCGGGCAGCGCCAGGAAGCAGCGCGCCTGCTCGGCTGGGGACGGAACACACTCACGCGCAAGATGCGTGCCCTGAAGCTCGACACGGCAAAACCGGAGGGCCCCGGAGGCGCAGCCGATCACTCGGCCGGGAAATAGCTGAGATCGGCGCGGTATGCCCAGGCCTCGATTTCCGTCTTCGCGACGCTCGCGGCGAGCATCGCCGAAAGACCTTCGACGAGCGACCCTTCCGCCAGCGCTGCCAGCAGGCCGTCGAGCGATGGCGTGTGCCGCTCGAAATACGCGTTGCCGTCCCGTGGGAACATGACCAGGTAGGCGGGCTCCGCACCGCCGGAGAGTTGCCGGTACACGGTGAATTCGGGTGCCGCATCGTCGTCCGCGAGAGCCGCGGCCAGCTGTGCGAGGCCGGACTCGAACAGTCTGCTGCGTCCCGGCCGGAGCTCGACCAGCAGCACCTCCACCAGCCCGCTCGGCTTGCGCTCCTCGAGACGTGTCGCGGTGCCGGGAAGCGGGAGGCGGCGGAGGATCCGGCGGTTCACGGTGTCCGCGTAAGGCGTGACGTTACGCGCGGCATCTGCGCCGTCCTTTGCGGGTGCGATGCGCGCGTCGAAGGCCGCGAACGTGATTCCGAAGCTGCCGTCGACGAAGGTCCCGGTCCGCGGTCCCGTGACCACGTACCAGCCGTACCACGGCAGCGGATCGCCGTTGCTCCTGTGCCATTCGAGGTGCCTGCGGTAGCCGGCATCGAAAGCCGGCGTCTGGCCCGCTTTCGGGCGGTAAGCGAACAGGAACGCAGCCTCCCCGGCATGACCCGGCGCGGGCACGGCCAGCAGCAACGCGGCAAGCAGCGGCAGATGGGTTTTCATGGACGTCACCTCGCAGTCTCCTGCGAGACGGTAACGTCCGCGCGTTACACAGAATTGTACAAATACGACCGGTTGCCCGGTTCCGCGAAATGCCGCGTCCAGGGATGCTGTTCCCTGCCGAACTCGCGCGGGGTGACGCCCGCAAACCGCCGGAACTCGCGTATGAAATGCGCCTGGTCGAAGTGACCGGTCCGTTGCGCAAGCGCCGCGAGCCCGGACCCGCGATCGAGATGCCCGAGCGCATGCTGGAAACGGATGATGCGCGCGAACAGCTTGGGCGGGATGCCGGCGCGGGAGCGAAACAGGCGCTCCAGTTGGCGCGTGCCGATACCTGAGTCCCGGCTGATCGACGAGATGCACGGCATGCCGAGCCCGCGCAGGATGCGCACGCAGGCGTACGCGAAGCGACGGTCGGCGGTCGTTACGGGGCGCGCGGCGAGTCGCTTCAGGCACCAGTGCTCGAGAACCCGCACCGCCTCGGAGATGTCGGGTGCGTTCGCGATGCGCTCGAACGGCAGGCGCGCCGCGCGCGGGAGAATGGCCTCTAGGTCCACGGACTGGTCGTTGTACGGCAGAACGGGGCCATCGACGAACAGAAATCCCGTGTGCGGGAAGCAGCGCATTCCGAGCAGGCGTGCCTGCCCGCCGGGCGCGATCACGTAGGGAAGAGTCGTCTGGCCGATGAGCACCGCGCGTCCTTCCCGCCGGAATTCCCCGCCGGGCGCTTGCCGGAGCATCGGCTCGGCCAGGTGCAGCACGAATTCCAGCGAGCCGTCCGGCACCGACCGGTCGCAGGCCGCCGCAGCACTGCCCGCTTCCGGCTCCAGCGACCAGAAGCAGTTGATGTAGCGGTCCAGCGGTTTCGCCGGCGCGTACTCGCGATATTGCATGAGGCTCAGCCTGCGTGTGCAGCCGGCGTGCGGCTCGCTCGTGCGCCGTCCACGGCGGCGCGCTCGAGGTGCAGTGCAGCATAACCCCGCCACGGCCGCCAGGCCTGCGAGCGGTCCTGCAGTGCGGCGTGCTCGCGGTCCGTCACGCCACCGAGCGCGCGGCTCGCGGTGACGGAGGCCGGGAACGCGTCGGGATCCCCGAGCGAGCGCAGCACGATGAGCTCCACCGTGCCCGGGTCGATGCCCTGGCACGCGGCGAGCGCGCGGGCGAGCTCGTCCGACGGTACCTCGAAGCAGAGGCGCCGCTCCAGCAGCGCTAAGGCGAGCTCCCGCACCGTGCGCGCCTGCGTGGCCATGACGCCCAGGCCTTCGAGATCGGCGACGGCGAGCGCCTGCGCGGTCGGAAACAGGTGCGTGAGTTGCCCGCCGGGCGCGCCCGGCTCGGGATAGGGCGAGCCCGAGCTCCGCACGATGCGGCTCAACAGGCGGCGCTCGCGTTCCGGATCGCCGGCCGCGAGCACGGCCCGCACCGCGCACTCGAACCCGTCCCACACCCCGGGGATGCGCAACCCCGGCGCGACTGCGACCAGCGGGGCCAGCAGCGGATCCCGGCGCAGCACCGAAGCGACGCGCTCCGGGTCGACACCGACGTCGAACACGCGCCGTGCCCGCGCCACGAGCGACAGCAACGCCCCGGCCGGGTCGCCCTCGAGCGAGAGCTCGAGCGCCGCAATGTCGCGCGGCGCGCGCACGACGATGCGCGCCGGTTTGCCCTCGTGCACGACGTTGCGGGTGTAGGTGCCGGCCTCGACCCGCTCGATTTCCGGCACCGCCCGCGCGCGCAGGTGCTCGAGCAGAGCCTGCCAGTCATACGGCGGCCGGTAAGGCAGCCGCAGCACGATCCCGCCGCGGCGCCTGTCGGCATCTCCCGCGCGCCCGCGATGGCGGCCGCGCAACGCGCTCGGCGTCTCCCCGTAGCCTTCGCGAATGGCGGCGTTGAAACGCCGCAGTGAGCGGAAGCCCGATTCCAGGGCCACCCGGGTCATCGGCAGGTCCGTCTGGTCGATGAGCTGCTTGGCGAACTGCAGCCGCCGCGTCTGCGCCACGGCGAGCGGGGAGGCCCCGACATGGGCGAAAAACAGCCGGCGCAGGTGCCGCCCGCAGACGCCGAGATGCCGGGCCAGCCCCTCGACCGTGCCGTCGTCCAGTGCCCCGTTCTCGATCAGCTTCAGCGCCCGGCGCACGATCGCCGATGCGCCGAGCCACGCGGCGCTCTCCGGCGCGGCTTCGGGGCGGCAGCGCAGGCAAGGCCTGAAGCCGGCCTCGGCGGCCGCCGCGGCGGACGCGTAGTAGCGGGCATTGCCGGGATTGGGGCCGGGGGTCGGGCAGATTGGCCGGCAGTACACGCCGGTCGCGACGCTGCCGACGAAGAACCGCCCGTCGAAGCGCGGATCGCGTGCGCGGCGCGCCCGCTCGAGCGCGTTGACGTCGAGCAGCAGTCCCGGGATGACCGGTGGGTCGTTGGCGCGAGGCATGCGCGCCTGAATAACCGTCGGATGGTCACCCCGCAATTACCAATTGCTATCCTGATGCCATGACCACTCTGCATTTTCCCGTGGAGCGCACGGCGGCCGCGCCGCTGCACCGGCAGGTCTACGAGGGCGTCCGCTCGAGGATTCTCGCCGGCGTGCTGAAGCCGGGGCAGCGCCTGCCCTCGACCCGGGCGCTCGCCCAGGACCTCGCGGTCTCTCGCCAGCCGGTGCTCGCGGCGTACGAGCAGCTGCTGCACGAGGGCTATCTGGAAGGCCGTTCGGGCGCCGGCACTTACGTGTGCCGCGCGTTACCCGACGACCTCCTGGCGTCTGAGAGCCGGATGCCGTCCCCGCGGGGCGAGCGCCGCCGGCGGCCGAAGCATTTCGCAACCGACGTCGGCCGGCTGATGCCGTTCCGGATCGGCATTCCGGCCCTCGAGCACTTTCCGCACGCCCTCTGGGCGCGGCTGGTCGCCCGGCACGCGCGCCACAGCACCCCGGCCGACATGGTTTATGGCGATCCCGCCGGGCTCCCGGCCCTGCGCGCGGCCATTGCCGCGCACCTGCGTGCCGCGCGCGGGGTCGACTGCGAGCCCGACCAGGTGCTCGTGGTGTCCGGCTCGCAGGCGGGGCTGCGCCTCGTCGCCGCCGTGCTGCTCGAGCGCGGCGCCCGGGTGGCGATCGAGGAGCCGGGTTATTTCGGCGCGCGCATGGCCTTCGACGCGCACGGGGCGGTGCTCGCGCACGTGCCCGTCGATCGCGAGGGTCTGCGGGTCGATGCGCTGCGCGAGCTCGTCGGCGGCGCCCGCGCGGTGTACGTGACGCCCTCGCATCAGTATCCGCTCGGCACCACCATGAGTGCGGCCCGCCGGTTGGCGCTGCTCGACTGGGCGCGTGAGCACGACGCCTGGGTGCTGGAGGACGACTACGACAGCGCCTTCCGCTACGCGAGCCGGCCGCTCGGGGCGCTGCAGGGCATGCGCGAGTCCGCGCGCGTGATCTACATCGGTACCTTCAGCAAGACGCTGTTTCCGGCGTTGCGCGTGGGTTACGTCGTGGTGCCGCCCGAGCTCGTGCCCGCGTTCGCCGAGGCGCGCGTCGCCTTCGACGTGTTTTCGCCGACGCTGTACCAGAAGGTGCTCGCCGAATTCCTGGAGGAGGGGCATTTCGAACGCCACTTGCGCCGCATGCGCACCGTCTACAAGGCGCGGCGCGACGCGTTGCTCGACGGGCTCGCACGCTTTACCGGCGGTCGGCTCGAGCCCGTGAACGCCGATGCCGGCCTGCAACTCACCGCGCTGCTCACTGCCGGCGAGGCGGACCGGCCGCTCGTGCGCCGCCTGAAGGAAAAGAACGTCACCGCCGTACGCCTGTCGGCGTGCTATTACGGCGGCGGCCCGCCGCAGTACGGCCTGCTGCTCGGGTTCAGCGGCTCCGCCGAGCCCGAGCTGCTCGCCGCCACGCGCGTGCTCGGCGAGGTCCTCCGGGCGTCCCCTTAAGCCGCCGCCGGCAGTGGCGCGCGCCGGCCCCGGACCGGCAACCCGGGCGCGGCTTTTTCGCCACACCCATAGACGATTCGATTATGGAGTCCGCAAGCGGCCAGCGGTTCCAGCGTGCCCGGCGGTATACAAGGCGCTCGTCACGGGCCGCATGGCCCGTTGCATCCCAGCCACAGGCGCCGCCGGCCGTGCCGGCGGCGTCGCAACGCTCGAGGAAAAGGCCACATGAAAACATCCCAACTCGCGCGCGCCGTCAAGCTGGCGCTGGTCGGCGCGTGCGCCATGGGCACCGCGGCCACCGCCGCCGCCCAGGACGCACCGGAGGGCGCGCTGGAGGAGATCACCGTCACCGGCACGCGCATCGTGCGCCAGGACTACATGTCCGCGAGCCCGATCTCGACCGTGGACGCGGAGCTCTTCCAGCGGACCGGCGCGCCCACGATCGAGAAGCTCTTGAACGAGCTGCCGCAGTTCGTGCCGGCGATCACCTCGACTTCAAACAACCCGTCGAACGGCGGCCAGGCGAACGTCGCACTGCGCGGTCTCACGCCGGTGCGCACGCTGGTGCTGCTCGACGGCAAGCGCATCGTGCCGTCGAACGCGACCGGCGTCGTGGATCTCAACCTGATCCCCGCCTCCATCATCGAGAACGTCGAGATCATCACCGGCGGCGCCTCCGCCGTGTACGGCTCGGACGCGATCGCCGGCGTCGTCAACATCAAGACGCGTGATTTCACCGGCCTCGAGCTCACCACCAACTACGGCATCACCGCGGAAGACGACGGGCGGACGCTTTCGTACGGTGTCACCGGCGGCATCGAATCGGAGGACGGCCGGGCGTATGCCTTCGGTTCGCTGAACTGGGCCGACCGCGATTCGATCAACGCAGGTGCCCGGGATTTCTCGGCCGTGGCGCTGGCCTGGGACGGCGACAGCCTCGAGCCGGTCGGCTCGTCGACCATCCGGCAGGGGCGCTGGGACGCGATCGGCAGCAATGCGCCGACGCAGGCCGCGCTCGATGCCTATTTCGCGGCGCATGATCCGGATTACGTGGCGGGCTCCGCGCAGCCCGGCCACAACTACGGCTTCAATCCGGACGGCTCGCTGTTCGACGTGGCGCCGGTCATCAATTTCACGGGCGACAGCAACGAGCCGCTGCAGCCCGTCAACCCGGCGCAGTACACGTACAACTTCTCGCCGGTGAACTACCTGCAGCTGCCGCTCGAGCGCACCTCGTTCTTCGGCCGCGCGGGCTTCCACCTGAACGAGGACACGGAGGTCTACACCCAGCTCCTGGCCGGCGACTACAGCGCGGCCACCGCGCTTGCACCGACGCCGCTGACCGGCGTGTACATACGTCCCGACAACCCGAACATCCCGGACGATCTCGCGGAGCTGCTGGCTTCGCGTCCGGACCCGGACGCGCCTTTTGCTTACCGCAAGCGCATGATCGAGTCCGGTCCCCGCACGTCGAACGTCGACTACGAAGCGGTGCAGTTCATCGTGGGCGCCAACGGCGTGCTGCCGTTCGAGGGCTGGAGCTGGGATGCCTACGGCTCCTGGGGCAACGTGGACCAGACCACCGTGCAGCAAGGCAACGTCTCGCGCAGCGCCTTCGAGCAGTTGTCGCTCGCCGACGATCACGGCGCATCCATCTGCGGCGAGCCGATCAATCCGTTCGGCATCGGCTCGATCTCGCCGGAATGCGCCGCATTCTTCACCAGGGGCGCGACCAACGACACGAGCGTCCGCCAGCTCGTCGGCGAGGCGTTCGTCAGCGGTACCCTCTTCGAGATGCCGGCGGGCTCCGTGCAGACCGCCGTCGGCGCCATGTACAAGCGCGACGAGTTTGCGTTCCTGCCCGATCCGTCGCTGCGCGCGTCCAGCACTGATCCGCTGTTCGGCAACGAGCGGACCGACATCGTCGGCTTCAACGCCGCCGATACCGTGCGCGGCAAGACGGACTCGAAGGAGGTCTACGTCGAGGCCAGCTTCCCGCTGTTGTCGGACCTGCCCGCGGTGCAATCGCTCGACGCAACGCTCGGCTACCGCTTCGCCGACCACTCGGTCGCCGGTACGATGAGCTCGTACAAGGCCGAGGGCATCTGGGCGCTGAACGAGACGTTCACGGTGCGCGGCGGCTACCAGCACGCGGTACGTGCGCCGAACATCTTCGAGCTGTTCCGCCCCGCGACGATCAACTTCCCGGCGGCCGGTCTCGGCGATCCGTGCTCGAACGACTTCGAGGGCGACGGCCACGTGCTCGGCGCCCAGGACGATCCGGACGCGCGCGCGCTGTGCATCGCCCAGGGCATCCCCGAGTCGGCCATCGACTCGTACAACTTCGCCAATGCGCAGTTCCAGGGTCTCGCCGGCGGCAATCCGGATCTCACGGAAGAGACCGCGGACACGTACACGATCGGGTTCGTCGTGCAGCCCGGCGACGGGCCGCTCGACGGCTTCCAGGCGTCGGTCGACTACTACACGATCGAGATCGAGGACGCGATCGCGTCGATCGACGCGGAGCTCCTGGTCGGGCGCTGCTTCGATCGCCGCTACAACGCCGATCTGTCCAACGATAACTTCTATTGCCAGCAGTTCCAGCGCCTGCCGGGCACCGGCACGATCACCGACGTCGCGGAGATCTCCCGCAACATCGCCTCGTTCGAGCTGTCCGGCGTCGACCTGCAGGTCGATTACACGCACGAGGCGGGCCCGGGGCAGTTCCGCGCCAAATGGGTCTCGACCTGGCTCGACAGCTTCAAGGAAGCCCAGATCCAGGGCGAGTCGGGCACGGAAGAGGCCGGGACGGCGAGCAGCGGGTTCAACGCGCTGCCGGAGTGGAAGTGGACGGCCAGTGCCGGCTACTCGTGGCAGGGCTTCGACGGCGACCTCCGCTGGCGCCGCATCAGCGACATGACGGATTTCGCTTTCCCGAACTTCACGCTCGATTCGGTGGACTATCTCGACCTCACGTTCGGCTACGCCTTCAGCAATGTGCTGGAAGGCTTGCACCTGCGGGCCGGGGTCACGAACCTGACCGACGAGGATCCGGTCATTTATCCCTCGAACCAGCAGTCGAACACCGACCCGTCCACCTACGACATCCTGGGCCGTCGCTACTTCGTTTCCGCAACGTACTCTTTCGAGTAGCCCGTCCGGGGCGCGCTTTCGACGGCGGGCTTCGGCCCGCCGTTTTTTTCTCGGCCCGCAGGAGCGCGCATTGCGCGCGACCGGACGTGGCATTCGGCGCGGTGGAGAGCTCGTTCCGGTGCGGCTACGACGGCAATTCGAGCGAGCCGGTCAGCTCGGCGACCGAGCCGAAGCCGTGCCGCGCGAGGTACTCCACGATGCCGGCGTTGATGTTGGGCAGGATGAGCGGATCGTAGAACAGCGCGGTGCCGACTCCGACGGCGCTGGCGCCCGCGATCAGGAACTCGAGCGCATCCCCGGCGCTCGCGATGCCGCCCTGGCCGATGATCGGCACGCCGTGCGGCTTCGCGACCTCGTATACCTGGCGCACCTTGAACAACGCGATAGGCTTGATGGCCGGCCCGGAGAGGCCGCCGCGCACGTTGCCGAGCACCGGCCGCCGGCGCTCCACGTCGATCGCCATTCCCTGGATGGTGTTGATGACGGCGAGCGCATCGGCGCCGGCTTCGATGCAGCGCCTGGCGTTCTCCGCGATCTCCGTCTGGTTCGGCGACAGCTTGGCGACGATCGGCTTGGTGGTGGCGGCGCGGCACGCCGCCACCACCTGCGCCGACATGTCCGGGTAGTTGCCGAACGACACGCCGCCTTCCTTGATGTTCGGACAGGAGATGTTGATCTCGATGGCGTCGATCGGTGAATCGTCGAAGCGGCGGGTGACCTCCGCGTAGTCCTCTATCGTCGAGCCGCAGACGTTGGCGAAGAAACGCGTCTCCGTGAAATCGAGCGTCGGCAGGATTTCGCGCACGACCTTGTCGACGCCCGGATTCTGCAGACCGATCGCGTTCAGCATCCCCTGCGGCGTCTCGGCGATGCGGTGCGGCGGGTTGCCGAGGCGCGGCTCGAGCGTCGTGCCCTTCAGCACGATGGCCCCGGCGTCGCGGTTCGAGAAGCCGGCGACGCGCGTGTACTCCTCACCGAAGCCGACGCAGCCGGAAAGCAGCACGATGGGGGATGCGAGCGGCAAGCCGCAGAAACCGAGCGCAAGCGGTGAACTGGAGGTCGTGGTCGGGCTCAAGAGCAATCCTCGCTCAAGGTCGGTGCCGTACGCGGTGCCCGCGCCGGCGTGCGATCATGCAGTGTACCGAGGCTCCGCACGCGATGTTCAGCCTGATCCTCTACCAGCCCGAGATTCCGCCGAACACCGGCAACATCATCCGGCTCGCGGCCAACACCGGCGTCGCGCTGCACCTCGTCGAGCCGCTCGGCTTCGCGCTCGACGAGCCGCGCCTGAAGCGCGCCGGCCTCGATTACCACGAGTACGCGAGCGTCGCCACGCACGCGAGCCTCGAGGCCTGTCTCGCGGCGCTCGAGAATCCGCGGGTTTTCGCGCTCAGCACCCGCGGCCTAGCCCCGTACGCGGCGCCCGCCTACGCGCCGGGCGACGCCTTCCTGCTCGGGCCGGAAACGCGCGGACTGCCGGACGCCGTGCTCGCGAGCGTGCCGCCGGAGCGGCGCCTGCGCATTCCCATGCAACCGGGCAGCCGCAGCCTCAATCTCTCGAACGCCGCCGCCGTCGTGATCTACGAAGCCTGGCGGCAGCAGGGCTTTTCGCCTACTCGGCCTTGAGCTCCCGGCTCATCAGCCGGCAGACCGCGTCGCGCGGCGAGACGCCCTCGTAGAGGATGCGGTACACCTGCTCGCAGATCGGCATTTCGACGCCCAGCCGCCCGGCGACCTGGTGCACCGCCTTGGCGGCCCGCACGCCCTCCACGACCTGCCCGATGTCCGCCTGCGCCGCATCGAAAGCGCGGCCGGCCGCGACCGCGAGGCCGAAACGCCGGTTGCGCGACTGGTCGTCCGTACACGTCAGCACGAGGTCGCCCATGCCGGCCAGGCCGACCAGCGTGTCCTGGCGCGCGCCGAGCGCGACTCCGAGCCGGATCATTTCCGCGAGCCCGCGGTTGATGAGCGCGATGCGCGCGTTGGCGCCAAACCCGAGCCCGTCGGAAAGTCCCGCGCCGATCGCGAGCACGTTCTTCACCGCGCCGCCGACCTCCACGCCCACGATGTCCGACGAGGTGTAGGCGCGGAACGTGCGCCCGGACAGCGCACGCGCCAGGTCGGCGGCGAACTGCTCGTCGTTCGAGGCAATGGTGAGCGCCGTTGGCAGGCCTTCCGCCACCTCGCGGGCGAAGGTCGGGCCGGAGAGCACGGCGAGCGCGTGCTCCGCGCCGAGCACTTCGCCCACCACCTCGTGCGGCAGGCGCCCCGTCTCGAGCTCGAAACCCTTCGTGGCCCATGCGACGCGCTCGCCGTTCTGCATGAGCGGGCGGATGCGCGCGAGCGTCTCGCGCAGCGCGCCGCTCGGCACGGCGAGCAGGATGTCGCGCGCGCCGGAGAGCGCCGCCGCGAGGTCGGTCTCGATGATGAGGTTCTCCGGCAGGCGAATGCCCGGCAGGTAGCGCCGGTTCTCCCGCTCGCGGGCCATGCGTTCGAGCCCTGCGATATCGCGGCCCCACAACCTCACGGGCCTGCCTGCGCGCGCGAACTGCACCGCAAGCGCGGTGCCCCAGGACCCGGCGCCGAGCACCGCGAGCGGCGGCGCCGCTGCGCTTTCGGGAGCGGCGGCGTTCAGTGGTTACCGCCTCCGTTGCCCCCGCCGGCGGATATGTCCGGCCCGGTGGCGACCGGCGTGGCCCCGGCCGCCGCTTTCGCCCGTTCCGCGCGGCTCTGCGCGTACAGGGCGTCGAAGTTGATCGGTTGCAGCGTGAGTTCCGGGAAGCCGCCCTTCGACACCAGCCCGGCGATGGCCTCGCGGGCATATGGGAACAGCACGCTGGGGCAGAAACTTCCGACCACCGCCGCGAATTCCTCCTCACCGTAGCCCGAGATGAAGAAGAGCCCCGCCTGCTGCAGCTCGATCAGGAACAGCGTCCTGTCGTCCTGGCGGGTTTCGAGCGTGATGGTGAGCACGACCTCGTGATGGTCGCCCGCGTGCGCGCTGTGGGTGCTGCGCAGGTTCAGGTTCGTCTTCGGCTCCCACTTGCCCTCGGTGAACACTTGCGGGCTCTGGGGTGATTCGAAGGAAAAATCCTTGATGTAGATCTTCTGGATCGCGACCTTGCGTTCCGCGGGTCGATTCGCCTCTTCAGCCATTCGTCTGGTTCCTGTGGTCCGTGTGGCCCGGCTCGGGCCGGGTCCCTTCTTCAAGCCGGCCGAGCAGCCGGTCCAGCTCGCCGCTTCTCTCCAGCACGTCGAGCTCGTCGAAGCCCCCGATCGGGCGCCCGTCGATGAAAATCTGCGGCACGGTGCGCCGGCCGCTGCGTTGCTCCATCTCGCCCCGAGCCGCCGGATTGCCCGCTACGCCGATCTCCGTCCAGGCGAGCCCCTTGCGCTTCAGCAGCAGCCGCGCCGCTGCGCAATACCCGCAGAACTCCGTGCCGTACAGCTCGATCTTCGGCATCGTGCCCATCGCGCCGCGCGGGGCTATTTCTTCTTTTTCCGGGTCTTCTTCGCGGTCACCAGCGGCAGGCTCGCCTGTTTCCAGGCGGCGATGCCGCCTTTCAGGCCGAAGGCATTTTCGATCCCCGCCTTGCGCAGTTTTTCCACGACCTTGGGTGAGGAGAGCCCGGCATCGCAAACGGCGATGACCGGCCGCGAGCGGAGCGTCTCCACCGCCCGGGTCTCGTCCAGCTCGTCGAGCGGGATGTTCTTCGCATTCACGATGTGGCCGCTGGCAAACGCCTCCGGCCGCCGGAGATCGATCACGACGGCATCCGTGTTCATGAGCTTCACCGCTTCCTGCGGCTCGAGGCTCGTGGCGCCCTTGGTCTTGCGCCGGAGCTCGGTGAAGACGAGCAGCAGGAACGACGCCGTGAGCGCCGCGACGAGCAGCGGATGGTTGGCGGTGAACTCGAGGTACTGTTCCATGGAGCGGGGGAGCGCCGCGCAGCAGCGAAAAACGCAGTATACCAGCGCGGCCTCGGTCACGGCCGGGGCGGGAGCGGCAGTCCCGCGCCGGCACGCCGCGCCTGACAGGCCGGCCGCCACGCCCTACACTCGCGGTCCATGATACTGCGCCTCGCGATGCTGACGTGGCTCATCGTGCTGCCGCTCGTCGCGCACCCCCAGGTGGAAGCCCGGGTCGAGATCAAGGAACGCGAGCTCGAGGCCGTCCGCGCGCGCATCAGCGAGCTCAAGGACAGCATGGCGAAGCGCGCCGCCCGGCGCGACCGTATCGCCGGCGAGCTCCGGCAGGCCGAGACCGGGATCGCCGCGACGCGCGAACACTTGCAGGAGCTCGAACGGCGCAAGCGCAAGAGCGAGCAGGAGCTCGAACGGCTCGATACCCGGATCGAGGCGTCGGAGCAGGAGCTCGGCGAGCAGACCGGCCAGCTCGCGCAGCAGGTGCGGGCCGCCTGGATGAGCGGGCGGCGGGAGCGCCTCGAGCTCATGTTGAACCAGCACGATCCGGCGACTCTCGGGCGCATGCTCGTCTATTACCGTTACCTGAGCGAATACCGGCGCGCGGCGATCGAAGCCGTCACGGCGCGCCTGAACGAGCTGGCGGAGCTGCGCCGCTCGGCCGGTGAGGAGCGGGACCGGCTGGCGGAGCTCGCCGCCGCCCGCTACGAGGAGCTGGCAAAGCTCGCCGCGGCGCAGGAGCGCCGCGAGGAACTCCTCGCGTCGCTCAAGGCGAAGCTCGCCGAGGAAGGCGCGGAAGTCGACCGGCTCGCGGCGCAGGAGCGGGATCTCGAGCGCCTCATCGCCGAGCTGACCAGCATCCTTTCCGACTATCCCATCACCTCCGAGGCGCCGTTCAGCGAGTTGCAGGGACGGCTCACCTGGCCCGTGGCGGGGACCCTCGTGCACGACTTCGGCGAGCCGCGCGCCAACGGGGCGGTGAAATGGCACGGCGTGGTGCTCGCGGCCCCGCGCGGCCGCGAGGTCCGCGCCGTCTATCACGGCCGCGTGGCCTTCGCCGACTGGCTGGACGGGCTGGGTCTCCTGGTCATCGTGGACCACGGGGGCGGCTACCTCACCCTGTACGGGTACAACGAGACCACGCTGAAGCGCGCGGGCGACTGGGTGGCGCCGGGTGACGTCATCGCGACCGTGGGCTCGAGCGGCGGGCAAGCGGAACCCGCGCTCTATTTCGAGATCCGGCGCGACGCGAAGCCGGTCGATCCGCACGCCTGGTTCACCCGCCGCCCGCGCGAGCGCCCGGCGCCGTAGCACTCACCGCGACCGTTCTTCGCCCGGGTTTCGCGTCCGCCGGGACGACGGCCCCGGCGGGCGCAACGTTCCCGGGCCGTACGGGTCTCTTCTACATAATGCCGCTCCCGGGCCCCGGTGCCGTCACGGCACCTGTGATAGGCTCGAACGAGCGACGCGAGGAGCTTCGAATGTCGTTGAGAACCGCGAGCATCCTGCTGCTCGCGCTGGCGGGCATTGCGGGTCTGGGATTCATGATCGGTCACGCGGACCGCGCGGAGCCGGATCCCGGCAGCCTGTCGTGGGAGGAGGCCCGGCTGTTTGCCGAGGTCATGGAGCGGGTGAAGGAAGACTATGTCCGCCCGGTCGACGACTCCGAGCTCCTCGAGAGCGCCATTCGCGGCATGGTCTCGGGGCTCGATCCGCATTCCGAGTTCCTGGACGAGGCAGAGTACCGCGAGATCCGCAGCAGCACGTCCGGGCGCTATTCCGGTATCGGCATCGAGGTGACCGCGGAAAACGGCGAGCTCAAGGTGATCGCGCCGATCGACGATACGCCGGCGGAGCGCGCCGGGATCAGGAGCGGCGATATCATTCTCGCCGTGGACGGGGTCGCGGTCGATCCAAAGCGGCTGCACGAGACCGTCGACCGCCTGCGCGGCCGCCCGGGCACGCGCGTCCGCCTGACGGTCGGGCGGCAGCGGGGCGACGACCCGCTCGAAGTGACCCTCGAGCGCGAGAGCATCCACGTCGCGAGCGTGCGCTACCAGCTGCTCGAGCCGTCCTACGGCTACCTGCGCGTCAGCCAGTTCAACGAGACCACGCCCGAAGAGGTGGAGAACGCCATCGACGACATGCTGGCGAAATCGCAGGAGCGCGATGGCAGCATGCTGAGCGGGCTGGTGGTCGACCTGCGCGACAACCCGGGCGGCGTTCTGGACGCGGCCGTCGACGTGGCGGACCTGTTCCTCGATGCGGGCGTCATCGTGAGCGCGGAAGGCCGCACGCCGGAAGCGCGTTTCACGCGTAGCGCCCATCGCGGCGACATCCTGGACGGCGCGTCGATGGTGGTGCTGGTGAACGCAGGCTCGGCGTCCGCATCGGAGATCGTCGCCGGTGCGCTACAGGATCATCGGCGCGCACTCATCGTCGGGACCTCCACTTTCGGCAAGGGGCTCGTCCAGACCGTGATGCCCTTGTCCAAGGGGCGGGCGCTGAAGCTCACGACGTCACGCTATTACACGCCCTCGGGAGACTCGATCCATCACAAGGGGATCGCACCGGACGTCTTCGTCGAGAGCTCCGGCGACTACCCCGCTCCCGGTCTCGCCTCGGAAGTGGACCGCGAGCACGATGCCCAGCTCGGCGAGGCGCTCGAGCGCCTGCGGAGCCTCGGGGTGATGCACAGCAAGCTCACGTGACCCGCGGCTTTGCGGCTCCCAGGCGCGCGCAAGCTGCGGCTCGACGAGCATCGCCGGCGTTCCGGGAACCTGCGGTGCCGCCAGGCGATCCAAGCAAAGGTCGATACCACCAAGAACACAGGGCAGCATCCTTGAGGCTTCATCTCGCCGCGCCCGCACTGGCGCTCGCGCTCCTCTCCGGCTCCATGCCCGCGCAGGCGGTGGAGCTTTCGAAGCTGTTCGTCCAGGCCGCCGCCGCGCAGGACACCGCGTGCACGATGCAGTACGACCCGGTGTGCGGCGCCGACGGCCGGACCTACAGCAACGACTGCGTGGCGCGCCGCGCCGGGACCGAGGTCGCCTCGCGGGGTGCATGCCCGGCCGGGACCGAGGACGCCGCGGCGCCGGAGGAAGAGAATCCCTGCGGCGACGTCATCGATCCGGTATGCGGAGCGGACGGCAAGACCTACGGCAATGCGTGCCTGGCGCGCGATGCGGGCACGCAGGTCGCCTCCGAGGGGCGCTGCGCGCGTGCGGAGGCCTGCGGCAACGATTTCGATCCGGTGTGCGGCGAGGACGGCAATACCTACAGCAATGCGTGCTTCGCCGGCGCGGCGGGTGTCACGATCGCGTCCCAGGGAATGTGCGGCCAGGCGGAGGTGCCGTGCCCGGACGACTTCGAGCCGGTGTGCGGCATCGACGACAATACCTACAGCAACGCCTGTCACGCCGACCGCGCGGGCGTCGAGATCGCGTCGCAGGGGCCGTGCCAGGCCAACGAGTGCCCGGACGAGGCCGAGCCCGTCTGTGGGATGAATGCGCGCACCTACCGCAACCGCTGTGAGGCGGAGCGCGATCGCGTGCCGGTGCAACGGCGCGGGCGCTGCGATCTCGACAACTGCCCGACGGTTTACGTGCCGGTGTGCAGCCCGGGCGGCAATACCTACGCGAATGCCTGCGAAGCGGAAGCCGCGGGCGAGACGACGTTCACCGAAGGAGCGTGCGGGGTGCGCGCCTGTCCCAACATCTACGTGCCGGTTTGCGGCGCCGACCAGATGACGTACGGCAACGCCTGCCGCGCCGAGCGTAACGGCGTGCGCATCCTGCACGCCGGGTTGTGCGAGGCGCAGGGCAAGAACTGCCCGCGCGACTACCAGCCGGTGTGCGGTCTCGACGGCAACACCTACGAGAACCGCTGCCAGCTCGACAACGCCAACGCCGGCTTCGCCTACGCGGGCGTCTGCCTCGGCCAATAAGAAGAGCCCATCGATCCTCGCCGCCGCTCCCGCAGGAGCGCGCCATGCGCGCGACCGAACGAAGGCACATACGAAAAACGAAGGCACGTTAGCCCTTCAGCATCGTTCACGCACGGCACCGTTCCCAAACAGGGCGGAGCCGTGGCCGGGGGAGTCCCTCTCGGCGGCGTGCGAGGCAAAGCCTAAGCCCGCAGGACCACAGGGACGTGCTCGTGTCCGGCGCCGAGAGGGACTCCCCCGGTCGCGGCTCCGCCCAGCCACCAGCGTCGAACGTGCGTGAACGATGCGGTCCTGGAGATGGCGTCCCACGATTCGTCGCGCGCAATGCGCGCTCCTACACGTCGCGGTTCCGCCCGAGCCATCGCAGCCAAAC
>DASVDF010000110.1:0-112376 GCA_036381215.1 Woeseiaceae bacterium | reverse complement strand
CCGGCCGCTTCATCGTCACCTACAACCAGGCCTTCGCCAGGGTGATCCGTGCCTGCGGCGAGCCGCGGCGCGGCCAGGCCGGCACCTGGATCACGCCCGACATGCTCGATGCGTTCTGCCGATTGCACGACGAGGGTTGGGCGCACTCCGTCGAGGTGTGGGCGGAGCGGCGGCTGGTCGGCGGCATCTACGGGCTCGCGATCGGCCGCGCGTTCTTCGGCGAATCGATGTTCAGCCGCGAGACGAACGCCTCGAAAACCGCGATGCTGGCGCTCTGCCGCCAGCTGGCGGCCCACGACTTTCTCGTGCTCGATTGCCAGCTGGTCTCTCCGCACCTGCTGAGCCTCGGAGCCTCGCCGATGCCGCGCCCCGAGTTCGCGCGCCTGCTGGCCCGTGCGTGCAGCCAGCGGACGCGCTTCTCCGGCTGGCCGGATGAGCCGCACGCCGCCGCGGACCTGGTGGAAACATGACGCCCGCCGAGGGCACATTCGGTCGGTGCGCGCGCTGGCCGGGGCCGGCCCGTTGCCCTCGCCGCGATCCGTTCGATTGCATTGCAGCGGCCGTTTCTGCAAAATCCGCCGCCTGAATTCAGACGGAGACCCCGGGCGCTTGGCGAAGGAAGAAGCACTGCAGATGGAAGGCGTCGTGATCGAGACGCTCCCCAACACGACGTTTCGCGTCAGGTTGGAGAACGGTCACGTCGTGACCGCGCACATTTCCGGCAAGATGCGCAAGAATTACATTCGCATCCTGACCGGCGACAGTGTCACCGTCGAGCTGACCCCCTACGACCTGAGCAAGGGCCGCATCGTCTACCGCGGCCGCTGACCCGGACCCTCGCCCCGCCCGAAACCCGTCGACGCCGCCCCGCCCTGCCATCGGTCTCGACATCGATCGCGCGCGGTGCGCGCTCCTACACACGGGGTGGGTCAGCCGGTTCGGTCGCGCGCGATGCGCGCTCCTACAGGCGCGTCAGCTCTTTCCCGGCCGGCTCGGCGTCGAGCTCGAGCTCGCCGTTCGCGCCCACCCGGACGCGGACATGGCCGCCCGCGGAAAGGCTGCCGAAGAGGAGCTCCTCGGCCAGCGGCCGCTTGATGTGCTCCTGGATCACCCGCGCCATCGGCCGGGCGCCCATCTTCGGGTCGTAGCCGCGCTCGGCGATCCAGCGCCGCGCCGCGTCGTCGAGCTCGAGCGTCACGTTGCTCGAGCCGAGCTTCGCCTCCAGCTCGACCACCAGCTTGTCGACCACGCGGGCGATGGAGCGCTCGTCGAGCGGCGCGAACTGGATGACGGCATCCAGGCGGTTGCGGAACTCGGGCGTGAACGATTTGCGAATGATCTCCATGCCGTCCGTGGTGTGGTCCTGGTGCGTGAAGCCGATCGATGCGCGGCTCATTTCCTGCGCACCCGCGTTCGTCGTCATCACCAGCACGACGTTGCGGAAATCCGCCTTGCGGCCGTTGTTGTCGGTCAGCGTGCCGTGGTCCATCACCTGCAGCAGCAGATTGAACACCTCCGGGTGCGCCTTCTCGATCTCGTCCAGCAACACGACCGCGTGCGGATTCTTGGTCACCGCTTCGGTGAGCAGGCCGCCCTGGTCGAAGCCGACGTAGCCGGGCGGCGCGCCAATCAGCCGCGACACCGTGTGCCGCTCCATGTATTCGGACATGTCGAAGCGGATGAGCTCCACGCCCATGACGAGGGCGAGCTGCCGGGTGACCTCCGTCTTGCCGACACCCGTGGGACCGGCGAACAGGAACGAGCCGATCGGCTTGGTGTCCTCGGTGAGCCCGGAACGCGACATCTTGATCGCGGACGCGAGCGCCTCGATCGCCTTGTCCTGGCCGAAGATCGTGAGCTTGAGATCGCGCTCCAGGGTGCGCAGCACGTCACGGTCGGAGGCGGAAACGCTCTTCGGAGGAATGCGCGCCATCTTGGCGACGATGTTCTCGACCAGGTTGACCGTGACCCGGTTGCTCCGCTCGGCCGCCGGCTGGAGGCGTACGCTCGCGCCGGCCTCGTCGATCACGTCGATCGCCTTGTCGGGCAGACGCCGGTCGTTGATGTGCTTCGCGGCCAGTTCCGCGGCGGCGGAGATCGCGTCGGCATCGTAAGTCACCCCGTGATGCTCCTCGAAGCGCGTCTGCAGCCCGCGCAGTATCGCCACCGTCTCGTCGAGGCTCGGCTCGGGCACGTCGATCTTCTGGAAGCGGCGCGCCAGCGCGTGATCCTTCTCGAACACGCCGCGGTACTCGGAATAGGTGGTAGAGCCGATGCAGCGGATCTCGCCGTTCGCGAGCACCGGCTTGATGAGGTTGGATGCGTCCATCACGCCGCCGGAGGCCGCGCCCGCGCCGATCACCGTGTGGATCTCGTCGATGAACAGGATCGCGCCCGGGTCTTCGCGGATCTCCGCGATGACCGCCTTCAGGCGCTTCTCGAAGTCGCCGCGATACTTCGTCCCGGCGATCAGGGTGCCCATGTCGAGGGCATAAATGGTGCACTCGCGCAGCACTTCCGGCACGCGCTCCTCGACGATCATGCGCGCGAGCCCCTCGGCCAGCGCCGTCTTGCCGACACCGGCGTCGCCGACGTAGAGCGGGTTGTTCTTGCGCCGGCGGCACAGGATCTGGATCGTGCGCTCGATCTCGAGATCGCGGCCGATCAATGGATCGATCTTGCCTTCCATGGCGCGCTTGTTGAGATTGGTGGCGTAAAGGTCGAGCGCACGGGCGTCCTGCTCACCTTCCCGCTCCTCGGACGCCTCCTGCTCCTCCTCGGAGCCCTCGCTCCGGAGCTGCGGCATGCCGTGCGAAATGTAGTTCACGACATCGAGGCGGGTGATGTCCTGGAGGCTCAGGAAGTACACGGCCTGCGACTGTTTCTCGCTGAAGATCGCCACCAGGACGTTGCTGCCGGTGACTTCCTTCTTGCCGCTCGACTGCACGTGGAACACCGCCCGCTGCAGCACACGCTGGAAGCCGAGCGTCGGCTGCACGTCGCCGTCGTCGTCCGGCGACATGAGCGGGGTGGCCTCGTCGATGAACTCCGTAAGCTGGCGGCGCAGCTGCGGTATGTTCGAGTTGCAGGCCTTCAGAATCTCGTGAACCTTGGGGATGTCGAGCAGCGCGAGCAGGAGATGCTCGACGGTCATGAACTCGTGCCGTCTTTCCCTTGCGTTCTGGAATGCCTGGTTCAGGCAGAATTCGAGTTCACTGCTCAACATGATACTAAAACCAATCCGTACAACTGTTTCACCCGCGCTCCTGGCGCCTCAAGACTCTTCCATGGTGCAGAGAAGAGGATGCTGCTGCTGCTGCGCGATCTTCGTGACCTGCGCGACCTTCGTTTCGGCGATCTCGTAAGTGTAGACTCCGCAGACGCCCTTGCCTTTCGTGTGTACTTCGAGCATGACACGTGTAGCCTTGGAACGTTCCATTCCGAAAACCGTCTCAAGCACCTCGACCACGAACTCCATGGGCGTATAGTCGTCGTTCAGGAGTATGACCCGGTACAGCGGCGGCCGTTTCAGCTTCGGCCGCGACTCCTCGATCGCGACGTCGTGGTCGTGAATTCGCGCCGGTCGGTCTCGTTCAGACATGATTCCCGAAAATAGCAATGAGCCGAAACATTTCAGTACCGCGCGTCACATTCCTCTTCGACCCGCGGGCACCGCTTCTGAACCATTATATATGGCGCGGCCGACGCGCATTTCCAGTCCCCGGGCCGCCGCCGGCGCCGCGGCACGACGCCCCGGGCCCGACCTGACGCCTTTCTGAATAATCGCCGGTAGATAATTGCTCTACAAAGGTTTTTCCACTTTACAGTCTTGTTTGCCGTGGGCCCTAGCCCGTATCATTCGGACACTGCGCAGGCGGTCTTTCGGGGGACGGCGGATACTGGCATGGCGACGGTACTGAAGTGGCCGGATTTCGGAGCGCCCGACCGCGAGCGGTGGGCCGCCGTCGCCGCCGAGCGCCTGCCCCGCTGGGTCAGCCTCCTGCTGGTCGCCGCCATCGCCTGGCAACTCGCGCGCATCGTGTGGATGCTGGTGCCGGGGTCTCCGCTCGGCGATCCGGTGGCGGCGCCGCCCGCGGCGGGCGCGGGCCCGCGGGGCGCACTCGCCGCCCCCGCCCGCGCGGACGTGCAGGCGATCGCCTCCGCGCACCTCTTCGGCGAAGCCAACGCCGCCGAAGCACCGCCGCCGCCCGAGCAGCCGCACGAGAATCTCGCGGAGACCCAGCTCAACCTGTCCCTCAAGGGCACGATTGCCGCGAACGATCCCGCCAAGGCGCGCGCGATCATCGTGGCGGCAGGGCGGGACGGCAAGGTGTACGCGATCAACGACACCATCATGCAGGGCACGACCTTGCACGCCGTGTACCCGGACCGTGTGGTCCTGAACCGCAACGGCGCGCTGGAGGCGCTGAAGCTCCCGCGGGAATTCGGAGGGAGCTCGTCATCGCTTCCCCTGCCGCGCCCGGAGCCGATGTCGGAAGCTCCGGATCCGACCCCGAGTATCCAGGACGTGCTCACGGAGAACGTGACCAGGCTCGCGGACGTCATCCGGCCGACACCTTACTTCGTCGGTGGCCAGCAGCAGGGTTATCGGGTGTATCCGGGACGCAACCGCAAGCAATTTGCGGCCCTCGGGCTGCGGCCGGGAGATCTCATCAAGGACGTGAACGGCGCCTCGCTCACGGACCCGCAGCAGGCAATGGAGATCTTCCAGGGCCTCGGCGAGGCCGACCAGGTCACGGTCACCGTGGAGCGCAACGGCCGCCAGCAGGTCCTCACTCTTTCCACCAGCCAGCTCACTCTGGATGACGAACAATAACGGCGCACTCGACATGAATCGACAGCAGCGAAATAGTGAAGCCCTGCCCGAAACGCGCGTGCCGGGCTTGCCCGGCCTGGGGCGTTGTGCCGTCATCGCCGTCCTGTGGCTGCTCACGTTGCCGGCGCTCGCGCAGCAGCCGGCCGGGTCCGGCGCCACAATCACGCCGAACTACCGGGAAGCCGACCTCCGCCAGATCGTGGAGGCGGTGAGCGCGATCACCAACAAGGACTTCATCATCGATCCACGCGTCAATGCCAAGGTCACGATGATTTCGGCGAACCCGCTGACGCCGGAGGCCTTCTACCAGGCATTCCTCTCGGTGCTGGACGTGCACGGCTACGTCGCCGTGGAGGCCGGCAACCTGATCAAGATCCTGCCGGACGCCGGCGCGCGCCAGTACGCGGCCGGCCCTCCGGAAACGGCGGAGGACCTGGTGACGCAGGTGATCGAGCTCGACAACGTCAATGCCGCGCAGCTCGTGCCCGTGCTGCGGCCGCTGATTCCGCAGTACGGCCACCTCGCGTCGCCACCGGGCTCGAACATGCTCATCATCTCGGATCGCGCCGCGAACATGCGGCGCATCCTGGACATCATCCGTCGTATCGACGTGCCCACCGAGGACGACGTGGAAGTCATCCGGCTGGAGCACGCCACGGCCGCTGAGGTCGTGCGAGTCCTCACCTCGCTCACCCAGGTACCGCGTGCCGACGGCATGCCAGTCACACTGAGCATGGCGGCGGACCCCCGCACCAACAGCATCCTGATCGGCGGCGAGCAGTCCGAGCGCCTGCGCCTCAGGACACTCATCGCGCATCTCGACACGCCGCTCGAGGACGGCGGCTCGACGCAGGTGCGTTATCTCCGGTACGCCGATGCCGAGGAGCTCGCCGCGAAGCTGCAGGAGCAGGTGACCAGCATGCAGGCGCGGGCCGCCGCGACCCAGGGCGCCGCACCGGGCGCCGGCGCCAGCCAGGAGGCCAGCGTGTGGGCCGACGTGCAGACGAACGCGCTGGTGATGAACGCGCCGCCCGAAATCATGCGCGAGCTGATGACCATCATCGACAAGCTGGATATCCGCCGCCCTCAGGTTCTGGTCGAGGCGATCATCGTCGAGGTGTCGGCCGACAAGACGTCCGACCTCGGTGTCACCTGGGCAGTCGATGGAAGCAACGACAACAACGCCGTCGGCGTCACGCGCTTCAGCAACAGCGGGGCGGGCATCGTGGAACTCGGTAGCGCCATCGGGGCCCGCGGGGAAAACGCGGACCCGACCCGGCTCATCGGCGACGGGATTACCCTGGGGATTGGCAGAATCAGCGACACCGGTACGAGCTTCGCCGCAATTCTGCGAGCGCTTCAGTCAGACGCGAACACGAACATCATCTCGACGCCTTCCATCGTCACGACGGACAACGAGGAGGCGAGCCTCAACGTCGGTCAGGAAGTGCCGTTCCTCACCGGCTCCTTCTCGAGCACCGGCACGACGACGGGCGGCGAGATCAACCCGTTCCAAACCATCCAGCGCGAGCAGATCGGAACCAAGCTCACGATTACGCCACAGATCAGCGAGGGTGACTCCCTCATCCTCGAGATCTCCCAGGAAATTTCGAGCATTGCCGAGTCGGCGCAGGGAGCCGTCGACATCGTCACCAACCAGCGCACCATCGAAACGACGGTCATCGTCGAGGACGGTGACATCCTCGTCCTCGGCGGATTGATCGAGGACACGTTGCGTGAAAGCGATCAGCGCGTGCCGGTGCTCGGCAGCATCCCGCTGCTCGGCAATCTCTTCCGTTCGCGCACAACCGACAAGGTCAAGACCAACTTGCTGGTGTTCATCCGGCCGAAAATCCTGCGTGACAGGTCCGTCGCCGCGTTCGAAACGGAGGCGAAGTACAATTACGTCCGCGAGCTGCAGCGAGGCGCCAGCCCGCGCTTCGGTCCCCAAGTGCCGCTGATGCCCGATTCCAAGCGCCCCATACTGCCGCCTCTCGACTTGAGAAAGCTCGGGGAAGAACCGATGGATGAGGATCGGACGGACTATCGCGAGGACGAGCGGAACGACGTTCAGGACGAAGAGCAGAGCGAGCCGCAGAACGACGATCAGGACTGATGGCGACCCATTCCGAAATCATCCACGAGACGGACGCAATCACGGCGCCCGAGCAGCCTTTGGAGCTGGTGCCGGACGAGGCGCCCGCACGCCCGCTCCCCTTCTCGTTCGCCAAGCGGCACGGCGTCCTGATCCGCGAGATTCGCGGCGGCGTGGCCGACACGGTCTATCGCACGGGCGCTTCGCCGCTCAGCCTCGCCGAGACGCGGCGCTTCGCCGGCGTTCCGCTCGAGCTGACGCGCGTTTCGCCGAGCGTGTTCGACGCGATGCTCCGGCAGACCTACGAGCAGGGCAGCCACAAAGCAATGCAGATGGTCGGCGATCTCGACGAGCAGACCGACCTGCTCCAGGTCGCACAGGAGCTCCCCGAGCCCTCCGACCTGCTCGAGAGCGACGACGACGCGCCGATCATCCGTTTCATCAACGCGATCCTCACCGAAGCCGTCAAGGACAACGCGTCCGACGTGCACATCGAGCCGTACGAAAACCGGCTGAACGTGCGTTTCCGGATCGACGGCGTGCTGCAGGAGATTCTCCAGACACGCCGCACGCTCGCGCCGCTCGTCGTCTCGCGGATCAAGGTGATGTCGAAGCTCGACATCGCCGAGAAGCGGCTGCCGCAGGACGGGCGCATTTCGTTGCGCATCGCCGGCCGCGCGGTCGACGTTCGCGTGTCGACCATGCCCAGCGGGCACGGCGAGCGCGTCGTGCTGCGCCTGCTCGACAAGCAGGCGGGACGCCTGGACCTCAGCTCGCTCGGCATGGACGACCAGGCCCTCGCCGTGATGGACGAGCTGATCCACAAGCCGCACGGCATCATCCTGGTGACCGGCCCGACCGGCTCCGGTAAGACGACCACGCTGTACGCCGCGCTCGAGCGCATCAACGACAACAGCCGCAACATCATGACGGTCGAGGACCCGATCGAATACTTCATCGACGGCATCGGCCAGACCCAGGTCAACACCAAGGTCGAGATGACCTTCGCGCGCGGGCTGCGCGCCATCCTGCGCCAGGATCCGGATGTGGTCATGGTCGGCGAGATTCGCGACCTCGAGACCGCGCAGATCGCCGTGCAGGCAAGCCTCACGGGCCACCTCGTGCTGTCGACGTTGCACACCAACACCGCCGTGGGTGCGATCACCCGCCTGCGGGACATGGGCGTCGAGCCTTTCCTGCTGTCCTCCAGCCTCGTGGGGGTGCTGGCGCAGCGGCTCGTGCGGGTGCTCGACGACGACACCAAGGTCGCCTACACCGCGCGCGAGTACGAGTGCCACAGCCTGAACCGGGATCCCGCCGACCCGCCGATGCTGTACCGCCCGGGGACGGAAGACGGCACGGGCTTCCGCGGCCGGACCGGTATCTACGAGCTGATCGCCGTCGACGACACCATGCGCACGATGATTCACGACGGCGTCAGCGAGCAGCAGCTCGAGCGTTACGCCCGGACGCTGAGCCCGGGCATCCGGGACGACGGGCGGCGGCTGGTGCTCTCGGGGGTGACCACGCTGGAGGAAGTCCTCCGCGTCACCCGCGCCGACTAGCCTCAATGGGTGCGTTCGAATTCGTCGCGCTCGATCGGGCCGGCAAGGAACGCAAGGGCCTGCTGGAAGGCGACACGCCGCGGCACGTGCGGCAGCTCCTGCGGGAGCGCGAGCTCCTGCCGGTCAGCGTCACGGAGGTGGCGCGCAAGGAGACGCGCCGTCCTTCCGCGTTCGCGCGGCGGCGGGGACTGTCGGCCAGCGAGCTCGCACTGCTCACCCGCCAGCTCGCCACCCTGGCGCAATCGGGGCTGCCGCTCGAGGAGGCGCTGCTCGCCGTCAGCCAGCAGAGCGAGAACCCGCGCGCGCAGAGCATCCTGCTCGGCGTGCGCGCGCGGGTCATGGAAGGTCATACGCTGGCCGACGGCCTCGCCGATTTCCCGCACGCGTTTCCCGAGCTCTACCGGGCCACCGTCGCTGCCGGCGAGCAGGCGGGACACCTCGACGCGGTGCTGGAACGCCTGGCCGAGTTCACCGAATCGCGCCAGCAGCTCCAGCAGCAGGTGCGCAACGCGCTCATCTATCCGATCGCGCTGGTCGTGACCGCCGCGGGCATCATCAGCTTCATGCTCGCCTACGTCGTACCCAAGGTCGTCACGATCTTCGAGAACTACGACCAGGAGCTGCCCGTGCTCACGCGCATGATGCTGTGGTCGAGCGATTTCATCCGCGACTACTGGCTCGCGTTGATCGTGGTCGTCGTCGCCGCCGTTTTCGGCATCCGCCACGTGCTGAAACAGCCCGGACCGCGCCGCCGCTGGCACCGCGCCCTGCTCCGCATGCCGGTGATCAGCCGGCTGAACCGCGGCCTCAACACGGCGCGGTTCACGCAGACCTTGAGCATTCTCGCCGGCAGCGGCGTGCCGATACTCGAGGCGCTGCGGATCGCCTCGCAGGTGATCGTGAACGTGCCGATGCGGGAGGCGGTCGAGGAAGCTTCCCTGCGCGTGCGCGAAGGCGCGGCCATCAGCAAATCGCTCGCGAGCAGCAAGCTGTTTCCGCCCATGACGACGCACCTGATCGCGAGCGGCGAGGCGAGCGGCCGCCTGGAGGAGATGCTGCGGCGCGCCGCCATCAACCAGGAGCGCGAGGTCGACTCCCTGATCGGCACCCTGCTCGGAATCATGCAGCCGCTCCTGGTCATCGTCATGGCCGTCATCGTGCTCTTGATCGTTTTGGCAATCCTTTTGCCGATCTTCGAGCTGAACCAGCTCATTCGCTGAAGAACCCGCTCTAAGTCGCGGGCCGGAAATATCTTTTCCAGACCGTCCAAAACTGCCCACGACTCTGTTGCGCGGCCGATTCTTTCACGGTATACAAGCGGCGAAACGCATGCACAAGCGCGTTTCCGGCGGGCGTACCGCCGAGAGATTTTCAGAGGTTGTTGGATGCAGCGCGATTTGGGCGATCCGGACTATTCCGAAGACGACGAGGACGTCTCCGACGACGATGATCTCGACCTCGACGAGGATGAACCGGGTGACGAGGACGAGGACGATACCGTCGTGTTCTCGAGCGCGAAGGGAGCCGACAACGTCGGGGACGTATCCGTCGAGATCAACGTCGAGGAGCTGATTGCCGAGCTCGAGGCATCGCAGGATTCCGCGGCCGCCCGCAAGAAGGAAGTGCGCCGGCGTCTCGAAGAAATCCGCGAGCAGCGGGAAGCTATGAAGGAGCTCGAAGACACCTTCAGCTTCGATTTCCGGGACGACGACTAGGAAGCTCTGCACAACGTGCATGGATGTCGCCGCATGGCGGGTTTCCTACCGGAAAGATCGCGACGGCACCGTGAGCTCGCCCAGCCACCGCGAATGATCGAGCATTCGCCGCACCACCACGTGGATCACGCCGCTCTCCACCTGCAGCTCTCCAACGGCGCCCATGAGCCGTGCATTGAGCAGCACGTCGCGCTGCTTGTCGGCCAGCGCTTTCCAGAGAATGAGGTTCACGTGCCCGGTTTCGTCTTCCAGCGTGATGAAGGTGACGCCGCTCGAAGTACCGGGCCGCTGCTTCGTGATCACGAGACCGGCGACGCGCACGCGCGCGCCTGAAGGCAGCGCGGACAGCCGTGCCGCCGGCAGGTAGCGCTCGCGGTGCAGGCGCGGGCGGAGCAGCGCTACGGGATGACGCCCGAGGGACAGCCCGAGGCTCCGGTAATCCGCCACGATGTCCTGCCCTTCGGTGGGCTTCCTGAGCATCGGCACGACTTCGCGACGGTCTTCCGCGGGCGGGAAGAGCGCGGTCGGCGCCTCCACGCCGGCCACCGCCCAGCGCACCCGGTGACGGTGCCCGGAGATCGAGCGGAGCGCACCGGCGGCGGCGAGCCGGGTCAGGTCCTTGCGGTCGAGCCCGGTGCGCAGGGCGAGCTGCTGGACGCTGCGATAGCCGCCGTGCACGCGCTCGGCGGCGATGCGTTCCCCGCCCGCCTCGCTCAGTCCCTTGACCTGGCGGAGCCCCAGGCGCAGCGCCGGCCGGCCCCCGTCGCGTAACTCGAGCGTCGCGTCGCTCGCGCTCGCGTTCACGTCCGCCGGCAGCACCTCGACCCCGTGCCGCTCGGCATCCTGCACGAGCTGCGACGGTGCATAGAAACCCATCGGCTGGCTGTTGAGCAGCGCGCAGGTGAACGCCGCAGGCTCGTGGCACTTGAGCCAGGAAGAGACGTACACGAGCAGCGCGAAGCTCGCGGAATGCGATTCGGGAAAGCCGTATTCGCCGAAGCCCTCGATCTGGTGGTAGATCTGGCGCGCGAACTCCTCCGCATAGCCGCGCTCGCGCATGCCGCGGATCAGCTTCTCCTCGAAGCCGCCGAGCCCGCCCTTGCGCTTCCACGCGGCCATGGCGCGCCTGAGCTGATCCGCTTCCCCGGGCGTGAATCCCGCCGCGACCACCGCGAGCTGCATCACCTGTTCCTGGAAGATTGGCACGCCGAGCGTGCGCGCGAGCACCCCGCGCACTTCCTCACTGGGATATTCGACGGGCTCCTCGCCGGCCCGCCGCCGGAGATAGGGATGCACCATGTCGCCCTGGATGGGGCCGGGGCGGATGATCGCGACCTCGATGACGAGATCGTAATAGCACTGCGGCTTGAGCCGCGGCAGCATCGCCATCTGCGCGCGCGACTCGATCTGGAACACGCCCATCGTGTCGCCCTTCGAGATCATGTCGTACACGGCCGGGTCCTCCGCCGGCACCGTCGCGAGCGTGTACTCCCGGCCGGAATAGCCGCGGATGAGATCGAAGGCGCGGCGGATCGCCGTCAGCATGCCGAGCCCCAGCACGTCGACCTTGAGGAGCCCCAGTTCCTCGAGATCGTCCTTCTCCCACTGGATCACCGTGCGCTCGGGCATGGCGGCATTCTCGACCGGGACGAGCTCGGCGAGCGGCCGGTCGGAAATGACGAAGCCGCCGACGTGCTGCGAAAGGTGGCGCGGGAAGCCGACCAGCTCGCGCACCAGCCGGAGCAGCCGTTTGAGCACCGGGCTCCGGGGGTCGAGACCTGCCTCGACGACGCGGCTCGCATCCACGGTCCTGCCGTCCCACCATTGCATCGAGCGCGCCAGGCGATCGACCTGCACGGGGGCGAGCCCAAGCGCCTTGCCGACGTCGCGGATCGCGCTCCGTGGCTGGTAGGTGATCACCGTCGCCGCGAGTGCGGCGCGGTCGCGCCCGTATTTTCCGTAGATGTACTGGATGACTTCCTCGCGCCGCTCGTGCTCGAAATCGACGTCGATGTCGGGCGGCTCGTTGCGCTCGCGCGAGATGAAGCGCTCGAACAGCATCGACATGCGCGCGGGATCCACTTCCGTGATTCGTAAACAGAAACACACGGCGGAGTTGGCCGCCGAGCCGCGGCCCTGGCAGAGGATGCCGCGGCTGCGCGCGAAAGCGACGATGTCGTGCACCGTCAGGAAGTAGGCTTCGTAATCGAGGCTGCGGATGAGCGCGAGCTCGTGCTGCACGAGCTTTTGCACTTTGTCCGGGGCGCCGTCCGGCCAGCGCCGCCGCATCCCCTCCTCCGTCAATTTCCCGAGCCAGCTCGCCGGCGTCTCGCCCGCCGGGACGAGCTCCCCGGGATAGGTGTAGCGGAGCTCGCCCAGCGAGAAATCGATGCGCTCTGCGATGCGCACGGTTTCCTCGAGAAGCTCCGGCGGATAGACGGACGAGAGCACCTCCCGCGGGCGCAGGTAACGCTCGCCGTTCGGATACAGGAGGAGGCCGGCGCGCTCCAGCGTCACGCCGGCGCGCACCGCGGTGAGCGTATCCTGCAGCGCGCGCCGCGCCCGGCAATGCATGTGCACGTCGCCCGCCGCGACGAGCGGCAGCCCGAAAGTGCGCCCGAGCGCGCGCAAGCGTCGCAGGCGCTCCCGCTCGAGGCCGTCGGCGAGCAGCTCGACCGCGATCCACAGCCGCCCGGCGAAGGCGTCGAGCATCCAGCGATCGCGGACGTCGAGGCTGAGCCGGGTGTCGGGAATCCACAGCACGAGGCAATCCGGCAGGCCGTCGGCGAAGGCGTGAGGCTCGAGCCGGTACTCGCCTTTCTCCGCGGCCCGCCGACCGTCGGTGATCAGGCGGCAGAGGCGCGCGTAACCGCGGCGGTTCTGTGCCAGCACCACGAGCTTCGGCCCGTCCACGACCCTGATCTCGCTGCCGATGACGAGCTCGAGACCGGTGCCTTTCGCGGCGGCATGCGCGCGCACGATGCCGGAGACGGAGCACTCGTCGGTGAGCGCGAGCGCGCGGTACCCGAGCTCGTTCGCCATCAGCACCAGCTCCTCGGGATGCGACGCGCCGCGCAGGAATGTGAAATTGCTGAGCGCGTGCAGCTCGGCGTACTCGACATCGGGCAACGGGCGCATCAGCCGAACATCCCGTGCAGGTACCAGCCGCCCCGCGAGCGGTCGCGAAAGATCCAGAGATGCGAGCCTCGCGCGTCGGCGGCGATGAAATAGTCGCGGGCCACGCTTTCTTCGTCCCACCAGCCGGTCTCGATGCGCTCGGGGCCGGAGAGCAGGGTCAGAGGCCCGTCACACGACGGTGCTTCGCCGTCCGCCCGCAACGGCAACGGCTCGGACAGCATCCACAACGGTCGCCTGAGCAGCAGGCGCCCGGCCTGCCGGGAGTCGAGCCAGTGCGGCCGGTAGTCGTCGGGAGGCTCCGGCAAGGACCGGGACGCTCGCGCGAGGCGTTCGGCCGCCGGCAGAGCGGGCCGCCACGCGCGCTGGGGACGATGCTCGGCGGCCAGGGCGAGCCCGTGAACCGCCCCCGGCCCCAGGCGCGCGCCGAGTCGCTCCACGAGATCCGCCATCGGCACCACGGGCGCGCACCCCTCGCCCGCCCTGCCGTGAAACGGCAGGCTCGCGGTGGTGCCCCGGAGCGGCTCGCCGTCGCGAGCCGCGAGGCGGATGGCAATGACCGGCTCCGGCAGGTCGAGAGTTTCGAAGCGCGATGCGAGCAGGCGGCTCCATTGCTCGACGCCCCCGCCGGCCTGGCGGCGCCCGATCTCGAGGCGCGTCGCCTGCGCGCGCAGGTGAAAGAAGGTGAAGCGCACCGCACGCACCGCCAACTGCCGCCGGACGAGAAAGCGTTCGAGCTCCTCCAGCAGTTGCCGGCAGGCTTCGAGCAGGATCCCGCTGTCGTCGATTTCGCCGGAGAGCTCGCATTCGCGGGAGAACCGCTCGAGCTGGCGATGGCTCGCGCGCGGATCCGGCAAGCGCCCGAGCGCCCGGTCGAGATCGAGGAGAGGCGCGGCGCCGAAGCGCTGCAAAAAACCCTGTCGCGGCAGGCGCAGGCAATCGCCGATAGTGGTGAGCCCCATGCCGCGCAGGGCATCCAGCACCTCTTCCGGCCAGGCGAGGCAGGCAAGCGGCAGCGCGGCGACGGCACCGGTCAGGTGCTTCGGATCCTCGATGCGGGTGCCTCCGCCGCCGCGCGCGAAGAGAAGCGCGGCGAGCGGCGTGGGCGCCAAAGCCTGCGCCGCGGTGAACCCCCGTCGCCCGAGATCGTGCGTGATCCGCCGCCACAAGGTGTCGAGCCCGCCGAAGAGGCGCAGGCTGCCCGCGATCTCGAGCAGGAGGGCCGGCGGGTCGAGGCTCACCCGCGACGTGTAGCACTCCGCCCACGCGGCGAGCGCCTCGAGGGTGCGCCGTTCGCGCGCCGGATCGCGCGCCTGCAGGGCGAGCGCCGGCAGGAGCGCGAGCGCCGCGGTGACCGGCATGCCGGCCTGGATACCCGCCTTGCCGGCTTCCCCGTTCGCGAGCAGGACCTGCCGCACGCCCCGGTGCTCCTCGTAGACCGCGCGCGGGCCCGCGCCGCCGGGAAGCGCTTCGAGCGGCAGCCGCGGGAAATCGAGGCACAGCCACAGGGGTCGCGAACGCGTGCGCATCGAGCGCGCAGGCGCGAGCGCGGGCGCATCGCCGAGCGGCAGCGCCCGTTGCGCCGGCCGGCTTACGCCTCCGCGAGCGCGTTCTCCGGTGGGAGTGGGGGCGGCGTCCGCCGCGGCGGCATGCGGGCGATCCTCGAGCGACACGAGCTATTCGACTTCATGAACGACGTTGCGCACCCGCGCCGGCCGGCCGCCGCGACTCTTCAGGATGACGGCATCGAGACCCTGTTCGCCGCGCGCGAGCAGGAGGCGCAACGCGGCGGCGGAGATTTCCGCGCGTGCGCTCGCCGGACGAAAAGCAAAGCTCAATGCCCCGCCTCTCTCGGCGGCGAGTTGCAGCCGCCGGCTCGGAAAGGCCGCGGCCCGGCGGCCGGTTCGCGCGTGCCGCGACGCGCGCGCTCTGGCGCCGATCGCTTCCGGCCAGAGCAGCACCGCCGCGCAATTGCCCGAAGCCAGCGCCTGCTCGGCCGCCCACAGCACGTCGGCACGCCGTTTCGGCTGCACGACCAGCACGCGCGAGAGATCCACGCCCCATTGGCCGAGCGCCGGCGGATACGGCAGGAGCGGCGGGGCGATCCAGGCCAGCCAGCCGGTTTCCCCCTCGCCGTCGTTCTGCCCGAGCTCGGCGAGCGCCGGCATCAGCAACCTGAGCTCGCCCCTGCCGTGACCCTCGATGAGAATTTCCGTGAGCGCCTGCCGCGGCCAGCCGCCCCCCGGCAATTCGCGATCGAGGGCGGCATGGCCGGTCGGAACGCCCGGCGCGGCTCCGTGCGGATCGAGGCTGCGCGCCCGCCCGGCGCCTCCGGAGCGCCAGATCCGCGGATGGGCAAGAAGCTTTTCGAGTGCTTCATTCATGCTAGGTAGGAGCGCGCATCGCGCGCGACCTGGATGCGCAGCATGCGACCTGCTGCCGCGCCACGCGCGACTAGTGCGTCGTGAGCCGCTCGCGAATGACGCCGACGACCACGCCTTCGATCACCATCGATTGCGATTTCAGATCGACCTTGATCGGCTCGAACTCCTCGTTCTCCGGCAGCAGCCACACCTGCGAGCCGTCCTGGCGATAACGCTTGACGGTGACCTCGTCGTCCACGCGGGCAACGACGATCTGCCGGCTGCGCACTTCCGGCGTGCGATGCACCGCCACGAGATCGCCGTGCAGAATGCCGGCGTTCTTCATGCTCATGCCTTCGACGCGCAGCAGGTAATGCGCCTTCGGCTTGAAGAGCGCGCGATCGATCTGGTAATGCGTCTCGATGTGCTCCTCGGCGAGGATCGGGCGACCCGCCGCGACCCGGCCGACGAGCGGCAGGCCGAGCTGCTCGCGCAGGGAATCCTTGAGCTGGATGCCGCGCGAGGCGCCGGGCACGAGCTCCAGCACGCCTTTCCTCTGCAGCGCGCGCAGGTGGTCCTCGGCCGCGTTCGGCGACTTGAAGCCCAGCGTTTTCGCGATCTCCGCGCGCGTCGGCGGCATACCGCATTCAGCGATAAATTCCTGAATCATTTTCAGAATCTGGGCCTGGCGTGGGGTGAGCTCGTGCATCGTCGGCGCCCTGTACGAATCAACAGTCACTGTGAGTATAACCAGTTTCGGCCGATTGTAAATATCCGGCCGCGGGCCGGGTTTTGCAGCGCTCGCCGCCCACCGCTCGCGGCGCCGTCCCGCCCCCGCTGCCGCCTCCGCATGTCATGCCGATTCGATGAAGCGACGACAACCTCACGTTCCGCCGCGACTTGCCATGGCTTTGCGTGACCTCGTCCCGGTGCCCGAGCGCTTCGAACGCATCTGTCGCGGATGCACGACAGCACGCGAATTCATCGCGCAGATCATTGAAGGCGCAATTAATTTAAGAAATAATGCGCCTGCATTTTTTTCCACCAGAGGAACTGGGATGATGATGAGCAACATAATCAAGGTGAGCGCACTGGCACTGGTGCTCGGCGCGGCCGCCGGTTGCGCCAATACGGCGGAACGCGACCAGCTCCAGGCGACCGTGGACCAGGCGGCCCGGGATGCGGCGGCGGCGAAGTCCGCAGCAGAGGCCGCGCGTGCCGCGGCGGACAGCGCGGCCCAGGCGGCACGCAACGCGCAGGCCACGGCCGACGAGGCGCTGGCCGCTGCCGAGGAAGCGCAGTCCTGTTGCGATGCGAACCGCGACCGCCTGGAACGCATGTTCCAGAAGTCGATGTCAAAGTAGCGAGAGACTACTCGAAGAGATTCATTCAGACGCCGCGCTTGTCGCGGCGTTTTTTATGGCGCCGCCGACGGCGGCGGGGATGCCGTCGGAGCGCTCGAGCAGGGCTTCCGCGACTTCCCAGTCGAGCTCGCCGGGGCGCGCGTCGGTCGCCGCGACGAACTGCCGGGTGAGCGCGGTGAGCCGGCTCGCCTTCGGCGGCTCGCGCCCCGGCTCGCCGGCCGCGTCGATCGCCACCGCCTCTTCCACCACCGGCTCGTCCTGATCGTCGGTGACCGGCGCGACATCGAGGGGACGGTGCGCTTCCATCAGCAGGCGGTCGCCGTCCCAGCCGAGCTTGATCGGCTCGTTGACGATGCGCACCGGGGTGTCGACCGCCACGCGGCCGAACAGGAACTCGATGTCCTCGGGATACATGCGCACGCAGCCGTGGGTCACGCGCATGCCCACGCCGGCGGGCCGGTTCGTGCCGTGAATCAGGTAGCCGGGGAGCGCGAGACGCATCGCGAACTCGCCGAGCGGATTGTCGGGCCCCGGCGGCACGATGCGCGGCAGCGGCCGGCCGTCCTCCGCATGCTCCTTGCGCACCGATTCCGGCGGGTACCACGACGGCCGCACGACTTTCGACACGACGCGCGTATCGCCGAGCGGCGTCGCCCAGTCCATGCGCCCGATGCTCACCGGAAAGGTCAGCACCATCGCCGGCTCGCCGGGTTTCGGCGTCGGGAAGTAATACAGGCGGTACTCGGGCAGGTTGAGCACGAGCCCGCGCCGCGGACCGGGCGGCAGGATGTAGCGCGTGGGCAGCACGACACGCGTGCCTTCGCCCGGCAGCCACACGTCCACGTCCGGGTTGGCGCGCACCATTTCCTCGTAGCCGACGCCGTGGCGGCGGCCGATGTCGAGCAGCGTGTCGGCGGCGCGCGCTTCGACCGTGGTGATCGCGCCGATCACGTCCGTGCCCGGCGGCGGCAGCTCGTAGACTTCCGCTGTCGCGGCGGTTGCGAGCAGGAGGCTCCCGACGGCCGCTGCGCATGCGCCCGCAGCCCTGATCGACATGTGCGTCATCGTCCGGCTTCTTCCTTTTCGATTACTTCCGTTTCCGCTTCCGCCGCCGCAAGCCAGCGCTGTATGGCGCGGCTCGCCAGCACACGCTCGGCGTAGCCGCGCGCCGATTGTGGCAGATCGACGCCGTAGGTACGAAATCTGAGCACGACGGGCGCATACATCGCATCCGCGACGCCGAAACGGCCGTACAGCCACGGGCCGCCAGCGCGCTCCGCGCACTCACTCCAGATCGCGAGCACGCGCTCGATGTCCGCGGCGAGCGCGGGCGACAGCGGCACCTTGCGCCCCATCGCGCGGCAGTTCATCGGCATGGCTTCGCGCAGCGCCGCAAAGCCGGCGTGCATCTCCGCGCTGATCGAGCGCGCCTGCGCACGCCGGCCGGGATCGGACGGCCACAGGCCCTTCTCGGGCCAGCGCTCGGCCACGGTCTCGGCAATGGCGAGGGAGTCCCAGACGGGACCGTCGTCGAGCACGAGCACCGGCACGCGGCCGGCGGGCGAGACCGCGGCGATACGGCCGGCGAACCCGGGCGTGTCGAGGGGAACGCGTTCCTCCTCGAAGGCGATCCCGGCCTCCGCCAGCAGGAACCAGGCGCGCAGCGACCAGGACGAGTAGTTGTAATTGCCGATATAGAGCTTCGGTGTCACGGCCGCATTATCCCATACGGCAGGAGGCAACGGCCGGAGCGGCGTCACGCTGCGCAAAGCTCATTGGCGCGGCGCGCCCGGTGCCGGGCCGGATGTTCTGTTATCCTCTCGCGAGCCGACCGTCCCGCGCGCCTCCCATCCGCTCCTTCCGCGGCGGAACGGCTGCCGTTCCCGCAGGCACTTCCTTCCGGACGCACGATGGAATGGTTCACCGCCCTCAACGTCGCCAGGCTGCAGTTCGCCTTCACGATCTCCTTCCATATCGTCTTCCCCGCGCTGACGATCGGGCTCGCGAGCTATCTCGCCGTGCTCGAAGGACTGTGGCTTGCCACCGACCGCCCCGCGTACGAGCGCCTGTTCCGGTTCTGGCTGCGGCCGTTCGCGGTCGCGTTCGGCATGGGGGTCGTCTCCGGCGTCGTGATGAGCTACCAGTTCGGCACGAACTGGAGCCGCTTCGCCGACCTCACCGGCCCGATACTCGGTCCGCTGCTGGGTTACGAAGTGCTGTCCGCGTTCTTTCTCGAAGCGGGTTTTCTCGGCGTGATGCTGTTCGGCATGAACCGCGTCGGGCGCGGCCTGCACTTCTTCGCAACGCTGATGGTTGCGCTCGGCACTCTGCTCTCCGCCTTCTGGATTTTAAGCGCCAACAGCTGGATGCAGACGCCGGCCGGCTATGCCGTCAATGCCGCCGGCCAGTTCGTGCCCGCCGACTGGCTGGCCGTCGTCTTCAACCCGTCCTTTCCCTACCGCTTCGCGCACATGGTGCTCGCAGCCTATCTCGCCACCGCGTTCGTCGTCGGCGGCGCGGGCGCTTATCACCTGCTGCGCGGTGACAATGGGCGCCAGGCGCGCCTGATGTTCTCGATGGCGATGTGGATGGCGACGCTGGTCGCGCCGCTGCAGATCCTCGTCGGCGACCTGCACGGCCTGAACAGCGCGGAGCACCAGCCGATGAAGATCGCGGCGGTGGAAGGGCATTTCGAAACGCGCCGCGGGCAGCCGCTCTACCTCGTCGGCCTGCCCGATGCCGACACGGGCACCGTGCGTCATGCGCTGCAGATTCCCAAGGCGGGCAGCATCATCCTCGGCCATTCGCCGAACGCCGAGATCACGGGGCTCGACCAGTTCGACCGCGCCGACTGGCCGCACGTCGCGACCGTGTTCTGGAGCTTCCGCATCATGGTCGGCCTCGGCCTGCTGATGGCCGGCATCGGGCTCTGGAGCCTCGTCCAGAGGCTGCGCGGACGCCTGTTCGATACACCGCTGCTGCAACGGTCGGCGCTCTTCGCCGCGCCGGCCGGGCTGGTCGCACTGCTTTGCGGCTGGACCGTCACCGAAGTCGGCCGGCAGCCGTACACCGTTTACGGGCTGCTGCGTACCGCGGACTCCGTCTCCCCCGTCGCGCTTCCGGCCGTTGCCGGATCGTTCACCGCGTTCGTGATCGTTTACGTCGCGGTGTTCGGGATCGGCATCGTCTACCTGCTCAGGCTGCTGCGCCAGCAGCCGGCCGCCGGCGCGGAGGAGGAAGCGCGCGAGGAAGCGCGCGAGCGCGAGAGCCTGCTGCGCCGCATGGCCGCCTGGATGCGCGAGGAGTCCTGATGTTCGAGCCCGATCTCGCTCTGGTCTGGATGGTGCTGCTCGCGTTCGCGGTGCTCGCGTACGTCCTGCTCGACGGTTTCGATCTCGGCATCGGGATCCTGTTTCCTTGGCTCCCCGACGCTCGCGAGCGCACGACAGCCATGAACTCCGTCGCACCGGTCTGGGACGGCAACGAAACCTGGCTCGTACTGGGCGGCGGCGGACTGTTCGCCGTCTTCCCGCTCGCCTATGCCGTGATCCTGCCGGCTTTGTACGCGCCCATCGTCGCGATGCTCGTCGGGCTCATCCTGCGCGGCGTCGCGTTCGAGTTCCGTGGGGCGGCACGCGCGCGCCCGTACCGCTGGGATCGCGCGTTCTTCGCCGGCTCGCTCATCGCCGCGCTCGCGCAGGGCATCACGCTCGGCGCGCTGGTGCAGGGCATTCCGGTCGCCGGCCGCAGCTACGCCGGCGGCTGGTGGGACTGGCTCACGCCGTTCAGCATCGTGACCGGCATCGCGCTCGCCGTCGGCTATTGCCTGCTCGGCGCCACCTGGCTGGTGCTGAAGACGGAAGGCGAGCTCGCGCAGCGCGCACGCCGCTTCGCCCGGCGCTTCGCCTGGGCCACCCTCGCCGGTATCCTCGTGTTCAGCGTGTGGACGCCGTTCCTGCAAGCAGGTTACGTCGACAAGTGGTTCAGCTGGCCGGCACTCCTGTACACGATGCCGGTGCCGCTGCTAGTCGCCGCCTGCGGCGGAATGCTCCTGCTGAGTCTTGCGCGGGGCCGGCACGGCACGCCGTTCCTGTACGCCGAAGCGCTGTTCGTGCTGTCCTTCATCGGCCTCATGATCAGCTTCTGGCCGTACGTCGTGCCACACTCCGTGACGTTCCGCGAAGCGGCGGCGCCGGACGCGAGCTTGAGGTTCCTGCTGGTCGGCGCGCTGTTCCTGCTGCCCTTGATCCTCGTCTACACGGCGGGCGTCTATCGCGTGTTCCGCGGCAAGGTGCGCGCCGGCGAGGGCTACCATTGAACGCGCGCTGATGGCGGCGCGCGATATCCTGCGCCGCTGCGCGTGGCTCGTCGCCCTGTGGGTCGCGGGTGTCGCCGCCGTTGCGGCGCTCGCCTGGCTGATTCGTGCGGCCATGGGCGTGGCCTGACGAGGCGGATTGACCGGCCGTCCTCCCCGCCGGTAGCCTTGCGAGCACCACGGGGCGGCGGGCAAGCACAATGGGCGTCAGCGTTTCCCTCGAGTTCACCGAGCGCGATCTCAGGTTCTTCCGCCAGGCGATCCGCAAGGCGCGCAACACGGTGCGCGGCGGCGACGAGGCGGAGATCGTCGAAGCCGTGCGCGGGGCTCTCGCCGGTATCAGGAGCGCCGGGCGGCTGCCCGATTTCGTGACCGCCCGGCTGCCGGAGCTCGAGACCATGATCGACATGCTCGAGGACCGCGAGTGGCGGTTGCCGAAACCCGATCGCGAGCAGCTCCTCGCGACCTTCGTCTACTTCGGCGATCCCGAAGACATCATTCCCGACGACATCCCCGCGATCGGCTTTCTCGACGACCTGATCCTGATCGAGCTCCTGCTCCGCGACTTCCGCCACGTGCGCGAGGCGTATGCCGATTTCTGCCGCTACCGCAAGGAGCTCGGACGCTCGCCGTCGCGGGTGGGCGGCAGCAATGGGGCCGCAGAGCGGCTGGCCGCGAAACGCAAGCAGCTGCAGGCGCGCATGCAGCGCCGGCGCACGCGCGAGCGCGGCACCGTCCTGCGCTGACGCGCCCCCAGGAGCCCGCATCGCGCCTACGAATCATGGCGCATCGGGCAAAGCGGCCCGTGCGGTCAGTAGCGCATCAGGCAGGAGCCCCAGGTGAAGCCGCCGCCGAAGGCCTCCATGAGCACGAGCTGGCCGCGTCGAATGCGCCCGTCGCGCACGCCGACGTCGAGCGCCATGGGTACGGACGCGGCCGACGTGTTGCCGTGCTCCTGCACCGTGAGGATCACCTTCTCCATCGGCAGCTCGAGGCGCTTCGCCGTCGCCTGGATGATTCTCAGGTTCGCCTGGTGCGGCACGAACCAGTCGACGTCCTCCGTCACGAAGCCGTTCGCGCGCACGGCCTCCTCGGCGACACTGCCGAGCGTCTTGACCGCGACCTTGAACACTTCGTTGCCGCTCATGATGATTCTCGCGTCGCCGAGGCCCGCCTTGTCGAGCTGCTGCGACGCCCCGTAGGGGTAATAGAGAAGGTCCTTGTAGCGGCCGTCCGCGCCGAGATGGGAAGAATAGATGCCCGGCTCGTCGGCGGGACGGAGCACGACCGCCCCTGCCCCGTCACCGAACAGCACGCACGTCGAGCGATCCGTCCAGTCGATCAGACGGCTCAGGACCTCCGCGCCGAGCACGAGCGCGCACTTCGCTTCACCCGCGCGCACGAACTTGTCCGCCATGCTGAGCGCGTACAGGAAGCCGGTGCAGGCCGCCTCGACGCTGAACGCCGGACAGGCCGGGATGCCGAGCCGCGCCTGCACCAGCGTGCCGACGTTCGGGAACACGAGGTCGGGGGTCGTGGTGCCCACCGCGACGAGATCGACCTCGTCCGCGCCGACGCCGGCGGCCTCCAGCGCACGCTGCGCGGCCGCGACGCAGAGATCGGACGTCGTCTCCCCTTCGGCCGCGATGTGGCGACGCTCGACGCCGGTGCGCGTGCGAATCCATTCATCGCTCGTCTCGACCATTTTCTCGAGATCGAAATTCGTGAGGACGCGCTCGGGCAGGTAGTGGCCGGTTCCGGCGATTCTCGAGTAGGTCATGCGGCTTCCCGTTGCAGCAGGTTTCCGATCTGCACCGGTACCTGGTTTTTCACTTCGACGAGCGCGTTCTCGATCGCGTGCTGGAACGCGTGCGCGTCCGCGCTGCCGTGGCTTTTAATGACGATACCATTAAGTCCGACGAGAGAGGCACCGTTGTAGTTGCGCGAATCCATCTCGACCGCAAGACTCTTCAGCACCGGCGATGCCAGCCACGCCTGCAGCCGCGCAAAGGCATTGCGCGTGAACGCCCGCTTCAGGTAATGGCCGGCCAGGCCGATCGTACCCTCCATGGTTTTCAGCGCGACGTTGCCGGTAAAGCCATCCGTCACGACCACGTCGGCTTTACCGGAGAAGATCTCGTTGCCCTCGATGAAACCCACGTAGTTCAGGCTGCTCGCCGCGAGCAGAGCCGATGCATCCTTGATCGTGTCGTTGCCCTTGATCTCCTCGACACCGATGTTGAGCAGCGCGACGCGCGGGCGCTCGATGCGCCGGATGTCCGCCGTCACGATCGAGCCCATCACCGCGAACTGGAACAGGAGCTCGGCATCGCCGGAGGTGTTCGCGCCGAGGTCCAGCATGTGCACGCTGCCGCCGATGCACGGCAGCTCGGCGATGATGGCCGGCCGGTCGATGCCCGGCAGGGTCTTCAGCACGAATTTGGCGATCGCCATCAGCGCTCCGGTATTGCCTGCGCTGACGCAGGCCTGCGCGGCGCCTTCCTTCACCAGGTCGATCGCGACGCGCATGGACGAGTCCTTCTTGCGCCGCAACGCCTCCGCCGGCGGCTCCGACATGCCGACGATCTCGGTCGAGGGGACCACCCTGAGCCGCGGGTGCCCGGCGGCGAGACGGCTCACGAATCCTCCGAGCTCGGCGGCGTCGCCGACGAGCACGAGCTCGAGGTTGGGGTGCCGGTCCAGCGAGGCGACAGCCGCGCGCACGACGACCTCGGCGCCAAGGTCGCCGCTCATCGCATCCAGCGCAATGACCGAAACGGGGGTCTGCGCGGCAGCAGCCGGACGGGCTGCGGCCGTCCCGGTTCGGCCCGATTTTTCGATCCTCCTCGTCACATAGTCACCACTATGCTCCTCGTCGGATCGAAAAATCGGACTCGAACCGGGCCGCCCTCGCCTCGTCCGTTTCTACCGCGCAGACCCCTGCCCCCAAGATGGCTCGCGCCCGGCGCCGCCGGGCGCACCGCGCTTATTCTTCGTCGTCCGGTTCGGGCTGGGCGATGACCTGGACCCCGCGGTAGAAGCCGTCGGGGGTCACGCGATGACGCAGGTGCGTCTCTCCCGAGGTGGGGTCGACGGAAAGGGCCGGCGACTTCAGCCGGTCGTGCGAACGTCGCATACCGCGCCTTGCGGGGGACTTGCGACTCTTCTGTACAGCCATTCACGAATCTCCGTTTTGAGTGACGGCCGGTGTCACCTTGTCTTTCCGCGACGGCCCCCGCGCCGCTTTCCGTCGCGCATCTGTGCTCGCAAATCGGCGAACGGCCGCACGGTCTCGCCGCCGTCGCTCGCTGCCGGCGCCTCGCTCGCCAGCGGGCCGCATTCCGTGTCGCTCGCGTGCCGCGCCGCGAACGGCAGCGCCATGACGAGCGCCTCGTCCAGCACGTCGAGCGGGCGAACGAGCCCTTCCTCCAGCTCCCACACCTCGTAGTCCAGCGAGGCGTCCGCGCGGCCTCCGGGACCGCTGAACAGCAGGCGGAAATCCCTGCCGAGCGACAGCTCGAAGACCTCGAGACAGCGCTGGCACACCGCCGGAATCTCGACCTCGGCACGGCCTTCCAGTGCCGGCAGGCCATGCTCGGTATCCGCAAAGCCGAACGCGAGTCTAAACGCTACCGGCCGTTGCCGCCACGCATCCGCCGCGCGCGCATCGGACAGGCGTGCGAGATCGGCCTCGACCGCCTCCGTCAGTCGCGGAAACAGGTCGAGCTTCTCGTGGTTTTCGATGACCTGCCCCCGTTCCGCGAACACCTTGGGCGGCGCGCGCTCCAGCAGGGGATTGACCATGGCGGCGCGCATGATAAGGACCCGACCTGCGCGTGTCAAAACTAAAACGCTGCCGCAGCAGGACGCGCGGCAGCTTCGGTTAGACTGTTCTTTTATCAGGAAATTCCGCCGATGCAGAAAAGTCCGCTGCCGGCCGTCGTGCTGGCGTCCTCGTCGCCTTACCGTCGCGGCCTGCTGGAGCGGGTGCTCGCCGACTTCCGCTGCGACTCGCCGGCGGTCGACGAGGCACCACGGCCGGGCGAGGCGCCGGAGGCGCTCGCCTCGCGCCTCGCCCTTGCCAAGGCCTGCGCGGTGGCCCGCCGGCATCCCGCTGCGCTGGTCATCGGCGCCGACCAGGTCGCGGTGCTCGGGACGCGCATCCTCGGCAAGCCGGGCGGCTTCGAGCCCGCGCTCGAGCAGCTCATGGCCGCCTCCGGCCGCACGCTGCGCTTCCTCACCGCGGTGTCTTTGCTGGACCCGGCGGGCCAACCGCACCGGCACACCGACCTGACGTCCGTGCGGTTTCGCCGCTTCGACCGCTCGCTGGCAGAGGCGTACCTGCGCCACGACGAGCCGTACGACTGCGCCGGCAGCTTTCGTGTGGAAGGTGCGGGCGTCGTGCTCTTCGAAGCCGTGCACACGGAGGACCCGACGTCGCTCGTCGGGCTGCCGATGATCTGGCTCGCAGCGAAACTGGTCGAGATCGTCGGCGTCGGCAGCGGGACCGGCTTCCTGTGCCGGCCACCAAGCTAGACCGCCTCGGGTCGCGGAACGCGCTGCCCCCGCCCGCCGCGCTACTGCCTGGCAATCACCGCAAGAAAGCGCTCGAGATCCTCGGCCAGGGGCGCCGTGAAGTGCAGCTCATTGCCGCTCTCGTCGGGGAAGGCGATCGATTGCGCATGGAGGAACAGGCGGCTCAGCCCGAGGGCGCGGGCGGCGTCGTTCGCCGCCGCGGCGCCGTAGCGCTCGTCGACGACCGGCGGGTGGCCGGCATGCGCCGCGTGCACGCGGATCTGGTGCGTGCGGCCGGTGGCGGGCTCGCATTGCAGCAGGCTCCACGCGCCATAGCCGCGCGACAGGCGAAACCGCGTGGCCGCCGGCTTGCCGTCCTCGCTGACGATCACGTGTCGCTCTCCGCCTTCGCGGTGCCGCACGAGGAGCGGCGCGTCCACGATACGCTCCCCGTGCTGCCAGTCGCCCGCGACCAGCGCGAGGTAGTTCTTCTCGACCTTCCCCGCGCGGAAGATCGCGTGCAACCGCCGCAGCACGCTGCGCTTCTTCGCCAGCACGAGGCAGCCCGAGGTCTCGCGGTCGAGGCGGTGCACGAGCGAGAGCTCGCGGAGCTCCGGGCGAGCCTGCCGCAAGAGCTCGATCACGCCATGCGAGATGCCGCTGCCGCCATGCACGGCGGTGCCCGCCGGCTTGTCGATCACGAGCACGTCGCGGTCCTCGAACAGCACCCGCCCGGCGAGCTTCGAGACCTGCCCTTCGGGCGCGGCGCTGCCCGGCGGGCGCACCCGCGCGGGGGGAATACGCACGGTGTCGCCTTCCTGGAGCCGGTAGTCGGCCCGCACGCGCCCGCCGTTGATCCGCACCTCGCCGCGCCGCAGGAGCCGGTAGACGCGGCTTTTCGGCACGCCCGGCAGCTCCCGCCGCAGGAAGTTGTCGATGCGCTGCCCGGCAGTGGCCGCGTCGATGGCCACCTTGCGGACGGCGGCCGCGTTGCCGGCGTGTGTTTTCCCGTCCGTTGGCCGCATGAACCCGCCTGTTCCCCGGCGGCTCGCCCGTTTCCGCCGCTGTGGTATATTAACCTCCCGTGAGGCAGCGACCCATGCCGTCTCACGAGCGACTCGTGACGGCGGCCCCTCTCTGACCAGGCGTTCGACAGGGAATCGACCGGGACCGGTCGCTGGCAAGCTATTCACCTCCGGTCTCGACGTGAGGCCGGGCTCCTTTTGGCACGAGCAGGAAACCCGAGCTGGCGCCAGGAGCGGCTCAGGCCGCAGGGAAATCATGACTGGTTTTTTGCCGGGCTGGATGATCGTATCTCCCGCCCCATTGACGCTGCAAAATCTCTTCCGGGCCTTGTTGCTGGCCCTCTCTCCCGTCACCGCTGATCCCTGCGGCGCGCCGTTCGCGTGCCATCGTGACTCCCGCTCGTTGCCCCACCAGAACCACCTAGCAGGGCAACATGAAAAGAATGCTGATCAATGCAACTCAGGAAGAAGAGTTGCGCATGGCAATGGTCGACGGCCAGCGGCTGTACGACCTCAACATCGAACTGCCGTCCGGCGAGCGTAAGAAAGCCAACATCTACAAGGGGAAGATCACCCGCCTCGAGCCCAGCCTCGAGGCGGCGTTCGTCAATTACGGCGCGGAGCGCCACGGTTTCCTGCCGCTCAAGGAGATCTCGAGCGAGTACTTCATCGCGGACGTGCCCCCCGGCGGGCGCGCGAACATTCGCGAGGTCCTGAAGGAAGGCCAGGACATCGTCGTGCAGATCGACAAGGAGGAGCGCGGCAACAAGGGCGCCGCGCTGACCACCTTCGTCAGCCTCGCCGGCCGCTTCATCGTCCTGAAGCCGAACAAGCCGCGCTCGGGCGGCGTTTCCCGCCGCATCGTCGGCGACGACCGGGATCTCGCGCGCCAGTCGCTGCAGGAGATCGAGGTCCCCGACGGCATGAGCGTGATCGTGCGCACGGCCGGCATCGACCGCAGCCCGGAAGAGCTCAAGTGGGACCTCGACAACCTGCTTTCGGTATGGGAGGCGATCAAGAAGGTCGTGGTCGAGCGGCCCTCGCCGTTCCTCATCTACCGGGAGAGCAACGCCGTCATCCGCGCGCTCCGGGACTACATGTCCGACGAGATCGGCGAGATCCTGATCGACGACGAGAAGACCTACAACGAGGCGCGTGAATTCATCGAGCAGGTGATGCCGCAGAGCCTGCGCAAGCTGAAAGCTTACACGGATGCGGTGCCGCTGTTCACGCGCTTCCAGATCGAGTCGCAGATCGAATCGGCGTTCGCCCACTCCGTGACGCTGCCTTCCGGCGGCAGCCTCGTCATCGACCACACCGAAGCGCTGGTGTCGATCGACATCAACTCCGCGCGCGCCACCAAGGGCGGCGACATCGAGGCGACGGCGCTCAACACCAACCTCGAGGCGGCGGACGAGGTCGCGCGCCAGCTCAGGCTGCGGGACCTCGGCGGTCTCGTGGTCATCGACTTCATCGACATGGGGCCGCAGAAGAACCAGCGCGCCGTCGAGAACCGCCTGCGCGAGGCCGTCCGCCAGGATCGCGCGCGCGTGCAGATCGGCAAGATCAGCCGTTTCGGGCTGCTCGAAATGTCGCGCCAGCGGCTGCGGCCCTCGCTCGGCGAATCGAGCTACCTGACCTGCCCGCGCTGCTCGGGAATCGGCAACATCAGGAGCGTCGAGTCGCTCGCGCTCGCCATTTTGCGCATCATCGGCGAGGAGGCGCGCAAGGAGCGCACCGCCAAGGTCATCGCGCAACTCCCGGTAGAGGTCGCGACCTATCTCCTGAACGAGAAGCGCAGCTGGGTGCAGAACCTCGAGTCGCGCAACGGCATGCAGGTGGTGCTGATCGCCAATTCCCGGCTCGAGACGCCGCACTATCACGTGCGCCGCGTGCGCGACGACCAGGTGGAGCTGCCGGAAAACATGGGGACGAGCTATCGGCTCGCCGAGCAGGTCGAGGAAGCCGACCCGGAGCAGGTCGTGCCGGAGCGCAAGGTCGCGGAGGCTGCCGCCGTCGCCACCCTCACGCCCGCGCAGCCGGCTCCCGTCCGCGAGGAGCCGCGGGAGCCCGGCCTGTTCGTGCGCCTGTTCGACGCGCTGTTCGGCCGCGGCACGCCTGAGGCAGAAGACAGCCGCCGACATCGCGCCGCGCGGCGCAGCAGCGCCGAGAGCCGCGGCGGGCAGCGCACCCGGCGGCGGAGCGAGGGCTCGCAGAGCAGCCGCAAGCGCAGCGCGAGCTCACGCGGCGGAGAGCCGCGCAAGAGCCGCTCGAAAAGCAGCGACCGTAAGCCCGGGGCGGACGAAAGCAAAGGCTCCGAACGCCGCGAGGCGCGCGGCCCGGAAAACCGCGAGGCGCGTTCCGACAGGGCGCGCGACACGCGCAGCCCCGGCAACCGCGAGGCGCGCGCCGGCGACCGGCGCGAGCCGCGCGCTGCCGAAGAGCGGGAGGCGCGCCAGGCGCCGGCACCGGCAACCGGCGGCGCGGCACCCGCGGGGGACGGCACGGGGGGCACCCGCAGCCGCGACGAAACCGGCAGGAGCTCGTCGCGGCGGCGCAGCCGCGGCGGGCGGCGGCGTAAACGCGCCGGCGAAGGCGCGGCGCCGGCGCCGGCGGAAACTCCGGCTTTTGAGGCACCGCCGCGCGATCTGCAGGCGGCTCCCGCAAAGGTTGCCGAGGCGCGGCCGGAGACGCGCGAGGACGCATCGCCGCGTCCGTCCTCCGCCCCTGCCGAGAGCCGGGACGGCCGCCTCAACGACGGCGCGCCGGCCGCGGAGCCTGCCGTCACCGCAGGCCCGGCCGCGGCCGAACCGGGCGCTCCGCGGCCGGAGCGTCCGGCGTCAGCGATCCCCGCGCGCCTCGAGGCCTTCGAGCGCCCGGCTTCCGCGACTCACGAGCACCCGGCGTCCGAGGCCCCCGAGCGAGCGCCTTCGCCGGCGCCCGAGCGGCCGGAGGAACCGCGCAGCCGGCCCGCCGGGCCGGAGAGCGGGACGCCGGCGGCCAGGGAGCCGTCCGGAAGCCGTCTGCTGCCCTGGGAGCCGGCCGCGCCGCCGGCCGACAAGCCGGCGCCCGAGCCGCGTGAGGCGGAAAAGCACCTGAACGAAGGTTGAGCGGCCCGGTGCCGTGCGGTCGCCATCCGGCGATCGTACGGCCCTGCCGGCGGGCGACGCCGCTCGCCCGCTGACGGGTGGCTACAGCCGCCTGAGGTGGCCCAGCGCTTCCCGGCGCAGGCGCGCGAGCAGGCGCCCTGACGCCTGCTCGACGAGATCGAGGACGAGCTCGAAACCGGAGGCGCCGCCGTAATAGGGATCCGGCACTTCGGCCGCGTCCATGCCGCCCGCGAATTCGAGGAACAGGTGCACCTTGCCGCGGTGCTGCTCCGGCACGCGCTGCAGCAGCTCGCCCAGGTTGTCCTTGTCCATGACGAGGATGTGATCGAAGGTCTCGAAGTCCTCGTCGCTCACGCGGCGCGCGCGGATGTCGGAAAGCACGATGCCGCGGCGCTGCGCCGCCGCCTGCGCACGGTGGTCCGGCGGCGCACCGACGTGGTACGCGTGCGTCCCCGCGGACTCGATGTAAATCGTCTCGGCGAGACCGGCTTCCTGCACCACCTTGCGGAACGCACCTTCCGCAGTCGGCGACCGGCAGATGTTGCCCATGCACACGAACAGCACACTCACGCGGCGCTGATTCACTTCGTGCTGCTCCCGAGAAGCTCGCGTTCGACGCGCACCAGATCCTCCTCCGTATCCACACCCGGGCCGGGACGCCGGGCGGGAATCCCCACCCGAATGCGTATGCCGAGGGTCAGCGCCCTCAGCTGCTCCAGCTCTTCGACGATCTCGAGCGGTGCGCGTTCCGCGGCGACGAGTCTCCGCAGCACGTCCGCTCGATAGGCATACAGGCCATGGTGATGCAGCGCCGTGGCGAGGGCAAGCGACCCCTGGCCCGCATCGCGCGCGAACGGAATGGCGGCGCGGCTGAAATACAGCGCATCGCCGCGCTCGTCCACCACGACTTTTACCACGTTCGGATTCAGGAAATCCTTCCGCGAAGCAAGCGGTGACGCGAGGGTCGCCATGCCCGCGCCGGATTCGCCGAGCAGCGCGGCGCAGTGGTCGATGAGCGCCGGCGGCATGAGCGGCTCATCGCCTTGCAGGTTCACGACGACGCGGTCGTCGGGCCAGTTCTCGAGCCGGCTCACCTCGGCCAGGCGGTCGGTGCCGGAGCGATGGTCGGTGCTCGTCATGCGCACCTTCGCGCCGAATCCCGCCGCCGCCTGGGCGATGCGCTCGTCGTCCGTCGCGATGATCACGTCATCGGCGCCGCTCTCCTGCGCGCGCTGGTGCACGTGCTGCAGCATCGGCCGGCCGGCGATCATCCTGAGCGGCTTGCCCGGCAGGCGCACGGAGGCATAGCGCGCCGGAATCACGACGAGGAAACCGCTCACGCGCCCTGCTCCGCCGGCGCGCGCAGGCGCGAGGCGAGCTCTTCGAGCCACGCGAGGTCCGCGTCCGGGCCGATCGCCACGTCGACCGCGACGCGCCAGCTGTGGGCGGGCGCAGCGCGCTCAGAGCGCACCGCATCCTTCTCGGTCATGAGCACCGGACGATCGTCGCCGAAAGCGAGATCGGAGTGAGCGATGCGCGCGTGGTCGGGGAACGGATGCGGCAGGACCTCGATCCCGTGCGCACGCAGCAGGTTGAAGAAGCTTTCCGGGTCGGCGATGCCCGCCACGGCGTGCACGCACCTGCCCGCGAATTCGTCGATGGCCATCCGTCTTCCTCCGTGGAGGCTCTGCACGTCACGTACGGTGAGCCGGAACGGCGTCACGCGTGCCGCGAGCGGCGCCAGCACCTCGTGCGCGGCGTCCCCCGGCTGCTTGAGCAAAATGCGGTTCACGCTGTCGAGGCGCGAGGCCGGCTCGCGCAAAGGCCCCGCCGGCAGCATGCGGCCGTTGCCGAAGCCGCGTGCGCCGTCGACGACGGCGATCTCGAAATCGCGCTCGAGCCGGTAATGCTGCAGTCCGTCGTCCAGCAACACGACGTCGCAACCCATTGCCGCGAGCAGCCCGGCCGCCGCGGCCCGGTCCGGATGCACGACGACGGGACAGACGACGCGGCGGGCGAGCAAGAGCGGCTCGTCGCCGACGCTCGCCGCGTCGCTCGCGTCGTTGACGTGCAGCGGCGCACTGCCCGTCCGCCCGCCGTAACCGCGACTTGCGATGCCGGGCTTGAAGCCGCGTTCTTTAAGTCTTTCCGCGAGCCAGAGCGTCACCGGCGTTTTGCCAGTGCCGCCCACCGTGATGTTACCCACCACGACGACCGGCACCGGCGCGCGCCGGCTTTTCAGGATAGCCGAGCGATACAGGCCTTGTCGCGCGCCCACGAGCCAGGCGAACAGCCCGGCGAGCGGCGACAGCAGGCGGGACCAGACCGACCTCTCGTACCAGACCCGGTTGAAGAATGCGCCGGCGCTCCACATGGGGTCACCCGCCCGGCTCGTCGGAGAACTGCATGCGATACAGGGCGGCGTAGTGCCCGTTCTGCGCCAGGAGCTCCGCGTGCGTACCGGATTCGACGATACGCCCGCGGTCCAGCACGATGATCTCGTCCGCGCCCTCCACCGTCGACAGCCGATGCGCGATCACGAGGACGGTCCGGTCGCGCATCAGCGCATTCAGCGCCTCCTGGATGCGCCGCTCGGATTGCGTATCGAGCGAGGACGTGGCCTCGTCCAGGATCAGGACGGGCGCGTTCTTGAGCAGCGCTCGCCCGATCGCGATGCGCTGCCGCTGCCCGCCCGACAGCAGCACGCCGCGGTCGCCCACCACCGTGTCGAGGCCGTCCGGCAGCTCGGCGATGAAGTCCATGAGGTGCGCCGCTTCCGCGGCCTCGAGCAGCTCCACGCGCGAGCAATGCCGAAGCTGGCCATACGCCAGGTTGTTGGCGATGGTGTCGTTGAACAGGACGACGTCCTGGCTCACCAGGCTCAGGTGCGAGCGCAGGTTGTCCAGCGCGTAATCACGGATCGGCACGCCGTCCAGCAGGATCTCGCCGGAGTCGACGTCGTAGAAGCGCGGCAGCAGATTGACCAGGGTGGATTTGCCGCTGCCGGAGCGCCCGACGATGGCGAGCGTCTTGCCGGCCGGTATGCGGAGGTCCACGTTCTCGAGCACGATGGCGTTCTCGCCGTCGTAGGAGAAGCGCACGTTGCGGTACTCGACGTCGCCGCGGACGGCTTGCGCCCGGTACGTGCCGGAATCCACCTCGTCCGGCTCGTCAATGATCCGGAACAGGCTGTCGCCCGCGGCGATGCCGCGCTGCAGCGTCGCATTGACGTTCGTGATGCGGCGCAGCGGCTGCAGCATCAGCATCATCGCGCCGAAGAACGCAATGAAGTTGCCGGGCGTGAGATTGCCCTCCACCGACTCCCTGGCCGCGAGCCAGATGATGACGGCGACACCGATGCCGAAGATGAGCTGCGTGGCCGCGACGCCGAGCGAGCGTGAGCGGACCAGCTTGAGGTTCTGCCGCCGGTTGCGCTCGTCGACCTCGATCAGCCGCTCCTCTTCGTAATCGTAGCCGCCGAAGATCTTCACGATGCGGTTGCCGGTAAGGACCTCCTCCGAGACCTGGCTCACCTCACCCACCGAGTCCTGGATCCGGCCGCTGTAGCGGCGGAAAGCCTTGCCGAGAATCCGGATCACCACGGCGATGATCGGCACGAGCACGAGCACGAACAGGAACAGCCGCACGCTCTGCAGGAGCATCACGGCGATGGCGGCGCCGATCGTGAGCAGGTCGCGGACGAGAATCGTCACCACGCTGGTCACCGATTCGGCCACCATCTCGACGTTGTACGTGAGACGGGACAGCAGCGGGCCCGTCGACTGCGCCTCGAAGAAGCGCGTCGGCAGCGTCAGGAATTTCCTGAAGACGTCGCGTCGCAACGCGCTGATCACACCGCGGCCGATCCAGCCGAGCGACATCTCGGTCGCGAATCCGGTGACGCCCCGGGCAATGAAAATGGCGACGAATGCCAGCGGCATCCAGCGCACCGCTTCCAGGTTCCGCGCGACGAGCGCCTCGTCGGTCAGCGGCTTGAGCAAGGCTACGAGCCCGGCCTCCACCGCTGCCGTACCCGCCATCGCCAGAAGGCCCACGATGCCGAGCGCGCGGTAGGGAAGGACGTAAGCCCACAGCCGTCGATAAACCGAGGCGGGGTGTGGGGCGCTCTCGCTCACTCTTCGGCGTCGTGGACGGCGGCAATGCTGATGCGCACGAAACCCAGCCGGCCGGCGACGTCCATCGCCGTCACGACGTCCTGGTGGCGCGCATCGGCGTCCGCGCTGATCGTCAGCGGGAGCGACGTGTCGCCGCCCGATACCTCCTCGAGACCTTTGCGGATCGTCTCGGGGCGGCCGTTGATGAGCTGACGCCCGTTGATCAGGAACGTACCCTGCTCGGTGATCATGATGTCGATCTTGTTGCTCGCGGGCGTGGCCAGCGCGGCATCGTCGGCTTCCGGCAGTTGCACCGAGATCTCCGATTCCTTGACGAACGTGGTCGATACCATGAAGAAGATGAGCAGCAACAGCACGACGTCGATGAGGGACGTGAGACTGACATTGACATCGACGTCCTCGCGAGCCTTGCCGGACAGGTTCAAGCAGCGCCTCCGGTGGCCCGGCGCCTGTGCAGCGCTTCGACCAGCTTGATCGCCTCTTTCTCCATCTCGACGACCAGCGAATCGACCCGGTTGCGGTAATAGCGATAGCCGATCATCGCGGGGATCGCAACGGAGAGGCCGGCCGCCGTCGTGATGAGCGCTTCCGCGATGCCGCCGGCCAGCACCTGGGGATTACCGACGCCTTGCGCGGTGATCGCCACGAACGCCCTGATCATGCCGAAGACGGTGCCGAGCAGGCCGAGCAGCGGCGAGATCGCCGCGATCGTCGACAAGGTATCGAGATAGCGCTCGAGCTCGTGCACGACGTGCCGTCCCGTGTCCTCGATGCTTTCCTTCATCACCTCGCGCTCGCGATCGCGATTGATGAGTCCGGCCGCGAGGATCCGCCCGAGCGGCGAGCTCTGGTGCAACGCCTGGATCTGCCGCTGGTCGAGCGTGTCGCGCTTCACCCAACCCCACACCTTGGCGGTGAGATCCTCAGGAACCACGCGCTTCTGCCGCAGCGTCCAGAAGCGCTCGAGGATGATGCCCATCGTGATGATGCCGCAGAGAATGATCGGCGCCATCAGCCAGCCGCCGCTTTTTACGATGTCGACCATGTCGCTCCCGACCCGGCGAAAATCGGAATATACAGCGGGCCGCGGGATTTTTCCCGTGCGTTCGCGCACGGACGTCCGGGATCATTCGTGCCAATACCTGCGTGCATCGACGCGGTGCCGGTGCGTCAGCACCGCACCGCCTGCCGGACATACGAGGTACTCTATTTCGCCCGCCGTCGCGGTATTCCGCACGCGCGCGCCCGCGCGTTCCCAGCGCTGCACGACGTCCTCCTTCGGCATCCCCCAGCGGTTCCGGTAGCCCGTGGAGACGACGGCTTCGCCGGGGCGCAAGCGCGCGACGAACGCGGCGCCCGACGACGTCCGGCTGCCGTGGTGCGGCACGAGGACGAGCTCGACGGCCCTGAGCACGCCGGCTTCGAGCAGGCGGCGCTCCGCCATGAATTCGATGTCGCCGGTGAACAGCACGCGGCGGGCGCCGGCGGCGATCTCGAGCACGCAGGAGCCATCGTTGCCGCGCCAGTCGCCACCGGCCGGGTGCAGCATCAGGAAGCGCACGCCGCTCCAGGTCCAGCGTTGTCCCGCCCGGCACGGCCGCTGCGGCGCATCCACCGGCAGCGGCTCACCCGCGTACAACGCGCCGACCGCGAGCTCGCGCACGACCGAGCGTACGCCGCCCGCGTGGTCGCTGTCCGCGTGACTGATGACGAGCCGGTCGATACGGGTGACGCCGTGCGCGCGCAGGTACGGTACGACGACCAGCGCGCCGGTATCGCCGCCGCTGCGGAAAGACGGGCCGGTGTCGTAGACGAGCGTGTGCCTGCTCGTTCGGGCCACCACGGACAGCCCTTGCCCCACGTCGAGCACCGCGATGTCGACACAGCCGGGCGGCGGCGCCGGCGGGCGGTACAGCACCAGTGCCGCCGCCGCCACCCAGGCGAGCCGGCGCCCGGGGAACCCCGGGGGCAGCACCGCCCAGAGCGCCGGCAGCCAGGCGACTGGCAGCAGCGCGGGCGGCAGCAGCGCGATGTCCGCGTGCGCGTGCGGCAGGGCGGCCGCGGCGTCGACGATGCAGAGCATGACGCGCACGGATTGCCAGGCGAGGACCAGCAACGCGTCACCGAAGACGGCGAGCGGCCCGTCGAGGAGCAGACCGAGCAGCGCCGCCGGCACGCTCACCAGTTCGAACAGCGGCACCACCAGCAGGTTGACGAGCGGCGCGAGCCAGGAGACGCGGCCGAACGAGAGCGCCGTCAGCGGCAGCAGGCCGAGCAGCAGCTCGAGCTGCAGGGCCGCAAGCTCGCACACTGCCCGCGCCATGCGCCGCGCCGGGCCGGCTCGCCATGGCGCGGCCGGCAATCGCCGGCGGCGCGCCGACCAGATCAGGATCGCCACGGCGGCGAACGACAGCTTGAAGCCCGGTGCGTGGACGGACAGCGGATCGAGCGCGACCACGGCGAGGCAGGCGATGGCGAGCAGTCGGCCCGCGCGCACCTGGCGGCGCAGCAGGGCCGCGCCGAGCACGAGCAAAGCCATCAGCATCGCTCGCTGCACCGGAATGGCGAAGCCGGAAACCACGGAGTACGCGACCGCGGTGCCCGCAGCGACGCAGGCAGCGACATCGCGGGCGCTGGCACGGCGGCAGAACGGCGCGGCCAGCGCCCATGCCAGCAGGAACGCGCCGCCCGCCGCCATGGCGATGTTCATGCCCGAGATCGCCATCAGGTGACTGGTGCCGGTGACGGCGTAGCGATCCCATTCCTCGCGGGTGATCTCGTGCGTCGCGCCGACGGTCACCGCCAGCAGCACGGCCATCGCGCTGTCGTTTCCCAGGCGGTCCAGCAGGCGAGCGGCAAGCCGTGCGCGCAACGCGGAAAGCGCGTCGACCGGCGCGTCGCTCACGCGCGCGTTCGCAGGGCCCTGGAGCACGTAGCCGGTGGCGCCGATGCGCTGGCGGAACAGCCAGTGCTCGTAATCGAAGTAGAGCGGATTGGCGAAGCCGCGCGGACGGGCGAGCTTGACGTCGAGCCGCCAGGTCTCGCCGATCCCCGGAACCACCGGCGCGTCGTACCAGCTCAGGCGGATGCGCGCCGGCAGGTGCGGATCATCGACTGCGAGCACCAGACGCAGCGGATTCGCGCGGGCATCCGGGAAGTCGACCACGCGCCCGACCACCGCCAGCGCATCTCCTTCGAACGCGCGCGGCAGGCGGTCGTCGAGCACGCGACCGGCCGCGAGCCAGACGACGCAGGCGCCGAGCAGCCAGCAGCCCGCCCAGCGCAGGCGCCGCGAGCAGAGCAGCAACACCGCCACCGCGGCCGCGCACGGCAGCAGCGCGCCGGGCGGGAGGCGGGTCGCGAGCTGGAGCGACCAGGCGCCGGCGAGCACCCACAAGCTGTATCGCAGCATGCCCCGCATCCATGCGGACCGCCGTTGCCGCCGATGACCGGCGGTGCCATGTCATTCGGAGGTCGCCCTCGCTATCATGCCGCGCATGACCGCCCGCTGCATGGCAACCCACCGCCAGCATTCGCGACCTGCCCCAGAGTCCCGGTGTCCTGTCCGGCTCATTCCTTGACGTATTTCGGCCCCTTTTTCCGCCCCGCGTCGTTGTGCCTCCTCGCCATGGCTACGGCCATGCCTCGTCGGCACGCCTCGCAGGGCAAAAAAAGTGCCGCGAAATCCACGCAAGGATTCAACCGGACAGGACACTAGTCGACTGTTTACCGGACGGAACAGTCGATGCCCAGGCGGTTTTTTCGCAGGTTCGCCCTGAAACGCGCGCGCTTTCACGGGCGCTGGTACCTCGCACCCTTCGATCACCTGCTGCACGATCCCAATCTCTGGGCGATCCGGCGGCGCACCGTCGTGCCGGCGTTCGCACTCGGCATGTTTCTCGCGTTCATGCCCGCGCCCGGGCACACGCTGATTGCCGCGCTCACGGCGCTCGCGATGCGCATCAACATCCCGGTCGCCGCACTGACCACGCTCGTCAGCAATCCGCTGACAATGGGGCCGATCTATTACCTCGAATACCGCATCGGCCAGCGGCTGCTCGGCACGGTGCCGCAGCCGTTCGCGTTCGAGTTCTCGCTCGACTGGCTCACGGGAAAATTCCTCGAGGTATGGCAGCCGCTGTTGCTCGGCGGCCTGCTGCTCGCCGTGCTGGCCGCGACCATCGCGTACTTCGGCCTCGATCTCCTGTGGCGTGCCTCGGTCGCCGATTACGTGGAGTCGCGCCGCCGGCGCCGCTGATCACGCGCCGCACGAGCACCCCACGCGGCGGGCGCCGGCGTGCACTCCGAATGCAGATCGTTGGCCCGCGCGGCGGGCTCCTACGGGCGCGCGGCGGCGCGGTCCGGGACGCGCGGATTCAGGCCGCCGTTCTCGAGCGTGAGCACGCGATCCATGCGCGCGGCGATGGAATGATCGTGGGTGACGATCACGAGGCTGGTCTCGAGCTCACGGTTCAGCTCGAGCATGAGATCGAGCACCTGAGCGCCGTTGCCGGCGTCGAGGTGGCCGGTGGGCTCGTCCGCCAGACCGAGCCGCGGCCGCGTGACGAGGGCGCGCGCGACGGCGGCACGCTGGCGCTCGCCCCCGGACAGCTCGCCCGGACGGTGGGTCAGCCGCTGCCCGAGGCCGACCCGCTCGAGCAATGCGCGCGCGGCGAAGAGCGCCTCCTTGCGCGGCATGCGCCGGATGAGCAGCGGCATCGCCACGTTCTCCTCGGCGGAGAACTCCCGCAGCAGGTGATGAAACTGGTAGACGAAACCGAGGAAGCGATTGCGCAGCACGCCCTTGGTGGTTTCGTCGGCATCCGCCAGCGAATGGCCGCCGACCCGGACCTCGCCCGAGGTCGGCGCATCCAGCCCGCCCATGATCTGCAACAGCGTGGTTTTGCCGGAGCCGGACGCGCCGACGATGGCGACGCGCTCCGCCGCGCGCACGGTGAGATCGACGCCGGACAACACCTCCAGCGTCGCGGGTCCTTCGCGGAACCGCCGCACGATCGAGCGGCATTCGAAAACCACGCCATTGGTGCCGTCGCGCGGCTCGAGCTCATTCATAGCGCAGTGCCTCCGCCGGCAGTGTGCGCGCCCCTCGCCACGCCGGATAGAGCGTCGCGAGCAGCGCCAGCACGAAGGCGATCGAGCAGATCCTGACGAGGTCGCCGATGCGCACGTCGGAAGGCAGATCGCTGATGAAGTACACGTCGGCGGCGAGGAACTTGATGCCGAAAGTGGATTCGAGAAAGCCGACCACGGTTTCGAGGTTCGCTGCAAGCGCGACGCCGAGGACGAGACCGGCGAGGGTGCCGACCAGTCCGATGACCGTGCCCTGGGTGATGAAGATGCCGAGTATGCTCGATGGACGCGCGCCGGCCGTGCGCAGGATGGCGATGTCGCCCTGCTTGTCCTTCACCACCATCATGAGCGTGGACACGATATTGAACGCCGCGACGGCGATGACCATCAGCAGGATCACGAACAGGATGGATTTCGTGATCTGGATGGAGCGGAAGAAATTCACGTGCTGCCGCGTCCAGTCGCCGACCGCGACCCGTTCCCCGAACCCGAGCGCCACCTGCCGCACGATCGACGGCGCCCGGTAGATGTCGTCGACCGCGAGGCGGATCCCGGTGATCGCGTCGCCCTTGCGGAACAAAAGCTGTGCGTCCTCCAGGTTGATGAACGCGAGGCGCCGGTCGAACTCGTACATCCCGACGCGGTAGATGCCCTGCACCGTGAAGCGCTTCTTGCGCGGGAACACACCGAAAGGCGTGACGGTCGCCTGCGCGAGCGCCACCGTGACCTTGTCGCCCGGCATCGCGCCGAGCTGCTGTGCCAGCTCCGTGCCGAGCACGATGCCGAAGCTGCCGGGCTCGAGCGCGTCCACGCTGCCCTGCTGCATCAGCCCGGCGATGCCGGACACGGTTTCCTCGCTGCCGGGATCGATGCCGCGCAGCTCGGCGCCGCTCAGGCGGTCGCCGAGGACCAGCAGGCCGCGGCCGTCGACGTACGGTGCCGTCCCGGTGACCTCGGGATGCGCAGCGGCGCTCGCGAGCTTCGCCCGCCAATCCGTCAGCCGGCCGTCCGGGCTTTCGATCGTCGCGTGCGCGGACATCGCGAGCAGTCGAAGCCTGAGCTCCTGCTCGAAGCCGTTCACGACGGACAGCACCACGATCAACACGGCCACCGCGATCGCGATGCCCAGCATCGAGGTCGCAGAGATCATCGATACGAACCGGTTGCCGCTGCGCGAGCGCACGTAGCGCCGCCCGATCCAGAGCTCGAAGGGCGCCGCCATCGAGGGCCTGTGGACAATCATTTCATGCGTCCTGTTGAGCCTGACAACGCGCTGATCAAGGCGCGAGGAGCGCGGTTTGGTAACACCAAATAAGCGACGAGCAACGCCGAGCAGCGCGTTGTCAGGCTCAACCCGAAGGGCCGCACCCATTTTCCGCCCGGCCGCGTTGTCAGTCGCTCATTTGGTGCTACCAAACCTCGCTCCTTCCGCCTTGCCGGGCGGAAAATGGGTGCGGCAGGATGCATGAAATGATTGCCCACAGGCCCTAGTACCTCAGGGCAAGCGCCGGATTCACGCGCGCGGCGCGCCGCGCCGGATAGAGGGTCGCGAGCGACGTGAGCAGCAATGCGGCGATGGCGATGACGACGACGTTCCCCGGCTCCACGATTGACGGAATGCGCGTCACGTAATAGACATCGCCGGGCATGATCTGGAACCCGAGCAGGTCCTCGAGCCACGGCACGATCGTCGGTACGTAGAGCGCCAGCAGCACGCCGCCGATCACGCCGATCGCCACGCCGAGCCAGCCGATCGCCGCCCCCTGCACGAAGAACACGCGCACCACGTTGCGCGGCCCCATCCCCAGCGTACGCAGGATGGCGATCTCGCCGGTCTTGTCGGTGACGACCATCACCAGCGTTGCGACGATGTTGAAAGCGGCGACGCCGATGATGAGCGACAGGATCAGGGACATCATCATCTTCTCGAGCCGGATTGCGCGGAAATAGCTTTGATTCTCGATCGTCCAGTCGCTGGCCCGAAATCCGGGGCCGAGCTCGCGCACGATCGAGCGCGAGACCCGCGGCGCCGCCATGACGTCGCGCACGCGAAAACGCACGGAGGTGACGCCTTCCCCGTAATCGAGCAGGCGCGCCGCGTCCTCGATGTGGACGATCGCAAGGCTCGCGTCGTGCTCCTGGATCCCGGCCTCGAAGACGCCGCGTACCACGAAGCGCTCGAGCACCACGTCCACGGTGCCGTCGCCGGCCGGCTTCGGCACGAGCAGCACGACGCCGTCGCCGAGCCATACGCCGAGGTCGTAGGCGAGCACCCGGCCGAGCAGGATGCCCTTGGCGCCGGGCTCGAGCGCGTCCAGGCCGCCCTCGAGGAAATGCACGGTGCCGCTCGACAGCTCGTGCTGCAGCCGCGGGCGCACCCCCTCCACGAGCACCGCCGTCAGCAGCTGCCCGGTGCGGATCATGCCTTCCATCTCGATCACCGGGGCCGCGGCCGCGACCCCCGGCGTCTCGATCATCCGTTCCCGCAGCGCCCGCCAGTCTTCGACCCGGCCGTCACTGCCGGTGACGAAGCCGTGGGCCGTCATGCTGAGGAGGCGCGTACGCAGCTCGGCTTCGAAACCGTTCATCACGGACAGGATCACGATCAGCGCGGCCACGCCGAGAGCCACGCCGACCAGCGAGATGAGCGTGATGAAGGAAACGAAGCGCGTGCGCCGCCTGGCCAGCAGGTAGCGGAACCCGATGAACGACTCGACGCCACCGAAGCCTGTCATGCGGCGCATTAAACCACAGGGAATTGTGACGAAGCTCACAATTTCACGTTCCGGAGCGGCGCGGACGCCGTCAACTGCACTGCCCTCGATCGCTGCGCCGGTATAATCCGGGCGCGGATCTGAGAACCGCGTCGCGGAGCCCCGTGAGCGCTCCGTGTCATAAAAGCCCGCGACGGAGCCCGGTTTCGGGCGGCGTCCGGCACAGGGGAACAGGCCATGTCCAAGCTCTTAGTCGTAACACTCGCGTTGCAGGGCTTTCTCGCCACGGCCGCCTGGGCCGACACGCTGGACATGAGTCCCGCGGAGGCGCGCGAGCGTTTCGAGCAGCCCGGCAAGCCCGCCCGCGGCATGAGCCAGGAACGCGTGGAACGCGACTTCGGCGAGCCGCAATCGCGTCGGAGCGCCGTCGGCGACCCGCCGATCTCGCGCTGGGAATACGCGGATTTCATCGTTTACTTCGAGTACGACAAGGTCATCCATTCCGTCTCGAAGCGCTGAACGATCAGGGGGGGGACCGATTTTTCGTTTGCGAAAGATCGGTTCGACCCCTGAATGCGGCGCACGGTCGGCCTGTGCGATAATGTGCGGCCGATTTCGCCCGACCCTTCGCTTTCGTGCCCCACCAGTTCCTGCTCATCCGGTCGCCCGCCGCGCTCGACGCGCGCACCGTCGCCCTTGGCCAGCTCATCGGCGCCGCCGCATCGCTCGGCGCGGTGGAGCTCGGCCTCGCGCTCGCGCGCCCGCTCGTCGTGCTCGCGCGCGATCCGGGCCATGCCGACCAGCTCGAGGCCGAGATTCGCTGGTTCGCCGGTGAGGCGCTGCCCGTCAGACACTTCGTCGAGTGGGAAACCCTCCCCTACGACTCCTTTTCGCCCCACCAGGACATCGTGTCACAGCGGCTCGACGTGCTGGCGAAGCTGCCGGCGCTGGCGCGCGGCATCGTCATCGCTTCCGCGCCGAGCCTCGTGCAGCGCCTGCCGCCAACCGGGTACGTCGCCGCGCGCACGCTTTGCATCGAGGTCGGTCAGGAGCTCGAGCGGCAGGCGTTCATCGAGCGCCTGGCGGCGGCCGGCTACCTGCGCGTGCCGCAGGTCGGCGAGCACGGCGAGATGGCCGTGCGCGGCTCGCTGCTGGACCTGTTCCCGATGGGCGCTGCGGCGCCGATCCGCATCGATTTTTTCGGTGACGAGATCGAGACGCTCAAGGTATTCGATCCGGAAACGCAGCTGACCGCCGACTCGGTCGATTCAGTCGAGATACTGCCCGCCCGCGAGGTGCCGCTCGACGAGGAAGGCGTGAATCACTTCCGGCAGGCTTACCGCGCCCGCTTCGAAGGACAGCCGTCGAAGTCGCGCGTGTACCGCGAGGTTTCGGACGGCATCGCGCACGGCGGCATCGAGTATTACCTGCCGCTCTTCTTCGACAGCACCGCCCTCCTGACCGACTACCTGCCGCGGGATGCTGCGCTGTTCGTGCCGGCGGACCTGGACGAGTTGCTTGCGCGAACCCGGGCCGAAATCGAAGAACGCTATGCGCTCAGCCGACTCGATCCGGAACGGCCGGTCCTGGCGCCCGACGAGGCGTTTGCCACGCCCTCGGAAGTGCTCGAGCGGCTGGAGCGCTTCCGCCGGGTGAGCTACTCGGCGCTGTCCGTGGCGGAGGACGCCGGGGCGGCGAACGCGCCCGCGCGCCTGCCGCCGGCGTTGCGCGTCTCCGCGCAATACGAAGACGCCGCCGCCGCGCTCATGCATTTCATCGCGACCTTCGAAGGGCGCATCCTGTTCACGGCGGAATCGCCCGGCCGCCGCGAGCACATCCTCGAGCTCCTGCTGGGCCGGGGGCTCGAGGTGGCGCGCTTCGAGAGCTGGCAGGCGTTCCTCGATGCGGACGCGCGCCTCGGCGTCGCGGTGGCGCCGGTCGGGAGCGGCATCCTGCTCCCGGCCGCCGGGCTCGCCGTCATCGCCGAGCAGCAGCTCTTCGGCGAGAAGCCGCGGCAGAGGGTGCGCCGCCGCCGTGCCGAGCGCGATCCCGAGGCGATCATCCGCGAGCTGAACGATTTGGCCGACGGCTCGCCGGTCGTGCACGCCGAGTACGGCGTCGGCCGCTACCGCGGGCTGGTCACGCTGGAGACCGCCGGGATCACCGGCGAATACCTGAGTCTCGAATACGCCGACGGCGACAAGCTCTACGTGCCGGTCGCGTCTCTCGACCGCGTTTCGCGTTACACGGGCGCGTCGCCGGAAAACGCGCCGCTGCACCGGCTCGGCAGCGACCAGTGGGCGAAAGCGCAGCAGCGCGCCGCGAAGCGCATCCGCGACGTCGCCGCCGAGCTGCTCGACGTCTACGCGCGGCGCGCGGCGCGGCCGGGGCACGCGTTCCGCTGGCCGGAGCCCGAGTTCCGCGCGTTCGAGGACGGCTTCCCTTTCCAGCCGACGCCGGACCAGGCCCGCACTATCGAGGAGGTGCTCGAGGATCTCGGCTCGGAACGGCCGATGGACCGCATCGTCTGCGGCGACGTCGGCTTCGGCAAGACCGAGGTCGCACTGCGTGCCGCGTTCGCCGCGGTGCAGGGCGGCAAGCAGGTCGCCATCCTCGTGCCCACCACCCTGCTCGCCCAGCAGCACGGGCAGACCTTCAAGGACCGCTTTGCCGACTGGCCGGTGCGGATCGAGGTGCTGTCACGTTTTCGCGGCAGGAAAGCGACGGACGAGGTCGTGGCCGGCATGCGCTCGGGCCGGGTCGACATCGTGATCGGCACGCACAAGCTGCTGCAGCACACGAAGGACTTCAAGGACGTGGGCCTCGTCATCATCGACGAGGAGCATCGTTTCGGCGTGCGGCACAAGGAGGCGATCAAGGCGCTGCGCGCCGAGGTCGACGTGCTGACGCTCACGGCCACGCCGATACCGCGCACGCTGAACCTGGCACTCGGCGGCCTGCGCGACATGTCGCTGATCACGACACCCCCGGCGCTCCGGCTCTCGGTGAAGACGTTCGTCAGCGAATGGAACGACGTCGTAATCCGCGAAGCCGTGTTGCGCGAGATCAAGCGCGGTGGCCAGGTGTATTTCATCCACAACCGCGTGCAGGACATCGAAAGCGTCGGGGAGAAGCTGAGCAAGCTGGTGCCCGAGGCGAACATCCGCATCGGCCACGGCCAGATGGCCGAGAGCGAGCTCGAGCAGGTGATGCTCGACTTCTATCACCGCCGTTTCAACGTCCTGCTCTGCACCACCATCATCGAAAGCGGCATCGACGTGCCGACCGCGAACACGATCATCATCAACCGCGCGGATCGCTTCGGCCTCGCCCAGCTGCACCAGCTGCGCGGCCGGGTCGGGCGCTCGCATCACCGCGCCTACGCCTACCTCATCGCCCCGCCGCGGGCGGCGATGACGGCGGACGCGATCAAGCGGCTCGAGGCGATCGACTCGCTCGAGGACCTGGGCTCGGGATTCATCCTCGCGACGCACGATCTCGAGATCCGCGGCGCGGGCGAGCTGCTCGGCGAAACCCAGAGCGGGCAGATCCAGGAGATCGGCTTCTCGCTGTACACCGAGCTCCTGGGCCGCGCCATCCAGTCGCTCCGCTCGGGCAAGGAACCGAACCTGCTCGAGCCGCTCGATGCCGGCGTCGAGATCAACCTGCACCTGCCCGCGCTGCTGCCCGAGGATTATGTACCGGACGTGCACTTGAGGCTCATGCTCTACAAGCGTATTGCGAGCGCGGAGTCGCGCGAGGCATTGCGCGAGCTCAACGTCGAGCTGATCGACCGCTTCGGCCTGTTGCCCGCCGCGGCGAAGAACTTCATGCGCATCGCCGGCCTGAAGCTGGACGCAGCGGCGCTCGGTATCGAGAAGATCGACGCCTCGGCGACGGGCGGCTTCGTCCAGTTCGGTCGCAAGGCGGCCGTCGATCCCGTCGTGCTGGTCGAGCTCGTGCAGTCGAAGGATCGCGTGTATCGCCTGCAGGGCGCCGACCGCCTGCAGTTCCGCTTGGCAATGCCCGACGAGGCGGCTAGATTCACGGTCGTCGAGGAGCTCCTGGCGAAACTCGGCGCCGGGTCCGGGACCCGCGTGAGCCGGGCGGCGACGGGATGACAGGGAAAATTCAATGGTACAACCCGGGCGCGCTTTGATCCGCCGCTTTGCGCATCGTCTCGCAGCGCTAACGCTGTTGCTTTCCTGTGCCGCGCCGCTGCCGGCCGTTGCGCAGGACGCCCTGCGCGAGATCGCAGTCCCCGGGTTTCCGCGTTACACAGTCGAGCTGATCGTCTTCGCCTACGACGAGAGCGCCTGGTCCGGCGGCGAGATCTTCGTGCCCGACGTGCCGCCGGAGTACGCCGCGGCGGACGGCGAGCACGGCAACGTGCCCGTATTCAGCGACCGGCCGGAAGACCTGCTGCCACCCGAGTCAGGCGCCGGCCGGGACGCGGCCGCGTCCGGGGACGACGAAGCCGAGGGCGAGCTGCCGGCGCTCGCGAATGCCGGGGAAGAAAACGAAATCACCGGCTTCGACGGCGACCTGCGCGACGTGCCGTTGCGCGCTCGCATCGAGCTCGACCTGCTGCCGCCGGAAGCCTGGACCCTGGACAACGTGTACGACGCGCTCGACCGGATCGGCGCCTACCACCCGCTCATGCACATGGCCTGGACACAGACCACGCCGCCGCACGAGCAGGCGCCGGCCATCCGCCTGCGCGCGCTCGGCAACCCGCCACCGGGACTCTCCGGCACGGTGACGTTGTACCAGGGACGCTTCGTGCACCTCGGGCTGGATCTCACGCTGGACGCAGCGGCGGCCGAAGCGCTCGAGAGCGGGGCTTACGACTCGAGCCGGTCGGCGACCGACCGCGCGATCGCGGGCAGCGGTCTCCCGCCGGGGACGGGAGGATCGATCCGGGACGGCGCCGTGCCCGCCTATGGCGACGCGACATTCGGTGCCCCCGCGTTGCCGGTGCGCTACCACCTCTCGGAAGTGCGCATCATGCACGACGGCACGGTCCGCTATTACGACCACCCGCGCTTCGGCGTGATCGCGAAGCTCACCGCCGTGAAACCGCCGGGCGGAGAGGCCCGCGATCCCTCGACACCCTAGCTGACCTCTGCAGAGTGCTCCTGCCCTAGTGCGGGATGCCAAGGCCCGGCTTGCTCCCCGGATCCCGTGCCGAAGTCGCGTCCGGCGCTGGCGCGCCGCCAGCACCCGCGTTTTCCGTTTGTGAGAAAATACGCATGCGAGCCGGCGGGTTCCCCGGTAGCCTCAAGTCTCGCCGATCGACAAGAACAGGAGCGCACAGTAAACACACGCGCACAGGGGTGGCAATCATGACGGGGGCGGGCTTCGACGGCGCTCCCTCAGCGACCTACGGCGGCCTGTCTTAGCCACAACAGTGCCCCCTCCCCCGGCTCCATTGGATGGGGCCAAATCCGAATCCAAAGCCAAAACGTCGGGGCTGACATCATGCAGCACGCTGAGCCGGCTCCAGGTCGGCTACTACGGCACCTGCAGCGTTACCCTTTCCACAACCCGGTGAAGGGGGGCTGGACTGGTCCGGCGAGGGCCGCGGCTGCAACAGCCTGACCGGTTGGTTCGTCGTCGACAGCGTCACGTATGTCGGGGTCACGCTGACCGGCATCGACCTGCGATTCGAGCAACTGCGAGGGCTTGGCGCCGGCGCTGCACGGTGCGGTCCACTCGCGTCAGCAGGTCGGCGGCGCCGGTTTCGGAGGTTACTTGGAGACCGCGGCCTCAGCGGCCGGCGATGAGGCGCTCGAGAAAGCGCTCGACCTTCGAGCCTTCCGCGTGCGGATCGGCGAGCTCGATCCGCGGCGTCACGGTGACGAACCGCCCGGCACGGGAGCGGGGATGGTGCAGCCCGAGCTCACGTACCGCGGCGCCGATGCGCTCGGCGAACTGCCGCACTCCTTCCTCGTCGGAGGCATGTGACAGGACGACGAGAAGATCGCCGTCGGGGGTCGTGATCCGCGCCGCGACGTCGCTCGCGCGCTTCAGGCAGCGGCGCACCGCCTGCGCGACCCGGCGCAGGCACGAGTCGCTGGCGTGGCGGCCGAACACCTCGACGTAGGCTGCGAAGTAATCCAGGGAAAAGCCGACGAGCGCGAGGCGGCTCTTCTCGCGCGCGGCCACGGCCCAGTCGTGCGCGAGCACCTCGCGGAAGGCGGCTTCGTTCAAAAGCCCCGTGACGGCGTCGTCGCGCGACAGGTCGCGGATGCGGCGCCGGGCGCGGGCCAGCTCCCGGGTGAGGTCCCCGTCCCCGGTGCCGGCGGCAACGCGGCGCCAGTAGGCGGCGTAATAGCGCGCCGCGGAGTCGCCGGGACCGGCGAGGGGCTTCAGGACCAGCAGGTACTCGCGTCGCGCGAGCTCGACGGGCACGGTGTTCTCGTGGCCGCGGCGCACGGTCTCGCTCACCTCGAGCGCGAGCTCGCGCCCGATGAGCTGCTCGATGACGTCGGCCAGCGGGCGGTCGACGGCGGGCTTGTCGCCGGAGAGCGCGGCAAACGCCGCGTTGCGCAACACGACCGGCCAGTCCGGCCGGTCGACGCGGGCGACGATGACGGGCTCCGCCATACCCTCGACGAGCTGCTCGAACAGCTCGCGCTGCAGCGGTTTGGCCGCCGTCGTGCTCACGGGCGCCCGGCCTCAGGCGGGCTCGGCCGCGTTCGCGGTCGAGGCAAAGAACGCCGACAGCACGCGCATGGCGCGCTCGCGTGCCCTCGCCGTCGTTGCCTCGATGTCCTCATGAATCTCCCGTTCGCCCCTTCCTGCCGCCTGGTTCACGATCAGCGACAGGCAGGCGTAGCGCATGCCCAGCTCCCGCGCCAGCGCCGCCTCCGGCATGGCGGTCATGCCGATGAAATCGGCCCCGTCGCGCTCGAGCCGGTCGACCTCGGCCGCGGTCTCAAGCCGCGGGCCCTGGGTGACGGCGTACGTGCCGCCGTCGTGACAGGGCACCCCGGCCGTGGCCGCGGCCGTGAGGAGCCTTTCCCGGAGCCGTCCGCAGAACGGCTCCGTGAAGTCGATGTGGTCGAGGGTAGCGGACTCGCCGTCGAAAATACTGTGATCCCGTCCATACGTGTAGTCGATGAGCTGCCGCGGGACCGCGAGCTCGCCCGGCGCATGCTGCGGGTGCACGGCCCCCACCGTGTTTACAGCCACGATGCGGCGCGCGCCGGCGAGCTCGAGGGCCTTCAGGTTCGCCCGGTAATTGATGCGGTGCGGCGGAATCGCATGCGGCTCGCCGTGCCGCGCCAGCAGCCACACCGGCCGGCCGCCGATCTCGAGCCTTCTCAGCGGGGCCGAGGGGGCGCCGTACGCCGTGGTCAACGTCCGCGCCGGCGCGGTCGCGGCCAGCCCGCCGAAGCCGCTGCCGACGATGAGCGCGTCCGCCGGCGCGGTCGGGTCGGTTCCGGGAATCCCCATCAGGCGCCGAGCTCGAGCTCCGGCCGCTCCAGCCAGCGGCCGACCGCTTCGGCCGCCGCCTGCCACTCGTCGCTCGCGAGCAGCGTCTCCCGCAGCGTGCCGCCGGTGCCGTGCAGGCGCGCGAGCCGCACCAGGGACGGCGGACTCGACCAGTCGGCAAGCGCCGTCACGGCGGCGCGCGCCCCTTCCCGGTCGTTGCACACGAGCACCATGTCACAGCCGGCCTCGAGCGCCCGGCGCGCGCGCACGGGTGCCGGGCCGAATCCCGTCACGGCGCCCATGCCGAGATCGTCGCAGAACACGGCGCCGTCGAAGCCGAGCTCTGCGCGCAGCTGACTGCCGATCCACCACGGCGAGAGGCTCGCCGGCAGCGGATCGGCTTCCGCGTACACGACGTGCGCGAGCATCACGCCCGCGAGCAGCCGGCGGCCGATCAGCTTCTCGTACGGCCGCATGTCGTCCAGGATCTCGCCGAATTCGCGCCGGTCCACGGGCAGCCGCTCGTGCGAATCGGCGGTGACCGCGCCGTGCCCCGGAAAATGTTTCGCGACCGCCGCCATGCCGGCGGATTTGAGGCCGCGGCAGAACGCCGCCGCGAGCTCCGTGACGGCGTCGGGACGCCGGTGGAACGCGCGGTCGCCGATCACCTTGCTCACCCCCCGGTCGAGGTCGACGCAAGGGGCGAACGCGAGGTCGATGCCGCTCGCCCTGAGCTCGGAGCCGATGAGCCAGCCGGCGGTTCGCGCGAGCTCGAGCCCGGCGTCGCGATCGGCGTCGTACTGCCGGCCGAGGGTGCGCATCGGCGGGATGCGGCTGAAGCCGTCGCGGAAACGCTGCACGCGTCCGCCCTCGTGATCGACGGCGACGAGCAGCGGCGGCGTGCGCACCGAGCGGATCGCGGCCACGAGATCGGCGAGCTGCGCGGGCGAAGCGTAATTGCGGGTGAACAGGATCACGCCGCCCACGGCGGGCAGGGCGAGCAGCGCGCGGTCGGCCGGCGTGAGCTCGAGCCCCTCGATGTCCAGCATGACCGGCCCCAGAGCCATGGCGTCAGATCCGTTCTGCAAAACCGTTCCTAACCCTTTATCAATACTACATTTTGACGAAAACTGCGATGGCCTCGACGTGCCCGGTGTGCGGGAACATGTCGACCATGCCCGCGGCCTCGAGCCCATAACCCCCTGCCGCGAGCGCACGGGCGTCGCGCGCGAGCGTGGCCGGGTGGCAGGAGACGTAGACGATACGCGCGGCCCCGCTCCGGCCGAGGTGTGCAGCCACCGCCGCCGCCCCGCTCCGCGCCGGGTCGAGCAGGACCCGGTCGGAGCGTTCGCGTAGCCAGGGCTCCCGGCCGTCGACCAAATCGAGGTCGGCGGCGCGGAACTCGGCATTGCCGATGCCGTTGGCCTCCGCGTTGGCGCGCGCCCGCGCCACCATGGCCGGATCGCCTTCGATGCCCAGCACCCTGCCCGCGCGGCGTGCGAGCGGCAGCGAGAAATTGCCGATGCCGCAGTAGAGGTCGAGCACCCGGTCGCCCTCCTCCGGCGCGAGCAGCTCGAGCGCCGCCGCCACCATGCGACGGTTGACCGCACCGTTGACCTGCACGAAATCGGTCGCGCCGAAACTCAGCCGGAGATGCCATTCCGGCAACTCATAATAAAGAGGCTCGGGAGCCGCCGGGTGCAGCGGGAGCACGGAGTCCGGGCCGCCGGGCTGGAGCGCCACGCGCAGGCCGTGCGCCTGCGCGAAATGCCCGAGCTCCGCGGTGTCGGCGGCCGTCGGCGGATCGAGCACGCGGAACACGAGCTCAGTGCCGTTGTCGGCCACGGCGGCCTCGATCTGCGGCACGCGGCGGCGGATCGAGAGCCGGCCCACGAGCGCCGAGAGCGGCTCGATCAGCCCGTCGAGCGGCGGCGCGAGCACCTCGCAGCGGGCCATGTCGGTGATGAACGGGGAGTGCCGCTCGCGAAACCCGACCAGCACGCGCCCCTTCGCCGCCACGTCCTTGACGGCAAGTCGCGCGCGCCGGCGGTAATGCCATTCGGCGGACTCGTCGAAGAGCGGCGGCAGCCAGCGTCGTGGCTCGAGGCCGCCGATGCGCGCGAGCGTGTCCTTGAGCGCCCCGAACTTGAGCGCGCGCTGCTCCGCTGCCGGCACATGCTGCAGCGAGCAGCCGCCGCAGGCGCCGTACGCCGCGCAGCGGGCCACGATGCGCTGCGGCGAGGGCTCGAGCACCTCCAGCAGCTCGGCCTCGTCGAAGCTCGAGCGGCGCCGGCGGCGCAGGATGCGCACGGTCTCGCCGGGCAGGCCTCCGGGCACGAACACCTTCTTGCCGTGGATCGCGGCGATGCCGCGGCCGTCGTGAGTCACGCCGTCGATGGTCGCCGTTTCCGGCTCGCTGCGCCGTGCCATCGTGTCAGCCGGCGGCACCCTGCCAGGCGGCGAGGAATCGCTCGAGGTGCGGCTTCCCGCTCGCCGCCAGCGTGCTCCGCACGAGTTCCTGCTCGCGCGTGAGATCGGCGGCGTCCAGACGGCCGCGCATGAACTCGAAGCGCAGGTACACGAGCCACGTGTTGAGCACGTCCGTCTCGCAGTAATTGCGGATGTCCTCGATGCCGCCCGCGAGCCAGCGATCGAGCACGGCTGCCCCGGTCATGTCGAGCTTGCCGGGAAAGCCCAGCAGGACGGCGACCTGGTCGAGGCTCGCCCGGCCGCGCGGCTGGAAGCCGGAGAGGACGTCCATCAGGTCGAGGTGCCGCCAGTGGTAACGGCCGAGATAGTTGTTGTAGCGCCAATCGCGGTCGGCGTCGCCCGTTTCCCAGTAGCGCGGTGCGCGCACACCGTGCTTGAGTGCGCGATAGTGAAGCACCGGGAGGTCGAAACCGGAGCCGTTCCAGGAAATGAGCTCGGGCGCGTAACGCTCGATGCCGTCGAAAAAGCGCCGCACGATCTCGCCCTCGTCCGCATCCGGCTCACCCAGGCTCCACACGCGGAACTCGTCGCGCGTGCGCAGCGCGACCGAGATGGCGACCACGCGGTGCAGGTGCAGCGGCAGGAACTCCTGGCCGGTGGCCTGCTGCCGCAGGAAGGTCATGGCCCGTGCCACGTCGGCGTCCGGCAGGCCGTCGAGCCCGTACAGGCGACGCCCGGTCTCGATGTCCGGGACAGTCTCAATATCGAAGGAAAAACAGAGCATTAAGTTACATTATTCAGATTTGTTCGAATGTGGATCCGCCTTCATCACCACCGCGAAGGCGATCACGAGCCCGGCGTCGTCGGTGAGGCTCACGTGGCCCTCGCCTGCGCCCAACCGCTCGCAGGTGCGGCGCCCGCGCTCCGAGAAGATGAGGTAGGGGCGTCCCCACGCGTTGTTCAGCACGCCGACGTCGCGAATCCACATACCGTGCCGGAAGCCCGTGCCCATGGCTTTCACCGCCGCCTCCTTGCCGGCAAAGCGCATGGCAAGGAAGCGCGCGGGCTGGCGTGTCTTCTCGAACAGCGCCCGTTCTTCCGGCATCAGCAACCGGTCCACGAAGCGCTCGCCGAAGCGCCGCCACGTCTCCTCGATGCGAACCAGCTCGACGATGTCGGTCCCGACGCCGAAGATCACCGCTGCCTCGCGTCCTGCATCAGTTGCTGCATTTCGCGTACCGCGGCACCGATGCCGTCGAACACCGCGCGCGCGATGATCGCGTGGCCGATGTTGAGCTCGACGATCTCCGGGATCGCGGCGATCGGCTGCACGTTGCCGTAATGCAGCCCGTGTCCCGCGTGCACCGTGAGCCCGAGCTCGCGCGCGCGCGCCGCCGCCGCCGCGATGCGCTCGAACTCGCGCGCATGCTGCTCGTCGTGCGCGTCCGCATACGCGCCCGTATGCAGCTCCACGACCGGCGCGCCGGCCGCGACGGCGGCTTCGAGCTGCCGCGGGTCCGGATCGACGAACAGGGAGACCCGTATGCCCGCCGCGGTGAGGCGCGCGCAGGCCTCGGCGATCTTCTCCGCCTGCCCGGCGACGTCGAGCCCGCCTTCCGTCGTGAGCTCCGCTCGACGCTCGGGCACGAGGCAGCAGTCCGCCGGGCGGACGCGCGTCGCGATGTCGAGCATCTCCTCCGTGACGGCCATCTCCAGGTTGATGCGGGTGGTCTTCGCCTCATTCAGTGCAAAAAGGTCGCGGTCCTGGATGTGGCGGCGGTCCTCGCGCAGGTGCAGGGTGATGCTGTCGGCGCCCGCGCGCTCCGCGATCAGCGCCGCGGCGACGGGATCGGGATAATCCGTGCCGCGCGCCTCGCGCAGGGTGGCGACGTGATCGATGTTCACACCGAGCCGCAGCTCTGTCGGGTTGCCGTCAGTCATTTGCCCATTATCCATGAACCGCCCTCCCGTAGGAGCGCGCATTGCGGGCGATTTGACCCGCCGCCCGGCCGCTACTGGCACGACCTTCGTCGCGCGCGATGCGCGCTCCTACGGGCCCTGCGGGCCGCGCATGTCCATCAGGACCTTGCGGCTCCTGAGCTCCTTGCCGCCCAGGTGAAACGCGATCACCTCGCGGAGCAGGCGCCCGGCGGCGCGCAGCACGGCGGGATCGTCGAACCGCCGCTCGCGGACGCCGATGAGCTCCGCGCCCGGGAACACGAGCCGGCCCTGCCGCTCGGCGAGCGCCACGGGGCCGTGCTCGACCCGGTATTCATAGGCCTGCCCGGGCTCGAGCGGCTTGCCCGTCGCCGTATCCCGCTCGAGGTCGATGCCGAAGCCGAGCAGTCCGAGCAGCTCGAGCTCGAACTCCCGCAGCGCGGGCGCGGCGCCGCCACCCCGCAGGCGCTCGATCGTCGCCGAGTACAGCGCGAAAACTTCCGGCTGCGGATCGTGGCGGTGCACGAGGTGCATGACGAGCTCGTTCACGTACCAGCCGCACAGCAGCGCGTCACCCGTGAGCGCGATCGGCGCCCCGCGCACCTCGGCGCCCGTCAGCGTGCCGAGCTCCGAGCGGGCCACCCAGGACAGCCTGAGCGGCAGGAACGGCCGCAAAACCCCCTTGAGACGCGAGCGTGCGGAGCGGCTGCCGCGGGCCACGAGCGACAGGCGTCCGTGTTCACGGGTGAGCACCTCGAGAATACGGCTCGCGTCCTGAAAAGGCCGGTGGTGCAGCAGCCACGCGGGCTCGTGTTCCGCGCGCACGGCGCCGGGCCACCTTACTCGTAGCCGAGGCGCATGAGCTGCTCCTCGCTGTCTGCCCAGTTCTCCCGGACCTTGACCCAGAGGTCGACGTGCACGGGGACGCCGTACTGCTCGCAGAGCTCGAGGCGCGCGGCGCGGCCGGCACGTTTGAGCAAGGCGCCGCCCTTGCCGACGACGATGCCTTTCTGGCTCTCGCGCTCGACCAGGACGAGCGCCGCCACCGTGACGCGGTCCTCCGCGCGCTCGAAACGCTCGACCTGCACGGTGAGCCCGTACGGCACTTCCTGGCGCAGCGCAAGCGTGAGCTTCTCGCGGATGACCTCGCCCGCGCGGAAGCTCTCGCTGCGGTCACTCAGCGCATCCGCGGGGAACAGCGGCGCCGACTCCGGCAGGTAGCGGCGCACCACTTCGGCGAGCCGGTCGAGATTGTCGTGCCGGCGCGCCGATACCGGCACGACCTCGGCGAACGCGAACCGCTCGTTCATCGCGGCGATGACCCGCAGGAGCTCCTCGCGCGGGTGCACCTTGTCGATCTTGTTGAGCACGCCGATGACCGGGCAGCCGGCGGCGCGGACCCGCTGCAGCGCGCGCTCGTCGTCGGCCGTCCAGCGATTCGCCTCGCTGACGAACAAGAGCAGCTCGGCGTCGGCGATCGCGGCGTCCGCCGCGCGGTTCATCAGCCGGTTCATGGCCTTGCGGGCTTCCGTATGCAGCCCGGGCGTGTCGACGAAAACCATTTGCGCGACGGGCTCGTTGCGGATGCCGAGGATGCGGTGGCGGGTCGTCTGCGGCCGCGGCGTCACGATGCTGACTTTCGTGCCGACCAGCGCGTTGATGAGCGTGGACTTGCCGACGTTGGGGCGGCCGACCACGGCCACGAATCCCGCACGAAAGTCGCCGTTGTCCATCAGCCCTCTTCGACCAGCGCCAGCATCCGGGTCGCCGCTTCCTGTTCCGCCTGGCGCCGCGTGCGGCCGCGGCCGATGGTCACCGTTTCCAGCATGGCGATGCGGCAGCTCACCTCGAAAGACTGGCGATGCGCCTTGCCGGTTACGGACTCGACGCTGTACGACGGCAGCTCGATCTGTTTCGCCTGCAAGAGCTCCTGCAGCCGGCTCTTCGGGTCGCGGCTGGCGGCCGATTCCGGCAGCTCCTCGAGGCGCTTGCCGTACGCACGGTAGATCACCCGCCGCGCCTCGTCGAAGTCCGTATCGAGGTACACCGCCCCGAAGATCGCCTCCATGGCGTCGGCCAGGATCGACGCACGCTGCTGTCCGCCCGCGCGGCGCTCGCCGGGACCGAGGATGAGGTGCTCGCCGAGACCGATCTCGGTGGCGAGCGCCGCCAGCGCGCTGTCCTTCACGAGCGACGAGCGCATGCGGCTCAGGACGCCCTCGCTCGCCAGCGGATGCGACCGGAAGAGCACTTCCGAGATGACGACGTCGAGCACGGCGTCACCGAGGTACTCGAGCCGCTCGTTGTTGAGACCGGGGGCACTGCGGTGCGTGAGCGCCTGCCGCAGCAACTCGAGGTCGCGGAACGCGTAATCCAGCTTGTCCTTCAGCCAGGCGGCAGCGTCTTCCAATTCGGGGCTCGCGAAACCGGGCCTGTAATTTTCGGCGATGGGCGGAGAATCTTCAACGGCGGCCGCAGCCGCCGCGGGGTGCGGGTCTCCTGCAGCGCTTACGGAACGCGCGACGGAGCGTGCCGTCCCCGGTGGGCTCAGCGCCGGATCTGCACCTTCTTGTCGAAGTGCACGGTGAAGGAGACGTTGCCCACGAACGGGGTACTGTGATCGTACACGGCTTCGACCAGGTAACCGCCGCCGTTCGGCGTCACCTTGATGTCGCGCGCGGTGATCTGGCTCACGCTCTCCACCGAGAAGCGGCGGACGATGGAGGTCTGCAGCGACGTGCGCGACGCGTTCTGGCCGTCGAACTCCTTCGACAGGCCGTCCAGCACACCGGCGACTTTCATATAGTTCAGGTAGACCGGCGTCAGGCGGATGAACGCGAACGCGAACAGGCCGATGAACACGGCGAGGAAAATGAATCCCAGCGTGGTCATGCCCGCCTGCCGCCGCCGCGAGGCCCGCAAGCCCTGGAGCTCGCCCCGATTCCCCTGACAGATCATGACTTTCTCTCCTCTCCCCGGCAGGCATTCTAGGGCCGCCGGGCCGTGCCAATCAGTGATTGGCGGCACATTTTATTCGATCTTCGCGCCGATGCGGCTCCAGTCCGGCCATTCGAGCCCGTCCATGTGCATCCAGATGCGCACGGCCTTGCCGACCAGGTTGGACTCCGGCACCGGACCGATGTACCGGCTGTCGCGGCTGTTGTCCCGATTGTCGCCCATCATGAAGTAATAGCCTTCCGGCACCTGGTAGACGCTCTCCCCGGAAGGCCCGCGCCGGGACACGATGATCTCGTGCTCGTGCCCGCCGATGTTCTCGACGAACAGCTCCTGCGGTCCGGGCGGATCTTCGCCGGGGGCCGGGGAGAGCTCGATGGGCTCGCCGTTGACCGTCAGGTGATGATCGCGATACACGATCGTGTCCCCGGGCAATCCGACCACACGCTTGATGTAATTGATGCTCGGATCCGACGGCAGCCGGAACACGACGACGTCGCCGCGGGCCGGCTCGCCGGTAGCCAGGATCTTGGTGTTCGTGACCGGCAGTTTCAGGCCGTAGGAATATTTCGTGACGAAGATGTAATCGCCTTCGAGCAGAGTCGGCCGCATCGAGCCCGATGGAATCCTGAACGGCTCGAACACGAACGAGCGTATGACGAGCACGAACAGCAGCACCGGGAAGAAGGAGCGGGAGTAGTCGACGAGCGTCGCGAGGGCCCGGCCCGGCCGCTCCCCCTCCGCCAACCGCTTGCTGAACACAAGCTTGTCCACCAGGACGACCACGCCGGTGAACAGCGTCAGCACGGTCAGGATCAGGGCGAGATCGATGTTCAAGGCAGTGTTCTCACTTTTCGACTTTGAGGACGGCGAGGAAGGCTTCCTGCGGGATCTCTACGGAGCCGATCTGCTTCATCCGGCGTTTGCCCGCTTTCTGCTTCTCCAGCAACTTTCTTTTTCGTGTCACGTCGCCGCCGTAGCATTTGGCGGTTACGTTCTTGCGCAGCGCCTTCACCGTGCTGCGTGCAATGATCTGGCCGCCGATCGCCGCCTGGATGGCCACGTCGAACATCTGCCGCGGAATCAGCTCGCGCATCTTCTCCACCAGCTCCCGGCCGCGCGCTTCCGCGCTCGCACGGTGCACGATGAGCGAGAGCGCGTCGACTCTCTCCTTGTTGATCAGGATGTCGAGCCGCACCAGCGGGGCCGGGTCGAACCGCTCGAACTCGTAATCGAAGGACGCGAACCCGCGGCTGACGGATTTTAGCCGATCGAAGAAGTCGAGGACGACCTCGGCCATCGGCATCTCGTATTCGAGGGCCACGTGGCTGCCCGAGTAACGCATCTGCTTCTGCACGCCGCGCTTCTCGATGCACAGCTTCATCACCGCCCCCAGGTGGGCGTCGGGCACGAGGATGCTCGCAGTGATGATCGGCTCGCGGATCTCGGCGACCTGGTTGGGTGCGGGCAGCCGCGAGGGATTGTCGACCTGCAGCGTCTCGCCGTTGGTCAGCGCGACCTCGTACACGACCGTGGGCGCGGTCGTAATGAGCTCGAGCTTGTACTCGCGCTCCAGCCGCTCCTGCACGATCTCCATGTGCAGCATTCCGAGAAAGCCGCAGCGAAAACCGAAACCCAGCGCCGCCGAGGTTTCCGGCTCGAAGTGCAGCGCGGCATCGTTCAGCCTGAGCTTCTTCAGCGCCTCGCGGAAACTTTCGTAGTCGTCCGCGCTGACCGGAAACAGACCGGCAAACACGCGCGGCTGGATCTGCTTGAAACCTGGCAGCGGCCTGGCGCAGGGCTTCACGGCCGACGTGATCGTGTCGCCGACGGGCGCGCCGTAGATGTCCTTGATCGCCGCGTTGACGAAGCCGACGTCGCCGGTGCCGAGCTCTTCCCGCTCCTGCATCTTCGGCGTAAACACGCCGACGCTGTCCGCAGTGTACGAGCGGCCGGTCGACATGATCGCGATCCGGTCGCCCTTGCGGATGCGGCCGTTGACCACGCGCACCAGCGACACGACACCGACGTAGTTATCGAACCAGGAGTCGATGATCAGCGCCTGCAGCGGTCCCTCCGGATCACCCGCCGGCGGCGGTATCTTCCGGACGATGTCCTCGAGCAGCGCCTTGACGCCCTCCCCCGTCTTCGCGCTCACCTGCGCGGCGCCCTGCGCCTCGATCCCGATGATGTCCTCGATCTCGCGGATCACGCGCTCGGGCTCGGCCGCCGGCAGGTCGATCTTGTTCAGCACCGGCAGCACTTCGAGGCCCTGGTCGATCGCAGTGATACAGTTGGCGACGCTTTGCGCCTCCACTCCCTGCGCCGCGTCGACGACCAGCAGCGCGCCTTCGCAGGCGGCCAGCGAGCGCGACACCTCGTAGGAGAAATCCACGTGGCCCGGCGTGTCGATCAGGTTGAGCCGGTACACGTGCCCGTCATCCGCGCAGTAATCGAGAGCGACGCTGTGCGCCTTGATGGTGATGCCGCGCTCACGCTCCAGGTCCATCGAGTCGAGGACCTGCTCCAGCATCTCGCGCTGCTCGAGGCCGCCGCAGATCTGGATGAAGCGGTCGGCGAGCGTCGACTTGCCGTGATCGATGTGCGCGATGATCGAAAAGTTGCGGATGTACTGCATGAAGTCCGGGGATCAGGGCTCAGTTCGAAGCGAGGGCTTGCAGGACGGCGCCGCTGTCGAGCGTGAGCTCGCAGGTCACGCGCCCGTCGATCTCGACCACCGGGATGCGCTCGCCGAGCTCGCGGCGCCAGCGCGGGTCGTCGTCGACGTCGCGCAGCTCGAGGCTGGCGCGGCCGCGCACCAGCGGCGCGAGCTCCTCGAGCAGGCGCTCGCACAGATGACAGCCGGGCCGGCTGTACACGACGACGGTATGCGGCCTCACCCGAGCTTGTCGGCGGCGACGGGCAGGCAGCGCCCGGCGCGTTCCTCGCGTGTGAGTCCGCGGCGCCCGAGCAGCACGCCGGCGGCGAGGCCGCCCAGCGCGCCGATGACGGCCGCGAGCTCGTGACCCGGCGCGGCACCGCCCGCCGCGAGGGCGCCGGCGACCAGGCCGGCGAGCGGCAGGCCGTAAGCCAGCCCCGCGACCGCGAGCAGGCGTTCCGGAGCGAGCTCGAGGCGGACCCGGTCGCCCGGCTCGAGGGCGAGGCCCGGAGCCACGCGCACCGCGAGCTCCGCCGCCTGTCGCCGTTCGACAAGACCGGCGCCGCAGCCCTGCCCGGCGGCACAGCGCGCGCACGCAGGAGCCGCCGACACGCGCACGAGGGCGCGCTCCGGCCCCACCGCGAGCACCGTGGCCTGCCCGGAATCCACTAGCGGCGCCGCATCGAGGTCGCGATGCGCTGCACGGTCTCCGAGGGCACCTCGCCGACCGCCGTGACCTGGTGGCCGTCGATCTGGGTGCTGAAGGAATTCGACGCGCCGACGTTGGAGCGCCGCGCAATGCTGTCGTCCTGGCCTTCCGCGATGAACACCGACACCGTCGCGAGACCGTCGCCGTAGACGATGTGGGTGACCGGCTCGGCGGCGCCCGGCAGGCGCTCGTCGCGCGTCGACATGACGCGGAAGCCGGGCGGCAGCTCGTCGCACACCCAGTCGGTTTCGATCTCGCGCGCCTCCACGCCCTGCGGCTCGCTGTACCACGTGAAGTTCTCGAGATTCATCGACGGCCCGAGCTTCTCGTCCGCCGGCGGGGAATCGAAGCTGATGTCGGCGAACTTGAGCTGCTCGATGGCCGAGCCGTCGGTGCCGACGAGCTCCGTGCGCAGCGGGAACGCGGTCTCGCGATCCAGCCACAGGCGGTGACCGAAGCGGAACGCATCGTGCGGACGTATGGCGATCAGGACGGACGGCCGGCCGGCGACCCGCTCCTCGCGCACCACGGACAGGTCGTAAGCCGAGCTGAACCGGGCGTCGCCGCTCGGCAGCATGGAGAACAGCGTGTTCTGGTCGTTCCACTGCTCGATCAGCACGGACTTGCTGTCGGGCAGGATGCAATGGACCTCGTTGCCGACCCGGATGATCTCTAGGCCCTGCCCTTCCTGGCTCACCACGCGCTCGTTGACGACGCCGTCCACGATGCGGTGCACGATCTTGAGCGCCTGTGCCTCGCCGTTCTGGCGGCGGATCACGGTGCCCTGGTAATCCAGCGTGGAGATGGCGGTGGACATGCGCTCGAGCCATTCGACAGGCGTCTGCCGCTCCCTGGCGGCGGCGCTGACCGTGAAGGCCAGCGTGCAAAGCGCGAAAAGACAGGAGAGAGGGGTGCTGTCGCGTCCGGATCTCATGAAAATGCCGTCACCCCGGACCTGGCCGCACGGTCGCGGCACAGCACCTAGTCGTCGTTGTCATTGTCGTCGTCATCGGCGCCGTCGTCCGGCTCGTTCCCCCGGCCGGCGCCGTCGTCGACCGGTCTCGTCGACCGGAGAGTCGTACGGGTCGGCTCGATTTCCTGCAACTCGCCGTGACGCAGCTCGAGCGTCACGAGCCGGGTAAGAATACCATTCGGGCCGAGATCCGCGGAAGTTTCGCCGTGCCGCAGGTAATACTGCATGAGCATGTCGCTCGGCTCCTGCCGGCTCGCTGCCGCCTCGGGCCGCGGCTGGGTGTAGGCGGCGGGTGCGCCGGCCTGCAGCGTCTCGCGCGCGGTGCCCGGCGGGGCTTCCATGCTGCGCAGGCCGACCACGGCGAGCGCCGCCACCGAGGCCGCGATCGCAAGCCCGGCGACCGGCTTCATCCAGTTCAGGCGGCGCGGCCCGCTCGCCGGCTGGATGTCGATCGGCGGCTCTTCCCCGAGCGAGCGCGCGATGCGGCCGCGAAGCTCGCCCAGGCCGGGAATCTCCCGCTCCCGGCGGATCGCCCGTCCGATCGACAGGTATTCGGCCACGAGCTGCCGCAGCGCGGGGTCCTGGCTCAGCCTGCGCAACAGGAGCTCCGTTTCGTTCTCCGGCAATTCTCCGTCGATAAAGGCGGAAACCTGCATTCTCAGGGCATCGTTCATGAATCTATCCCGCTCGTACTCTTTTTCTAATCCACCAGGTTACCGATCTTCTTGCTGATCGCATCGCGCGCGCGGAAGATGCGCGAGCGCACGGTTCCGACCGGACAATCCATCGTTTGTGCGATTTCCTCGTAGCTCATGCCGTCGAGCTCTCGCAGCACGATCGCGGTGCGCAGGTCGTCCGGCAGCGACTCGATCGCGCGCTCCACCGTCTCGTGCAGCTCCCGGCTCAGGGTGACGCCCTCCGGCGTGTCCGTTTCGCGGAGCTTCGCATGCAGGTCGAACTGCTCCGGATCCTGCATGTCGAGCTCGACGTCCATCGGACGCCGACGCTGCGCAGCCAGGTAGTTCTTTGCCGTGTTCACCGCGATCCTGTAAAGCCAGGTGTAGAAGGCGCTTTCGCCGCGAAAGCGCGGCAAGGCGCGATACGCCTTGAGGAACGCTTCCTGGGAAATGTCCAGGGCCTGGTCCGGGTCCCGCACATAGCGCATCACCAGATTCACGATCTTGTGCTGATACTTGAGAACCAGAAGGTCGAAAGCACCCTTGTCGCCCTTCTGGACCCGCCGGACCAGCTGGGCATCGGAGGAATCAGCCGCCATACCGGCACGCTCCACCCGATGCGTGGCGCGGCCGGCCGGCGGCCCCGCCGACCCCGCAGTAGACCGGCCGAATAATCGAAAGTTCTCGGGTGTCTGCGTCGGACATCGACACTAATTCGAAGAAAATGTGCACCCGTTCCGGCCATCTGCCGGCGGGTTGAGCGCCGCTCTGGGGGATGGGCGGTCCACGGTGCGCGAATGTTAGCAGCTTCGCCGTGGCCCTCCAAAGGCGCGCCCGTGCCGCCAGATGACCGTCAGGCGGCGCCACGCCTCGTTGCCGGCGCTCGCGCGCCGTAAAAGCTCGCCGTGTGCGAGGCCGTCCTCGAAGCGCAGTCGGAGCCAGGCCCACCCCTCCAGCACCACGCTCCCGGGCAGCAACTCGAGCGGCCGGTCGGGCTGGCCTGCCCGGCCGCCGCGCAGGCCGCCGTCGGCGCTCATGACGATCCGGTCTATACGCGCCATGCCGCGGAGCCGCCGTCTCGCTGCGGCGGCCGCGACGGCGAGCCAGAGCAGCACGAGCGCGAGCTTCACGGCGGACGGCACGCGCAGGGTCGCGAGCAGCAGGAGACCGCAGGCGTCGGCGGCGAAGAGCCCTGCGACGAGCGCTCTCCTCAGGTGCCTATCCGGAGCGAGCCGGGTCTCGTATCCGGCGGACGACATCGGCGAGGGCCTCGTCCTCCACGGTTTCCCCCTGCAACAAATAGGCGATGAGCAGGTCGTTGCCCAGCTGCAAAAGCGCGCGGAACGCCACCTTTTCTCCCTCGCCCGCCCGGGGCCAGCGGCGCTCGAGATAATCGAGGAGCAGCACGTCGAGCTCCCGCATGCCCCGGCGGCACTGCCAGCGCAGGCGGGCGTCGTTCATCGGGGCGGCACCGTACGCGTCCGGCGCATCTGCTGCGAGCCCGGCCGGGATGCTAGAGCTGCCGCTCGACCAGCATCTTCTTGGTCTCGGCGATGGCGCGCGCCGGGTTCAGTCCTTTCGGGCAGGTCTGCGTGCAGTTCATGATGGTATGGCAGCGATACAGGCGATACGGGTCCTCGAGGTCGTCGAGGCGCTCGCCCGTCCCCTCGTCACGGCTGTCCACGAGCCAGCGGTACGCCGCGAGCAGCGCGGCCGGTCCGAGGAAGCGATCGCTGTTCCACCAGTAGCTGGGACAGCCGGTCGAGCAGCACGCGCACAGGATGCAGGCGGCCGGCATGTCGATCCTCTCCTGCTCCTCCTTGGTCTGCAGGCGCTCGCGATCGGCCGGCGGCGGAGTGACCGTCTGCAGCCACGGTTTGACCGCGGCGTACTGGGCATAGAATTGCGTGAGGTCGGGCACGAGATCCTTGACCACGGGCATGTGCGGCAGCGGGTACACCTTGATCTCGTCGGGCAGCTCATCCATCGACTGCGTGCACGCCAGCGTGTTCTTGCCGGCGATGCTCATCGCACAGGAGCCGCAGATGCCCTCGCGGCACGAACGGCGAAAAGTGAGGGTCGCGTCGATCTCGTTCTTGATCTTGATGAGCGCGTCGAGAACCATCGGGCCGCACCGGTCCATGTCCACGTCGTACGTGTCCATGCGCGGGTTGGCGCCGCTCTCCGGGTCGTAACGGTAGACCGCGAAGCGGCGCACGTTTTTCGCGCCGTCCGGTGCCGGATGGTGCCTGCCCTTCGTGATGCGCGAGTTTTGCGGCAATCGGAACTGGGCCACTCGATCAGACTCCTGTGTGAGGCACACCGCAGGCGACCCGATCGTCGGGGCCGCCCGCATGGCGGGCTCCTGCGGCTTCACGCCCCAAATCAATAAACCCTTTGTTTCGGCGGTATCGCCTGGACTTCGTCGGTCATCGTGTGCGCGTGCACCGGCCGGTAATCGAACGACACCCGGCCCTCGGCGTCCACGCGGCACAGCGTGTGCTTCATCCAGTTGACGTCGTCGCGCTCCGGGTAATCCTCGCGCGCATGGGCACCGCGGCTTTCCGTGCGGTTCAAGGCCGACTCGATCGTCGCGGTGGCGTTGAGCAGCAGGTTCTCGAGCTCCAGTGTCTCGATGAGGTCCGTATTCCAGATGCGCGAACGATCCGCGAGGCGAACCTCGGAAAAGCCCTGGAAAGTGCGGCGGAGCTCCCGCGCTCCCTCGTCCAGCACGTCGCCGGTGCGGAAAACCGCCGCGTGCGATTGCATCGTCTTCTGCATCTCGAGGCGGATCCCGGCGGTCGGGCGGGTGCCGTCGGCCTCGAGCAGCGCCTGCACGTGGAGGGCGCTGGCGCGTCCCGCGTCTTGCGGCAGCGGCTGATGGCGGGCACCCGGCGACATCGTCTCCGCGCAGAATTTCGCGGCGGCGCGACCGAAGACGACCAGGTCGAGCAGCGAGTTGGAGCCGAGCCGGTTCGCGCCGTGCACCGACACGCAGGCGGCTTCGCCGACCGCCATCAGTCCCGGTACCGTGACCTGGCGCTCCGCGTCCTCGGCCGCGATGACCTGGCCGTGGTGATTGGCGGGGATTCCGCCCATGTTGTAGTGCACGGTCGGCAGCACCGGGATAGGCTGCTTCGTCACGTCGACGGCGGCGAAAATCCGCGCGGTCTCGGCGATGCCGGGCAACCGTTCGCGGATCACCTCCGGACCGAGGTGCTCGAGGTGCAGGAAGATGTGATCCTTCTCCTCCCCCACGCCGCGCCCCTCGCGGATCTCGATCGTCATCGAGCGGCTCACGACGTCTCGCGACGCGAGGTCCTTCGCATTGGGCGCATAGCGCTCCATGAACCGCTCGCCTTCGGAGTTCGTGAGATACCCGCCCTCGCCGCGCGCGCCCTCGGTGATCAGCATGCCGGGGCCGTAGATACCGGTCGGATGGAACTGCACGAACTCCATATCCTGCAGCGGCAGACCGGCGCGCAAAACCATGCCGTTACCGTCGCCGGTGCAGGTGTGCGCGGACGTGCACGAGAAGTAAACCCGGCCGTAGCCGCCGGTCGCGAGGATCACCTGGTGCGCGCGGAAGCGATGCAGCCGCCCGTGCTCCAGGTCCAGCGCGACGATGCCGCGGCAGGCGCCGTCTTCCATGATGAGATCGATCGCGAAGAACTCGATGAAGAACTTCGCATCGTGCTTGAGCGACTGCTGGTACAACGTGTGCAGCATCGCGTGCCCGGTGCGGTCTGCCGCGGCGCAGGTGCGCTGCGCCACACCCTCGCCGTAGCGCGTCGTCATGCCGCCGAACGGCCGCTGGTAGATTCGCCCGTCCTCGGTACGCGAGAACGGTAAGCCGTAATGCTCGAGCTCGATCACCGCATCCGGCGCTTCCTTGCACATGTACTCGATCGCGTCCTGGTCGCCGAGCCAGTCGGAGCCTTTGACGGTGTCGTACATATGCCAGCGCCAGTCGTCCTCGCCCATGTTGCCGAGCGCCGCGCTGATGCCGCCCTGCGCGGCGACCGTGTGGCTGCGGGTCGGGAAGACCTTGGTCACGCAGGCCGTCGAGAAACCGGCTTCCGCGAGGCCGAAGGTCGCGCGGAGACCCGCGCCGCCCGCTCCGACGACGACGACGTCGTACGTGTGATCGATGAACTCGGGGCTGCTCATGGGGTGCCCAGCGCAAGCTTCAGCACCGCGAACACGGCACCGGCCGCAAGCAGCGCATGCAGGAATTTCGACGCGACCAGCGATACGAGCCGTGCGAACGGCTGGTGCACGTAGTCCTCGATCACGACCTGCACGCCCAAGCTCGAATGCCATGCGAGCGTGATCGCGAGCAGGGCCATCAGCACGGCGTGCCAGGGCCGGTCGAGCCAGTCCTGCACCGCGCCGTAGCCGAAGTCCGGCACGAGGAGCAGCGAGATGACGAACCACGCGCCCAGCAGGACGAGCGCCGCGGCCGTCACGCGCTGCGACCAGAAATGCCCGGTGCCGGCTTTCGCCGAGCCCAGCCCGAGGACGCGCCCGAGCGGCGTGCGCAGAGTCTGCTTCGCCATCCTAGACCGCCAGCCAGTAGCCGAGCGTGAGCACGACCGCCGCGACGATCACCGACCAGCCGGATGCGTTCGCCTGCGGGATTTCGAAGCCGAACCCCAGGTCCCAGACGAGGTGACGGATGCCGTTCGCGAGATGAAAGAAGAAAGCGAGGGATACCAGCGCGAGGAACAGCCGGCCGGGCAGCGAATCCATGGTGCCGGTGAAGGCCTGCCACGCGTCCTGCCCCTGGGCCGCGGCGACGAGCCCGGCGACCAGCAGCACCAGGCCGAGCGTGAGCAGGAGTCCCGTTGCCCGGTGCAGGAACGACACCACCATGGTCATGGGCCAGCGGTAAATGAACATGTGCGGCGACAGCGGCCGCTCAGCGGTATTCATCGAGAGTCGTTCATCGGCATCGCTTCATCGCGCCTGGCGCGTCGCGGACTCCTGTCCCGTTCCACGTCCGAAGCCGCCGCGGGTTATTATTGTGCTTCCCTGCCGCCGACGAGAATCCCTGTCGCAAGCAGCAAAGTCCGCGCCCTTCGGATACGGGAAATTATGCCAGAGTGCGTTCCATCCTGCATGCGCCCGTTCGAGCTGATCCGTTTCAGCGGAGACGATGCCGGCGATTTCCTGCAGGGCCAGTTGACCCAGGACGTGCGCACACTGGAGCGCGCCGGGGCCCTGCTCACCGCGTGGTGCAACCCGCAGGGCCGGGTCGTTGCGGTGATGCGGCTGCTCGATCTCGGCGATGCGATCGGACTCGCGGCGCCGGCCGAGCTCGCGCAGGCGCTCGTGCGCCGCTTCGCGATGTATCGGCTGCGCGCGCGCGTCGAGATAGCGATCGCCACGGGCTTCTGCATCGCCGCCGCCGGGGCCGACGAAGACCGCGCGGCGCTCGCTGCACTCGACCTGCTGCCGCCGGCGGCGCTGCTGGCCGCCCGCCGGGCGCGCGGGCTGACGGCGCTCGCGATCGGTGAGCGGGAGGTCGAGCTGTACGGCCGCGCGGCCGATTACGCGAGCGCGGGCCTCGTGCTGCGCGCACCGCTCACGGAGCAGCAGTGGCAACAGGCACTGATCGCGGCAGGCATCGCGACGATCGGCACGGCGACCGCGGAAAAGTACACGCCGCACATGCTGAACCTCGATCGCCTCGGCGCCGTGAGCTTCAGCAAGGGCTGCTATACGGGACAGGAGATCGTCGCGCGTACCGAGCACCTCGGCCGCGTGAAACGGCGCCTTGCACGGTACCGGCTGGACGGCGGCAACGCCGCTCCCGGCGATCCCGTGCTGCACGCAGGAAGCGAATCGGGCGAAGTCGTGAACGCGGCGGGCCGGGACGTCCTCGCGATGCTGCCGATCGAGCTGCATCGCGAGGCGCTGACCGTGAACGGCCACCCCGCACTCCCGCTCGAAGCCCCGGAGCCGTAGAAGCCCGCCGGCAGGCGACCGAACGAAGGCACGTACCCCGAACGAAGGCACGTTATCCCGTCAGCATCGTTCACGCACGGCACCATCCGCAAACAGGGCGGAGCCGTGGCCTGGGGAGTCCCTCTCGGCGGCGTGCGAGGCAAAGCCTAAGCCCGCAGGCCCACATGGACGTGCTCGTGGCCGGCGCCGAGAGGGAGCTCCCCCGGTCACGGCTCCGCCCCAGCCACTGCCGTCGAACGTGCGTGAACGATGCGGTCCCAAAGAGGGCGTGCCACGTTCGGTCGCGCACGATGTGCGCTCCTACGAGAAGTCGGCTTCCGGGCGCATGTGGGGAAAGAGCAGGACGTCGCGGATCGATGGCGAGTCGGTGAGCAGCATGACCAGCCGATCGATCCCGAGGCCCAGGCCCGCGGTCGGCGGCAGGGCGTATTCCAGCGCGCGGATGTAGTCCGCATCGAAGGTCATCGCCTCGTCGTCGCCGGCGCTGCGCATCGCCGCCTGGGCGTGGAAGCGCGCCGCCTGCTCCTCCGGATCGTTCAGCTCGGAGAAACCGTTCGCGAGCTCGCGGCCGGCGATGAACAGCTCGAAACGGTCCGTGACGAACGGATCGTCGTCGTTGGTGCGCGACAGCGGCGAGACCTCGGTCGGATAGGCCGTGACGAACACCGGCCCGGTGAGCTCGGCTTCGGCGGTTTTCTCGAAGATCTCCATCTGCAGCTTGCCGGGGCCGAAGCTCTCCCGCACCTCGATGCCCAGCTCGGCCGCGCGCGCGGCCAGCACCGCGCGATCGCGCACGCGCTCGCGCCCGAGCTCCGGATTGAACTCCAGAATGACGTCTTCCAGCGTGCGCCGGGCGAAGGGGCTGGCGAAATCCAGCTCCTGGCCCTGGTACGCGATCGCCGTGCGCCCGAGCACCGATTGCGACATTCCCTTGAGCAACGCCTCGGTGGTCTCCATCAGGTCCTCGAACGTCGCGTACGCCCGGTACAGCTCGAGCATCGTGAACTCGGGGTTGTGCTGCGTCGAGACACCCTCGTTGCGGAAGTTGCGGTTGATCTCGTAAACCCGCTCGAAGCCGCCGACGACCAGCCGCTTCAGGAACAGCTCGGGCGCGATGCGCAGGTAGAGCGTCATGTCGAGCGCGTTGTGATGTGTCTTGAAGGGCCGCGCCAGCGCGCCGCCGGCCAGCACCTGCATCATCGGCGTCTCGACCTCGAGGTAGTCCTGCGATTCGAGAAACGCGCGGATGTACGCGACGATCCGGGCCCGCGTGCGGAACACTTCCCGGCTCTGCTCGTTCATGATCAGGTCGAGGTAGCGCTGCCGGTAGCGGAGCTCCTGGTCCGTGAGCCCGTGATACTTTTCCGGCAACGGCCGCAGGCACTTGGCGAGCAGCCGCAGGTCGTCGGCCATCACGGTGAGCTCGCCGGTCTTCGTCCGGAACAGCGTGCCGGACGCGCCGACGATGTCGCCGACGTCCCAGTGGCGAAAGGCCTCGTAGACGTCCCCGAGCCGCTCCCGCTCGAGCCTGAGCTGGATGCGGCCGGTCCGGTCCTGGAGCTTCGCGAAGCTCCCCTTTCCCATCACCCGCTTTTCCATCATGCGGCCGGCGACGCGCACGCGCACGCTCTCCTCGCGCAGGTGCTCGCCCTCGTGCGTGCCGTACGTGCAGTGCAGCTCCTCGGCGAGCGCGCTGCGCCGGAAGTCGTTGGGGTAGGCGTTCCCCGCTTCTCTCAGCCGCTCGAGCTTGCGGCGACGCTCCGCGATCAGGGCGCTCTCGCCCGTGCCGTCGCTCTCCGCCTTCACCGGTCCGTGTTCCTCCATGCCTTACAAACCCTGCTTCAGGCTCGCCTCGATGAAACGATCGAGATCCCCGTCGAGCACGGCCTGCGTGTTGCCGATCTCCACGCCCGTCCGCAGATCCTTGATGCGGCTCTGGTCGAGCACATACGATCTTATCTGATTGCCCCAGCCGACGTCGGCCTTGGAATCCTCGACCTCCGCCGCCTTGGCCCGGCGCTTCTGCAGCTCCAGCTCGTATAGCTTCGCCTTGAGCTGTTTCATCGCGGTGGCCTTGTTCTTGTGCTGCGAGCGATCGCTCTGGCACTGCACGACGATGTCCGTCGGCAGGTGGGTGATGCGCACCGCCGATTCCGTGCGGTTGACGTGCTGCCCGCCGGCGCCGCTCGCGCGATAGACGTCGATACGCAGGTCGGAGGGATCGATCTCGATGTCGATCTCGTCGTCGATTTCCGGCGACACGAACACCGATGCGAAGGACGTGTGCCGCCGGTTGCCGGAATCGAACGGTGATTTGCGCACCAGCCGGTGCACTCCGGTTTCCGTGCGCAGGCGGCCGTAGGCATATTCCCCCGCGACCCGCACCGTGGCGCTCTTGATGCCCGCGACTTCGCCGGGCGAGAGCTCGATCACCTCGGTCTCGAGGTCATGTGCTTCGGCCCAGCGCAGGTACATCCGGAGCAGCATCTCCGCCCAGTCCTGCGCCTCGGTACCGCCCGCGCCGGACTGGATGTCGAGGAACGCGTTGGACGCGTCCAGCTCGCCGCTGAACATGCGCCGGAACTCGAGCTCGCGGAGACGGTTCTCGAAGCCGGCGACATCGTCTGCAATCTCCGCGAGCGTCGCCTCGTCGCGCTCCTCGAGCGCGAGATCGAAGAGCTCGCGCGCGTCGGCGAGGCCGGCCGTGAGCGTCTTCAGGGTTCCGACGACTTTCTCGAGCGCCGCGCGCTCCCGCCCGAGGGCCTGGGCGCGCTCGGGGTCGTCCCAGACACCCGGCTGTTCGAGCTCGCGCTCGACTTCGGCGAGCCGCTCGGCCCTGGTATCGTAGTCAAAGGTACCTCCTCAGCGCGCTGACGCGCTCGGCGAGGTCCACGATCTTCTGCCTGGTGTGGTTCGCTTCCATGGTTCGGGCACGCGAAAGTGCGGCATCTTAGCACGTCGCCCGTCGCCAGAAGCGCAGGCGGTCGCCGCGGCGGAGCTCCGCCGAAACACCGTCGGCGAACAGGAGCGTCAGGCGCCTGAGCGCGCCGCCGCGCAGCATCTCTGCGAGCTCCGCGAGCACGCCGGCCGGGTCCCCGGCCGGCGGCAGGGCGACGAAATCGCTGCCCGCCGGCACGCGGGCGGCGGCGAGCGATCCGGGCCATGCGACCGCACGCGCCGCGGCGCTCTTCCAGTAGCCGCGGACGACGGGATCGTCGCCGACGAGGAGCGGGAGCTCGCGCCGCGAGCGCGCCGGCGCGCGGCCGCCGCCCCACAGCCAGAGCGCGTTCAGCGGCGGCGCACCGGCCGCCGCGCGCCGGTGGTTGACGTCGGCGTCATGCAGGCACATCTGCACCTCGGCGAGCAGGCGAGCGAACGCCGGGGCCGTCCCCGGCGCCGGGAGCCAGCGTTCCGGTGCGGCGCCTTGCGCAAGCGCGGGCGAGAGCTCGGCCGTCGGGAGCGGCGTTTCGGCCACGAGATACCCCGTGCCCTCCACCGCCACGAAACGGCCGCCCGTCCCCGCGGCGTCGAGCTGCGCCGCGAGGCAATCGAAGGCCGCGCGCACGTCGGCGGCCGGGGAGAGCGCCGCCGGCAACGCATGCAGGTGCAGGCGGTTCATCCCGGCCTCGAGATACACGGGATCGGCCGCCGCGAGCCACTGCTCCGGCCGCTCGCCGGTCTGGTTCCAGTAGCGCAGCGCCGCCAGCCCGCCGTCGGGTAGCGGCACCTCCAGCCGTTCGAGAATCCGCGGCAGCCATTCGCGTCGCGCGGCGTCCGCGTGCACGTGCGCGTGCCGGAGCCAGCGTCGCATCCCGCTGCTCTGCGCGTCCGCGAGCGCCGCGTGCAATGTGACGACGGCACCCGGTCCGCCAGTCTGGTGAGCCAGCATCTCCTCCCGTGCCGGCCTTGCGGTGGCTTCCCGGAGCATGCGCCCCCGGCCGGCTGCGCAGGCCAGAATCCCTGCGCCTGCACGCGTATGATAGCGGTATGCAGATTTCGCGCGAACCTCGCTCCGCGGTCACCGTGCGCCACGTCGCGCCCGGCGAGATCCGTATCGGACAGCAGACCCTCACGCACAACGTGGTGGTGACACCCGATCACGACATCCGCGACTGGCCCACGGACGACGTCGGCCAGCTCGGTCAGAACGACGTGGACAGGCTGCTCGCGATGCAGCCGGAGATGGTGGTCCTCGGCACGGGATTCCGACCGGTCGCGCCCCCGCGCGAGGTCGTTTTCGCGTTCGCACGGCGCGGCATCGGGTTCGAATCGATGACGACGCCGGCCGCCTGCCGCACGTTCAACATCCTGGCGCAGGAGGAACGCCGTGCGGCCGCGGTGCTGATCATCAACGAGCCATAAAGCCCTGTTCCGCGAATCACTTCGCTGGCTGCGGAACAGGACACCGGTACGTCGCCGAAGAAAACCTTCTCGCTTTTTCCCCGACGCGGCATCGCGCCCCGGTAGCGCCGCCCGACGCCGGGCGGGCGGACTCGCACCGGATCTCAGTCGAGCAGGGACTCTCCGTGGATCCCGTTGCTCTCCATCATGTCCTTCAGGTTGCGCAGCGCGTCGAGCTGGATCTGTCGGACGCGCTCGCGGGTGACGCCGATCTCCGCGCCGATCTCCTCGAGGGTGAGCCGGCGGCACCCGTGCAGCCCGAAACGCCTCTCGACCACGGCGCGCTGCTTCTCGGTCAGCTTCATGAGCCATGACTCGAGGATGGCGATGACGTGCTCGTGCTGCACGCATTCGGCCGGCTCGGCTTCCGGGTGGGCCATGAGCGTTTCGAGCGGACCCCGCTCGTCGTCGCACCCCGACCCGATGGTCACGCGTTCGTGCAGCGCGATCAGCTTTTCGATCTCGCGCGGGTCGCGATTGAGGTACTCGGCGATATCGGAGGCGGTGGGGCTGGTGCCGTTCTCCTGGCGCAGTGCGCGCGCGGCGCGCAGGCACGCGTTGATGTCCTTGATGACGTGAATCGGCAGCCGCACCGTGCGCGACTGGTTCATGATGGCACGCTCGATTGTCTGGCGGATCCACCACGTCGCGTAAGTGGAGAAACGGAAACCGCGCTCGGGATCGAACTTCTTGACCGCGTGAATGAGGCCGAGATTGCCTTCCTCGATGAGATCGAGCAGCGGCAAGCCGCGATCGAGATAGCGTCGCGCAATTTTTACGACGAGCCGCAGGTTGCTCTCGATCATGCGCTGACGCGCCGCTTCATCGCCGCGCTGCACGCGTCGCGCGAAGCTCACTTCCTCCGCCGCCGTGAGCAGCGGCGAGGCGCCGATCTCGTTCAGGTAAAGCCGGGTGACATCGAGGGTTGGCGCGCTCTTTGCGGAGATCTCCTCCGCGCGTTCCAGCAACTCGTCTGCATGCGCGAAAGCCTGCATGTCGAATTGCGGCGCGACACCGTGCTGATGTTGTACTGCCCTCCTGCCGTTGGTCGTTCTTTGCCGAATTACAGCGTTCACTCGTGAGGCTCCTTGGTATGGCCGCGCCTATGGAAAACGGACTGCAATGCAGGATCTGCCGATCCCGCCGGATTCAGGTCAACTTTAAGATTGAGCACTTGGCGTCGAACGCCAGTGTGGAGACGGGCGGTCCCGTGCGCGCGGTCTACGCGACCGGCGATGAAGACTGGTCAGTCGCCCGTGCGCGCCGGCAGGTACTCCAGCGGGTCGACCGGCTCGCCGTTGCGCCTGATCTCGAAATGCAGGCGCGGCTCCCGGCCCGGGCCTTCGCCCATCCTCGCGATGGGCTGGCCTTTGGCGACGACTTCGCCCTCTTGTACCAGCAACGACGCGTTGTGCCCGTAAGCACTGAGGTAGGTGTCGTTGTGCTTGATGATGATAAGCTGACCGTAACCGATTAGTCCACTGCCCGAATAAACGACGCGCCCCCCCGCCGCGGCGCGCACCGGCTGCCCCTCGTTCCCGCCGATCAGCACGCCCGTGCCGGTGCCCGGGCGCTGGCCGAAGCGCACGACCACCGCGCCGTCGGTCGGCCACGCCCAGCTCGGCGGCGGCTGCGACGGCAGCGCGGGTTGCGGCGCGGGCGCGCGGCTCCCCCCGGTCGCGCGGCCGGATCCGGCGCGCGCGGGTGCCGCGGGCGCGCCGCGACTTGCGGCCGGCATGCCCGGCGGCGGATACAGTCTGATGAGCTGGCCGGGATAGATGAGTGAGCCGTCGCCGAGATCGTTCCAGCGGGCGAGATCCCGGTAATCCTTGCCGTAGCGCCAGGCGATCGTGAACAGCGTTTCACCGCTGCGCACGATGTGGTAATCGCGCGTTTGCTCCACGCGCGGCGCCGAGCCGCAGCCGGCAAGGAGAGAAAGCGCGGCGCAGGACGCGAGGAGCATAGAACGGACGGTGGTGCGCACGCACGCGGCCCGCCTGCCGCGTGCGCCGCGGACGTTCATTGCGGCAAAGAGACCCATGCGCGGCGCCGCGGGACCTTGTGACCCGTCATCGCGTTCTCAGGCCTTGACCAGCGGCACGAAGCTCACGGCGCCGAGCACCGTCTCGCTGAAGTGATCGGCTTCGCGGACGATGCGCGTGAGCTCCTGGCGGCCGGACGGGCCCACCGGAATGATCATGCGGCCTCCGGGGCCGAGCTGCTCCAGGAGTTTGCGCGGCAGCTCCGGCGCGGCGGCCGTGACGATGATGCCGTCGTAGGGCGCGTATTTCGGCCAGCCGGCCCAGCCGTCGCCGCGTCGATACTGCACGTTGTAGATGTCGAGGTCGCGCAGGCGTTGCTGGGCGCGCCGCAGGAGCTCGGGGATTCGCTCGACGGTGTGAAGCTTGCCGACGAGCGGCGCGAGCACGGCCGTCTGGTAGCCGCAGCCGGTGCCGATCTCGAGCACGCGCTCCGGCTCGAAGCCATCGAGCAGGCTTTCCGTCATGCGCGCGACCACGAACGGCTGGCTGATCGTCTGGCCGAGGCCGATCGGCAGCGCCGTGTCTTCGTAGGCGCGGCTCGCGAGGGCCTCGTCGACGAACAGGTGGCGCGGCACGTTGCGGATGCGCTCGAGCACGGCGCGCGAGCGGATGCCCTGTGCCTCCAGGCGGCGCACCAGCCGGTCGCGGGTGCGCGCCGAGGTCATGCCGATGCCGGAGAGGTCGGGGCGATGCTGGATCACGCCTTCAGCCAGTCCGCGATCCGCGGCACCGCTTCATGCCGGGTGAGATCGACCTTGAGCGGCGTGACGGCCACCGCCCCGTTTTCCAGCGCCTCGAAATCGGTGCCCGGACCGGCATCCTGGCCCGCTCCCGCCGGCCCGATCCAGAAGATGGTGCGCCCGTACGGATCCCTGGAACGCACGAGGGGCTCCGACCGGTGGCGGAAACCGAGCCGGGTCGCGACGACGCCGGTCAGCTCCTCATACGGACGATCGGGCACGTTCACGTTGAGGATGACGTCCGCCGGCAGCGGATTGCGCTGCAGGCGCTCGATAAGATCGCAGGTGACGCGCGCCGCCGTCTGGAAATGCGTGACGTGCTGGCCGACGAGGGACACCGCAATGGCCGGGAAGCCGAGATAGCGGCCTTCCATCGCGGCCGCAACGGTGCCCGAATAAATCACGTCGTCTCCGAGATTGGCGCCGTGATTGATGCCCGACACGACGATGTCGGGATCGAAATCGAGAAAGCCCGAGAGGGCGAGGTGCACGCAGTCGGAAGGCGTGCCGTTCACGAAATAGCGGCCGGTCTCGACCTCATGGATGCGCAGCGGTGTGTGCAGGGTGAGCGAGTTGCTCGCACCGCTGTGATTACGATCGGGGGCGACGACCACGATTTCCGCGATCTCCGCCAGTGCTTTCGCCAGGGTGTTGATGCCGGTCGCGAGATAGCCGTCGTCGTTGCTGACCAGAATTCTCATGCACCCCTCGATCCCTGTGGCGGCGCTCACTATACTCAATGTTCGCATGTCGCCATAGCGCCGGTTCCACGGATTCCGGTGCCGCCATTTCTCGGGTCGCTGCTCCGTGACAGATCGCAAAATGCGGCCATCCCAGGGCTTCGATCCCACCCCCGAGGAGCGCGCGCTGTTCCGGCGCGCGGTCGGCGAGGCGCGGCCGCTCGCGGTCGACGCGGTGCCGGCGCGGCGCCGCCGCCCCCCGCCGCGGGCGCGCTTCGCCCGGCGCGACGCAGAGACCGTACTGGAAGAAAGCCTGACCGCCGATCTCGAGCTCGCCGAGTCGCAGAACGGGGACGGCCTCTCGTTTCACCACCCGTCCATCGGCAGAAAAGCCATGCGCCGCCTCGCACGGGGCGGCTACAGCGTGCAGGCCGCGATCGACCTGCACGGCATGACCGTCGCCGAAGCGCGCACCGCGCTCGCCGCCTTCGTCGACGACTGCCGCGGGCGCGGGCTCACCTGCGTGCGCGTCGTGCACGGCAAGGGGCGCGGCTCCGGCGCGCGCGGGCCGGTGCTCAAGCCCAGGGTCGACCGCTGGCTGCGCCAGTGGGACGGCATCCTCGCCTTCGTTTCCGCGCGGCAGGTCGACGGCGGCACCGGCGCGGTCTACGTCCTCCTCCGCAAACCCTGAGCTCGCAGGGTTTGCGCTGATCGCTTGGTCTGCGTGGAGCGCGCACCGCGCGCGACCGCATCGTGGCACGCACCTTCAGAGACCGCATCGTTCACGCACGTTTGCGGTTGGTGGCAGGACTGCGCCGCGACCGGGGGAGCTCCCTCTCGGCGCCGGACACGAGCACGTCCATGTGGTCCTGCGGCCTCGGCATCCCTGCCTCGGACGCCGCCGAGAGGGACTCGCCCGGCCACGGCGCAGCCCTGTTGGCGGTCGGTGCCGTGCGTGAACGATGCTCAGCGCTGAACCTGCCCTTGTTTGGCTATGTGCCTTCGTTCAGTCGCGCGCGGTGCGCGCTCCTGCGGGTCCACGCCACGTCGTGGCGGCCGGTTCATGTCCGACAAATGTCAGTCGTCGGTGGCGGGAACGACCTGGTAGAAGGTTTCGTGGTCGCCGATCATGCCGAGATCGGTGCGCGCGCGCTCTTCGGCGGCTTCGGTGCCGTGCTTCAGGTTCACGACCTCCGCGTCGAGCGCGGCATTGCGCTCGCGCAATTGCTCGTTTTCCGCACGCTGCGCGGCTACCGCCTCGCGCAGCGCGCGTGTCTTCTGGTAACCGTCGTCGCTGAACCAGAGCTCGACCTGCATCAGCACCGCGGCCAGTGCCAGGAACGCGATGAGCCAGCGCAGACCGGGCACGTCGTACCGGCCCGTCAGCCCGCGGCGACCGGCACCGGGAAGGCGGCGCGTCCGGCATAGTGCGCGTCGGCGCCGAGCTCCTCCTCGATGCAGAGCAGGCGGTTGTATTTCGCGATGCGGTCGGAGCGCGACAGCGAACCGGTCTTGATCTGGGTGGCGGCGGTGCCGACCGCGAGGTCCGAGATCGTGGTGTCGCAGGTCTCGCCCGAGCGATGCGATACGACTGCGCTGTAGCCGGCTTCGGTTGCCATGGCGATTGCGTCGAGGGTTTCCGACAACGTACCGATCTGGTTCGGCTTTATCAACACCGAATTCGCGATGCCTTCGTCGATGCCGCGGCGGATGATCGCCGTGTTGGTGACGAAGAGATCGTCCCCGACGAGTTGCACGCGCCGGCCGAGTCGCTCGGTGAGCAGGCGCCAGCCGGCCCAGTCGCCCTCGCCCATGCCGTCCTCGATCGTCACGATCGGGTAGGCATCGACCAGGCCGGCCAGGTAGTCGGCGAACCCGGCAGCATCGAACTCCCGGTTCTCCGATGCCAGCCGGTAGACCCCGTCCTCGCAGAATTCCGAGCTCGCCACGTCGAGACCGAGCAGCACGTCGGTGCCCGCGACGAAGCCGGCCGCGCCGATCGCTTCCATGATCGTGTCGAGCGCCGCCCGGTTGGACGGCAGGTCGGGCGCGAAGCCGCCTTCGTCGCCCACGGCCGTATTGAGCCCGCGGCGGCGCAGCACGGCCTTCAGCGCATGGAAGACTTCCGCACCGCAGCGCAGCGCCTCGCTGAAGCTCGGCGCGCCGACCGGCAGGATCATGAACTCCTGCACGTCGACGTTGTTGTCGGCGTGGGCACCGCCGTTGATGATGTTCATCATCGGCACGGGCATGGTCGTGCTGCCGCCAAAGGTGCGGTACAGCGGCTCTCCCGCCGATGCCGCGACGGCCTTCGCCACGGCGAGCGACACGGCGAGCAGTGCGTTGGCGCCGAGCGCGCCCTTGTTCTCGCTGCCGTCGAGCTCGACCAGGCGGCGATCCAGTGCACGCTGGTCGGCGAACGCCTGTCCCGCGAGCGCTTCGCAGAGCACGCCGTTCACGTTCGCTACGGCCTTCAGTACGCCCTTGCCCAGGTAGCGGGCGGCATCGCCGTCGCGCAGCTCGACTGCCTCCCGCGTGCCGGTGGAAGCCCCCGACGGAACGCCGGCCACGCCGCGCGCGCCGTCCGCCAGCGTGACCTCCGCTTCCACGGTGGGATTGCCGCGGGAATCGAGGATTTCCCGCCCGTGTACTTCACTGATCCTGATCATCGGTTCCCTTCCCTGCCCGGGCGGCTTCATGCCAGCCCGAAATCCGCTTCCAGATAAGCGCGGGCCTTCACCCGCTCGTCGATCGCTTTCAGCACCTCGAGCAGCTCGCGCATCCGCCCGAGAGGCCAGGCGTTCGGCCCGTCGCTCAATGCACGATCCGGGTCGGGATGCGTTTCCATGAAGACGCCGGCGACCCCGGCACCCACGGCCGCACGCGCCAGCACCGGCACGAACTCGCGCTGCCCGCCGGAAGCGCTGCCCTTGCCGCCGGGGAGCTGCACGGAGTGCGTCGCGTCGAACACCACCGGGCAGCCGGTGCCGCGCATGATCGCGAGGCTGCGCATATCCGAGACCAGGTTGTGGTAGCCGAAGCTCGCCCCGCGCTCGCAGACGAGGATCGCATCGTTGCCGGTCGAGCGCGCCTTAGCGACGACGTTCGCCATTTCCCACGGCGACAGGAACTGCCCTTTCTTGATGTTCACGGGACGGCCGGCGGCGGCCACGCGCAGGATGAAGTTGGTCTGCCGGCAGAGGAAAGCCGGCGTCTGCAGCACGTCGACCACCTCCGCCACCTCGTCGACCGGTGTGTCCTCGTGCACGTCGGTCAGCACTGGCACGCCGATGGCCTTGCGCACGTCGGCGAGGATGCTCAAGCCCTCCTGCATGCCGGGGCCGCGAAAGCTGGCCTGTGAGCTGCGGTTGGCCTTGTCGAAGGACGATTTGTAGATGAACGGAATGCCGAGTGCCGACGTCATTTCCTTCAGGGTGCCGGCGGTGTCGAGCGCGAGCTGGCGGCTTTCGACGACGCAGGTGCCGGCAATGAGGAACAGCGGGCGGGCGGCGCCGGCTTCGAACCCGCACAGCCTCATGCCTGGGCGACCTTCGGCAATGCCCCCCGACGGTGCGCCCGCGCAGCGGTGATGAAGCTCTTGAACAGGGGATGACCGTCGCGCGGACTGGACGTGAATTCCGGATGGAACTGGCTCGCGACGAACCACGGATGATCCGGCAGCTCGATCATCTCGACCAGGTCGTCGATGGAAACGCCGGAGAACCGCAACCCTGCGTCGGCGAGCTTCTGCCGGTAGTGGTTGTTGAACTCGTACCGATGGCGATGCCGTTCCGAGATCTCGATGGCGCCGTACGTCCGGGCAACCAGCGAGCCGCGCTCCAGGAACACTTTCTGCGCGCCCAGGCGCATGCTGCCGCCGAGATCGGAGCTCTCGTCACGCTCCTCGATGTGGCCGGCGCCGGTCTGCCACTCCGTGATCAGCGCAATCACGGGATGCGGCGTATCGCGATGGAATTCCGTGCTGCACGCGCCGCTGAGACCCGCCACGTGCCGCGCGAATTCGATCACCGCGACCTGCATGCCGAGACAGATGCCGAGATACGGGACATTGTTCTCCCGCGCATAGCGGACGGCCAGGATCTTGCCTTCGATGCCGCGATCGCCGAAGCCTCCGGGTACGACGATGCCGTCCATGCCGCGCAGGCAGCCCGTACCGTTTTTCTCGATCTCCTGCGCCTCGATGTAGTGGATGTTGACGCGCGTGCGCGTGTGAATGCCGCCGTGCAGCAGCGCCTCCGAGAGCGAGATGTAGGAGTCCCGGAAATCGACGTACTTGCCGACCAACGCGATGTTCACCTCGAGATCGGGGTTGCGTTTCGCTGCGACCACCGCTTCCCATTCGCCGAGGTCCGCAGGCGGCACCGTGAGGCCGAGCTGGGAGACGACGATCTGATCGAGTCCCTGGGCATGCAGTATCCCCGGGATCTCATACAGATCGTCGACGTCGATGGCAGAGATGACCGCCTTCTCCGGCACGTTGGTGAACAGCGCAATCTTGCGGCGCTGCTCCGGCGGCAGCTCCTTCTCCGAGCGGCACACGAGAATATCCGGCTGGATGCCGATCGAGCGCAGCTCCTTCACGGAATGCTGGGTTGGCTTGGTCTTGATCTCCTGCGAGCTGGCAATGTAAGGCACCAGCGTCAGGTGCAGGTACACGACGCGGTCGTGCCCGAGCTCCACCCCCATCTGGCGAATGGCCTCGAGAAACGGCAGCGATTCGATGTCGCCGACCGTGCCGCCGATCTCCACGAGACAAACGTCCGCGTCGCCCGCGCCGCGACGGACGCTCTGCTTGATCTCGTCGGTGATATGCGGGATCACTTGCACGGTCGCGCCGAGATAATCGCCGCGCCGCTCCTTCGCGATGACGCTCTCGTAGATGCGCCCGGTCGTGAAATTGCTGTTGCGCCCGGTCGTGGTGCGCACGAAGCGCTCGTAATGCCCGAGGTCGAGGTCCGCTTCCGTCCCGTCCTCGGTGACGAAGACCTCGCCGTGCTGGAAGGGGCTCATGGTGCCGGGATCCACGTTGATGTAGGGATCCAGCTTGATCATGCTGATCGTGAGGCCGCGCGACTCGAGCAGCGCACCGAGGCAGGCCGACGTGATCCCCTTGCCGAGCGAGGACACCACGCCGCCGGTGATGAATACGTAGGATGTCATGTGAGTGCGCGCCGGAAACAAGAAAGGGCCGGAGCGGAACGACGGTGAGGATGACCGTCACTTCCTCCGAACCCTTGCTGTTCGCGGACTTCCCGTCCCCTGAATCAAAGACGGGGTTACACGTTATCAGATCGGCTCCGGGCAGACAATGCGCAGGCGCACGCACCGGGATTTTCACGCGCTTTCCGCGACGCGCGCGGCACGCATGCCGCGCGTCGCGCGCAGTCATTCGAGCCGCGGCCGGTCGAGCCAGCGCACGGCAAACCCCGGCGCGCTCCACGCCTCCTCTGCAATCCACAGATCGCCCACCGCGACGAGCCGCTCGCCCGCGTACAGAAGCGGCACCAGGCCGCGCCGCCAGGGGACGATGCCCTGCTCCTGGAACAGTTTCTTCAGCGCGTGCGTATGGCCACGGTGCAGCGGACGCAATGTCTCGCCGCCTCTGCGGAACGCGATCTTGAGCCCGGCGGCGGCGAGCGCCGGCGCGATGCCGCCGCTCTCCGCCTGCTCGAGACGCAGGCGGCCAAGACCGGGGCCGAGCGCGACGGGCTCATCGTTGGCGGTGATTGTCAGCGAAGCCGGTTCTGGCCTGCACGCGGCGGGCGCCTGGACGTACACGCGATCCCGATAACGCCTCACCTCCGCGCCGGGCCAGCCGACGCGCGGCCGGGAATCCGGGGCCGCGGTCACGAGCTCGCGCACGACCTGCGTGAGGCGTGCGCGCGGCGCCGGGGGCAACGCGAGGCGCCGGATCGCGTGCCGCAGCACGTTGCGTTGCCGGGCTTCGGAAAGCCGCCGCAGCGCGCCGAGATGGAGGCGCGCCGGATCGCCGCCGAGCGCGGCAAGGTCCTGCCGGGCGAGATCGCCCGCGAGCTCCGCCGCCTCGCCCTGCAGCGCAGCGCTCTGCGCGAGCTTCGCCCGGGCCGCCGGCCAGCGCCGCTCGAGTGCCGGCAGGATTTCACGCCGCAGGTAGTTGCGGTCGAAGCTCGCGTCGGCGTTCGACGGATCGTCGCACCAGGCGAGGCCGTGCTCGGCCGCATACGCTTCGATCTCCGCGCGCGACACGCCGAGGAGCGGCCGGAGCAGCATGCCGGCGCCGAGCGCCCGGCGGGCGCCGATGCCGGCGAGCCCGGCGGCGCCGCTGCCGCGCAGCAGGTTCAAAAGCAGCGTCTCCGCCTGGTCGTCCCGGTGGTGCGCCGTGAGCACGTAATCACCCGGGCGTGCCGCTTCCGCGAACGCGCGATAGCGGAGCTCGCGCGCCGCCGCCTCCGTGCCACGCGGATCGCCGACGGGCACCGCGATGCGCCGCACCACGAGCTCGACACCGAGCCTCGAGGCCACCTCGCGGCAATGGACTTCCCAGCGCGCGGCTCCTGCCTGCAGCCCGTGATTCACGTGCACCGCGGTCACGGGGATGTCCTGCCCGGGCCCGGCGCGGGTGAGCGCGTGCAGCAGCACCGTCGAATCGATGCCACCGCTGAACCCGACCAGCCAGCGGGCGGGTTTCGGCTCCCGCGCCAGCGTGGCGAGTCGCTCCCGCAGCGTTTGCTCGATCACCGCCCCGCTCCCGCGGGCCGCCCGCCGCTCAGGCACACGACAGGGACGCCGCAGCGCATGGCATGAAACTTGCTGACGCCCTCATCGGTTCCTCACCGGATCGCATCGGCGCTCCCGCCGGGTCCACTGTCCCAAGGTTCGCACATGAAGCAGATTGCCTCCCAGCCGTTCTGGCTGCCCGAAAGCGACGCCGGCACCTACCCGGCCCTGGACGGCGATCTCGAGACCGACATCGCCGTCATCGGCGGCGGCATCGTCGGCCTCACCACCGCCTGCCTGCTGCTGGCCAAGGGCCGCAAGGTCACGGTGTTCGAGGCGCGCCGCATCGGGCGGCAGGCGACCGGCCGCTCGACGGCCAAGGTCACCTCGCAGCACGGTGTGCGCTACCGCCGGCTGATCGACAGTATCGGCAAGACCAGTGCGCGCCGCTACGCATCCGCGAACGAGCGTGCGATCGGCCGCATTCGCAAGCTGTGCGAAACGTTCGCGCTCGAGTGCGGGCTGGAGGCGCTGCCCGCGTACGTGTTCGCACAGACCGGCGAGGAAGCGGAGGTGCTGGCCGACGAGGCGGAAGCCGCGGCGGAGCTGGGCTTGCCCGCCGCTTTCGTGACCGATCTCGAGCTGCCGTTTCCGGTGGCCGGGGCGGTCCGGTTCCTCGACCAGGCGCAGCTCGACCCCTGGCGTTATCTCGCCGGGCTCGCGGCGGTGGTGGCCGACGACGGCGACCTGTTCGAGGAGACGCGGGTCCACGCCATCGAGCACGGCGAGCGCTGCCGTCTCGAAGCCGGCGGGCACGAGATCACCGCCGAGCAGGTCGTCATCGCGACCCAGATGCCCGTCACCGGCGAGGGACTCTACTACGCCAAGAATTTTCCCCTGGCCCACCCGCTGGCGGCGGCACCCCTGCCGGACGGCCTCCGCCTCGAAGGCATGTACTTAGGCTGCGGCACGCCGACGCGCTCGTTCCGCACGGCGGAGCGCGACGGGCGACGTTTTCTCGTCGCGGCGGGCGGTGAGTTCAAGCCCGGAGACGCGGCAGAGCAGGCGGCCTGCGTCGACGACCTGCTGCGCTTCCTCGACGCGGCCTTCGGCATCGCGACGCCTACGCACCTCTGGATCAACGAGGATTTCCGCCCGATGGACGACCTGCCCTTCATCGGGCCGGTCGCCTCCGCGAAACCCAACCTGCAGGTGGCCATCGGCTTCGACGCCTGGGGCATCACGCAGGGCACCGTGGCGGCCGAGATCATCGCCGACCGGATCCTCGGCCGCGAGAACGAGGACGCGGAAGTGTTCGACGCCTCGCGGGTCCGGCCGATCGCCGGCGGGCGCGAGCTCATCTCGGAGAACCTGAAAGCGGGCGCGCGCCTGGCCCGCGATCGCCTGCTCGGTTTCAAAGCCGGCACCCTCGACGACATCGCGGACGGCCAGGGCGGGATCATCGAGCACGCGGGCGAGCAGCTTGCGGTGGTGAAAGCCGACGGCCGCATCGCAACGGCCGTGTCCGCGGTGTGCACGCACCGGGGCTGCATCGTCAGCTGGAATGGCGTCGACCGCACCTGGGACTGCCCGTGTCACGGCTCGCGTTTCGAGGCCGACGGACGGGTGCTGTACGGGCCCGCCGTCGAGCCGCTCGCGCCGCGCGCGATCGAGCCCGTCGCCGCGGGAGCGGAAGCCTAGCAGGATGCTGCAAAAGGTCATCCTGACCTTTTGCAACGTCGCGAGTCCGGCGCATGTCGGTACTCGCTCCCGGATCACGGGACGCGAGGAGTGAGACTGCTCGTTACCGGCGCGGCGGGGATGATCGGCGCCGCGACCTGCGCGCGCGCTGTGCAATCCGGACACCGGGTCGGGGCCGTGGTTCGGCCGGGCCGAGGCGCGCGGCCCGCCGGCGTGGAACGGGTGATTGAGGCCGATCTCGCGCAGGTCACCGATAGCGCGTTCTGGGCCGCACCGCTCGAAGGCGTCGATGCCGTCGTGAACTGCGCCGGCGTGCTGCAGGCCGGCGCGGGCCAGTCGCCGGAACGCGTGCACCACGAGGCGGTCGCCGCGCTGTTCGCCGCCTGCCTCGAGCAGGACGTGCGGCGGGTCGTGCACCTGTCCGCGATAGGCGTCGAGCGCGGCGCCGTGTCCCCGTTCTCGGCGACCAAGGCCGCGGGTGACCGCGCACTGATGGCGCTCGATCTGGAGTGGGTGATTTTGAGACCTTCCGTCGTCCTCGGACCGGGTGCAAGCGGAGCCGGCGCGCTGATCCGCGGGCTGGCCGGGTGGCCGGTATTGCCGCTCGTGGGCAACACGGGGAAGCTGCAGGTCGTCCAGCTCGGCGAGGTCGTGAAGACGATTCTGTTCTTTGCCGACGCCCGCGCGCCGTCGCGGGTCGCGCTGGACCTCGCCGGCCCCGAGCGCCTGACCTTCGCGGAAGTCGTCGACAGTTACCGCCGCTGGCTCGGTCGTCCGCCCGCGCGCCGGCTCGAGCTGCCGGGCTGGCTCGCGGCGCTGCTCTTCCGGCTGGGCGATGCCGCCGGCCGGCTCGGCTGGCGGCCGGCGCTGCGCTCGAACGCCGCCCGCGAGATCGTGCGCGGCGCCGTGGGCGATCCCACCGCATGGAGGCGTCTGACCGGCATCGCCCCGCGCACGCTGCAGGCGAGCCTCACCGCGCGGCCCGCGACGCCACAGGAACGCCTGTTCGCGCGCCTGTTCCTGTTGCAGCCGGTCGTCATCGCCGTGCTCGCGTTCTTCTGGATCGGCACGGGAGTGATCTCGCTGGGACCGGGCCTCGGCTTCGGCGCCGAGCTGCTGCGCATCGCCGGACTGCCCGCGCTCGCCGTACCGGGCGTGATCGCAGGCGCCCTGGCCGACATCGCCATCGGGTCGGCCATCCTGTATCGTCCGTGGTCCCGCGCGGCGCTTTGGGGCGCGGTGCTGCTGTCGCTCTTCTACATGCTGACGGGAACGCTGCTCATGCCAGAGCTCTGGCGCGATCCGCTCGGTCCGATGCTGAAGATCTGGCCGATCCTCGCGCTGAACCTCGTGGCGCTCGGCATGCTCGACGAGCGGTGACGGCTTACTTCCTGCTGCGTTACCTGCACATCATCGGCGCCGCGGTGCTGCTCGGTACCGGAGCCGGCATCGCTTTCTTCATGCTGCTCGCCCACCGCACGGGCAATGCAACGGTCATCGCGGCCGTCGCGCGCATCGTGGTGATCGCCGATTTCCTGTTTACGGCAAGCGCGGTCCTGGTACAGCCCGCGACCGGGCTCGCGCTCGCCTCGCTGCGCGGCTATCCCGTGCTCTCCGGCTGGATCGGCCTGTCGCTTCTCCTGTATCTCTGCGTCGGCGCGTTCTGGCTGCCGGTCGTGTGGATGCAGGTGCGCATGCGCGACCTCGCGTCCGCGGCGGCCGCCCGCGGCGCACCTCTCCCTGCGCGCTATCACCGGCTGTTCCGGCTGTGGCTCGCGTTCGGGTTCCCGGCGTTCGGCGCGGTGCTCGCCATTTTCTGGCTGATGATCCGCAAACCGTCGCTCGGGGGGGCGTGAGCGGTCGCTGTCCCGCTACTCCTTGAAGCGGCCGAAAGAGACGAGGCGCTCCTGGCGCTGGGCGAGCAGCTCGTCCGTGTCGAGCCGCTCCAGGTCGTCGAGATGCTTGAGGAGCGCATTGCGGATGACTTCGGCCATCGCCTGCGGGTCACGGTGCGCGGCGCCGAGCGGCTCCGGCAGCACCTCGTCGACGAGACCGAACTCGCTCAAGTTGGCCGCGGTGATGCGCATCGCTTCTGCCGCGTCTTCGGCCTTATCGGCGCTCTTCCACAGGATGGAGGCGCAGCCCTCGGGCGAGATGACGGAGTAGATGGCGTACTGGAGCATGAGCAGGCGATCGGCCACGCCGATCGCGAGCGCCCCGCCCGAGCCGCCCTCGCCGATCACGACGCTCACGATGGGCGTGCGCAGCGTCGACATGAGATAAAGGCTCGAGGCAATCGCCTCGCTTTGTCCGCGCTCCTCCGCCCCTACGCCGGGATAGGCTCCGGGCGTGTCGATGAAGGTGACGATCGGCAGGGAGAACTTCTCGGCGAGCTTCATCAGGCGCTGCGCCTTGCGATAGCCCTCCGGCTTCGGCATGCCGTAGTTGCGGCGCACGCGTTCCTTCGTGTCCCGTCCCTTCTGGTGGCCGATGAACATGATCGCGCGCCCGTCGAGGCGGCCGATGCCGCCGACGATCGCCGGATCGTCCGCGTACATGCGATCGCCGTGCAGCTCCTGGAAATCCGGCGCGAGGATTTCGAGATAGTCGAGCGTGTACGGCCGCATCGGGTGGCGCGCCACCTGCGCGATCTGCCAGGCGGAGAGCTTGGAAAAGATGCTCTTCGTGAGCCCCTCGACCTTGTCCTTGAGCTTCCCGATCTCCTCGGAGAGATTGATCTCGGAGTCGTCGCCGACCATGCGCAGCTCGGCGATCTTCGCCTCCAGCTCCGCGATTGGCTGCTCGAAATCGAGAAATTTCAGGTCCATCGGGTTCCTTCGTTGCCGGGACACCGGGCAAACCGGTCGACCACTCTACACAACCGGCGAAACCGCCCGCAAACGGATAGTCAGAAAACGCTACACGGCATCGCGTGTCGGCGCATAGACGAGGCGCACACTGTTGCGGCCCAGGAGCTCCGTCAGCTTGTCCCTGAGCTCCCGGCTGGGCCGTACGTTCCACTCGGGGCCGAGAGTGAGGCGTGCGGCGGCTTCCTGCCCGATGTACTGCACGGCAATGTCGCAGCTGCCCTCGCGATACGGCAGCAGCAGGTCGTGCAGCATGGTAAGCAGGTGGCGCCCCTGCCCGTTCGGCAGGAGCGACAGCACCATGCGCCGCGCCCGGGCTTCGATCACCTTGTCGATCGGCTGGATCTGCTTCGCGTTCACCTGCCAGCCGCCGATGAACTCGTCGTAGCGCAGCGTGCCGCCGACCACCACGATCTCGTCCTTGCCGAGCAGGTGCCGGAAGGTCTGGAAGGTTTCGCCGAACAGGCTCACCTCGAGCCGGCCGCTGTCGTCGTCCAGCGTGACGGTGACGCGATTGCCGCGCTTGCGTACGTCCATGACCAGCCCGGCGACGGTGACCTCGCGCCGCGGCTGCGCGAACGGGCGCTCGCCGCTGTCCGGCGGCGGCGGCTCCGCAGCGAGGTCGGCCAGGCGCGCGTCGACGAGGTATTCCGCGTCCTGGCGGACCGCGTCGAAGGGATGCCCGGTGAGATAGAGGCCGAGCGCCTCCTTCTCGTTCGCGAGCCGCTCGCGCTCGCTCCACTCGCCGAGCGCCGGCAGTTCCGCAGGCTGGTCTTCCCCCGGCGCCGTGGCCAGGCCGAACAGGTCGACCTGCCCCGCCGCGGCCGCGTGTGCCGCCTGTTCCGCCGCACGCACCGCCTCCGGCAGCCGCTCCATCATCGCGCGCCGGCTCACGCCGAATTCGTCGAAGGCGCCGGCCTTGATCATCGCTTCCAGCGCGCGGCGATTCACGCGCTCGAGCTCGATCCGGCGGCAAAGCTCGTCCAGGCTCTTGTACGGCCCGCCGCGCTCGCGTTCCGCGAGCAGCGCTTCCACGACACCGCGGCCGACGCCCTTGATCGCGCCGAGGCCGTACAGAATCGTCCGCTCGTCGGCGACGCTGAACGAATAGCCCGAGCGGTTCACCGAGGGCGGCACCAGGGAGAGCCCGAGCCGGCGGCAGTCGTCCTTCAGCGTGACCAGGCGGTCGGTGTTGTCGAGGTCCGCGCTCATGGCCGCGGCGGTGAAGGCCGCGGGGTAATGCGCCTTGAGGTACGCGGTCTGGTAGGACAGGAGCGCGTACGCGGCGGAGTGTGATTTGTTGAAGCCGTAGCCGGCGAACTTCTCCATCAGGTCGAAGATGTGGCTCGCCGTCCGCTCGCTCACGCCGCGCTCGCACGCACCCTGCACGAACACGGCGCGTTGCTTCGCCATTTCTTCGGGCTTCTTCTTGCCCATCGCGCGCCGCAGCAGGTCCGCGCCGCCCAGAGTGTAGCCGGCCAGCACCTGCGCGATCTGCATCACCTGTTCCTGGTACAGGATCACGCCGTAGGTCGGCTTGAGCACCGGCGCGAGATCCGGATGCAGATAGTCGATCTCGGTCCTGCCGACGTCGTGCTTGCGCGTGATGAAATCGTCGACCATGCCGGACTGCAGCGGGCCCGGGCGGAACAGGGCCACCAGCGCCACGAGATCGTCGAAGCAATCGGGATTCAGCCTCTTCACGAGGTCGCGCATGCCGCGCGATTCGAGCTGGAAGACCCCGACCGTGTTCGGCAACGGCTTGCAGTCGCGCAAGAGCTCGAACGTCTTGTCGTCGTCCATCGGGATCGCGCCGATGTCGAGCCCGGTTCCGGGGTTCGTCGCGTTGACGATCTTCACGGCCCGATCGATGATCGTAAGCGTCTTCAGGCCGAGGAAGTCGAACTTGACGAGGCCCGCGGCCTCCACGTCGTCCTTGTCGAGCTGCGTGACCGCGTGCTCGCCGCCTTCCTCGCAGTACAGTGGGGTGAATTCCGTGAGCGGGGCCGGCGCGATGACCACGCCGCCGGCGTGCTTGCCCGCGTTGCGCACGAGACCTTCGAGCGAGCGCGCGAGATCGATGATCGAGCGGACCTCCTCGTCGCCCTCGTACATGGCGGCGAGCTCTGGCTCCGTCTCGAGCGCCTTGTCGAGGGTCATGCCGATCTCGAACGGCACCTGTTTCGCGATGCGGTCGACGAAGCCGTACGGGTGGCTGAGCACGCGCCCGGCGTCGCGGATGACCGCACGTGCCGCCATCGTGCCGTAGGTGATGATCTGCGACACGCGGTCGCGCCCGTAGCGCTCCGCGACGTACTCGATCACGCGGTCGCGGTTGTCCATGCAGAAGTCGATGTCGAAATCCGGCATCGAGACGCGCTCGGGATTGAGGAAGCGCTCGAACAGGAGATCGTGCTCGAGCGGATCGAGGTCCGTGATGCCGAGCGCCCACGCGACCAGCGAGCCGGCACCCGAGCCGCGGCCCGGCCCGACCGGGATGTGTTCCCCGCGTGCCCAGCGGATGAAGTCCGCGACGATCAGGAAGTAGCCGGCGAAACCCATCTCGCAGATCACGGCGAGCTCGTCCGCGAGCCGCTTCCGGTAAGGCGCGCTCTGCACCGCCACCTCGGTTTCCGGCCAGCCTTCCGCCGCACGCTTCTTGTCCAGCACGCGCGCGAGGCCCGCTTCGGCCTCGGCTTGCAGGTACTCCTCGGTCGTGCGGCCCGCGGGCACCGGAAACGCCGGCAGGAAAGTCCTGCCGAGCTCGAGATCGAGGTTGCAGCGGCGCGCGATGGCGAGAGCGTTGGCGCAGGCCTCGGGCACGTCGTCGAACAGCGCGCGCATCTGCGCGCCGTCCTTCAGGTACTGCTCGCGGCTGTAGGCGCGCGGCCGGTCCGTATCGGCCAGCGTGCGCCCCTGCTGGATGCAGACCCGCGCCTCGTGCACCTCGAAATCGTCGGCCGCGAGGAAGCGCACGTCGTTCGTGGCGACCACCGGCAGGCTGCGATCGTGCGCCAGCGTGAGCGCACGATCGACGTACTCCTCCTCGCCCGGGCGCCCGGTGCGCACGAGCTCGAGATAGAAGCGGCCGTCGAAGCGCTGCTGCCAGAAACGCGCGCGCGCCTCTGCGAGCTCGGCGTGGCCGGCAAGCAGCGCTCGCCCGATGTCGCCGCCCGGCCCGCCCGACAACGCGATCAGCCCGCTGCAATCCTCCGGCGTCAGCCAGTCGCGCTCGACCACCGCGACGCCGCGCCGCTGGCCTTCGAGCCAGGCGCGCGTGACCAGCCGCGAGAGGTTCCGGTAACCGGCCCGCGTCTGGCACAGGAGCACGAGCGCGTCGGTGCGCGCCGCATCCTCCGGGTCCGCGACCTTGAGGTCCACGCCGATCACGGGCTTGATGCCCTTGCTTAGCGCCTTGCGGTAGAACTTCACGAGCCCGAACAGGTTGCCCTGATCGGTGAGCGCCACCGCCGGCTGGCCGAGCGCGGCACAGCGCTCCATGAGCGCCGGGATCCGCACCGTGCCGTCGACGATGGAATATTCCGTGTGCAGGTGCAGGTGGACGAAGGCGTTTTTCATCAGCCGGCCGCCGGGGCGAGCTCGTGCAACGAGCCGCTTTCCGCGAGCGCTTCGGCCGCGTCGTCGTCGTCGACCCAGGGTCCGCTGAACGGCCGGAAGCTCATCCGGTGCTGCCGGCAGGGACCGAAACGCTCGATGCAATCGCGGTGCTCGCGGGTCGCATAACCCTTGTGGCGGCGAAAGCCGTACGCCGGGTAGAGCCGGTCCATGCGACACATGATGCGGTCGCGGTAGACCTTGGCCAGGATCGAGGCGGCGCTGATCGAGCGCACGCTGTCGTCGCCGCGCACGATCGCCCGGCCGGGCAGTGTCACTCCGTTGAACTCGAGGGACGGCAGGCAGTTGCCGTCGATCTCGACGCCCGAGGGACGCACGCGTAGCCCCAAGATCGCGCGGCGCATCGCGACCCAGGTCGCACCGAGGATGTTGAGCCGGTCGATCTCCGCGGCGTCGGCCCAGGCGACCGACCAGGCGAGCGCGCGTTGCTCGATGAGCCCGGCGAGGTATTCGCGGCGCTCGGGCTCGAGCTGCTTCGAATCGGCGAGACCGCGGATGCGGCGGCGGCGGTCGAGGATCACCGCGGCGGCCACCACCGGTCCGGCGAGCGGCCCGCGCCCCGCCTCGTCGACGCCCGCGATGAGCCGGCGCTTGCCTTCTCCCCTTTGCACTCTCAAGTAACCAGCTCGAGGACCGCCCGTGCCGCGAGCCGGTCCGCGCCCCTCGCCAACCGGTCCCGGAGTGTAGCAAATTCGCGCCGCACCGCCGCGCGCCGCCCCGGGTCGGCGAAGAGCGCGTCCACGGCGCCGGCGAGCGCCGCCGGGTTCGCCTCGCCCTGCAGGAATTCCGGCACCATCGGCTCGTCCGTCAGGAGATTCGGCAGCGTGAAGTGCCGCACCTTGACGAGGTTCAGCCCTTTCGCCAGCGCGTAGGTCGCGGCAGCGAGGCGATAGGCCGCGACCATGGGCCGGCCGATCAGCGCCGCCTCGAGCGCCGCGGTGCCGGACGCGAGCAGCACGACGTCCGACGCCGCAATCGCCGTGTGCGCGTTGCCGTCGAGCAGCCGAAAGACGTCGGCAACGCCCGCCTGCGCGAGCATCGGACGGAACAGCGCGGCGATCTCCGGCGTCGCCATAGGCGCGACGCAGACGAGCCCCGGGCGGGCCTCCGCGAGCTGCCGGCACGCGGCGGCGAACACCGGCCCCAAGCGCGCGACTTCGCCGCGTCGGCTGCCGGGCAGCACGGCGAGAACCTGCGCGTCTTCCGCGATCCCGAGCGTGTCACGCGCAGGCAGGGGCGGCAGGCCGTGCACCAGCGTGTCGGCGAGCGGATGCCCGACGAATTCCGCCGCCTGCCCGTGGGCGTCGTAGAACGCCTTCTCGAAGGGCAGAAGGCACAGCACCTTGTCGGCGGCGCGCGCGATCTTCGCGAGGCGGCCCTGCCGCCAGGCCCACACCTGCGGGCTCACGTACTGCACCGTGCGGATCGACGCGCGTTTCAGCGCGATCTCGAGCCCGAGATTGAAATCCGGCGAATCGATGCCGACGAAGACGTCCGGTCGCGTGCCCTGCCAGCGGCGCACGAGACGGCGGCGCAGCGCGATGAGGCGCGGCAGCTCCCGCAGCGGCTCGACCAGGCCCATCACCGCGAGCTCGTGCGAATCCGCCAGGACCTCGCAGCCCGCGGCGCGCATCAGCGGGCCCGCGACCCCTTCGCAGGTCACGTCCGGTGCGAGGGCCTTGAGCTCGCGGACGAGTCCCGCGCCCAGCCGGTCCCCGGATGCCTCGCCGGCGACCAGTGCGACGGTCAGCCCCACCGCCAGTGTCCTGTCCGGTTAATTCCTTGAATGGATTTCGCGCCACTTTTTTCGTCCTGCGAGGCGTGCCGACGAGGCATAGCCGGGACTATGGCGAGGAGGCACAACGACGCAGGGCGGAAAAAGGGGCCGAAATACATCAAGGAATTAGCCGGACAGGACACCAGCCTACCGTGTGACACCGCGTTCTGAGGCGCGCAGGGAATCCAGGAAAATACCGAGCTCGGGTTGCGTGGGCACGAGCGCCTCGATGCGCTCGATGGCTTCCGTGAGCTTCAGCCCCTGGCGGTACACGATGCGATAGGCGTTCTTGATGTTGCGGATCTGCTCCGCCGTGAAGCCGCGTCGCTTCAGCCCTTCGCTGTTGATGCCGCGCGGCTCCGCCGGCTGGCCGGTGATCATGACGTAGGCCGGCACGTCCTGGTTCACGCCGGCATACATGCCGAGAAAGCTGTGCGCACCGACCCGGCAGAACTGGTGCGCGCCCGAGAAGCCCGCGAGGATCACCCAGTCGCCGATGTGCACGTGCCCGCCGAGCGTCGCGTTGTTCGCGAACACGGTGTGACTGCCGATGCGGCAGTCATGCGCAATGTGCACGTAGGCCATGATCCAGTTGTCGTCCCCGATGACCGTTTCGCCCGCGTCCTGCACCGTCCCGCGGCTGATCGTGCAGTACTCGCGGATGGTGTTGCCGTCGCCGATCGTGAGGCGCGTCGGCTCGCCCGCATACTTCTTGTCCTGCGGATCGTCGCCGATCGAGGCGAACTGGTAGATGCGATTGTTGCGGCCGATCGCCGTCGGACCCTTGATGACGACGTGTCCGGCGACCCGCGTGCCGCTGCCGATGGTCACGTCGTCGCCGATGATCGTGTAGGGACCGATCTCGACGTCCCCGGCGAGCTCCGCGGAATCGGCCACGATGGCGGTCGGGTGAACCCTCACGACGCCGCCCCGGGCGCGCAGGCGATCTTCGCCGTGACCGCGACGGCGGCACCTACTCGCGCCTCGCAAGCATAGAACCAGACACCGCGCTTCACCTTCTCCACCACCACCCGGAGCTCGAGCACATCGCCCGGAACGACCGGCCGCCGGAACCGCGCCTCGCTGATGCCGCCGAGATAGTAGATGAGCTCAGGGTCGCGGTCGCGGTGGGTCATGTAGGACAGCACGCCCCCGGCCTGGGCCAGCGCCTCGATGATCAGGACGCCCGGCATCACCGGCCGGCCCGGAAAGTGCCCCTGGAAACACGGCTCGTTCAGCGTCACGTTCTTGATCGCCGTGATCGACTCGCCCGGCACGAATTCCGTCACCGCATCGATCAGTAGAAACGGATAGCGATGCGGGATGACCCGCATGATCCCGATCGCGTCGAGACTGATCGCAGTGTCGCTCATGATTCCTGCTCGCCTCCCTCGAGCGCGCGCACGCGCCGTGCCAGCTCGTCCAGCCGGCGGAACCTCGCCACCTTGCGCTTCCAGACCTTATCCTTTTCCGCGGGGAAGCTTCCCGTGTAGAAGCCTGGCTCGTTGATGTCCTTCGAGATCATCGTCGCGCCGCCCACGACCACGTCGTCGCAGATAGTGATATGCCCCACCACGCCTGACTGCCCGCCGAACATGCACCGCCTGCCGACGATGGTGCTGCCGGAGATGCCCGACAACGCCGCCATGGCGGTATGTTCCCCGAGGTGCACGTTGTGTGCAATCTGGATCAGGTTGTCGAGCCGCACACCGTTCTCGATCACGGTGTCCTCGATCGCGCCGCGATCGACGGTCGTGTTCGCGCCGATCTCCACGTCGTCGCCGATCCGTACGCCGCCGATCTGCGGCACTTTCACCCATCCGGTATCGCTCGGCGCATTGCCGAAGCCGTCCGAGCCGAGCACCGCGCCGGGGTGCACGATGCAGCGCTCGCCGAGCACGACGTCCTGGACGAGGGTCACGTTCGCATGCAGGTGCGTGTACGCGCCGACCCGGCAACGGGGACCGACCACGGCATTCGGGCCGATCGCCGCGTGCGCGCCGACCGTGGCGCGCGGGCCGATCACCGCGTGCGGGCCGATGTGCGCACTGGCATCCACCTCGGCCGACGGGTCCACGACGGCCGACGCATGCCGCCCCGGCGGCAACACCTCGGGCGGGTGCAGCAGCGTCGCGATGCGCGCGAACGCGAGATAAGGCTCTTCGGCCAGCAGCGCAGGTACCGGGCAATCCTTCGCGTCCGCCTCGCGCAGCACGACGGCGCCGGCCCGGGTCCGTTTCAGCTCCTCGCGGTAGGCGGGATTGGAGAAGAAACTCAAGCTCTCCGAGTCCGCGTTCGCCAGGGTCGCGACGTGCGTGACGACGGTCGCCGGATCGCCGACCACCTCGCAGCCGAAGCGTATGGCCAGATCGCCGAGTTGTGCCTGCATCCGCGACTCCCGCATGCGCCCACGGCGAGTATTATGCGGGCGGCGCGGGCGTCATGTCATCGCCGCGCGCTGCAGGACCTTGCGCCGCTTCGCTAGTCGTCGCCGGTGTCGCCGGTCTTGCCGCCGGACTCCTCGAAGCTCTTCTGCATCGCCTCGAGCACGGCTTCGGTGATGTTCACGGCCGAGCTCGCGTACAGGACGCCGTCGCCCATCACGAGATCGAATCCCGCTGACTGCGCATAATCCTGCACCTCCTTCAGCAACGAGCGCTGCAGGTTGCCGATCTCCTCGTTGCGGCGCAGGTTCAGATCCTCGCGAAACTCGTCCTGCATGCGCTGCAGGTCGCGCTGCATGTCACGCAGCTCCCTTTCGGTGTTGCGGCGCTCGGTCTCACCCATGACGGCCGCGTCGCGGTTCGCCTTGTTGGTGAGATCCTCGAACTCCTTCTGCTTCGCGAGGATCGTCCGCTGCCGCGGCGCAAATTCCTCCTGGAGCGCCTCCATGGCGACCTTCGCCTGCGGCGACTGCTCCATAAGCACATTGATGTTGACGACGCCGATCTTGACCTCCTGCGCGCCCGCGGGGACGGCCAGCGCCGAAAGGAGAAGCAGCGCGGCGAACGCACTCCACATCGATTGCCTTGCCAAAGTCATACTCTCATCCATTGGTCAAAAAGCCTGTCCGATCGAAAACTGGAACCGTTCGATCTCGTCACCGTAGAACCGGTCGTTCCCCTCGTATTCGTTGAGGGGGTAGGCGTAGCTGAACCGGAAGAAACCGAGTGGAGCGAGCCATTCGATGGACAGGCCGACGGAAGTCTTGAGCTCGTCGAACTCCGGCTTGTAGGTCACCGGGCTCCCCAGTTTGTCGGTGAATTGGACCTCACCCGTGTTGAACACATTGCCGATGTCGTAGAACAGGGTGGCCCGTGCCTGGCTCCTGAATTTCTCGGGAAGCGGGAGTATAAGCTCAAGCTGACTCGCCACCAACACATTGCCGCCCCACGGCCGGCCGAAGCTGTCGCGCGGCCCGAGATAGGATTCCTTGTAGCCGCGCACGCTCTCCGGCCCGCCGCCGAAGAACTGCTTGTAGGGCGGCAGTGACGTGGTGTCGTTCAGACCTTCGCCGTAGGCGAGCTCAGAGTTGACACGCACCGTCCAGGGGCCATAGATCGGCAGGTACTTCGTAAAATTGTAGCGGGCGGTGAAATATTCGACCTCGCTGCCCGGCGTCGTCATGCCGAACAACAGGCGGTGCCGCATGCCGCGATCCGCGAAGATGGCGCGGTTCAGGCTGTCGTAACTCCAGCCGCCGATGAGCTCGAACGTGTAGTAATCGGTGCCGAACGCGCTGCTGCCGCCGAAATTGATGAATGGATTCCCGTTCGACCGCACCCAGTCCTGCAGCTGCACGGGGCTGTTCGCCGACGCGAGCAGCTCGGCCTGCTGGTACGCAACTCCGAACGACAGCGTCTGGAACTCGGTGATCGGATAACCGTACTCGACGGAGCCGCCGAGGCTCGTGGTCGAGAAATCCGAGCCGCCGGAGATCAGCGCCGTCGTCTCGCGGTAGTTGAGGGCGACAGTGCGCTGCACGTGGTTCTGCGTGACGTACGGATCGGTGTGCGACAGGCTGTAGAGCTTCATGAAGCGACCCGAATTGGCCGTCAACGCCACGCGGTTGCCCGTCCCCAGGAAGTTCGTGTGCACGATGCTGCCGTTCAGCATGAACTTCTGCGACTCGGAGTAGCCGATGCCGCCCTGGAACTGCCCCGGCATGCGGTACTTGAGGGTGAAATTCACGTCGACGAGATCGGGGCTGCCCGCCACGGGTACGTTCTCCACCTCGACGCTCTCGACGTACGGCAATCGCTGCAGGAGGACCTTGGAACGGTCGACCAGCCGGTTGGAGAGATAAGCGCCCTCCTGCTGGCGCACTTCGCGGCGCAGCACCTCGTCGTCGATCTGGTCGACCCCGAGAAAATTGATCCGCCGCACGTAGACGCGACTCTTGGCGTCGACGAAGAAGGAGACCGCGACTTCCTTTTTCTCGTAGTCGAGATCGGGCACGGGCTCGATCTCCGCATTCGCATAGCCTTCCTCGCCCAGGCGGAAGGACATGAGCTCCGCGGACTGCGTGAGCAGACGCAAGTTGAACGTGGAGCCGGGCTGGGCCAGGATCAGCCGTCGCAGCTGCTCCTCGGGAACCACGAGGTTACCGACCAGCTTGATGCTGGAGATCGTGTAGCGCTCGCCCTCGTGGATGTTGATCGTGACGTAGATGTCCTTTTTGTCGGGCGAGATCGCCACCTGGGTGGACTCGATCCGGAAGTCGGCATAACCGCGGTCCATGTAGAAGGACCGCAGGGTCTCGAGATCGCCGGACAGCGACTCCTTGGCGTAGCGGTCGTCCTGGCGCAGCCAGGACAGCCAGTTCGCCGTGTCCAGGGTGAAGCCCTCGCGGATCTCGTCCTCGGGGAAGCTCAGGTTGCCGACGATGTTGACCTGGCGGATTTTCGCCCGCTCACCTTCCTTGATGTCGATCTTGATGCGCACCGTGTTGTTCGGGCGATCCTCGACTTTCGCATCGACCTGCACGGCGTACTTGCCGCGGTCGTAGTACTGCTCACGCAGGAACTGCTGCACGTTGTCGAGGACGGAGCGATCGAAAGTCTTGCCGCGGGCGAGGCCTACGTTGCGCAGCGACTCCATCAAATCTTCGGTCTTGATGTCCTTGTTGCCTTCGATCGTGAACTGCTCGATGGAAGGCCGCTCGCGCACGGCGATGATCAGCGTGTTGCCGTCGCGGCGCATCTCGATGTTGTCGAACAGTCCCTGCGAGTACAGCGAGCGTATCGCTTCCTGGATACGCTGCGCGTCCACCGTGTCGCCGACGTTGATCGGCAGGTAGTTGAATACCGTGCCCTCGGAGATGCGCTGCAGGCCCTCGACGCGCATGTCCTTGACGACGAACCCGTCCTGCGCCAACACGGCCGCCGGCGCCAGCAGGACGACGCACACGAGCGCCCGCCATCGCCTGGACCATCTCCCCTGACAGCTCCCCGAAACGTGCATGCTCAGCCCAGAATTCTCGCAATGTCGTTGTAGAAGGCGAAGGTCATCAGGATCAGCAGCGCAAGTATGCCGACCTGCTGCCCGACGATCTGCATGCGCTCGGACAACGGGCTGCCCTTCACCAGCTCGATGAGCTGGTAGACGATCTGGCCGCCGTCGAGCACCGGGATCGGCAGCAGGTTCAGCACGCCGAGGCTGATGCTGACCAGCGCGAGGAAGGTGAGGAACGGCTCGAGCCCGGCGGCGGCCGAATCTCCCGCGTACTGCGCGATGTTGAGCGGCCCGCTGATGTTCTTCACCGAGACGTCGCCGGTGACCATGCGGGCGAGCATGCCGACCGTGAACGCCGTCGTGCGGTAAGTACGCTCAGCCGCTTCGCTGATCGCGGCCAGCGGCCCGTAGCGGCGCTCATAGAAATAGTCGCTCCCGGCCTGGGCCGCGACCCCCATGAAGCCCTGCGCGCGCCCTTCGATCTCGCGCGAGCCGAGAGTCAGCTCGAGCGCGAGCTCCTGCCCGTCCCGCTCGAGGCGCACCGGCACGGTCTGTCCGGGCCGCGCGGTCACGATCCGCTGCAGGTCGCCGAAATCGCCGACCGGGTAGCCTGCGATTTCTGTGATGCGATCGCCGGCGCGAATCCCGGCCGCCGCCGCGGGCCCGTCGTCGGTCACGCCCGCCACCCGCGCGGGCGGCTCCCAGAAGCGGAAGCCGAGCGAGAGGTTGAGCGGCGTGTCGGGCACCGTCAGGCGCGCGGCATCCTTCCCGACGTCGATCACCAGCTCGCGCACGCTCCCGTCCTCGCCCTCGACCTCGAGCGGGATCTCGCCGTCCCCGACCATTTCCTCGAACATGGCGAGCAGGGCGGACTGCCAGTCGTCGACGGCGTCGCCGCCGATCGCTAGGATGCGGTCGCCCGGCTCGAGACCGGCGCGGGCGGCGTAGGAATCCGGCCGCACCTCGCCCACCGCCGGCACGGCCGTGGGCACGCCGGCCACGAACAGGGCCCAGTACGCCACGATCGCAAACAGGAAATTGAATCCGGGGCCCGCGAGCAGCACCAGGATGCGCGCCGGCACGGGGCGCGCATTGAACGTGCGCTGCCGGTCGCCGGGGTCCACCGGCCCCTCGCGCTCGTCCGCGAACTTGACGTAACCGCCGAGCGGGATGGCGGAAATCCAGAATTCCGTGCGGTCCCGGCCGAAGGTGGTGCTCCAGAGGGGTTTGCCGAAGCCGATGGAGTAGCGCAGCACCTTCATGCCGCACCAGCGCCCCACGAGGAAGTGCCCGAGCTCGTGCACGGCGACGAGCACGCTGATGGCCACTACGAAGGCCAGGATGTTGACGATTGCTGCGCTCATGCGACAGGCCCCCGCACCGCTGGCGCGCCTCCCGGACGGCCGGCCGACGCGGCGACGCAACGGCCGGACAGCCTGTTCTGACTGGCCCGGCGGCAGGCAGTTCCGGGAGAGCATGCCCCGGAGTGCCTGTATGCGCCCTGAACGCCGGCCATCAGACGAAGCCCATCCAGCCGATGCCGAGCGCAAACAGCGGCGCGGCCGCGGCCACGCTGTCGATCCGGTCGAGCACGCCGCCGTGCCCGGGGAACACCTTGCCGCTGTCCTTGAGCCCCGCGTTGCGCTTGAACATGCTGACGGTCAGGTCGCCGACGATGGATACCGTGGCGACCGCGAGGCAGAACGGCACGACGACGGCGATGTCGATCTCGAGCCAGTACTTGCTCGCGAGCACGAGCACCACCACGACCGCCGACAGGCCGCCGATCACGCCTTCCCAGGTTTTGCCCGGGCTGATGTTCGGTGCGAGCTGCACCCGGCCGAAGCGCTTGCCCGTGAAATAGGCGCCAATGTCCGCCGACCAGACGATGATCAGCACGAACAAGAGCACCCCGGGCTGGAGCTTGTAGAGCTCCACCAGCGCGATGTAGGCCGGCACCATGACCAGCGCGCCGCAGATCCAGCCGACCGGCTTCGCGATGCGGGTCGGCCAGAAGAAGGCCCAGATCAGCGCGGCGAACCACCACGCGATGCCGATGCGCAGCACGACCTCGACCGTCGTCTCCCGCGGCAGCAGCCAGCCCACGGTGACCAGCAATGCGCCGATCAGTGCGACATAGGCCAGCCGCCCGGCGCGGCTCTTCAGCGTGAGGAAACCCGACCATTCCCAGGCGGCGGCGAGAAAAAAGGCCGCGATCATGATCTCCGCCGCGAGCGGCGGCAACACGAACAGCACGAGCAAGAGCGCGCTGCCGGCGACGATCGCGGTCAGGATCCGCTGTTTCAGCATCCGAACCCGACCTGGTCGCCCGTGTGGCCGTAGCGGCGCTGGCGGCGCGCATAGAGGGCGAGCGCCTCGTCGAAGCGCTGCTCGTCGAAGTCCGGCCACAGGCAGTCGCAGAAGCAGAGCTCGGCGTAGGCGAGATTCCACAGGAGAAAATTGGAGATGCGCTGCTCCCCGCCGGTGCGGATCAAAAGATCCGGGTCCGGCGCCGGCGCGAGTGCAAGCTCCGCCGCGAACGCGGTCTCGTCGATGTCCTCGGGATGCAACGTCCCTTCCCCCACGCGCGCCGCCAGCCGGCGCGCCGCCGTCACGATGTCCCAGCGGCCGCCGTACGCCACGGCGACCGTGAGCTTCAGCCCGTCGTTGTTGCCGGTCCTGCGCTCCGCGGCTTCGATGCGCCGGACGAGCTTGGCCGACAGCTCCTCACGCGCGCCGATGAATCTGAGCCGCACATTGTTACGATGCAGGTCGTCGATTTCCCGTTGCAGCGCTTCGAGAAAAAGACTCATCAGGCCGCCGACCTCCTCGGCCGGCCGGCGCCAGTTCTCGCTCGAGAACGCGAACAGCGTGAGCCAGGAGACGCCGCGCCGCGCCGCGTGCTCGACGGCCCGGCGAACGGCGCGCGCACCGGCACGGTGCCCGGCATGGCGGGGCTCCGAGCGCTGCGTGGCCCAGCGGCCGTTGCCGTCCATGATCACGGCGACATGCACCGGAACCCGCGGGTCCTGCCCGGCCTCGGGTTTCTCGTTGGCCGCCGGTCTCGTCAAGGCACCGCCACTAGATTTCCATCAGGTCGCGTTCTTTGTCCGCGAGCAGGCGGTCGACCTCCGCGACGTAACGGTCGGTGATCGCCTGGATTTCCTCGTGGCCCCGCCGCTCCTCGTCCTCGCCGATGAGCTTTTCCTTCAGCAGGTCCTTGAGATCGCCGAGCGCGTCGCGCCGGATGTTGCGCACGGCCACCCGCCCGTTCTCCGCTTCCTGGCGCACGACGCGGATCATGTCGCGGCGGCGCTCTTCCGTGAGCGGCGGCAACGGCACGCGGATCACCGTGCCGGCCGTCGCCGGGTTCAGGCCGAGATCGGAAGCCATGATCGCCTTCTCGATCGGCTGCACCATGTTCTTCTCCCACGGCACCACGGTGAGGGTGCGGGGGTCCTCGACGTTGACGCTCGCGACCTGGTTGAGCGGCACGTCCGTGCCGTAGTAGGTCACGGTGATGTGATCGAGCAGGCTCGTATGCGCCCGGCCGGTACGCAGCTTGGTGAGCTCCTGGCGCAGCGCGTCCACGCTCTTTTTCATGCGCGCCTGCGCATCCTTCTTGATGTCATCGAGCACGGTCGTCCACTCCTCGAGCCGCGATTCGCCGCCGCGGCCTGCCGGTACCGCCGGTCGGCGGCTCTACGCGGTCACCAGCGTGCCGACATTCTCGTCGGTCATCGCGCGGATCAGGGCGTGATCCTCGGTCATGTTGAAAACGCGCAATGGTAAATGATTGTCGCGGCACATCACCACGGCGGTGGCGTCCATCACGTTCAGCTTGTCGGTGAGGACCTTGTCGAAGGACACGGTGTCGTACAGCGATGCGGACTCGTTCTGGTACGGATCCGAGTCGTACACGCCGCTGACCTTGGTCGCCTTGAGCAGCACGTCGGCGCCGATCTCGATGGCGCGCAGGCTCGCGGCCGTGTCGGTCGTGAAGAACGGGTTGCCGGTGCCGGCCGCGAGAATGACGATGCGTCCTTTCTCCAGGTGGCGCACCGCGCGCCGGCGGATGTAGTCCTCGCAGACCTCGTGGATCTGGATCGCGGACATCACGCGGGCATGCTCGTCGATGGATTCGAGGGCATCCTGCAACGCCAGCGCGTTCATCACGGTCGCGAGCATACCCATGTAGTCGCCGGTGGCCCGATCCATGCCGGCGCCGGCGAGCCCCGCGCCGCGGAAGATATTGCCGCCGCCGATGACGATGGCGACCTCGATGCCGAGCTTGCGGACCTCGGCGACCTCACGCGCAATCCGGCGGATCACGGCGGGATCGATGCCGTAGTCGAGCTCGCCCATGAGCGCCTCGCCCGACAACTTCAGCAATACGCGGCGGTAGAGTGCCGGGGCGTCGCTCATCCTTCCTGCCTTGGCGCGTGTGGGGTGCCGTCCCGGGCGCCGTCGGGCGCCGGGCACGGGTGATCTCGGTGCGCCTGCATTCTAGCAGCCTGCCGGCCGCCGCGGCCGGTCGGTCGTCGGGGCCGCACGCCGTGCCCGCGGAGCGGGCAGATCGCGACTGCCTTCACGCCTTCGGCGAATCCGGTGCGTCGTCCTTGCGGCCGCGGACCTGCGCCATGACCTCCTCGGCGAAATTCTCCTGCTTCTTCTGGATGCCTTCGCCGAGCTCGTAGCGGGCGAACCCCGTCACCCGGGCGCCCGCCTGGGCCACGAGCTTGCCGACGGTGACGTCCGGGTCCTTCACGAACGGCTGGCCGAGGAGCGTGATGTCCTTCAGGTACTTCGCGAGGCGACCCTCGACCATGCGCGCGACGATCTCGGGGGGCTTGCCGGATTCCTCGGCCTGCTCGGTCAGCACCCGGCGCTCGCGCTCCAGGACTTCGCCCGGCACGCCGCGCTCGTCCAGGTGCGCCGGATTGCTCGCCGCCACGTGCATGGCGAGATCCCGGGCAAGCTCCGCCGTGCCGCCCGCGAGCGACACCAGCGCGCCGATCCGGTCGCCCGGATGCGTGTAGTGTCCCAGGTGCTCCTCGGCCGTGAGCCGCACGAACCGCCGCACCGAGATGTTCTCACCGACCTTCGCCACCAGCTCGGTGCGCGCGGCTTCGACGGTGCGCCCGTCGGGCAGCTTGGCCTCGGCAAGCGCCGCCACGTCGGCGACGTCGCCCGCGAGCACCAGCGCGGCCAGCGCGTTCGCGAAGCCGGCGAAGTGCTCGTCCTTGGCGACGAAATCCGTCTCGGAGTTCACCTCGACCATCGCGGCCCGCCGGCCGTCCGTCGCGATGACGATCCGGCCGTCGGCCGCCACGCGGCCGGCCTTCTTGTCGGCTTTCGCCTGGCCCGACTTGCGCAGCTGCAGCACGGCCGCTTCCATGTCGCCGCCGGTCTCGGCCAGCGCCTTCTTGCACTCCATCATCCCGGCGCCGGTGCGCTCGCGAAGCTCCTTGACCTGTGATGCGCTGATCGGCATCTCGCTCTCCTGTCCTTTCGCCGGCGACCTTCAGCCCGCCCGCTCTTCCGTTTCCGCGTCAGCTGCGGCCGTATCCGCGCCTGCCGGCGCCGGCTCCCCGCCCTCGCCCGCGCCGTGTGCGCCAGGCGTGGGCGCGGCGCCCTCGGCGGGCGCCGGCTCGGCCTCGGTTACCGCCTCATCTCGCGCCTGCGAGCTCGCACCCTGCTGCTCCGGCGCTGCTTCCCCGGCACCGTCGCCCTCGCCGGCGGCGGCCTTCCTGCGCACCGTGGTCTTGCGCGCGCCGCGTCCGGCCTTCTTCGCCGCCTTCTTCTTGCGGCCGCCGCCGCGGCGCGGGCGCCCTTCCTCGTCCAGCTCGACGAACTCGTCTTCGCCGAGCGGCACCTCCGGCAGCGAGGCACGGCCCTCCTCGACGGCATCCGCGACCAGCCGGGCGTACAGCTCGATCGCCCGCATTGCGTCGTCGTTGCCGGGAATCACGTAGTCGACGCCGTCCGGGGAGCAGTTCGTGTCGACGACCGCCACGACCGGGATGCCGAGCTTGCGCGCTTCGCGCACCGCGATGTTCTCGTGATCGACGTCGACCACGAACAGCACGTCCGGCAGCGCGCCCATGTCCTTGATACCGCCGAGGCTGCGCTCGAGCTTGTCGCGCTCGCGGTTCAGACGCAGGACCTCTTTCTTGGTCAGCACCCCGGTGCCGCCTTCCTCCGCCATCCCGGTCAGCTCCTTCAGGCGCTTGACCGACTGGCGGATCGTCTTGTAGTTGGTGAGCGTGCCGCCCAGCCAGCGGTAGCTGACGCTCGGCATGCCGCAGCGCTCCGCGTGCGTGCGGATCGCCTCGCGCGCCGAGCGCTTGGTGCCGACGAACAGCACGGTGCCGCCGTCGGCGACCACGGCCTTGATGAAGGCATACGCCTCCCGCGCCAGCGGCAGGCTCTTCTCGAGGTTGATGATGTGGATCTTGTTGCGCTCGCCGAAGATGTAGGGCGCCATCTTCGGGTTCCAGTAGCGGGTCTGATGACCAAAGTGCACGCCAGCTTCCAGCATCTGGCGCATCGTGACGTCTGCCATGTTGTCTCCCGGGTTCAGCCTCCGTACACCCCGCGCCGCAACCCCGGCTCGTGGCAGGGGCACCCGGCGGCGCGTGACGGTATACGTGTGGATTTCAAGGGGCCGCGGGCGGGTTCGTTGCCTGCGGCGCGCGCGCTTTATACCATACCCGATTGCGCCCGAACAACGCGGGTTTATCCATCGGAGCCGTTTCGCATTATCCATGAACGGTCCGGGGCCGGCCGGGCCTCGATGCCGGGAGCCCCCTGGAATGATGCGAACCGAACTTGAACCATGCGCACAGCAGCACGACTTCCAGCCGGTATGACGGTCACCATCAAGACGCCCGAGGAGCGGGAGAAAATGCGCGTCGCCGGGCGGCTGGCGGCAGACGTGCTGGACATGATCGCACCGCACGTGCAGCCCGGGATCACGACCGGCGAGCTCGACCGCATCTGCCACGAGTACATCGTCAACGAGCAGCAGGCGATCCCGGCGCCTCTCAACTACCGGGGTTTCCCGAAGTCCATCTGCACCTCGGTCAACCACGTCGTGTGCCACGGCATCCCGGGCGACAAGAAGCTGAAGAGCGGCGACATAGTCAACATCGACATCACCGTCATCAAGGACGGCTTCCACGGCGATACGAGCCGCATGTTCCACGTCGGAAAACCGGGAATCCAGGCGGAACGGCTGACCACCGTCGCTTTCGAGGCGATGTGGCTCGGCATCCGGGCGCTCGGGCCGGGCCGCCACCTGGGCGACGTCGGCGAGGCCATCCAGCAGTTCGCGGAGCGCCACCGCTTCTCCGTGGTGCGCGAGTACTGCGGCCACGGCATCGGGCGGGGTTTCCACGAGGATCCGCAGGTGCTGCACTACGGGCGGGCGGGCACCGGGCTCGCGCTCGAGCCGGGGATGACGCTCACCGTCGAGCCGATGATCAACGCCGGCAAGCGGCACGTGCGCCTCTTGCCCGACGGCTGGACCGTGGTCACCAAGGATCACTCGCTTTCCGCGCAGTGGGAACACACGGTCCTCATCACGGAGGACGGATTCGAAGTGCTGACGCTCGGCGCCGCCGAGCGTTGACCCGTGACGCCGCGCCTCGCCGAAGAGGGCAGCACCCGCACCGCCGCACCCGGGTCCGCGGCCGCGGACCCGGCGCTCGCGCTGCTGGACGAAATCCTCTCGGCCGCCACGCCGGATCTCGCCCGCTGCCGGGCGGCGCTCGCCGCCGCCGGCGCCAACCTGACCGAACGCTTTCTCTCCGGGGCCTCCGTGACGGACCTGGTGCGGCTGCGGGCGCGGCTCGTCGATCGCCTGCTCGAAGCCCTGTGGGGCCGCTACGCCGCCGGCCTGCCGGACGCCCTCGCGCTGCTTGCGGTGGGCGGTTACGGACGCGGCGAGCTGCACCCGCATTCCGACGTCGATATCCTGCTGCTCTCCGACAGGGAGCTGTCCCGCCCCGCGGAGCAGGCACTCGCCGCGTTCCTCGCCGCGCTGTGGGACGTCGGCCTCGAGATCGGCCACAGCGTGCGCACGCTCGCACAATGCCGGGAGCAGGCCGTGGCCGACGTCACGGTCGCCACCACCCTCATGGAAGCGCGGTTGCTGTCCGGCCCCGCGCAGCTGGCGCGGGCGCTCGAGGAGGCGATCGAGCCGCCCGGCATCTGGCCGGCGGACGCCTTCTTCACCGCGAAGCGCAACGAGCAGATCGAGCGGCATCACCGCTTCGAGGATACCGCCTACCGCCTGGAGCCGAACGTGAAGAGCTCGCCGGGCGGCCTTCGCGACGTCCAGATCATCGGCTGGATCGCGCGCCGCAGCCTGGGCGCGCGCAGCCTGGACGAGCTCGTAGGGCACGGGCTTTGCACGCGCGAGCAGTTGCGTGCGCTCCTTGCCTGCCGCGAATTCCTCTGGCGCGTGCGCTTCGGCCTGCACGTGCTCACCGGGCGGCGCGAGGACCGCCTGCTGTTCGATCACCAGGTACGGCTCGCGCGCATGCTGGGCTACGAGGACGCGAGCTACACGCTCGCGGTCGAGCAGTTCATGCAGCGCTACTACCGCACGGTCATGGAGCTCAGCCGGCAGAACGAGATGCTGCTGCAGCTGTTCGAGGAGCGGATCTTCCGCAACCCGGACGCGCCCCCCGAGCCGCTGAACGAGCGTTTCCAGGTCAAGAACGGATACCTGCAGGTCACGGACGAGGACGTGTTCCGGCGCGAGCCGGCGGCGCTGCTCGAGCTGTTCCTCCTCCTGCAGCAGAACCAGCAGATCCGCGGTGTCGGCGCCTCCACCGTCGGGCTGATCCGCAGCCACCTGTACCTGATCGACGAGGAATTCCGCCAGAACCCGCGCCACCATCGCCTGTTCCTCGCGATCCTGCGCTCGCCGGTCGGGGTGACGCACCAGCTCCGGCGCATGAACCTGTATGGAGTGCTGGGCCTGTACATCCCGTCCTTCGGCCGCATCGTGGGGCGCATGCAGTACGACCTGTTCCATGCCTATACCGTGGACGAGCACACGCTGTTCGTCGTGGGCAACCTGCGCCGCTTCGCCCTGTCGCGCTACGATCACGAATACCCGCACTGCAGTCCGCTCATGCAGTCGTTCGACAAGCCGGAGATCGTCTACCTCGCCGGGCTGTTCCACGACATCGCCAAGGGCCGCGGCGGCGATCACTCCGAGCTCGGGGCGGTGGATGCGGAAGCGTTCTGCCTCGAGCACGGCATGAGCCGCTACGATGCGCGCACCGTGGCCTGGCTCGTGCGCAACCACCTCATCCTGTCGACCACCGCGCAGAAGAAGGACATCGGCGATCCCGCGGTGATCAACGAGTTCGCGGCAGCGGTCGGCGACAAGGCGCACCTCGATTACCTGTACGTGCTGACGGTCGCCGATGTCCGCGGCACCAACCCGAAACTGTGGAACTCGTGGAAGGCGACGCTGTTCCGGGACCTGTACGAGGCGACGGCGCGCGCGCTGCGGCGCGGCCTCGAGAACCCGATCGATCGCGAGGAGCTGATCCGCGAGACGCAGACCGGCGCGAGCGAGCTCCTGCGGCGCCAGGGCCTGTCGGAGGCCAGCCGCCGCAACGTCTGGCAGCTGTTCCCGGAGGATTATTTCCTGCGCTACCGCAGCGAGGAGATCGCCTGGCACACCGCGTTCCTCGCGGGCGAAGGCGGGACCGGCTCGGGCGCGCGGGTCGACGTCCGCCGCCAACCGGGAGGCGAAGGCCTTGCCGCCCTCGTCTACACACCGCGCACGCAGCGCACGTTCGCGCACGCTACCGCGGCTCTGGACGAGCTCGGCATGACCATCGTCGACGCCCGTGTCGTGCCGATCGCGAACGGCTACAGTCTCGACACTTATATATTCATGGAGCTCGACCGGCGCATCGAGGTGGACGAGGCGCGCCTCGCGAAGATCCGCCGGGCGCTCTCGCGCGTGACCTCGCCCACGCCGCCGCCGATGATTGCGGTCACGCGCCGCGCGCCGCGCCAGGTCCGGCTGTTCACGACGCCGACTACGGTCGAGTTCGAGCTCGACGAGGCGAACGGCCGCACGGTGATGGAGCTCGCGGCGGGCGACCGCCCCGGCCTCCTCTGCACAGTCGGACAGGTGTTCATGGATCTAGGGATCGACATCGAGACGGCGAAGGTAATGACGATCGGCGAGCGTGCCGAGGACGTGTTCTACATCGTCGATGCCAACGGGGAACCGCTCGCGGACGAGACGTGCCGCCGCCTCGAGGCGCAACTCGTCGCACGGCTGGCGGCGCAGACGTGAGGAAGCCTTGATGGAAGCACTCGCCCGCACGATCGATGCCGGATGGGAGCTTCGCGGCACGCCCGGCGCCGCCCCCGCCGGCCTCGCCGAGGCCGTGCGCGAAGCCATAGCACTGCTCGACGCCGGCGAGCTGCGGGTCGCCGAGCCGGTGGCGGGCGGCTGGCGCGTCTGCGAGTGGGCGAAGAAAGCCGTGCTCCTGTATTTCCGGCTGCAGGACAGCCGCACCATCGAAGGGCCGCACACCCGCTTCTACGACAAGGTGCCGCTCAAGTACGCGACGTACGACGACGCCGCCTTCGCGCGCGATCGCGTGCGCGTCGTGCCGGACGCCGTGGTGCGGCACGGCGCCTATGTCGCCGAGGACGTCGTGCTGATGCCCTGTTACGTCAACATCGGCGCACGCATCGGGCGCGGCACCATGGTGGACACGTGGGCCACCGTCGGGAGCTGCGCGCAGATCGGCGAGAACGTGCATCTCTCGGGCGGCGTCGGCATCGGCGGCGTGCTCGAGCCTGTGCAGGCGGCGCCGACCATCATCGAGGACGACTGCTTCATCGGCGCGCGCTCCGAGGTCGTCGAGGGCGTGATCGTCGAGCGCGGCTCCGTCATCTCCATGGGCGTGTACCTCGGGCAGAGCACGAAGATCTACGACCGGCGCACGGGCACGGTGAGCTACGGGCGCGTGCCAGCGGGCTCGGTGGTCGTGCCCGGCAGCCTGCCGTCGGAAGACGGCCGTTATGCGCTGTATTGCGCGGTGATCGTGAAACAGGTCGACGCGAAGACGCGCAGCCGGGTCGGGCTGAACGAGCTGCTGCGCCACATCGACTGATGTCGTCCGCGCCCCTCACGCTCTACGGCATCACGAGCTGCGACTCCTGCCGCGCCGCGCGCCGCTGGCTCGAAGAGCGCGGAATCGACTACCGCTTTCACGACGTGCGCGAGGACGGCCTCGAGATCCAGACGCTGGAGCGCTGGGCGAACCGCTTCGACTGGCGGAAGCTCGTCAATACGCGCAGCATCACGTGGCGGCGCCTGCCGGAAGTGGATCGCGAAAACATGACGTGGACGCGTGCGCTCGCGACGCTGCTCGACCACCCGACGCTGCTGCGCCGGCCGGTGCTCGAGCACCGCCGCTTCCTGGCTGTCGGCTTCCAGCCGGCGGAGTACGCGGAAATCTTCGAGCGGCTGAATAAGTCCAAATAATCCGTCATTTAAGATACTTTTTTCGAATTCATGCCAGTAACGGGTGACGCCTTCCTTTCCCTGCTCAGCGACCTGCTGCGCCGCCCTTCGGTGACCCCGGAGGACGCCGGCTGCCAGGACTTGCTCGCGGAAAGGCTCTCGCGCATCGGGTTTCATGCACAATTCCTGCCTTTCGGGGACGTCGTGAACCTCTGGGCCCGGCGCGGCACCGCGAAGCCGGTCTTCTGCTTCGCCGGGCACACCGACGTCGTACCGCCGGGCGACGCGGCGGCGTGGCAGTCCGATCCGTTCACGCCGACGGTGCGCGATGGACGGCTGTACGCGCGCGGCGCGGCGGACATGAAGGGCAGCCTGAGCGCGATGCTCGTCGCCGTCGAGCGGTTCGTAAGCGAGCGGCCGCGACATGCGGGCAGCATCGCTTTCCTGCTGACGAGCGACGAGGAAGGGCGAGCGCGGGACGGTACGCGCAAGGTGATGGAAGTGCTGGCCGGGCGCGGCGAGCGGATCGACTGGTGCGTCATCGGCGAGCCGTCGAGCGAGCGAGCGCTGGGCGACACCGTGCGCATCGGCCGGCGCGGCTCGCTGTCGGGCCGGCTCACAGTGCACGGGCAGCAGGGACACGTGGCGTACCCGGATCTCGCCGACAACCCGATCCGCCGCTTCGCGCCGGTGCTCGCCGAGCTGTACGCGACGCGCTGGGACGAAGGCAACGCGCATTTCCCGCCGACGGGATTCGAGTTCGTGGCGCTGGAAAGCGGCACGGGAGCACCCAACGTAACCCCCGGCGACCTCCGCGCGCGGTTCAATTTCCGCTATTCGACGGAATGGACGCCCGAGCGCCTGCAGGCGCGCGTGCACGCCATCCTCGATGCTCACGGACTCGATTACGAGGTCGCGTGGCACCTCTCGGGCGAGCCCTTCCTCACGCAGCCGGGCAAGCTGACCGACGCCGTGGCAAAGGCGGTCGAGGACACCGCCGGCATCCGCCCCCGCTTCTCCACCGGCGGCGGTACCTCCGACGGCCGTTTCATCGCGCCGTCCGGCGCCGACGTCGTCGAGCTCGGCCCGATCAACGCCTCGATCCACAAGGTCGACGAACACGTCGATCTCGCCGACCTCGAGAAACTCGCCGACATCTACTACCGCACCCTCACCCTCCTCCTCCCCTGACCGTATTGGCGGGTTCGGCAGCAGCGGCGACGGCGGGGTGCCTTTGGGGGGAATGGCTCCCATGCGGAGGCTGCGGAGCAGCCCAAGCTGCTGGGTGGGGTCGCGGCGCAGCCCAAGCCACCACACGCAAACGTGCGTGAACGATGCGCTCCCAAAGAGCGCGGGCCGCGATCAAGTCGCGCGCAATGCGCGCTCCTGCGGGTGCCTTCGTTTGGTCACGCGGGTGCGTTCGGTCGCCCGCGTGGCGGGGTCCTACAGGGATGGGAGGCGGCGGAGGTTGTTCCAGAGGCCGACCGCGCCGAGCACCGTCAGGCAGATCAGCACCCAGGCCGGCATCGAGAGCCCGAGAAAGCGCCAGCTCACGTCGGCGCACTCGCCGGAGCCTGCGAAGACGAGCGCGAGAGCTTCGGAGAGCGGAAAGCGCTCGAGGATGGTGTCGAGGCCGGGACCGCAGGCGGGCACGGCGTCGGGGGGCAGGTTTTGCAGCCAGACGTGGCGCGCGGCGACGCCGATGCCGCCCGCGGCGGTGAGGCCGATGAGCGCGGCGTAGATCCGGCGCCCCGGGCCGGACGCTCCGTGGAGGCCGGCGACGAGGAAGACGAGGCCCAAAGCGATGACGGCGATCCGCTGGAACACGCACAGCGGGCACGGCAGGAGCAGGAGGACGTACTCGGCATACAGGGCGTACGCCATGAGCGCCGCGCAGACGGCGAAGCCGCCGAGGTTGATCGCCCGCCGGCTTGGCAGGGTCATGCGCGTGTGACCAGGTCGCTCTCCATGGACGCGCACCTTGGCGGAAATGCTGGCGGGAGGCAAGCGGCGAGGCAGGCGCGCCCGGGCGGAGGACGGCGCGCCGGCGGCGGGCGCTGACGATCAGGCGGTGACGCGCTCGCGCACGTAGGCCGGCTCGAGGTCGCGCGGGTCGATCGACGCTCCCGCCGCTAACGCACGCCGGCCGAGCGCCAGCAAATAGCGCGCACGCGGCCAGCGCACGTCGAGCACGCCCGCGAGCCGGCCGGCGTTCGCGGCGAGGAGCTCCGGGTAACGTTGCCACGCCTCGCCGGCCGCGTACCACGCGCCATGCTCCCCGGCCTGCGCGACGCGGCCGATCGGCTCGAGGACCGCCGCGCCTTCGGCCACCGGCAGGTCCTGCTCGCCGCGTGCAAAGCCGGCGACGTAGACCTCCCCCATGTGCGCGTCCTGCGCCACCAGCACGCGCGCGATGCCGGAGGAATCCAGCGCCTCGGCCGCCACCGCCGCGAGCGAGGACACCGGCACGATCGGGACGCCCGCGCCGAAGGCGAGGCCCTGCGCCACGGAGGCGCCGATGCGTATGCCGATGAAGGAGCCCGGTCCGTTGCCGAGGACGATCGCGTCGAGGTCGGCAGGCGCGAGCGAGGCAGCGGACAGGAGCTCGCGAATCATCGGCACGAGGAGCCGGGTGTGCGCCTTCGCCTCGAGCGCGTGTCGCTCGAGCACGGCGCCGTCGTGCAGGACGGCCGCCGTGCAAGCGAGTGAGGAAGTGTCGAGCGCGAGCAGCTTCATACGGCGCGGCGCTCGCTGCTTCCTGCGGCATGCGCGGTGAAGAAGGCGCGCACCGCCTCCAGCGAAGCGCTCACGGGCATCGGTGCGAGGCTTTTCAGGAAGACGTCGCCGTAGCGGCGCGTGGTGACGCGCGGGTCGCAGACGACGATCACGCCGTAATCGGTCTCGCCGCGCAACAGCCGCCCGGCGCCCTGCTTCAGGGCCAGCGCGGCCTGTGGCAGCTGGTGCTCGGTGAAGCCGTTGCCGCCCCGCCGGCGAATGAATTCCAGCCGCGCCATCATCAGCGGATCGCCGGGCGAGGCGAACGGCAGCTTGTCGATGGCGACGATGCTGAGCGCGGGCCCGCGGACGTCGACGCCTTCCCAGAACGTACCGGTGC
>DASVDF010000109.1:0-2128 GCA_036381215.1 Woeseiaceae bacterium | reverse complement strand
GCTGCTCAATTCCGCGTTGGGCGCGACGGCCGTGCCGCACACGCGCACGGCGTCCCGCGTGATGACACCCGACTACGCGAGCCCCGAGCAGGTACGCGGCGAGCCGCTGACGACAGGGAGCGACGTCTACGCGCTCGGCGTCGTGCTCTACGAGCTGCTCGCCGGACGCCGGCCGTATCAGATCCGGACTGGCGCCGTTCACGAGCTGCACGAGCTGGTGTGCGAGCGCGAGCCGGAGCGGCCCAGCGCGTGGGCCAGGCGCTCGCGCCCAGACGATCCCGAGGCGCCGGCACCGGCAGCCATCGCCTCCGCCCGCGCCACGAGCGCCGACCGGCTCCAACGCATGCTCGCCGGCGATCTCGACGCGATTGTGATGATGGCGCTGCGCAAGGAGCCCCGACGGCGATACGGGTCGGCGGAGCTCCTCGCCGAGGACATCGGGCGACATCTGTGCGGCCTCCCTGTCTTCGCGCGCCACCCGAGCCGCGCATACTACCTCGGCAAGTTCCTGCGGCGACATCGCACGGCGGCCAGCCTTGGCGCGATCGCCGCTCTCTCACTCCTCGTGGGCACCGCCGTCGCCATCAGGAAGACGGCCGCCGAGCGGCGCGAGCGAGATCGGGCGTCCGCCGCGCTCACGCAGGCGCAGCAGGCGCTGCGAGAGTCCGATGAGACGACGAGCTTTCTCGCTGGCCTGTTCGACGTAGACGTGCCGGCTCCCGGCGGCGCGGCGCCGGGCACCACCGAAGAGCTGATCGCGCGCGGTATGGGACAGATCGAGCAGCTCGGAGGCCGTCCTCTCGTACAGGCGCGCATGCTCGACGGCATGGGACGAATCTATCAGAACTCGGGGCGCTTCACCGAAGCGAAGCGGGCATTCGAGCGCTCGCTATCACTGCGGCACGCCAACGGCGCGGGCGAGAGCAGGGAGGCGGCCATGACGCTGCTCCACATGGCGAACACGCTTCGCATGCTGGGCAGCTATGCCGCCGCCGACTCCGCGGCGTGGCAGGCGCTCCGGATCTATGAGAAGTTGAATGGTCCGGCGGACCCTACCACGGTCGACGCCTGGCAGATGCTCAGCATGCTCGCGGTGTACCACAGCGACTTCGCCGCCTCGGAAGCCTACGCGCGACGCTCGGTTGACATTCTCGTCGCCGCCTACGGCACCGACGACCCCCGGCTCGCGGTCGCGCTCGAGCAGCTCGGGATGACGCTGCGCCGAGTGGGCAAGTACGCGGAGGGCGAGCGCCACATGCGACAGGCGTTCGCGCTGTACGAGCGCGACAAGGGGCCGAACGACGCGGGGCTCATCGTGCCGCTCTACCGACTCGCCGACGCGGTGGCCAGTGATCGGGGGGACTACACCGAAGCCACGCGGCTGATGGAGCGCGCCGTCGCGATCGCGACGGCCTCGCTCGGCGAGAATCACCCGCGGACTGCCTACTCGCTCGGATCGCTCGGCGCGCTGGAGTCGCGCCGCGGCAATTTTGCCAGGGGTGAACGGCTGTCGCGACGCGCCCTCGAGATCCTCGAGCGGACGCTCGGCCATCGCGACGTGTCAGTGGCGGAAGCCTACGCCGATCTCGCAAAGGTCTACTCGCGCGCCGGCCGCTGGGCCGATGCCGAGACATCACAGCGCACCGCGATCGCGATCTACGACAGCACGCTCGGCCGCACCCATTCCACCTACGCCGCCGCCATGGCCGGCCTCTGCGAGATTCACCTCCACGCCGGCCGGCTCGCCGAGGCCGAATCGGAGTGCCGCGAGGCAATGACGATCCGCGAGCGAGCCCTGGGAACCCGGACGCCCGGGCTCCTCAACCCGCTGATGCTGCTCGGCGACATGCGGGCGCAGCGTGGCGATCTGGCCGCGGCCGACTCGCTCTACTCCGTCGCGCAGTCGATCATCCAGGAGCGCGCCGGTGATCAGCCACGTGCGTACCAGTACCTGTACCCGCGCATCGCCGCGCTGCGCGAGTTGCAACATCGTCCGGCCGAGGCGGCGGAGTTGCGCAGGAAAGGCGGAGGGAAGACGGTGAAGACGCTCGATTTTTGACGGCGCGCGGCAGCGTGTCCGCCGCCGCCCTCTCCTTTCGTAGCCCCTGATGAGAATTCCTTCAACCAT
>DASVDF010000108.1:0-17747 GCA_036381215.1 Woeseiaceae bacterium | reverse complement strand
ATGATCGCCGGAGTGCCGGTCGGGAAGCACCTGACGGAGAACCGCGCGTACCGCGAGGAGACCGCCGCGCCGGAGGAGACCGGCTCGATCATCGTGGTGGTCGCGACCGATGCGCCGCTCCTGCCGCACCAGCTCGACCGCATCGCGCGGCGGGCGGGGCTCGGCGTGGCGCGGGTCGGCGGCATGGCCGGCAACGGCTCCGGCGACATCTTCATCGCGTTCTCGACGGCGAACGCCAGCGCCGGGCAGGCCGGTCCGAACATGCAGGTCACGATGCTCGCCAATGAGAACGTGAGCCCGCTCTTCGACGCGACCGTGCTCGCGACCGAGGAGGCGATCGTCAACGCGATGGTCGCGGCCGAGGACATGACCGGCGACCGCGGCCATCGCGCCGTTGCAATCGATCATGACGCGCTGCGGCGCGTGCTTCGCGAGTACCACCGTTTGGCGTCCGACCCCGACGCTTCTTGACCACACCTTGCGCGTTCCGGGTCCGCGACAGCCAGCATTCGCGGGACCGGATGCAGGGCCATCGGGAGAACCATGCATGAAAGCCATCCTGACCGGAATCACCGTCCTTCTCTGCCTCGCCGCTTGCGGCGCACCGGAAGAGCCGCAGGAAGAGACGCGCGTGCCGGCCACGGCCGAGGCGCCGGCGGGCGATGCCTCGACGCACCTCGCCGCGCTGGTCGACGAATTCTTCCAGCGCGAGCTCGAGTTCAATCCGATGCTCGCGACCTCCATCGGCGACAACCGTTACAACGACCGGCTCGCCAACCAGCTGAGCCCCGAATACCGCGAAGAGTATCGCGCGTTCAACCAGGAGTACCTCGATCGCCTGCTCGCGATCGACCCGGAGCAGCTCGACACCGAGCAGGAGCGGCTGACGTACGCGACCTTCCGCTCCGACCGCGAGATGGAGCTCGAGTCGTTCGCCTACCCGGACGACCTGCAGCCCATCAACCAGTTCTACTCGATCCCGAACTTCTTCGTGCAGCTCGGCAGCGGCAGCAGCATCCATCCCTTCAAAACCGTCGACGATTACGACGACTTCCTGTCGCGCGCCGACGATTTCGTCGCGATCATCGACCAGGCAATGAAGAACATGCGCATCGGCATGGACCGCGGCATCGTGCAGCCGAAGATCCTGATGCAGCGCGTCCTGCCGCAGCTCGCATCGCAGTTTGCGGAGCAAGCGGAGGACAGCACGTTCTGGAAGCCGATCGAGAACATACCGGAGGATTTCAGCGTCGCCGACAAGGAGCGGCTCACGGCCGCCTACCGGGCGAAGATCATGGACACGATCATCCCCGCGTTCCGGCGCCTGCACGCGTTCATCGCGGAGGAGTACATCCCCGCCGCGCGCGAGTCGCACGGGCTCGGCGCCCTGCCGGGCGGCGACGAGTGGTACGCGTATCTCGTCCGGCGCCGCACGACGACGAACCTCACGCCGGCTGAGATCCACCAGATCGGCCTCGACGAAGTCGCGCGCATCCACAAGGAGATGCAGGGGGTCATGGACCAGGTCGGTTTCAAGGGCGACCTGAAGGCGTTTTTCGACTACCTGAAGACCGAGGACAAGTTCTACTACGACGAGCCTCCGCAGCTCATCCAGGGGTACCGCGACATGGCGGAGCACATCGAGAGCCTGACGCCGAAGCTGTTCGACATCTTCCCGAAGACCGGCTTCGAGGTGCGCGCCGTCGAGCCGTTCCGCGAGAAATCGGCGAGCGGCGGCCAGTACCGCAGGGGCTCGCCCGACGGTTCCCGGCCCGGCGTGTTCTTCGCCAACACCTACGACATCAAGGCGCGGCCGAAATGGGCCATGGAGTCCCTGTTCCTGCACGAGGCGATCCCGGGGCATCACTTCCAGATCTCGATCCAGCAGGAGCTCGAGAACCTTCCCGACTTCCGCCGCTTCGGCGGGTACACCGCGTTCACGGAAGGCTGGGGCCTGTATGCCGAGACGCTCGGGCGCGAGCTCGGCGTCTACACCGACCCGTACCAGTACTTCGGCGCGCTCGACGCCGAGCTCTGGCGCTCGATCCGGCTGGTCGTCGACACCGGCCTGCACGCCAAGGGCTGGACCCGCGAGCAGGTGCTGGATTACATGTACGCGAATTCCGCGATCAAGGAGGCACGCGCCGTGAGCGAGGCCGAGCGCTACATGGCGATCCCCGGCCAGGCGCTCGCCTACAAGGTCGGCCAGCTGAAGATCGGCGAGCTCAGGAACCGCGCGGAGGGGGCGCTCGGCGAGCGCTTCGACGTCCGGGCCTTCCACCGGCAGGTGCTGAAGGACGGTGCTTTGCCGCTGGACCTGCTCGAGACTAAGATCGAGCGTTGGATCGAGTCGCAGCAAGCGCAAGGGGGTACGGCATGATTCCCTGGGAGATCGAGGCCGACGAACTCGTGACCTGCAACTGCGCGTGGGGCTGCCCCTGCCAGTTCAACGCGCCGCCGACCACGGGCTATTGCGAAGCGATCGCGAGCTTTCGTATCCGTCGCGGGCACTTCGGCGACACTTCGCTCGACGGGCTGAACGCGGTCGCGGTGATGGCCTGGCCGGGGCCCATACACAAGGGCGGCGGCCGGGCCCACCTCATCGTCGACGAGCGCGCGGACGAAGCGCAGCGCAACGCGCTGCTCGCCATCCTGAGCGGCGAGGAGACGGAGCCGGGCGCGACGATCTGGAACGTGTTCTCGACCACGCTCGAGCAGGTGTTCGATCCCGCCTTCGAGCCGATCGAGCTCGAGATCGATGTCGAGGCGCGCACCGGGCGTATTTCCGTGCCCGGCCTGGTCGAGGGCCGCGGCGAGCCCATCCGCAACCCGGTCACCGGCAAGCCGCACCGCGCACGCATCGACCTGCCGGAAGGCTTCGAGTACAGCATCGCCGAGGTAGGCAGCGCGACCTCGAAGAGCACCGGGCCGGTGGCGATCTCGTTTCAGGAAAGTTACGCGCAAGTCGCCCACATTCACCTGAACAACCAGGGCGTCATCAGGCAGAAGGCCGCCTGACCGCGGACGAGGCCGCCGCCGAGACGCTCACCGAGAGGCTGCTGCGCCGCGATCGCTGGATCGTGGGCGGCGGTCTGGTGCTGGTCGTCCTGCTGGCATGGTGTTACCTGCTCGCCGGCGCCGGCATGCACGTGCCGGGCCCTGCCGGCGCCGGCATGTCGATGGCGGGCGAAGCCCGGAGCGGGGACGCGGCCCGCTGGATCGTCATGCTGCTCATGTGGTGGATCATGATGATCGCCATGATGGTCCCGAGCGCGGCGCCGATGATCCTGCTGTACGCGAAGGTGTACCGCAAAGGTCACGCGAGCGGCCAGCTGGCGGCGCCGTACGCGCCGACGGCGGCGTTCGCGGGCGGTTACCTGCTCGCGTGGCTGCTGTTCAGCGTTGGCGCCGTGCTGCTGCATTTCTCGCTCGAGGCGCTCGGCCTGGTGGAACGCATGACGATGGGGAGCACGAGCCAGCGCCTCTCCGCGCTGTTCCTCGTCGTCGCCGGCCTGTATCAGTTCTCGCCATGGAAATACCGCTGCCTCGCGCAATGCCGCTCGCCGGTGAGCTTTCTCTCGACGCACTGGCGCCGCTCGCCGGCCGGCGCCGCGCGCGCGGGGCTGGAGCACGGGTTTTACTGCGTCGGTTGCTGCTGGTCGCTGATGCTGCTCCTGTTCGTCGGCGGCGTGATGAGCCTCTTGTGGATTGCGGGTCTCGCCGTGCTCGTGCTGGGCGAGAAGCTCTTGCCCCGCGGTGCCCGCGTGGCGCAGGGGGCGGGTGCGGTCATGATCGCCGCCGGCATCGTGTGGCTGCTGTGAGCGCCGCGCTTTAAAGCAGCGTCAGCCAGCCTTCGCGGCGCAGGCGTTGCATCTGGCGGTAAATCCACTGCTGGCGGCCCCGGACGTAGTCCGAAGGGTCATCGGCGTGCAACGCGATCGGGTTCGGCAGCACCGCGGCGAGCAGTGCCGCCTCCGCGTCGCTGAGGGCGGCCGGAGGCTTCGCGAAATACGCGCGGCTCGCGGCCGGCACGCCGTAGATGCCGGGCCCGAGCTCGACGACGTTGAGATAGATCTCGAGGATGCGCCGCTTCGGCAGCAACGCCTCGAGCAGCACGGCGAACCACGCCTCGATGCCCTTGCGCGCGAAGCTCCGGCCGGGCCACAGCCACAGGTTCTTCGCGAGCTGCTGCGTGATGGTCGACGCCCCGCGCAGAGAGCCGCCCTCGCGATACTCCATGACGGACGCCTGGATCGAGGCGAAGTCGAAGCCTGCGTGCTGCGCGAACTTCTGGTCCTCGGCCGCGACCACCGCGAGCGCGGCGGCGTCGCCGAGGTCTGCCCAGTCGTGCCATTCGTAGGCGACCGGCACGCGGCCGCTGTCGTCCTGCAGCATGAACGCGCTCACCGGCGGATCCAGCCAGCGGAGCGGCAATACGAGCAGCACGCTCGGCAGCAACGAGCCGAGGACCACGATGCCCGTCGCCTGCGCGAGGCGGCGCAACGGACCCGCTTTCCTGCGATGCATGCACAGAGTGTACCCGCGGCGGTGCGTCGGCGATTCACATCGCGGCCGGTTTGTTGCACTCTGTCTGCCTTTCCCGACGCGGACGGCAGGTGCGACATGCGGCAAACGACAGGAATGCCGGCTCTTCTTCTGGTGCTCGCGGCGGCGCTGGTCACCGCCCCGGCGGTGCAGGCCCGCACCGTCAAGCCGGTGCTTCACGGCGAGCACTGGGTGGCCATCACGGGCAAGCCGCTCGCGGCCACGGCGGGCGCGATGACGTTCCAGCGCGGCGGTAACGCGGTGGACGCGGCCTGCGCCATGCTCGCCGCGACGTCGACGATGTGGGACACGCTGAGCTGGGGCGGCGAGACCCAGGCGCTCATCTTCAATCCGCATACGCAGCAAGTCATCGCGATCAACGCGCTCGGGGTCGCGCCGACCGGGGCGACGGTCGAGTTCTTCCACGAGAAGGGCATGCTGTATCCGCCCGAGTACGGGCCGCTGGCCGCGGTGACGCCCGGCACGCCGGGCGGCCTCATGGTGATGCTCGCGAATTACGGCACGCTGTCGCTCGCCGAAGTGCTCGGGCCCGCGATGGAGATGGCGAGGGGCTACCCGATCGAAGCCGCGCAGGCGGACAACATCGAACGGCATCGCGACACCATCGCGCAATGGCCCGACTCGCGGCGCGCGCTCCTGCCGCACTGGCAGGAAGGATCGACGAAGCGCTCGGCGCCGTATCCCGGTGAGATCTTCCGCCAGCCCGACCTGCTCGCGACCCTCGAGAAGCTGGTAGAGGCCGAAGCAAAGGCGCTCGCAGACGGAAAGAGCCGCAAGGCCGCGATCATGGCCGCTTACGACCGCTTCTATCGCGGCGACATCGCAAGAGAGCTGGTTCGCGGCACGCAGGCGGCCGGCGGGCTCATCACGATGCAGGACCTCGATCGCTGGCAGGTGCACATCGAGGAGCCGGTCACGACCAATTATCGCGGTATCGACGTGTACAAGCTGACGCACTGGGTGCAGGGGCCGGTGATGCTGCAGGCGCTGAACATCCTCGAGAACGCGGATTTGCGCTCGATGGGGTACAACAGCACGCGCTACATCCACGCGCTGTACCAGGCGATGAATCTGGCCTTCGCCGACCGCGATTTCTACTACGGCGATCCATACTTCCCGCCCGAGGAGCCGATCGAAGGCCTGCTCTCCAAGGAATATGCCGCCGCGCGTTTCGCGGAGATCGACTGGACTAAGAACGACGAGAACGTGAAGCCGGGCGACCCGTATCCGTACCAGGACGAGAAGAATCCCTGGCTCGACCTGCTCGAGAAATGGACGCCGATCCCGCCGACGAGCGGAGCGGAAGGTGAGGCCGGCTTCCAGCAGGCGTCGACGATGACGCACGACGAGGCGTTCGTCGCCGGCACGACCTCCATCCAGACCGCGGACGAGGAAGGCTGGGTCGTTTCCGTCACGCCGAGCGGGGGCTGGATCCCCGCGTTCATCGCCGGCACGACCGGCGTCGGGCTGTCACAGCGCATGCAGGCGTTCGTGCTCGATCCGGGGCTGAATCCTTTCAACGTCGTGGAACCCGGCAAGCGGCCGCGCGCGACGCTCACACCAGGCCTGGCCTTGAAGGACGGCAAGCCCTTCCTGTCGTTCGCGGTGCAGGGCGGCGATACGCAGGACCAGAACCTGCTGCAGTTCTTCCTCAATGTCGTCGAGTTCGACATGAACGTGCAGGAAGCGGCCGAAGCGGCCAACATCACGAGCTACCAGATGCAGAGCTCGTTCGGCGATCACGCTTCGCAGCCCGGGCGCATCGTCGTGCGCGACGACGTGCCGCGGTGGATACAGGACGATCTCACCGACATGGGTTACGACATCGAGACCGATCCCCGCACGTCCGGCCCGATCAACGCGATCTGGTTCGATCGCGAGCACGGCACGATGTGGGGCGCATCCAGCGACTTCGGCGAGGACTACGGGATCGCCTGGTAGACGCGATCGATTGCCAATTCACGAAAGCTGTTGTAAAAACGCGCAAAACAGGACGGCGGCTCGACGCATTCGTCGCAGGGGAAGGCCGTCAGCTCGTCCGTTCTAGATGTTCCTGAGTCGATGCGCGCACTGTTTCGTGCACTGCAGGAGCCCGTTCCGCGATAGCGCTCCAATATCCACGGTACCCAATGGCTATCGACGCGGGCTCCTGCAGTTGCCATTTTTGAACATCGGCTCAGAGTCGGCCGAGCTCTTCCAGCAGATCCAGCGCGAGCGCGGCACCCGGCCAGTTGACGTGCAGATCGCGCACGAGCCGCAGCGCGGTTTGCGCACGCAGCAGCGAGTCTCCGTGAAACAGCCATTCGGCCTCGTCGCTGCCGGCGGGCTCGATGACGCCTTCCTCGACCATCTCGATGACGAGCTCGCGGTGCACGCCGCACACCTCGCAGAACTCGGCGAAGGTGAACGTCACGCGCTCGTCGAGCACGGTGCCCGGCAATTCCCGATGGCCCGGATCGTTCATGATCTCAAACCCCGAGTTTTGCGCGCGGGTTCAAGTCGTGCTCCCGCTCCAGCTTTTCATAGAGCTCACGCAGGGCTTCGCCGGTGATCGGCGGCACGACCACGTCGAGCTTCACGTACTGATCGCCGGGCGGCGTGCCGGGCAGGCCGCGACCTTTGAGCCTGAGCGTCTTGCCCGAGCCGGAGCCCGGCGGAATCCTGAGATCGACCGTGCCGCCGAGCGTCGGCACCTTCACCTTGCGTCCCAGCGCCACCTCCCAGGGCGTGACCGGCAGGTCGAGCCAGATATCGCGGCCCTCCGCGCGATACAACGGGTGCGGCTCGAATTCGACCGTGAGGTAGAGATCGCCGGGCGGGCCCCCGCCGACGCCCGGTCCGCCCTGGCGTTCGAGGCGGATACGCTTGCCGGCCGTGATGCCTTGCGGAATCTTCACGTTCAGCGTGCGGCGCCGGCGCACCGGCCTGCCGGTGCTGTCGATCTCCGGCACCTCAAGCGTGATCGTACGGGACGCGCCCTGCCAGGCGTCCTCGATCGGTATCGTGATCGCGGCGCTCACGTCTTCCCCGCGCAGGCGGCCGCCGCCGGCGCGGAACGTGAAGCCGCCGCTTCGGCCCTGCCCGAAGAGGGTTTCGAAAAAGTCGCTGAAATCCCCGCCCGTGAAGGCCTCGCCGCCGAAGCCGTGCTGCGGCTCCCAGTCCGGCGGCGGCTGGAAGTCCTGGCCCGCCTTCCAGTTCTCGCCGAACTGGTCGTACGCCGCGCGCTTCTCGGGATCCTTCAGCACCTCGTAGGCTTCGCGGACTTCCTTGAAGCGTGTCTCGGCATCCGGCTCCTTGCTGACATCCGGATGGTACTTGCGCGCGAGCCGCCGATAGGCTCGCTTGACGTCGTCCTGCGAGGCGCCGCGCTCGACGCCCAGCACCTGGTAGTAATCCTTGAACTTCATGGATACTCGCTTTGCAAGCAGCGGGCCGGGTGACAGCGATCCGGCCCCGCGCCCGGGCCTTTCGCGGGAGTATGGGGGCGGAGGCGCCGTTTTCCACGCCAGGATGCGCCCGGGGCCGGCGGCCCGGCGCCGGATCCGGACCCCGGCGGACCCGGAGAGTCGTCAGGCCAGGTCCCAGCCGAGCTCGAGCGTCTTCGTCGCCACCTGCCAGTTGCGCTGGATGGCGGTGACGCCGAGGCAGTCCTCGAGCTCGTCCGGCAGGCGCGAGCTTTCGAGACCGTCGGGCGCGTGCAGGTAAAAAACCTTGCGGTCGAGCCTCCAGCGGGCCGAAGCGGGTCCCTTCAGCCGCTCGATGCGCTCGAGGTCGGGGTCCGTCGGCGTATCCGCAAGGAACCAGAGGTGCAGGTTGGCGGCATCCCTGCGCGCGTCCATGAACGGGTTCGCCGCCACGGCGTGCTCGAGCTCCTGGATCCTCAGCACGAGAATCGCCGGCTCGAAACCGTACTGTCGCTGGATGGCCGCGACGATGCGCCGTCCGATCTCCGGCCGTTGCGGGCGCGAGCAGCGAAACGCCACGTTGCCGCTCTGCAGCACCGTGCGCGCGCCGTGGAAGCCGAGCTCGTCGAGCAACTCGACCAGCTCCTTCATCGGCAATTTGTTGCGGCCGCCGAGGTTGATGCCGCCGAAGAATGCGATGCAGGTCGGCACTTCACCGATCCCCTCGAGCCGCCACCGGTTTGACTCCGCCCGCCGACCGCTCTCGAGCGAGCGCGGGCAGGCAAGCTTACAACGTGCAATTGGCGGCGTGTCAACAAAGCGCCGGCGGCGCGCTCGCGGCCGTTGGGCGCCGCACCACAACGGTTGCAGCGGCAACTTCAAGCGTCCCGCAATATGAAACGCAACCCGGGGACGGAATCGCGATGGGGAAGAAAAAAGGCCCGGCAACGATTGGCTGCCGGGCCCGCCAGGCGTGCGGTGCGCTGGCGCACCTTCAGCTGTTCGTGCGGAAGTCCCCTAGCGGCTTCGCGCGCCGAAGTACCAGCGCGCGCCGAGCGTCCACGTGGTCACGTCGTCGCCCAGCTCGAGGGATGCGCCCAGGGCAATTTCCTCGTTCAGCAGGTAATCACCGGCGAGCTCGACCGAGGTCTCGTCGCCCGATTCGTCGAGATCGACGTAGTTGATGAATGCACGGCCTTCGATCTGCGGATGGAACATGTGGCGGAAACCGGCCGAAAACCCGAACCCGTTGTCATCGACGTCGCCCGGCCCCGCATCGATTTCGCCATCGATATAGGAGAGTCGCGCGACGAGATCCGCACCGCTTGCCAGCGGCATCGCGTAGCCGCCGCCGATCTCGAAGGCCGAACTGTCGATGCCTGAGCCGAAGTCCAGAGTCTCGAAGTTGCCGAACAGGTGCACCGACGGCGTGAGCTCGAGCGAGCCGCCGATCTCGAAGCCGTCGCCGTCGACGTCGAACGGGCCGGCATCGAGCTCCGTGTCGACATAGCGGAGCGCGCCGTAGTTGTAATCGAAATCCGCAGCCGCGGGACCGGCGGCGGCGAGCGACAGCAGGCCGGCGAGGCCCGCGACGGATTGCCCAAAGCGCATTGTCATCTGCTTCTCCATTGCGTCAAAAGAATCGAACCTGCCGTTGCCGACGCGCAACACCCCGGAACCCGCAGGGGCCGCGAGGTGCGCACCGGCCACCGGGCGCCGCACGCGGGCGGCGCCCGCGTCCTTGGATCGACGACGGCGGGTTGGACGGCATTATCCGGGTTTCGGTTCGATAAATCTGTAGCCCGAGCTGTTGCTTTTCAGAGACAAACGCCGAGTGGCAGAGCTGCGAGGCGCCGCGCTGCGGCCGCGAAGCGGCGGGTACGGCGGGAAATGCGGCTCAGGGAGCCGGGGAGCTCAGCGTCGGGCCGGTGGGCGTCGCGGCCGCGTCCGGCCCCGGCCAGCCGGGGCGCGGGCCGTCCTCGGCCGGCGGTCGCGGCGGCGGCCGCCGGTGCGGCACGCGGTGCAGGAACGGCGGGAACGCCCGCCGGTGCAGCAGCCCGAACGGCGCGTAGCTGCCGCGCGCGGCGTAAGCCGCTGCTTCCGCCGCTGCCACGCGCTGCTCGAGCTCCGCGAGGCGGGCCTCGGCCGCCAGCGCGCGTTGCCGGGCGGCGGCCGCTTCCCGTTCCGCGCGCTCCGCGGCGAGAGACTCGCGGATGCGGTCTGCCGCGGCGATCACCTCGCGGGATGCGGCCGCGGGGTCGTAGCCCGGAGGGTTCGTCTCCGGTATGTGCAGCGTCTCGACCGGCGCAGCGGCGCCTGCCGGCCGCGCGTCGCCGTAATGCACGACGCCGTTCAGGTCGACCCACTTGTAGATCTCGTGCGCAACGGCAGGCCCGGCGAGCGCGAGCATCGCCGCGGGCAGCAGCCGCGAGCCGATCAGCGCGGCGCTCACGGGCGGGCCTCTGCCGCGGGGGCATCCGCCTCGGTCGCGGGCAACCTGCGCGTGGCAACCGGAATCTGGCAGACGTCCAGGACGGCGGGCGGCGTGTGGTGGAAAAACGGTTTCCCGCGGTGGCGCCGGGTTTCGAGCATCTCGGCGAACGCCTCGCTGCCGGTTTCCTCCACCTCGACGATGCCGAGCTCGGCCGGCGGCAGCGTCGTCGCGAGCGCCGCGTCCACGATCTCCGTCCGCGGCGCGTCCTCGGGGATCATGCCGTTGGCGGATGCCTCGCCGCGGATGATCCGCTGCACGACCGCCATGCCGTCGATGACGCGGCCGAAGATCGTGAGGTTGCGATCGAGGTAGCGCGGCGCCTGCCCGATCACGATGTAGAAGTCCGTGCTGCCGGTATCGGGCGCGTTGTTCCGCGCCATGGCGACGACGCCGGGGCAGTGCGTCAGCCAGATCCGGCCGTTCTGCAGGTCGCGCGCCGCGGCGAAGCCGTCGGTGAAACCCGTTTCCGGCGCGAACAGGTCGGGCATCTGCACGGTGGTGAACGGCAGCTCGTCCGACCAGGCGCGCTCGAACTCCGCGGGCAGGGTCGGCACCGCGGGCGTCGTGCCGGCCATGTCGCTGCCGTCGCCGCCCTGCGCGACGAAGCCGTCGATCACGCGATAGAAATCCAGGCCGTCGTAGAAGCCTTTGCCGACCAGCTCCTTGAACTGGGCCACCGTGCGCGGGGCGAAGGCCGGCGCGAGCTCGATCAGCACCTCGCCGTCCGGCAGCGTGAGGACCACGAGGTAATCCGGATCCGCGCGCCGCCATGTGCCTTCCTCTGCGTCCGCCGTTGCCGTCGTGAGCGCGAGCAGGACGAGGCAAGTACAGGCCGCCTGCAGGAAAGGGGTCCGGGTCATGGCCACCAAGATACCCGCTGCGCGGAGCCAGTCAAACCGGCTCCGCCGGCCGCGCGCGCTGCCGGCCCCGCCACAGTCCCTGCGCGACGAAGGCGCGCCACGCCCACGGCAGCCAGCGCAGCAGCGCGAACGAGAGCCACAGCGCCCATGCGAGGATCAGCGCCTTGTACACCCAGAGGGGCAGCGAGAACGCCGCCGCGGGCGCGAGCCGTCCGCTGCTCCGGTCGGCGAGCCAGCGCAGGTGATTCCCGAAGGAGCCGTTGCCGGCCACGTGCATGTCGGGTGCGCCGAGCAGCCCGCCCGGCACCGAGACCACGATCGCGAGCAGTGCGGCCATCGACAGCAGTGCGAAGGCGACCTGCAGCGCGTTGAAGAGCACCGCGCCCACGGTGTCCGGCAGCGGCCAGCGGGTGCGTGCGCCGGCGGCGAGCAGCCAGATCACGACCAGCGCGAGCACCGGCCACGAGAAGGTGCTGAAGCCGAGTCCGAGCAGCAGCCAGTGCCGGGTACCGAGCGGCGTCAGGGCCGTGCGGCCGAGCAGCAGCGCAAACAGCAGCAGCGCGGCGAGCTCCGGCCAGTACAGGACCGCCGGCCCGAGCCGCGGGCCGTGGGTCGCGAGCACCCAGCGGGTCGGCGGCAGGTCGAGGCCCAGGCTCAGGTTCGCGGCCGCCGCGCCGAGGTCGACGGCGGGAGTCGCCGTTCGCAGGCCGACGGGGATCTCCTGCTGCCAGCGCACGCTCACCCGGTGCTCGCCGGGCAGGATCGGCAAGGCGAGCTCGCCGGCCTCGGCGCGCAGCGGCTCGTCGGCGTCGTCGATCGTGACGTCGAGGACACGCGCATCCTCCGGCAGCCGGAGCACGTGCTGTGCGCCGCGCGTGCTGCGGTAGGCGAGGTCGAGCGTGGTGGTGCGCGAACGTGCGCCGACCTCGGTCGCGAGGCTCACCGAGTCGAAAGCGAGCGTCGCGCCCGGCACCGCTTTCGGCCGGGTAACGTGCACGGTCAGCGTCTCGCCTGCGCGTGGATGGAACTCGGCGACGCGCGCACCCGGCGTCCCGAAGGCCGGCTCGCTGTCCGGTACGCCCTCGAAGGCCGCATGCCAGATGTTGCCGGCGCCGATGCGCCATACCTCCGTCCACGGCGCGTCGTCCGGCGCCTGCAGCACGAGACTCGACGTGCGCGGCAGCGCGGCGGACCATTGCACGACCTGCTCGGACGGGCCGAAGGCGACGCGCACACGCCCGTCCGTGACCGGCAGGCCGGCGGTGAGCAGGGAGGCGCCCGGGAGCAGCGGGACCTCGAGCGTGATCGCGCCCTCGACGGGAGCGACCCGCCACACGGCCGTCGTCACCTTCCAGTCGAGGTCGAGCTCGACCAGGCGCTCGACCCGCACGAACACCGGAAAGCGGCTGCCGTCCCAGCGTGCCGCGCCCGGCGCGTCCGCCGCGCCGTCCCGGGTACGCGTCAGGGTCAGCGAGCCGGTGCGCAAACGGCGTTCCTCGATCCCGGCCAGCGACCAGCCCAGGGCGCGCGCGGTGATGACGCGCGGCGGCGCGGGGAAGGGCACCTCGACGGTCTCGATCGGCGGCAGCGGACCGGAGAGCTCGAGCGCGTGGCGGCCGGCGGTCGCGCGCACCCAGAGCGTGCCGTCCGCACGCCGGAAGAGCGGCGGGCCGGTCGTGTCGTCGATCACGACGCGCTCCGGGCGCCAGCCCTGCGGCGAGCCGGGCAACGGCACCGCGACCTCCGCTTCGGCGTGCACCTCGAGGCGCACCGTCAGGGCGTCGGGTGACACGAGGACGTCGGCCGCGACCACCTCCGCGCAGCGCGGTGTGCAGGGCGGCGGCTCGAGCAGCCGCTGGCCGAGCTCCTCCAGGATCTCCGGCGAGGGCGTATCCGCCGCCGCCGGCGGCGGGGCCGACAGCGCGAACGGCGCCAGCAGGAGTGCCAGCAGGGCCGGTGCGCCACCCGCGGCGCGGCCGCGCGGCGGGAGGTCGCGCCAGCTCCGGCCGAGGAGCTCCAGCACGAACACCGCCGCCAAAGCGAGCAGCAGCAGCACCGCCGTGCAGCGCAAAAGGCTCACCAGCCAGCGCGGCAGGATCGTGAGATCGAGGGTGCGCGCGGGGTCGACCGGGCCGCTCCACTCGAGCTCGTAGGTGTTCCAGCGCCAGGCGGGCCGGCCGGGCCCGGCCTGCACGATGGCGTTCGGTGCGTAACGGGCGTAGCTCGCGATGCGGCTTCCGGTGACCGTGATTTCCTCGACGGCGGATTTGACCGCGCGATCCGGCGCGGCCGCCGGTGCCGGGGCAGATTGCAGGTAGTCGACGGAGGCGGGCTCCTCCTGCGGGTACCCGACCCTCCCGGCCTGCGGCTCGAGCTGCGGATAGATCGCCGTGCGGAGCTCTGCAGCGACAAAGGGTACGAGCGGGGCAACGACCAGGAGCAGGGACAGCCCGCGCCAGACGACCGCAACCCGGTGCAGCCGCCCGGGCGGCGCCACGCGCACCAGCGCGAACGCCCCGAGCGCGTTGAGCCACGCCCAGTGCGGCGCACCCGGCTCGTGCCACGCCAGCGCGAGCGCGACGAGCGCCAGTGCGCCGACGGGGCGGCCGAACAGGCGCGCGGCCGCGAGCGCCACGATCAGCACCAGGAAGAAATCGAGCAGGCGCCAGCGCTCCAGCCAGGCGCCGGGCGCGCGGTCGGCGCCGCCGGCGGCGAGGAGCTTCTGCCCCGGCGGCAGGTTGAGCTCGGCGGACATGCCGGCGAGCCGCGCCTGCCAGCCGCTCGCCGGTACCGGGTCGCGGCTGTCCAGCCGGCCGGTGGCCGCGAGCTCGAGGTCGCGGGTGCGGAGCTCGACGCCGGTCAGTCCCTCATCCGGCCCCGCGGTCACCAGCAGGCTGCCGCCGCCCTCGGCGGCATTCTCCAGCGCGTAGGGTGCCGCCATGTCGAGCCGCGAGGCGCCTTCGAGCGTGCCCGTCAGGGTATCGCTGAAGGTGAAGCCGCGGCCCGCGAAATCGAGCCAGAGCACGCGCGAAAGGTACAGGCGGTCTTCGCCGGCGCTCTGCCCGCGGCTGCGCTCGACGAGCGTGAGCGCCTCGCCCGGCGCCACGCGGAACGCGGGCAGGGCCCGCCATTTTGCGGGCACCCCCACCTGCTCCGGGTCGACCGGCGGCAGGCCCTCGGGAACGGCGATGCGCAGCCGGTCGTCCGCCTGGAAACTCCAGATCTCGCTTGCCGGCAGGTTCTGCACGGGCTCGGCCAGCGCGATCTCGTTACGCACCTCGCGCGCCCGGGCCCCGAGCGTCACTTCAAAGGTGCCGGGCCGCACCTGCAGCGTGAGCCGCCCGTCGGCCTCGAGGCGCGCCGGCAGGTCGCTCTCGAGCGACGTCGGGACGAAGCCGTCCGGCAGCGCCGGCGCGAGCACTGCCTCGCGCAGGCGGCCCGCGACCTCGACGGTGAACAGGGTGTCGAGCGCCGTCGGCACGCCGTCCCGGATCACGCGGTAGACCTCGACCGACAGCGCGTCGGCTTCGCGCGGCGCGGCCTCGCGCTCTCCGAGCCAGAGGCTCGCGCCGGTACGCTCAGGAAGCGCCACGCGCCGGCCGTCGACGGTGAGCTCGAGCAGCCCGGTCTGCACGGGCACGGTCAGGGCCCGCGGGCGCTCCGCCCACGCGATCCGCCCGGCGAGCATGTGGCGCCCGGGTTCGAGCCGCACCGCCGGCTGATTGCCGCGCGAGAGCACCGCGGCGGCCCGGCCGTCCGCCGTCACCGCCTCGGGCCAGCGCGCCGCATCGCCCGGCAGCGGCACCCATTGCGCGGTCGCGTACACGGTCCAGGCCTGCGTGAAGCGCGCGGCCTCCGTGTCCACGGTGAGCTCGAGCGTGCCGGGCCACGCGCAGACGGCCTGCTCGGGGCCCGCCGGCGTCTGGTCGAAGAAGAAGGGGCAGTCGCGGAATTCGTGGCCCTGCAGGACCCAGTCGCGCCAGGGCGCGAGCTCCTCCGGGACGTAAACGTCGTCCTGTTGCGCCGCCGCCGCGGCACAGAGGAGCAGTATCCCGCAGGCGAGCAAGCCGCGCGTGCAGCCGTCGGTCATCGTCGGTGCCCCCAAAGCCCGGGCACACTATACCCGGGCAAGGGTATCCTTTGTGGATGAAAGTCGACCGGTTCGCGCGCATCGCGATCGCCTTCCTCCTCGCGGTGCTCTTCATCCTCGCGCTCGCGGCACTGCTGTTTTTGATGCAGTCGGCCCTCGATCTGTGGGACCGGCTGTCGCAGGGACCCGCCGGTTTTCTCTACACGTGGCTCGCGCTGCTCACCGGGCTCTCCCTCGCCGTGCTGTGGCTTTTCTGGCGGCTGTTTCGCCGCCGTCCGCCGCACAACCCGGAGTACCTGCCGCGGCTCTCGCGTGCCGAGATCGAGACGCGCCTGCGCGCCGCCGACGCGGCCGGGGTCGACACGGCGCACGCGCGTGCCGAGCTCAGCGAGCTCGCGGCGCGGCGCGCAGCGAAGGCCGTGCACCTCTGCTTCTTCGGCGAGATCTCGAGCGGCAAGAGCTCGCTCATCCGCGCGCTCGTGCCGGATGCGGAAGTCACGATCGATCCGGTCGGCGGGTCGACCGTCGACGTGCGCCACTACCACTGGAAGGACGCCACCGGCGCGCGCGTATTGCTCACGGACGTGCCCGGCACCGGCGGCGAGGAAAAGTCGCTCGAGGCGCTCGCCGGCGAGGAAGCGCGGCGCGCGCACGTGGTCCTGTTCGTCTGCGAGGGCGACCTGACGCGCGCCGACCGCAATACCATCGAGTGGCTGCTCGGCCTCGAAAAGCCGCTGGTGCTGGTCATGAACAAGTCCGATCGCTACGACGCGGCCGAGCAGGCCGAGCTCATGGAGCGGCTGCTCGACCGGCTGAGCGATCTCGGCGGCGAGGTCACGCGCGACCGAGTCGTCGCGGTGTCGGCCGGCGGCGCGCTGGAGGTCGTGGAACGCCGGGCGGACGGCACGGAGTCGCTCGCGCGGCGCCAGCGGCCCGCCGACGTGGGCGTGCTCGTCGTCGCGATCAACCGCCTGCTCGCCGAAGAAATGAGCGAGCTGGATGAACGGCGCGACCGTGCCGTGTTCCGGCTCGCGGCGCAGAAGCTCGAGGACGCGGAGCGGCGTTATCGCGACCAGCGGGCGGAGCAGATCATCCGCAGCTCGACGCGCAAGGCGGTGATCGGCGCCCTCGCCGCGGTGAGTCCGGGTACCGACATCATCATCCAGGGCTACATCGGCACCACGATGACGCAGGCGCTCTGCAAGCTCTACGGCACGGCGCCGCGTAATCTCGAGGTGGAGGAATTCCTCACCCTGAGCCAGAGCCGCGTCGGGCGCGCGGTGCCGCTCACCCTGGCGATCGCGGGCAACGGGCTCAAAGCGTTCCCGGGCGTCGGCACCGTCGCGGGCGGTCTCGTGCATGCGGTAGCCTATGGCCTCATCTTCGACGCGCTCGGCAGGAGCCTCGTGCAGTCGCTGCGGCGTCACGGCGAGCTGCGCCCGCAGGCGGCGGCCGGGGAATTCGAGGAAGAACTGGGTGAGCATCTGGAATCGGGTGTTCGGCAAGTGGCCCGGATGGCGCTTGCCGTGGACCGGCAGCGCGAGCGGCGAGGCGAAGACGAAGCCCGCGGCTGACGGCGGAGCGGCGCACCTCACCCTCGCGCGCGAGAGCCTGCGCGAGCTCATCGAGGACCAACGCCTGCCCGCCGGCGTGCGCGAGTCGCTCGCCGGCGACTACGCCGCGGTGCGCGCGATGCTGGAGAAGCTCGAGCACGGCCACGTGCACATCGCGGTGTTCGGCCGCGTCGGCACCGGCAAGTCGTCGCTCCTGAACGCGCTCATCGGCGAGCGCAAGTTCAGCGTGAGCCCGCTGCACGGCGAGACACGAGCCTCGCGCATGGAGCCGTGGGAAGTCGAGGCGGGGGGCGTGTTCCTCATCGACACGCCGGGGCTCGACGAGGCGGGCGGCGAGGACCGCGAGCGGCTGGCGAAGGAAGTGGCCGGCCGCGCGGATCTCGTGATCTTCGTCGTCGACGGCGACATGACCGAAAGCGAGCGCGAGGCACTGAAAGCGCTGCTCGAGCGCGGTCGCCCGCTGGTCGTCGCGCTCAACAAGGCGGACCAGTACGCGGCGGACGAGCGCGACGCGCTGCTCGCTTCCATTCGCAGGAAGACGGCCGGCCTCGTGCAACCGACGGACGTGATCGCGGTGGCCGCGGATCCGCGGCCGCAGTCCGTGGTCGAGATCGATGCGGCCGGCGCCGAGCGCGTGACGTTGCGGCCGCGCAGCCCGGACGTCGAGCGGCTGAAGCTCCGGCTGTGGGAAATCTTCGAGGCCGAGGGCAAGACGCTCGCCGCGATGAATGCGGGCCTGTTCGCCGCGGATCTCAGCGA
>DASVDF010000107.1:0-59016 GCA_036381215.1 Woeseiaceae bacterium | reverse complement strand
AATGGAGCGAGCCGTTGGCGTAGGGGAGGGCGCTCGTAACGAGGATTTTGCGGGGGGCGTCGGACATGTGCGGCGGGCGAGCCAAAGATGCCGATTATGCCATGCCCCACCCTCGAAACCGCGGGAACCGCCGCGGCGGCTGCCGTAGGAGCCCGCCATGCGGGCGACGCGATGCCGATCGTGGCTCGCACTCGTTGGGATCGCATCGTTCACGCACGTTGGCGTTTGGTGGCTCCGGGCGGAGCCGCGACCGGGGGATGTCCTTGGCGGAATGGCTCCCGTCGGACGCCGCGGAGCAGCCGTAGCTTCACGGCAGCCTGAGGGTTTTGCGCTGGCTGCTCCGCGACGTCCTGGGTCCGCTTTATTTCCGCCAAGGACATCCCCCGGCCACGGCTCCGCCCCTGTTTGCGATTGGTGCCGGGCGTGAACGCTGCTGAAGGGCCAGCGTGCCTTCGTTTGTCGTCTGTGCCTTCGTTCAATCGCGCGCATGGCGCGCTCCTACAGGACGCAAACACGGCGCACAACGCAAACGAAGGGGGCCACGGACCAAGGCAGCACCGGCGACGGCGGGGTGCCTTTGGGGAAATAAAGCGGACCATCAGGGGCCCGAGGGGCCCCAGAGGGAGCCATTCCCCCAAAGGCACCCCGCCGTCGCCGGTGCTGCCGAACCTGCCCTGATCGTTCGATGTTCGCCGTCGCCGGTGATGCCGAACTCGCCCGAGTCCGCCATTCCTGCGTAGCGCGAATCAGTTCTGGTCTTTGAGGTGCTGGAACTTGGCCTTGTTGTTGGCCTGCTGGTAGGCCTCTTTGCCGGAGATGAAGCGCCGTTCGTAGAGCTCCATCAGCGCCGAATCCATGGTCTGCATGCCGACGGCGCCGCCCGACTGCATCGCCGTCTCGAGCTGGTCGAGACGGCCCTGGCGGATCAGGTTGGAAACGGCCGAGGTGTTCACCAGGATCTCAAGTGCCGCGACCCGTCCTGGCTTGTGCTTGGTCGGCAGGAGCTGCTGGGAGATGACCCCGCGCAGCGACGTCGACAGCATGGTGCGGATGTGGCTCTGCTTGTCCGCCGGGAAGGAGTTGATGATGCGGTCCACCGTCGCCGCCGCCCCGTTCGTGTGCAGCGTGCCCATCACGAGGATGCCCATCTCCGCCGCCGTCACCGCGATGCTCATCGTCTCCAGGTCGCGCAGCTCGCCCACGAGGATCACGTCCGGATCCTCGCGCAACGCGGAATGCAGCGCCTCGGCAAAAGACCCGCTGTGCCGGCCCACCTCCCGCTGGCTCACCAGGCAGTTCTGCCGGTGGTGCACGAACTCGATCGGATCCTCGATCGTCAGAATGTGGCCGCGGATGCGCTTGTTGATCGCATCGATCATCGCCGCCAGTGTCGTCGATTTGCCCGAGCCCGTCTTACCGGTGACCAGGATCATGCCGGACGTCTGCTTGCAGAGATTCTGCACGACGTCCGGCATCTTGAGCTCCTCGAGCGTGAGCGCTTTCGAGGGGATCGCACGGAACACGGCGCCGATGCCGTTCAGGTGCCGCATCACGTTCACGCGGAAGCGCGATACTTCCGGAATCTCGTAGGCGAAGTCGACCGCGTCGTTCTTCTCGAAATCGCGCTGCACCGTGCCCGACATGATCTCGTACAGCGCCGCCCGCACGGCATCGACCGTCAGCACCTCGTTGTTCAGCAGCGTCAGCGAGCCGTGAACCCGGATTCGCGGTGGATCGCCGGAAATGAAGTGCAGGTCGGAGGCGTTCTTCAGGAGCGCTTCCTTGAGATGCTGGTCGATCCGGTTCAACGGCTACTCCTCGACGTCGAGCGTCGGCAGGATCCCCGTATCGGTGACGTAGCGCTTGAACTTGCGCTTGTCGTTCGCGTATCGGAACGCATCGTCCGGATCCACTTCCCCCGCCTCGATCGCCGCCAGCAGCGCCTGGTCCATGAGCTGCATGCCCGCGTCGCGGCCGGTCTGCAGCTGCGCCGGAATCTGGTGCGTCTGGTCGCTCATGATCAGCTTCGCAATCGCGCGGTTGTTCACGAGGATCTCGAGCACGGCACGGCGGCCGCGCCCGTCGGGGGTCTTGACCAGCACCTGGGTGACGACGGCTTTCAGGCTGTGGGCGAGGAAGCTCTTCGTCTGCTCCCTGAGCTCGCCCGGCAGCGCGTCGATGACTCGGTCTATGGTTTTCACCGCACTCGTCGTGTGCAGCGTGCCGAGCACGAGATGTCCCGTTTCCGCCGCGGTCATCGCCATCGAGATGGTTTCGGCATCGCGCAGCTCGCCGACGAGGATCACGTCGGGATCCTCGCGCATCGCCGAGCGCACTCCGGCCGCGAAGCTCTTCAGGTGCGTGCCGAGCTCACGCTGGATGACCTGGCAGTTCTTGCTCGGGTGCACGAACTCGACCGGGTCTTCGAGGCTGATGATGTTGAGGCTGCGGGTCTTGTTGAGGTGATCGATCATCGCCGCGAGCGTGGTCGACTTGCCCGTGCCGGTGGAGCCCGTCACGAGCACCATACCCTGGTGGTAATCGCAGAAATCGCGGATCACCGGCGGCACCTTGAGCTTCTCGAGCGTGGGCACCTCGTTCGGAATGTGCCGGAACACGGCACCGACGCCGGTGTCCTTGCGGAACAGGTTCACGCGGAAGCGACCGCCGTCCTCGGTGACATAGGAAAAGTCGAGATCCCTGCCCGCGTCGAAGCCCGATTTCTGGGAATCGGTGAGGATCTCCGCCACGTAGCCCTCGAGCTCCGTGTCGGAGAGCTCGCGGAACTTGATCGGCATCAGGTCGCCGTTCATGCGCAGCATCGGCGGCACGCCCACCGCGAGGTGCACGTCCGAGCAGCCCTGGGCGAGTCCGAGCTTCAGAAAGGAATCGATGCGCGGCACTACAGTTTCACCGAATCCAGCGCATCGATGAGCTCATCCATGGAGCGATAGCGCCGGGTCTTGTCCACCGACATGGCCCTGGCGATGACCGCCGCGTAACTCTCCGGAATCTCCGGATTGAGCTCCTGGCAGGGTTTCGCCTTGCCCTGCACGTGCTGGTACATGACGGACATGTGGTCGCCGCGGCTGTATGGCGGCACGCCCGTGACCATCTCGTACATGATCACGCCGACGCTGTAGATGTCGGCGGCTTCGTCCACTTTCTTGCCGAGGATCTGCTCCGGGGCCATGTACTTGGGCGAACCGATCACGTACCCGGTCTTGGTGAGCTGGGTATCGCCGGCGCTGGCCGCGGCCGCCACGCCGAAGTCGACGATCTTCAGCAAGCCTTCGTCGTTCACCAGGATGTTGGCCGGCTTGAGGTCGCGATGGATGACGCCCGCCTGGTGCGCCACCGCCATGCCGGTCGCAATGTCGTTGGAATACTTCAACGCCTTGTCGAAAGGCATCGGCTTGCCGTCCGGGATCTCCGCCGACAACGTGTGCGACGGGAAATACTCCATCGAGATCGCGTAGGCGCCCTGCAGGTGCAGGAAATCGTAGATGCGAATGACGTTGCGGTGCGTGATCTTGCGTGAGTAGCGGAGCTCGTGCACGAACCGCTTCATCATCTCCTCGTCCGAGGAGACGTTCGGGTTCAGGAACTTGAGGATGAGTCGCTCGTCGACGACCTGGTCCTCCATCAGCAGCACGGTGCCGAAAGCGCCCTTGCCGATCTTCTCGATGAACTTGTAGCGGCCGTCGATCACGTCGCCGGCCTGGAGCTTCGAGATGTCGAGTACCTCTTCCTGCTTGGCGGCAATGAGCTGATCGACGTCCTCGCTTTCGATGAGCAGCGTGTGCGTGCGGTCGCCGATCTTCTCGGCGCGGACATTCTCCTCCAGCACGGTCGCCGAGTACTTCGCGTCGAGATCCTTGATGGCCTTGTCGGCGATGTTGACGATGGTCGAATCGCCGGTGCTCGACTGCTTGATCTTGTGCAGCAGGTTGCGCACGGACTCGGCGCGCTGCTGGTCGACGAGGTGCGACACGGCCTTGATCGCCTCGAGCTGCACGTCGCGCTCGGGCCGCTTCAGGAGCGGCAGGATATGGTCCACCACCTTGTGGTCGCCGAGCTTGCCGAGCGCCCGCACCACCACGCTGTCGGTCTTCGGGTTCTGCCCGAGCATGCCGACCAGCTTCGGCACGGCTTTCGGGCTGCCAATCTGCGACAGCGCGTCCACGGCGCGCTCGCGCACCCACCAGTCGGTGTCGTCGGTCGCCTTGAGCAGCTCGTCGACCGCGCGCGGATCCTTGGTGGCGTTCAGGATCTCGATGGCCGTGCGCCGGATGTCCTCGTCCTTGTCGCGAATGAGCTGGAGCACGGAATCGACGACCTTGGGACCGCCGATCTCAGCCAGCGCGTCGCCGGCGCGCGCCCGGACCCACCAGTCGTCGTCCTTGATCGCCTGCAGCAGGTCTTTCACGGCGCTCGCGTTGCCGATCTCGTTCAGCACCTCGACCGCCGCCCGCCGCGAGTACTCCGATTCATCCTTCAACGCGGGCACGAGCCAGCGGATGGTTTCCGGATGGTTCATCCGGATGAGCACGTCCACGGCCTTGTTCTGGACGTCGAGGTCCGGATCGAGCAGGAGCTTCGCCACCTTGCCCACGTTAGCGCTGCCGCCGCGCTGCGCGAGCGCGCCCAGGGCGGCGGCACGCACCAGCTTGTTGGCATCGCCGAGCTGCATCTCGAGGGCAGCGTCGATCTCCGGGCGGCGGAACCGGGCGACCAGGTTGATCAGGTGGATCTTGACCGCGGGGTCCTTGCCGCCCATGCGCGCGAGCAGGTCCGGCACCATGTCCTCGGTGACGATCTCCTCGATGATGCGGAAGAGCGCCGCCTTTTCCTTCGAGTCGAGCTCGTAGGCGCGCCGCAGGAGGTCGTGCACGCTCAGGTTGTGCTTGTGAACCTTGAGAATTTCGATCACCGCGGGCTTCGAGACGTCGGGCTCGTCCAGGAAATCGAGCAGGGCGTTGGCGTTGTAATTGTTGCTGGACGACAGGGCCCACGCGGTGCCGGACACCACCCGGTCGCCGCCGTCGGCCAGGCCTTCCTTGTACAGCTTCAGGGTCTTGTCGCTGACCTGGCTGGCCAGGATATCGACGAACAGCATCTGGTGCGTGCGGTCGGCGAGCGCCAGCGCGTCGATGGCCTTCGGGATCACCTTGGGGCCGAGCTTCTTCAGCCGATCCGTCAGCTTCTGGGCGTTGGGCGAGGCGGTATCGGTTTCGCTGATGAGCTGGCTGATCAGTTGATCGGCTCGGAAGCCGCTTAGAATGGCCATAAAACCCCGCGGTGTCGTGCCGCCGCGTGCCGCGTCGCAATCGACGCCAGGCAGGCCATGCGCCGCATGCCCGCCTTGAAATTCATCCGTACCTCGCTCGTTCTGGCAGTCAATTGGTGTTCTTGCTCAGGTCGTTGCCGACATGAGGACTTCGCATGCAAGTCCGTTGGAATCAGCCCCCGGCTGCTCCCGCCCCACCACCGGATTATGCCATGACTGGCGGCGCACCCGCCGCGCGGCCACGGCGCCGGGCGACCATTCCGCGCCCGCGTTCGCTACAATTGCGGCCTGTCCCCGCGCGACGCAAACGCCTCTCCGGAACAGCCCGGTGGCCGGAGAAAATTTAACCTAACGCAATCGGCCGAAATGTGACAGTGTCAGCAGATTCCGCCCTGAAACAAGCCCTTGAGGCCGCCATTCCGGATGATCTGGGTCATTCGCTTGGAGAGATCGGCAAGCTCAGGCGGGCCGAGGTGGACGGGTCCGTCGCGCGGCTCGAGATCGAGCTCGGATTTCCCTTCGAGAGCGCGCGCGCCGAGCTCGAGGCCGAGCTCGGGGCGATCGCCAGGCGGGCGGCGGGCGTGGAGAAGGTCGAGCTCGAGCTCGCGAGCCGCATCGCCGTGCACGGCGTGCAGCCGACGCTGAAGCCGTTGCCGAACGTGAGCAACATCGTTGCCGTGGCTTCCGGCAAGGGCGGCGTGGGGAAATCCACGACGGCCGCCAACCTTGCCGCCGCGCTCGCCCGCGACGGCGCCGCCGTGGGCGTGCTCGACGCGGACATCTACGGGCCCAGCCAGCCGCTGATGTTCGGGCTCGCCGGCGGCCGGCCGACCAGCCCCGACGGCAAGACCATGACTCCGCTCGTCGCGCACGGCATCGAAGTCATGTCCATCGGATTTCTCATCGACGCGGACCAGCCGATGGCCTGGCGCGGGCCGATGGTCACCCAGGCCCTCACGCAGCTCATCCAGCAGACGGCCTGGTCGGATCTCGACTACCTGATCGTCGACATGCCGCCCGGCACGGGCGACATCCAGCTCACGCTGTCGCAGCGCGTGCCGGTCAGCGGCGCCGTGATCGTCACCACTCCGCAGGACATCGCGCTGCTCGATGCGCGCAAGGGGCTGCAGATGTTCCGCAAGGTCTCCGTGCCCGTGCTCGGCATCGTCGAAAACATGAGCACGCACGTCTGCAGCCACTGCGGTTTCGAGGAGCCCATCTTCGGCAGCGGCGGCGGCGCGCGCATGGCCACCGAATACGGGGTCGAGCTGCTCGGCCAGCTCCCGCTCGACCTGAAGATTCGCGAGCAGACCGACAGCGGACGCCCGACCGTGATCGCCGATCCCGGAAGCCCCGCCGCGCTGGCGTACCAGCGCACCGCCCGGCGCACGGCCGCGGCCCTCGCGGCGCAGGGCAAGGACTACAGCCGCCGCTTCCCCAACATCGTGGTCGAGGACTGATTCAACGAATGAGCATCAAATCCGACCGCTGGATCCGCCGCATGGCGGTCGAGCACGGCATGATCGATCCCTTCGAGCCCGGGCAGGTGCGCCAGAACGAGGGCGGCCGCATCATCTCCTACGGCACCTCGAGCTACGGCTACGACGTGCGCTGCTCGAACGAGTTCAAGATCTTCACCAACATCGACTCTGCCATCGTCGACCCCAAGGACTTCGACGCCGGCAGCTTCGTCGACAAGGTCAGCGACGTCTGCATCATCCCCCCGAACTCGTTCGCGCTCGCCCGCACCGTCGAATATTTCCGCATCCCGCGCAACGTCCTCACCATCTGCCTCGGCAAATCCACCTACGCGCGCTGCGGCATCATCGTCAACGTCACGCCGCTCGAGCCCGAGTGGGAAGGGCACGTCACGCTCGAGTTCTCGAACACCACGCCGCTGCCCGCGAAGATCTACGCCAACGAAGGCATTGCGCAAATGGTGTTTCTCGAGGCGGACGAGGAGTGCGAAATCTCGTACAAGGATCGCGGCGGCAAATACCAGGGCCAGCGCGGCGTCACGCTCCCCAAAGCCTGACCGCCCCCCGACCCCTCGTTCACGCGTCTGGCCGGGGCGGGCTCCTACGGGTCCGGTGAAAGGTTCAGGTCGAGGTTCGCGCGGTCGTTAGAGGTTTGGGTGCAGGGGGCGGTGAGGGGGCGGTCGTCGAGCCAGGCGGTGCCGTCCGCGTAGCGCAGGCGGCCGGAGGCGAGCAGGGCGGCGACCCAGGGGTAGAGGCGGTGCTCCTGCTCCAGTACGCGGGCGGCGAGCCGCTCCGGCGTGTCGTCGGGGTGCACGGGCACGCGCGCCTGCGCGATGCACGGCCCGCCGTCCAGCTCCTCGGTGACGAAATGCACGGTGCAGCCGTGCCAGCGCTCGCCCGCTTCCAGCGCCCGGCGGTGCGTATCGAGCCCGCGGTAGGCGGGCAGCAGCGAGGGATGAATGTTGAGCATGCGGCCCGCGAAGCGCGCGACCAGCTCGGGACCCAGCACCCGCATGAATCCGGCCAGGATCACGATGTCCGGCTGCCGCGCGGCGATCGCATCGCCCAGCGCGCGATCGAACGACGCCCGGTCCGCGTAATCCGCGCGCGGCACGCACACCGCCGGAACGCCCGCGCGCCGCGCCCGCTCCAGCCCGTGTGCAGTCGGGTTGTCGCTCAGCACGGCGGCGATCTCGAGATCGATCCGGCCCTCGCGCACTGCGTCGATGAACGCCTGCAGGTTGGTGCCGCCTCCCGAGACGAGGATCACGGCCCTCGCTCTGGTCAACGGTAACTCACCCCGCCCGGGCCCTCGGCGATCTCGCCGATCTCGAACGCCGTCTCGCCCAGTGCCGCGAGCTCCGCGAGCGCTGCCGGCGCTTCATCCCGCGCCACGATCACCGTCATGCCGATGCCGCAGTTGAAGGTGCGGCGCATCTCCTCGGCCGCAATGCCGCCCGTCTCTGCCAGCCAGTCGAACAGCGCGCCCGCTCGCCAGGCGTTCACGTCCACGCGCGCGTGCACGCCCTCGGGCAGCACGCGCGGCAGGTTTTCCGTGATGCCGCCGCCCGTGATGTGCGCCATGGCCTTGATCTTCACCTTCGAGGCCAGCGCGAGCAGCGGCTTCACGTAGATGCGGGTCGGCGCGAGCAGCAGGTCCACCAGCGGCGTGCCGTCCAGCGACGGGTAGCGTGGCGTGCCGTCCCCCGGCCGCGGCTCCTCGACCCGTTCCAGAACGCGGCGGATCAGGGAAAAACCGTTCGAGTGCGGCCCGCTCGACGCGAGCCCCAGCACCACGTCGCCGGCGGCCACCGCACGCCCGTCCACCAGCTCGTCGCGCTCGACGGCGCCCACGCAGAAGCCGGCCAGGTCGTATTCGCCGATCGCGTACATGTCCGGCATCTCCGCCGTCTCGCCGCCGATCAGCGCCGCACCCGCCTCCTCGCAGCCCCTCGCAATGCCGCCGATCACCCGCGCCGCGACGTCGACGTCCAGCCGTCCGCACGCGAAGTAATCGAGGAAGAACAGCGGCTCGGCCCCTTGGACCACCACGTCGTTCACGCACATCGCCACGAGGTCGATGCCGATCTCGTCGTGCCGGCCGAGTTGCTGCGCGAGCTTGAGCTTGGTGCCGACGCCGTCGGTCCCGGACACCAGCACCGGCTCGCGCCAGCGCCCCGGCGGCAGCGCGAACAGGCCGCCGAAGCCGCCGAGGCCGGCCAGCACCTCGCGGCGCCGGGTCCGCGCCACCAGCGGACCGATGCGCTCGACGAGCGCTTCACCCGCGTCGATGTCGACGCCGGCGTCCTTGTAGGTCAACGATTTGCCGTTCATGAGAACGATATAATATCAGGGCGCTTCGCTGCCTCGGCGCGCCGGAGCAACCGGACGTTGGCATCACGGGGGATTGCACAGCCACACCAAACCAACCACCATCTGTCGTTTTTTTCGCCCGGCGGACGCTTTGGGATCTCGACCGACCTCATGAATCACAGTTCCTGCATTACATTCAGATTGCAAGCGTATGCGCTGATTACATTGATGTTTGTGGGATGGCTGCCTGCCCACGCCGTGGAAGTGGAATCCCTCTACACGGCGGAAGCCGCGCTCGAGCAGGACAACCCCGCCGGCCGTAACGCGGCCTACACGGAGGCGCTTTCGCAGGTGCTTTCGCGCCTGACCGGCCTCGCGGATCCGCTGGCCTCCCCCGGGATCGCGAACCTGTTTCCGGATCCGGCACGCTACGTGCTCAGGTTCATGCCGGGCGAAGAGCGCAGCCTGCGCGTCACCTTCGACGGCGCCGCCCTCGAGCGCCAGCTCCGCGCCGCGAACGTCACCGTGTGGGGCAACGACCGTCCGCTCACGATCGTGTGGCTCGCGGTCGACTGGGGCCAGGGCGAGCGCGAGATCGTGGCCGCGGGGGATGCCGAGAGCGGACCGGACGCCGAGCGCAGCATCGACCGCAACCGGCTGCTGCGGGAGCGGGTGCAGGAAGCCGCGGAGCGCCGCGGCATCCCGATCGTATTCCCGCTGCTCGACGTCGAAGATCTCCAGCACGTGAGCTTCAGCGACATCTGGGGCGGCTTCGACGAACAGCTGCTCACGGCCTCGAGGCGTTACTCGGCGAGCTCGATCCTGGTCGGCCGCATCCGTCCTGGCGACGTCGCCGGCAACCGCTGGTCGTGGTATTTCGGCGCGGAGCCGCGGCAGTGGATTGGCGAGCCGGAGGAGGTGATCGCGCGCCTCGCCGATGCGCTCGCCTCGCAGTTCGCGATCGCCGGCGGGCAGGCGCTCGACACCTTCGTCCTCACGATCTCCGGCATCGACTCGGTGGCGGCCTTCGGGGCGGTGCAGAATTACATGCAAGGCATCGACATGGTGGACGAGCTGGCGATCGACGGCGTGCAGGGCGACAGCATCCGCTATCGCGTGAGCTGCCATGGCGGCCAGGAGCGGTTGCGGCGGACGCTCGAGTTCGGCGGCCTGCTCGAGCCCGTCGAGGGCGCGCGGCAGCCGGGCGGCGGCTCGCTCGAGTTCCGCTACCGCCCGTGACCCGGCCAGGCATGACGCGATGAGTCTGCGCTGGCTGCCGAACGCGATCTCGCTCTTGCGCATCGCGCTGGTCGTGCCGATCGTGTGGCTGATGCTCGACGGCCGCTTCGAGCAGGCGATCGTGCTGTTCTTCATCGCCGGTTTTTCCGACGGGCTCGATGGCTGGCTGGCGAAGCACTACGGATGGCATACGCGGCTCGGCGGGATCCTCGATCCCGTGGCCGACAAGCTGCTCGTCGCAAGCGCCTTCATCACGCTCGTCTGCACCGGGCACGTGCCGGTGTGGCTGGCGGCGCTGGTGGTCCTGCGCGACGTAGTCATCGTCGGCGGGGCGACGGCCTACAACTTCCTGATCGGCCCGGTCGAGGGCGAGCCGACGCGGATCAGCAAGCTCAATACCGCGCTCGAGCTCCTGTACGTGCTGTTCGTGCTGAGCCGGGCGGCGTTCAGCTGGCCGCCCGAAGCGGTCGTAACGGTGCTCGGCGCCGGGGTGTTCGTGACGGTGGTCGTGAGCGGCATCGATTACGTGTGGTCCTGGTCGCGGCGCGCCCAGGGCCGGGCCGCGTAGGCATGGCCGAGCCGCTCATCGACGTGCGCAGCCGGCGCCTGTTCGGGCTGCTGCTGCTGGTGCTGCTCGCCTGGCTCCTGTATCGCCTGGCGCCGGTGCTCACCCCGTTCATCGCCGCCGGGCTCCTGGCCTACATCAGTGACCCGCTCGCCGATCGCCTGCAGCGGTTGCGGCTGCCGCGCGCGATCGCCGTCGTGGTCGTGTTCGTGCTCACCTTCGCCGTGCTCGGCCTGCTGGTGCTGCTGGTCGTGCCGATGGTCAATGCCCAGGTCTCCGCGCTGCTCGATGCGCTCCCCGGAATGCTCGCGCAGCTGCAGCAGGTCTGGCTGCCGCGCCTCGCACCGGTGCTGGACCTCGCGCCGGGCGAGGACATCGGTCTCGCCGCGTTCATGGATCGTTACGGCGACCTCGCGCAAAACTGGGGCAGCAGCCTGCTCTTGTCGCTGACGCGCTCGGGCGGCGCGCTGGCCGGTGCGGTCATCAGCCTGTTCCTGGTTCCGATCCTCACCTTCTACCTGCTGCGCGACTGGGACGCCATCATCGCGAGGATCGGCGCGCTGGTGCCGCCCCGCTACCGCGACACCGTGTTCACGCTCGCGCGCGAATCGGACGAGGTGCTGGGCGCGTTCCTGCGCGGGCAGCTGCTCGTCATGTTCGCGCTCGCCGTCATCTATTCCCTGGGCCTCAGCCTGATCGGTCTCGAGTTCGCGATCGCAATCGGCGTCATCGCCGGGCTGATCAGCTTCGTGCCATACCTCGGGTTCGTGTTCGGCATTGCGCTCGCGGGCCTGACGGTCGCGCTCGAGCCCGATCCCCTGTGGCGCCTCGGCGGCGTCGTGGCCACGTTCTCGCTTGCGCAGATGATCGAGGGCTCGCTGCTCACGCCGAAGCTCGTCGGCGACCGCATCGGCCTGCATCCCGTGCTGGTGATCTTCGCGGTCGCCGCCGGCGGCCAGCTCTTCGGCTTCTTCGGCGTGCTGCTCGCGCTGCCGGCGGCCGCCGTGCTCTCGGTGCTGATCCGCTTCGCCTACGGGCAGTACCTGGCCGGGCAACCGGCGCCGACACTGCCGGCAAGCGCCGAGCCGCCCGCGGAGGAGAGGGCGGCGCCGCCGACGCCCTCGAGCGCGCCCGACTCGTCCGTGCTCGCGAGCGAGGCCGACACCGCGCCGTGAACGCCCAGCTCGCCTTGCCGCTTGCGCTCGCCGATCACGCCGTGTTCGCGAGCTTCTGGCCGGCGGGCAACGAACCGGCGGTCGCGTTCCTCGAGCGGCTGGCGGCAGGCGATGCAAGCGTCGGTGCCTGGCTCTTCGGGAGTGCGGCGACCGGCAAGAGTCACCTGCTGCAGGCGCTGTGCGAGCGGCTCGGGGGCGATGCCGTGTATGTGCCGCTGAAAAGCTTCGCCGGCGCCTCGCCCGCGCTGCTCGACGGGCTCGCGAGCCGGCATTGCGTGTGCCTCGACGATCTCGATGCCGTGGCCGGGCGGGAGGATTTCGAGCTCGCGCTCTTCGATCTCGCCAACCAGCTAGCCGACGCCTCGGGCCTGCTCGTGGTGTCGGCGGCCGCACCGCCGCGCGAATGCGGCCTTGCGCTGCCGGATCTCGCGAGCCGCATGGCGAAGCTGCCGGCGTTCCGCCTCGCGCCACTCGCCGAGAGCGAGCGCGTGCAGGCGCTCACCCTGCGCGCGAAGCTCCGCGGGCTCGAGCTGCCTGGCGACACCGCGCAATTCCTGCTGCGCCGCGCGCGCCGCGACATGCGCTCGCTCTATGCGCTGCTCGATCGCCTGGACAGCGAGTCGCTGCAGGCGCAGCGCCGCCTCACCATTCCTTTCGTGCGCGACGTCCTCGAGCGATCTAGGTAGACAATTTGCGGGCGATGGTGGCGACGCGCGCGCCGAGCGCGCGGGCGAGGGTGCGCTCGTCTGCCGACAGGCGGTCGTCCTGGCGATTCCAGGACACGTGGCTCGCGCCGTAAGGCGTGCCGCCGGTGGTGGTCGAGGAGAGCACGGGCTCGGTGTACGGCACGCCGACGATCAGCATGCCGTGGTGCAGCAGCGTGATCGCCATCGACAGCAGCGTCGCCTCCTGGCCGCCGTGCAGCGTCGCCGTCGACGTGAACAGGCCGGCGGGCTTGCCGGCCAGCGTGCCGGTCAGCCAGTGGGTGCCGAGGCCGTCGAGGAAGTACTTGAGCGGCGCCGCCATGTTGCCGAAGCGTGTGGGGCTGCCCATCAGGAGACCGGCGCATTCGACGAGATCGTCGTGACCGGCATACGGCGGACCGTCCGCCGGCACGGCGGGCAGGACGGCTTCGGCCACGGTGGAGACGGGCGGCACGGTGCGCAGGCGCGCGGCCACCTCCGGCACGGAGTCGATGCCGCGGCACGCCTCCCGCGCCAGCGCTTCGGTCGTGCCGTGCCGCGAGTAGTAAAGGACGAGGATCTCGATCACGCGGCGGGCGGCCCGGTCCGGGGCAGCAGCTCGAGCACGTTTTCCGGCGGCCGGCCGATCACCGCCTTGCCGCCTGGCTCGTCGACCACCAGCGGGCGCTGCAGCGCCCGCGGGTGCGCGCTCAGCCATTCCGCCAGCGGCTCGTCCTCGTGCCGCAGTGTGTCGGCTTGCGCCTTGTAGACGTCCTCGTTCTTGCGGACCAGCGCCTCGACCGGCATTTTCAGCCGGCGTGCCAGCGACAGGATCTCGTCCCTCGACGGCGCGGTCTTCAGGTACTCGACGATGCGCGGCTCGATGCCGTGGTTGCGGATGATCTCGAGCGTTTGTCGCGACTTCGAGCATTGGGGGTTGTGATAGATCGTGAGGCTCATCGTCTCTCCGGATTTTGCCTGGCCGTCGACGCGTCTCCGCGTCCGGCCGGGAGTGTTCCGGGGCCCGGCGGAAAACTCAAGCCGCCCGCGGATTCGGGCGGGAAAAGCCTGATTTTCGGTTTCTTTTCCTTGCTTGACGCCCGGCCGGCCCGCTTGCTAGCTTTCCGGCGTGCGCACACCCTCCCGTAAAGCTCCGCGCTGCGTCGCGGGAGCCGTCCGGCTCGGCGCCTGCATCGCGCTGGTCGTGTCCGCCGCCTGCGGCAGCGGGCCGCCGGTGCAGGAGATGAGCGATGCCCGGCAGGCGATCGCCGTGGCGCGGGAAGCCGGGGCCGCCGACCATGCCGCCGCCGACCTGAGCGCTGCGGAGCGTTACCTCGAAAGCGCCCAGCGCAAGCTCACGGAGCGGGCTTACAACGCTGCGCGCCAGGACGCCCTCAAGGCCAAGCTCAAGGCGCTCGACGCGCTGGCAGCTACCGAAGATCCCGAGCGCCAGGACCGCGACGAGTGATCGCCGGAGCACCGTGCGAGTGCCGCCATTTCAGGGTCACCGGCCGCGTGCAGGGTGTTTTCTTTCGCGACAGCACGCGCCAGGTGGCGCAGACCCTGAAACTCACCGGCTACGCGCGCAACATGCCGGACGGCAGCGTCGAGGTGCTCGCCTGCGGCGTGAGTGAATCGCTCGACCGGCTGGAAACGTGGCTGCACTCCGGGCCGCCGCACGCGAAAGTAGCGGGTGTCGAGGCGACCGCCGTCGCGATGGCGAAGCCGCCGTCGTTCACGATCGCGTGAACCGAGCGCAGGAGCGCGCATTGCGCGCGAGCGGACGAGGCACAGACCGGAATTCGGCGCGCACGCTACGCCCGGTCGCGCGCAATGCGCACTCCTACAGGCGGAACCACTTCAATCTGAGCTTGTCGAGCACGAGATTCGGGTACGTGCGCCGGCCCAGGCTGCCGTTGTAGCGGCCGAGCGCGCGCAGCAGGTCGCCTTTTTCCAGGTCGAGATAGTACTTCAGGATGGTGCAGCCGAAGCGCAGGTTGGTCTCGATACTGAACAGGTTGGCGTCCGGCCGGCCGATCTCCTCCAGCCAGAACGGCATCACCTGCATGAGGCCGCGTGCGCCAACCCGGGAGATAGCGAAGCGGTCGAAGTTGCTCTCGACGTCGATCACGGCGAGCACGAGCTCCGGCGCGAGCCCGGCGCGGGTCGCCTCGAAGTGCACCTCCGTCAGGATCGCGAGCCGCTCCTCCGGGTCCTGAACCTGTTTCGCGAGACGGGCCGACATGTCGGTCAGCCAGACCTGTGCGTCGTACTTGTCGGGGAAGCTGACCGCCTCATCCGCCGCCTTGCGGAGCAGGTCGCGCAGGATCGGGTCGGACCAGGTCTGTTGCGCCCCCGCCGGGGCGACGAGCAGCAGGAGAAGGGAAGCCAGCAGGCTGCCGCAGAACAGCCTCCCCCGCGGGGCGGACATCCCGCCCGCGACCCGGCTGCGCACGCGCCCGAGACGGCGCAAGCGTGCGCCGGCCTGCGCCGGACTCGCGCCGGAGGAGATCGGAACCACCTTTCTCGACGGCGAGCCGGCCGGCAGGGTGCTCATCGGGTCAGGGTAGCGTGGCCGTCCTGAGCAGTTCGAGAGCGGCTTCACGCTTCAGCATGCGTGACTCGGAATCGCGGCGATGCCGGTATTCCAGCTCGCCGGCATCCAGCGCGCGCTCGCTGATCACCAGCCGGTGCGGGATGCCGATGAGCTCCGCGTCGGCGAACTTGACCCCGGGGCGGGCGTCGCGATCGTCGAACAGGACCTCGAGGCCGAGCCCCGCGAGCTCGGCGTACAGCGCTTCCGCCGCGGCGGTCACGCGTTCGGACTTGTGCATGTTGATGCCGATCAGCACCACGTCGAACGGTGCGAGCGGCGCGGGCCAGATGATGCCGCGCTCGTCGTGGTTCTGCTCGATCGCCGCGCCGACGATGCGGGTGATGCCCATGCCGTAGCAGCCCATCGGCATGGCCCGCTCGACGCCGTCCTGGTCCTGCACCTTCGCGCCCAGCGCTTCGCTGTACTTCGTGCCGAGCTGGAAGATGTGCCCCACCTCGATGCCGCGCGCGATCTTCAGCGTGCCGCTGCCGCCCGGCACCGGGTCGCCCGCCACCACGTTCCGGAGGTCCACGGTTTCAGGCAGGGGGAGGTCGCGCGCGAAATTCACGCCCGTGAAGTGCATGTCGTCCTGGTTCGCGCCGGCCACGAAATCGGCCATGAGCCGCGTCGCGTGATCGAAATACACCGGGATCCCGAGGCCGATCGGTCCGGCGAAGCCCGGCGCCGAGCCTGTCACCTGGCGCACCGTGTCGGCATCCGCCATGGCGAGCGGCGCGGCCACGCCCGGCAGCCTGGCGGCCTTGAGCGGATTCAACGTGTGATCGCCGCGCAGCACGAGCGCGACCGGCCCGTCGGTGCCGGCAACGATCAGCGTCTTGACGGTCTGCTCAGGAAGCACGCCGAGGCGCTTGCAGACGGCTTCGATGGTCTTCGTCGCCGGCGTGTGCACCTTCTCCAGCGCGCGTTCGGGCGCCGGCCGCTCGCCCGCGGGCGGCACCGTCGCCGCGGTCTCGATGTTCGCGGCGTAGCGATCCTCCTCGCTGTAGACGAGCGCGTCCTCGCCGGAATCGGCGATGACGTGGAATTCCTGGGAGCGCGAGCCGCCGATCTCGCCGCTGTCGGCTTCGACCACCCGGAACTCGAGCCCGAGCCGAGTGCAGATCGCGCTGTAGGCGTCGTGCATGCGCGCGTAGGTTTCCTCGAGCGATGCCTGATCGATATGGAAGGAATACGCATCCTTCATGATGAACTCGCGCGCCCGCATGACGCCGAAGCGCGGCCGGATCTCGTCGCGAAACTTCGTCTGGATCTGGTAGAAGGTGATCGGGAGCTGGCGGTAGCTCCTGAGCTCGCGGCGGGCGAGATCCGTGATCACCTCTTCGTGGGTCGGGCCGAAGCAGTACTCGCGCTCGCCGCGATCGCGCATGCGCAGGAGCAGCGGCCCGTACACCTGCCAGCGCCCCGATTCCTGCCACAGCTCGGCGGGCTGCACGGCGGGCATCAGCACCTCGAGCGCGCCGGCGCGGTTCATTTCCTCGCGGACGATCGCTTCGACCTTCTTCAGCACGCGCACGCCGAGCGGCATCCAGGTGAAGATGCCGGCGGCGACCCGCCGGATCATGCCGGCGCGCAGCATGAGCTGGTGGCTGACGACCTCGGCCTCGGCCGGCACCTCCTTGAGGGTCGTCAGGCCGAATTCCGTGTAACGCATGGCTTTCCGTCGGGTTGCGGGCAGGCGGCACATTCTACACGACGTGCCGCGCGCTCCCGGGCGGGCGACGCGGGAGGCGCCGTCCGCGATGCGACTCGCTGTGACGCCTTCGCGGGCCCGGCAGTCGCATGCCACGCGGACAGGCCCTAAGATACGCGCCCGGCGGTCGCCGACGGACGGGAACTTGATCGACAGAAGCAAAAGCATCATCGCCGACGAGGGCGTTCCAGTGCTGCTCGGGCTCGCGAGCGTCGCCGCGCTGCTCTGGTATTTCGGCGGCGTGGCGCCGGCGCTCCCGGTGCTCGCGCTGCTCGCCGCCGGATGCGCGCTGTTCCGCGATCCGCGCCGCGGCGTGTCGGGCGAGGCGCTCGCCGTGGTGAGCCCGGTGGACGGCCGGGTCGTGCGTGCGGAACGGACCGGGCGCGGCGTGCTGCACCGCCCGGCGCAACGCATCGTGATCCGCGTGAATCGCCTGGGCACGTACACTGCCCGCGCGCCGGTCGAAGGCAAGGTGATGGACCTGCATGCCGACCTCGACGGCGGGGCGCGAGCACGGGTATCGGGAGGGCTGTGGCTGCAGACGGATGAAGGCGCCGACCTCGTGCTGCGCCTGCGTGGCAATCCGTTCGGCCTCGTGCCGGCAGCGATCGTGGGTTATGGTGCGCGGGTGGGGCAGGGACAGCGCTGCGCCTACCTGCGCTGGGCCCGGTTTGCCGACCTGGAGCTGCCGGAGACCTCGCGGATCACCGTCAGTGAAGGTGAGCGCGTGCGCGCGGGGGGCCGGGTGGCGGAGCTTTCGGCTCCGGAGGGCTTGGCACCAGGCAGCGAATGAGCATGAATTCCGAACCGGGACGCATCCGGCGCAGCGGGATTTTCCTGCTGCCCAACCTGCTCACGACGGCGGCGCTGTTCGCCGGCTTCTATTCGATCGTGGCCGCGGTCGACGGCAACTTCCAGACCGCCGGCGTCGCGATCTTCGTCGCGATGATGCTGGACGCCCTGGACGGGCGCGTGGCGCGGCTGACCCGCACCACTTCGCAGTTCGGCAAGGAATACGACAGCCTGGCCGACATGGTGTCGTTCGGCCTCGCGCCGGCCATCGTCGTGTACCAGTGGGGGGTCGCCCGGCTCGCGGAATGGAACCTCACGTGGGGCCGGGTCGGGTGGCTCGTCGCCTTCCTGTTCGCCGTGGCGGCCGCGCTCCGGCTGGCGCGCTTCAACGCGCAGGCCCCGACCGCGGACCGGCGGTTCTTTACGGGCCTGCCGAGCCCGTCGGCCGCGGGCCTCGTCGCCGCCTTCGTCTGGCTGTCCGCGAAGTTCGGCATCGCCGGGCTCGCGGGTCTCGCCGGCGCCTTCGTGATCACGGCGGTCGCGGGCGCCCTGATGGTCTCGAACTTCCACTACTACAGCTTCAAGGAGATCAATTTCGGCCGCCGGGTTCCGTTCACCTGGCTGCTCGTCATTCCGCTCATCTTCATGTTCATCGCGGTGGATCCGCCGCTCGTGCTGCTGCTCATTTTCGGCGCCTACGCCGCCACGGGGCCTCTGTACTGGTTCTGGCGGGTGCGCCGGCGGCGGGCCAGGCGCGTGCGCACGGAGGGGGAGCATGAGGGCTGACCCTGCGCGCATCGCGTACCTCGAAGCCCTGGGCGTCGACGTGTACTTCCAGCGCGCGGCGACGGCGGAGCAGGGTGCGGCCGCGCCGGCCCCGCCGGCGGCGGGCGCTCCCGCGGCGCCGGTATCGGAGCGGCAGGCGGCGGCGCCGGCAGCGGCGAGCGCCGCCGGCGACGTCGCGCGGCTCGACTGGACGGCGCTGCAAACGGCGGTCGCGGCCTGCACCCGCTGCCGGCTGCACGAGTCGCGCACGCAGACCGTGTTCGGCGTCGGCAGCCACGCGGCCGAGTGGATGATCGTCGGTGAGGCGCCGGGCGCGGAGGAGGACCGCCGCGGCGAGCCGTTCGTCGGGCGCGCAGGCCAGCTGCTGGACCAGATGCTCCTTGCCGTCGGGCTCGCCCGTGATAGGGTATTCATCGCGAACGTCCTGAAGTGCCGCCCGCCGGGAAACCGCGACCCGTCCGCCGATGAGGCGCAGGCCTGCCGGGGTTTCCTCGACCGGCAGATCGCGCTCGTCGCCCCCCGGCTCATCCTCGCGGTGGGCCGGATCGCGGCGCAGCACCTGCTGGACACCGACGCGCCGCTCGGGCGCCTGCGCGGGCGCGTACACTTGCTGAAGAGCACGGAGATACCGGTCGTGGTCACTTATCATCCCGCCTACCTGTTGCGCACGCCGTCGCAAAAGCGCAAGGCCTGGGACGATCTGTGTCTCGCGCGGCAAGTTGCAGGGCGCCCGTCGTGATCCGCCCGCTGCCCGAGCCGGCCGTGCGCGTGCGCACGATGCTGCACGACGATCTCACCGCGGTGTCGGACATCGAGCGGCGGTCGTACGACTTCCCCTGGAGCCACGGCGTGTTCCGCGATTGCCTGCTCGCCGGTTACACCTGCATCGTGCTGCAGCGCGACCGGCAGGTCGCCGGGTATGCGATCCTGTCCGTGGCGGCCGGCGAGGCGCACGTGCTGAACCTGTGTGTCGATCCGGATTACCGTGGCCTCGGTTATGGCGACCGGCTGCTCGACGAGATGCTGCTGCGTGCGCGGAACGCGAGCGTGCGCGAGGTGTTCCTCGAGGTGCGGCCCTCGAACGTCAACGCGCTCGCGCTGTACCGGAAAAAAGGCTTCAAGCACATTGCGCGCCGCCGCGCGTATTACCAGGCGAAGGACGGCCGCGAGGACGCGGAAGTCCTGTCGCTCGTCCTGAAATCCCGCTGATGCGCATCGTCGGCACCGTAGGAGCGCGCATCGCGCGCGACCCGATCGCGGCCGCGCCGCGCCGCTCGGCCGATTCATCCATCGCATCGCGCGCTACAGCTCATGGCAACACCTGAAACCGCAATCAAGCCGGCGTCGCTGGCCGCCGAGATCGGACGGCGGCGCACCTTCGCGATCATCTCCCATCCGGACGCCGGCAAGACGACGCTGACCGAAAAGCTCCTGCTTTTCGGCGGCGCGATCCAGCTCGCCGGCGCCGTGAAGGGCCGGAAGGCGCGCCGCCATGCGACCTCCGACTGGATGCGCCTCGAACAGGAGCGCGGCATCTCGGTGACGTCGTCGGTCATGCAGTTCCCCTACCGCGACCGCATCGTGAACCTCCTCGACACGCCGGGGCACGAGGACTTCTCCGAGGATACGTACCGCACGCTGACCGCGGTCGATTCCGCGCTCATGGTCATCGACTGCGCGAAGGGCGTCGAGGAGAGGACCATCAAGCTGATGGAGGTCTGCCGCCTGCGCGACACGCCGATCATGACCTTCATCAACAAGCTCGACCGCGAGGGCCGCGAGCCGGTCGACCTGCTCGACGAGATCGAGGCGGTGCTCGGCATCCGCTGCTCGCCAGTCACGTGGCCGATCGGGATGGGGCGGCGGCTCAAGGGCATTTACCACGTGCTGGAGGATCGCGTCTACGTCTATTCCGCTGCGGGACATGAACGCGCCTCCACGATCCGAGCCATCGAAGGTCTCGATTCGCCGGAAGCCGCGACGCTGCTCGGCGACGAGCTCGACGCGTTCCGCGAGGAGATCGAGCTGGTGCGGGGCGCCTGCCCGGTGTTCGATGTCGGCGAGTATCTCGCCGGCCGCCAGACGCCCGTGTTCTTCGGCTCGGCCATCGGTAACTTCGGCGTGCGCGAGCTGCTCGACGCCTTCGTGCAGCACGCGCCGCCGCCGCGCCCCCGCGAGGCCGACGTGCGCCGGGTCGAGCCGCAGGAGCCTGCGCTCACCGGGTTCGTGTTCAAGATCCAGGCGAACATGGATCCGGCGCATCGCGACCGCATCGCCTTCCTGCGCATCTGCTCGGGTCGCTACGAGAAAGGCATGAAGCTCACGCAGGTGCGTTCGGGCAAATCGCTGCGCGTCGCGGACGCCATCACGTTCATGGCCGCCGACCGGCAGCACACCGAGTCCGCCTTTGCCGGCGACATCATCGGCCTGCACAACCACGGCACGATCAACATCGGCGACAGCTTCTCCGAAGGCGAGGCGCTGCACTTCACCGGCGTGCCGAACTTCGCGCCGGAGATCTTCCGGCGTGCGGTACTGGGGGATCCTTTGCGGCTTAAGGCGCTGCAGAAAGGGCTGGCGCAGCTCTGCGAGGAAGGCGCCACCCAGTTGTTCCGGCCGCTGCGCAACAACGACCTCATCCTCGGTGCGGTGGGGCCGCTGCAATTCGACGTCGTCGCACACCGCCTGCGCGACGAGTACAACGTCGACTGCCGGTTCGAATCCGTGAACGTCGCCACCGCGCGCTGGGTCGAATCCGATGATCCACGAAAGCTCGAGGAATTCCGGCGCAAGGCGCACGAGCATCTCGCGCTGGACCACATGGAGTGTCTCGTCTACGTCGCGCCGACCCGCATCAACCTGGAGCTCACGCAGGAGCGCTGGCCCGACATCCGCTTCCGCGAAACCCGCGAGCTCTGACCCGCGTCGTTCGGCGGCGTCCCTGTTGGAGCGCGCACTGCGCGCGATGGCGATCGTGATTGCGGCCCCCGATCGTTGTCCGTGGTCGCGGGGCAAAAGTGCTCCCCGTCGGCATCTGCCCGGGTTCGGTCGCGCGCAATGCGCGCTCCTACGGAGCCCGTCATTCGATTGAGGGCGATGAGGGGAAGCGGGTGACGGCGGTGCGCAGGGCGGCGAGGGCACCGGGGTCCGGCGGGCCGTAACGCGCGGCGAGGTAGTGCTGCGTGATCGGCGCCGTGACGGCAAGCGGCGCCACGCCGGTGCCGGCCAGCCGCCGCGCGTACGCCTCCGGCGTCTCGCCCACGGCCGGTGCGAGCCCGGCTTTCCGCACGAATCGCCGGTACAGGCGCGCGGCGTGATCCTTGCGCGGCGGGCGGTAGCGGCGCAGGAGGAGGGCGCTCGAGAGGAGCAGGATCGCGGTCGTGCTCGCGACCAGCGCCATCGTCATCTTCGTCCACGTCGGCTGGTCCATGCCGAGCCAGCGCATGAAGCGATCCTGGTTCTCCGGCCCATAGCCGAGCACCCAGTCGTTCCAGCGGGCGTTTACGGCGTCCCACGTGAGCCTCAGCCGATGCAGCATTTGTGAAGGCACCGCGAGGCCCCAGCGCTCGCCGATGCCGGTCATGCGCGCGCCCGACATGCCCTGCTCGATGCGCTCCGGCGCCACCGCCGCCGTCGGGTCGACGCGCACCCAGCCTCGACCGGCCAGCCACACCTCGGTCCAGGCATGCGCATCCGATTGGCGCACGATCAGGTAATTCCCGAGCGAGTTGATCTCGCCGCCCTGGTACCCCAGGACGATGCGCGCCGGAATCCCCGCGGCCCGCATCATTACCGCGAACGCGGAGGCATAGTGCTCGCAGAAGCCGCGCCGCGTTGCGAACAGGAACTCGTCGACGGGGTCGCGGCCGAGCGGCGGCGGTTCGAGCGTGTAGAAATAAGGCTCCTCGTTGAACTTCCGGAGCGCCGCCTTTATGAACGCCTCCTCGTCAGGCGCGGCGCGCCGCATGTCGCGCGCGAGCGCGCGCGTGCGGGGATTGGCGTCGGCCGTCAGCTGCGTGTAGGCGGCGAGCCGATGGCTTCCTTCACCTTTCACCCGGTACTCCGGGTAGGACACCGCCGCGTAGGCGAGCCGCTGGTCGATCGGCTGTACGCTGGCCAGTTGCTGCTGCCTGCCCATGAATGCCTTGTCCAGCGACCAGTTGTACGGGATGTCGAGCGCATACATCCACTGCTGGCGCGTCGGCTCCATCGTGATCTCGTAACGCACCGGCTCGCCGTATACGTCGATACGCTCCAGGGCGTTCATGTCCTCTACGGGATCGCTGCCGGTCCACGTGCGCCCGTTGAAATGCCACAGCACGAGCCCGCGCCAGTAGAGCAGGGCGCTGCGCGGCACCTGCCCCTCGAAGCGCACGCGGAACGCGACCGCGTTCGATTGCGACAGCGCACTGATGTCTCCGGGGCTCATGCGGTCGGACAGTCCGGTCATCGGCACGCTGGTGTCGATCGGCACCGACCAGAACGGCGTCGCGATGCGCGGGAAGAAGATCCACATCGCCAGCGAGAGCGGCACGGCGTACAGCAGGAGCCGGCCCGCCGAACGGAAGCTGGCGAGCGCCGGCTCCGTGTCCGCCGCCGCCATCCGCAGCCAGGCGGTCAGTACGACCAGGAGCCCCGCGGCGAGATACGGCAGCGACCACACGTATTGCTCGCGCAGCAGCGACGCCATGATGAGAAACACCGAGATGAACAGCAGCACGAACTGGTCGCGCCGCTGGCGCGTTTCCAGCAGCTTGAGCGCCGCCATGACGGCGAGCAGGGCCGAGCCCGGACCGACGCCGCTGATCGTGTCGAAGGACGCCAGCACGCCGACGAAGCAGGCGACGGAAAGGATCAGGCGCAGCCAAACCGGCGGCAGGCGCCAGCGTTTGCGTTCCATCTGCCAGCGCGCCGCGGCGCACACGAGGAACACGGCCGTGATCCACGGCGGCAGGTACGGAACGTGCGGCGCGAGGGCGAACGCGAGCGCCGCGAGCATCCAGGGGATGCTTTTGAGCAGCGAGCCGTCCGTCGCGCGGCGCCGTATCATGCGGACGCGGAGGGCGCGTCGAACAGCGCGAGCGCTTCGAGGCAACGATGCCGGTGGGCGTCGCCGTGCGCCGGCGGGAACTCGGTGCCCGGCAGGCGCAAGCCGTAGTCCCGGTGGGTGCGGTCCGCATCGACGATCCAGCGCGCGAGCACGGCGAGACGACGCTCGGTATCCGCGCCGGGAATCCCGTCGAAGTCGAGCCACTGGCTGCTGGTATCGGCGCCGGCGAACTGCTTGGAATACAGCTCGCCGGAGCGCGCGAACGCCTTCCAGGCGACGTGCCGCGGCGAGTCGCCGGCCTGGAAGCGGCGGAAGCCCGCGAAATCCTCCTCGCCCCGCGCGTCGTGCTGGCGATGCCCATGCTCCGTCCGCGCGGGCGGCGGGGGGGCGGCATCCTCGGCCGGGCGCGGGTACACGAGCCCCTCGAGGTCCATGTGCAGCCACGCCCACGCACGGAAAAGCTCGAACGGATACAGCGAGCGGATGCCGAAACGCGCGAGCCGCACGCGCCCGCGCCGCGTGGTCGCTACCGAAAGGGGGCACACCCGGCTCTCTCCGGGCTCGAGATCGATGACTTCCGTCGCCGTGCCGTCTGCGAACAGCCGCAGGCCGTGCCGCGGATTGCGGGCGTGGTTCGTCACCGCGATGCGAAACTCGAGCGAGCGGCCGGCGAACACGGGGTCGACGCCGGCGAAGCCGATCTCCAGGTCGACGAGATTGCGCTGGCACTGGTGCATCGACACGAAGCCGAGCGAGACCAGCAGGAACGTGAGGGCGAACGAGAGATTGTTGTTGTAGTTCATCGAGCCGAGGAGCATCGCGAATGCCATCAGCGCAAACACGAGGCCGACCCCCGTCGGCAGTATGTAGATGCGCCTCGGTTTGAGGCGGGTCGCTGCAGCATCCAGTCCCTGGCGGCGGCGCGCCCAGCGCCCGACCCGCGATGCGACCAGCCGCGACATCGAGGAGAGACGTAACGCGCGCGCGGGCATAGTGGGCTGGCGGACCGGGTCAGGGAATGCCGACGCTCCCCAGCACGTGGCGCGTGAGCTCTGACGGGCTGCGGTAACGCGAGCCGCTGGCCGGCCGCAGACGGTGACCGGCCACCGCGGGGAACACCGCCTGCACGTCGTCCGGGAACACGCCGGAGTGGTGCCGGATGAAGGCGTGCGCGCGCGCCGCGGCGGCGAGCGCGAGCGAGGCACGCGGCGACAGCCCGGTCTCGATTTCCGGCGACTCGCGCGTGTAACGGACCAGCGCCTGCAGGTAATCGAGCAGCGGCTCGCTGACGTGCACGGCCTGCGCCTGCTGCTGCAGCTCGGCGAGCAGCGCGGGGGTGAGGCTCGGTTGCAGGCTGGCGAGCATTTCGCGGCGATCGGTGCCGGTCAGGAGCGCGCGCTCGTGCTCCGCGCTCGGATAGCCGATCTCGAGCCGCATGAGAAACCGGTCGAGCTGCGATTCCGGGAGCGGAAAGGTGCCGATCTGGTCGGACGGATTCTGCGTCGCGACCACGAAGAACGGCTGCGGCAGCGCGTGCGTGCGGCCGTCGACGGAGACCTGCTGCTCTTCCATCGCCTCGAGCAGCGCGCTCTGCGCCTTCGGCGTCGCCCGGTTGACCTCATCGGCGAGCACGAGCTGCGCGAATATCGGCCCCGGCTGGAACTCGAACTCGCCGTTGCCCTGGCGGTAGATCGACACGCCCACGATGTCGGCGGGCAGGAGATCGCTGGTGAACTGGATACGCTGATAGCTCAGGCCCAGCACTCGTGCCAGCGCCTGCGCGAGCACCGTCTTGCCGAGCCCGGGCAGATCCTCAATCAGCAGATGGCCTCCTGCGATCAGACAGGCGAGGGCGAGCGCGATCTCGCGGTCCTTGCCGAGGATGATCGATCCCAGCGCCGCGCGCGCCTCATCCAGCGCGGCCTTGCGCGCTTCCGCGTTGAGCGGCAGTGGCTCGATCGTGCTTCCGCGCTGCATCGGTGCTCCTGGCCTGCGTTGCGGGCTTCGCGCAATGGTCGCCCATCGCGAACCGGCACGCACTCCGCGTCGTCGTTTGTGTGAACTGTGCCACATCACCCGGACGGCGCGGACGCCGCCGGGCGGGGCAGGGGCTCAGCCGGCCGGCTCGAGAGCGGCGAGCTTCGCCAGCTGCTCGTCCAGTTTGCCGATCTGCCGCTCGAACTCGAGAACCCGGTCCCGCTCCTGTGTGACCACGGCGGCAGGCGCATTGTTCACGAAGGCCGGATTGCCGAGCTTGCTGCGGCTGCGCGCGAGGTCGGCGGCCGCCTTGGCCTTGAGCTTGTCGAGCCGCGCGCGTTCGGCGGCGACGTCGATCATGCCGTGCATCGGGACCAGCAGCTTCATTTCGCCGAGCAGCGCGGTGGCCGCCGGCGGCGCGGCTTCGCCCGGGCCGAGCGGGCGTACCGACGCGATGCGCCCGACGCGCTCGAGCAGCGGCGCGGAGCTCCGGGCGAGCTCGAGATCCCGGTCGCTCGCATCCTGCAGCAGTACCGGCAGCGCCTTGCCGGGCGCGATGTCCATTTCGCCGCGGATCCGCCGGATTCCGAGGATGAATTGCATGACCCACTCCAGCTCCTTCTCGGCGGCCGGGTCTTCGCGCCCGGCGGACGGCTGCGGGAACGGTTGCAGCATGATCGAGTCGCCGTGCCGCCCGGCGCGCGGCGCGAGCTCGCCCCAGATCTCCTCGGTCACGAAAGGCATCAGCGGATGCAGCAGGCGGAGCAAAGTTTCGAGCGTCTCGAGCAGCGTGCGCCGTGTGCCGCGCACGGCCGCCGCGGACGGAGTGTCCGCCTGCAGCACCGGTTTCGAGAGCTCGAGATACCAGTCGCAGAGCTCGTGCCAAGCGAAGTCGTACAGGGCCTGCGCCATGAGATCGAGCCGGTAGCTCGCGTAGTGCTCGTGCACGGCGGCAATTACGCGGTTCAGCCGCGAGCGGATCCAGCGGTCGGCAGCCGAGTACTCGGCGGCGGCGGCTTCGTCGTGCCGGTAGGCCTCCGTGTTCATCAGCACGTATTGCGCCGCGTTCCACAGCTTGTTACAGAACTTGCGATAGCCGTCGATGCGGCCGAGATCGAAGCGGATGTCGCGCCCCGTGGTCGCGAGGGAGGCGAACGTGTAGCGCAGCGCGTCGACCCCGTAGGCCTCGATGCCTTGCGGGAACTGCGCGCGGGTCGCCGCTTCGATCTTCGGCTTCAGGTGCGGCTGCATCAGGCCGGTCGTGCGCTTCGCGAGCAGCGTGTCGAGATCGACGCCGTCGATGAGATCGAGCGGGTCGAGCACGTTGCCGCGCGATTTCGACATCTTCTGCCCGTCCTGGTCGCGGATCAGGCCGTGGATGTAGACCTCGTGGAACGGCACCTCGCCCATGAAGCGCAGGCCCAGCATGATCATGCGTGCCACCCAGAAGAAGATGATGTCGAAGCCGGTGACCAGCACGTTGCCCGGGTAGAACGTGCGCAAATCCTCGGTATCGCGCGGCCAGCCGAGCGTGCTGAACGGCCACAGCGCCGACGAGAACCAGGTGTCGAGCACGTCCTCGTCCTGGCGCAGCGGGAGGTCCGCGGCAAGTCCGTGCTTCTCGCGCGCCTCGCCTTCGGAGCGCGCGACATAGATGTTGCCTGCCTCGTCGTACCACGCCGGAATGCGGTGCCCCCACCAGAGCTGCCGGCTGATGCACCAGTCCTGGATCTTCAGCATCCAGTCGAAATAAGTCTTCGCCCAGTTGTCGGGAATGAAGCGGATGCGGCCGGAGCGCACGGCCTCGATCGCGGGCTCCGCGAGCGACTCCACGCTCACGTACCATTGATCGGTGAGCCAGGGCTCGATCACGGCGCCGCTGCGGTCGCCGCGCGGCACCGCGAGCGTGTGCGGCTCCACCGATTCGAGCAGGCCCGCGGCGCGCAGATCCTCGACGACCCGCTCGCGTGCCGCCATGCGGTCGAGACCGACGTAACGCTCGGGCGCGGGTGCCGTGACTGCGGCGTTCTCGTCCAGGATGTTGTAGAGCGGCAGCCCGTGGCGCTGCCCGACCTCGTAGTCGTTGAAATCGTGGGCCGGCGTGATCTTCAGGCAGCCGGTGCCGAACCCGGGATCGACATAGTCGTCCGCGATTACCGGGATGCGACGCTCGGTGAGCGGCAGCAGGACCTCGCGGCCGATCAGGTGCCGGTGGCGCTCGTCGCCGGGATGCACCGCCACGGCGCTGTCGCCGAGCAGCGTCTCCGGCCGCGTGGTCGCGACCGTGAGATGGCCGCTGTCGTCGGCCAGCGGATAGCGGATGTGCCAGATCTGCCCCTGCTCCTCCGTCTGCAGCACTTCGAGATCGGACAGCGCCGTGTGCAGCTCCGGATCCCAGTTCACGAGGCGCTTGCCGCGGTAGATCAGGCCGTCCTCGTGCAGACGCACGAAGACTTCGGTGACGGCCGCCGACAGATCCTCGTCCATCGTGAAGCGCTCGCGCGTCCAGTCGACGGAGGCGCCCATGCGGCGGAGCTGGCGGCAGATGTGTCCGCCCGATTCCTGTTTCCACTGCCAGACGCGCTCGACGAATTTTTCGCGGCCGAGGTCGCGTCGCGAGGAACCCTCGGCGTTGAGCTGGCGCTCGACCACCATCTGCGTGGCGATGCCGGCGTGATCCGTGCCGACCTGCCACAGCGTGTTCCGCCCCAGCATGCGGTGATAGCGGATGAGCGCGTCCATGATCGTGTCCTGGAACGCATGCCCCATGTGCAGCGTGCCGGTCACGTTCGGCGGCGGAATCATGATGCAATACGGCCGCCCTTTGCCGGCCGGAGCGAAGTAGCCGGCCTTTTCCCAGCGCTCGTACTGGCGCTGCTCGATGTCCTTCGGGTCGTAGGTCCTCTTCATCTCGCCGGCTTCCGTGCGGCAACGCCGCTAAAGACGCAGGAGCCCGGCGTGCGGGCGACCGCGACCGATCGGGTCGCCCGCATGGCGGGCTGCTGCGAGGGATCACATGGCCGCACCAGCCGCTCCTACGCCAGCTCGTGAATCTCCAGCGTGTGGCCCTGCGAGCGGTATGCGGAAAACAGCGCGCGCGAGCGCTGCTTGCGTTCCTCACCGGAGGTTACAATTTCGGCGACGCGCGGGAAAGAGCCGAGCTCCGGCGGCAGGGCTTCGCTCAGGTTGATCAGCAGGTCGGCGGCACGCAGGCCCGGCGCCGTCCATCCGATGGTGATCGGCGCCTCGACCGGCGCCTCACCCGACTCGGTGAGCTGGTGCGGTACGAAGCTGCCGTCGCGGAACGTCCAGAGAAGGTCGTCCAGCTGCGCCGCACCCGCCCGGTCCGGCGCATGGATGTGCACCGAGTGCCGGAGCCGGTACGCCTTCTCCGCCAGCCGGCAGGCGAACCGCTCGCGTGCGCGCTCGTCGGCCTCCGCGAGCAGATAGAAGTCGACGCGCGCCACTAGGGCACGGCGCGCGCGCGCCGCAGCAGGAACTCGGTGAGCATCGGCACCGGCCGGCCGGTCGCACCCTTCCTGCTGCCGGTGCGCCAGGCGGTGCCGGCGATGTCGAGGTGCGCCCAGTCGAGGCCTTTGGTGAATTTGCCGAGGAAGCACGCCGCCGTGATGGCACCGCCTTCGCGGCCGCCGACGTTCGCGAAATCCGCGAAATTGCTCTGCAGCTGCTTCTCGAATTCCTCGCCGAGCGGCATGTGCCAGCCCCGGTCACCGGCTGCGATGCCGGCCTCCGCGAGGCTTGCCGCGAGCTCGTCACGGTTGCTCATGATCGCCGTCAGGTGATGCCCGAGGGCAATGACGCAGGCGCCGGTCAGGGTGGCGATGTCGATGATCGCGGCGGGCTTGAAGCGACGCGCGTAGGTGAGCGCATCGCACAGGATCAGGCGGCCTTCGGCGTCGGTGTTCAGGATTTCGATCGTCTGCCCCGAGAGGCTGCGCACGATGTCGCCGGGACGTGTCGCGCCGCCGCTCGGCATGTTCTCGCAGGCCGGCACCACGCCGGTGACGTTGATCGGCAATCCGAGGCGCGCGATCGCGGAGAGCGTGGCGATCACGGAGGCGCCGCCGCACATGTCGTACTTCATCTCGTCCATGCCGGGTCCGGGCTTCAGCGACAGCCCTCCGCTGTCGAACGTGATGCCCTTGCCGACGAGCACGACGGGATTGCCGCTCCTGGCGCCCTTGTACTGCATCACGATCAGCCTGGCCGGTTCCTCGGCGCCGCGCGTGACGGAAAGCAGCGAGTGCATGCCGAGGCGTTTCATCTCGGGCTCGCCCAGCACGCGGGTGGACACCTGCGGCAGCTCGCGCGCCAGCCGCTGTGCGGTGCGTGCGAGGTAAGCCGGCGTGCACACGTTCGCCGGCAGGTTGCCGAGGTCCTTGGCGAGCGACATGGCCTCGACGATCGCCTCGGCGTGGCGCACCCCGGCCTCGCTCGGCGCGCGGCCGTCCGCCTTGACGGCGACCCCGGCCCGCTTCAGCGCGAACCCGGGCTTCTTGCGCTCGCTCTTCATCTCGTCGAAGTTGTAGATCGCGTTGCCGATCGTCTCGACCGAAGCCCGTGCGACGTAGTATGCGGCCGCTCCCTTGTTCACGGGCTCGAGCCCGAGGTAGCTCACGACGTCGTCGGTCCTGGTGCCTTTCAGGACGCCCACGGCGGCGTCCAGCGCCTGCCGGAGCTCCGCGAGTCCGAAGCGATCCTTCTTCCCGAGCCCGGCGAGCACGATGCGTTGCGCGCGTACGCCGGGCAGCGCCGGCAACAGGCGGGCTTCGCCCAGCCGTCCGGAGACATCGCCCGAGCGGACGAGCTTTTTCACGGCGCCGTCGCCGGCCGCGTCGAGCTCGGCCGCCGCTGCGCCCAGCGCACCGTCCTCGTAGATGCCGGCGACGAGGCAGCCGCCGGCACGGCGCGCGGCCCCGCTTGTCGTTACGTAATAGTCCATCGATGAGTGCCTTGTCCGGCGCCTGTGGCCGCCGCGGAGCCCCGGTTGCACGCGCCAAGCGAGAGCGTATGTACGGGCGGCGATCAGGCGGTCTGTTATTGTTGGCCGGCCGCCGTTCGGATGAGCTCGGAGAGGTGCGGGCGCAGGAGCGCACCGAGCCCTCCGAAAGGCTGTCCCGGACAAATCAAAACGGCTAGTCTAACCGATTCGCGCGCATTTGGTATGTGATCCCCACACGATCCGGCACGATGTTCCGTATTCTCGACCGCTACATCTTCCGCGAGACCGCCCAGACCTGGCTCGCCGTCACCGGAGTCCTGCTGTTCATCCTCCTCACCAACCAGTTCGCGCGCGTCCTCGGCGAGGTGGCGAAGGGCGAGCTGCCGAAGAATGCGGTGTTCCTGGTGATCGGGCTCACCGCTCTCCAGTACCTCACCATCCTGGTGCCGATCGGCGTGTTCCTCTCGATCATGATCGCGCTGGGCCGGTTCTACCGCGACAGCGAGATGCCGGCGATGATGGCGTGCCGCGTCGGGCCCGGCAGCGTCTACCGGCCGCTCGTCTGGCTGGTGCTGCCGCTCGCCATCGCCGTCGCCTGGATTGCCATGGACATCGGTCCGCAGGCGCTGGTGACGGTGGACCGCATCGGCATGGAAGCGCGGCGCCAGGCGGATCTTTCGAGCATCGAGCCCGGCGAGTTCACGACCGCCGGGGACGACGACGGCGTCGTATACGCGGAGCAGGTCCGGCCCGACGGCGAGGTCGAGAACGTCTTCCTGCAGCGGAGCTTCGAGAGCGGGCGTATCGAGGTCGTCGTCGCCGCGCGGGGAGAGCAGCGGGAGACCGACGATCCGAACACGCGCTATCTCGTGCTCTACGACGGGCGCCGTTACGAGGGCGTGCCCGGCACGACCGATTTCCGCATCATGACTTTCGGTGAGCACGGGATCCCGTACCAGCTGCCGTCGGTCCGCGAGCCGGAGCTCGATCCGGAAGAGATGTCGACCGTCGATCTCCTGACGGGGCAATCGCCGCTCGAGGTCGCGGAGCTGCACTGGCGCCTCGGCATACCGCTCGCCACCGTGGTGCTCGCGGTGCTCGCGGTCCCGTTGAGCCGCAGCCAGCCGCGGCAGGGCCGCTACGGCAGGATCGCGATCGGGCTTTTGGTTTTCATCATCTATTTCAACCTGCTCTCGGCCGGCAAGGCCTGGCTCGAGCAGGGACTGGTGCCGCCGCAGGCCGGCCTCTGGTGGGTGCATGCCGTCATGCTGCTGGTCGCGCTCGCCCTGCTCGCGCGCAACAACGGCGTGTTCCGCCGCCTCGTGAGGCGCTGAGATTGCGCATCCTGACCGGCTACCTGCTGCGCACGATCGTGAAGAGCACGTTGCTCGTGCTGCTGGTGCTGCTCGCGCTCGGCGGGTTGTTCGAGTTCATCGGACAGCTCGACAACGTGCAGGGGAATTTCGGGATTCCGGATGCGCTCCTGTTCGCCGCGTTGCGGCTGCCGCAACTCTCGTTCGAAATGCTGCCGATCGCCACGCTGATCGGCTCGTTGCTCGGCCTCGGCGGCCTCGCGACTTCGAGCGAGCTGGTGGTCATGCGGACCGCGGGAATCTCGGTGCTGCGGCTGATCGGCATGGTCGCCGTGGCCGGCGTCGTGCTTACCGTGCTGACGGCGCTGATCGGCGAGTTCATCGGGCCGCCGCTCGATTACTTCGCCCGCAACCTGCGCAACGAGGCGATCTTCGAGCACGAGGAGAACCCGGGCAACGCCGCCTGGATCAAGGACGGCCCGATCATCCTGCATCTCGAGCGCATCAACACGGAATTCGAGCTCGGCGGCATCTATGTCTACCGCTTCAACGACGACAACTCGCTCGCCGCGGTCGCGCGCGCGGAGAATGCCGGCATCGACGCGCGCGATCAATGGATACTCGAGAACTACCGCGCGACGCGCTTCGTCGAAGGCGGCGTCGAAGTGAAACGCGAGCCGGTCCAGATCGAGTCCTTCGACATCGCGCCCGAGGTGCTGGAGATCGCGCTGGTGAAGCCGATCAGCCTGTCCGCGCGCGGTCTGATGAGCTACATCGCTTACCTGCGGCAGAACGGGCTATCCGCGGAGCGCTACGCGATGGAGCTTTGGTCGCGCATCTCCCGCACGGCGACGGTCGTCGTCATGCCGGTGCTCGCGCTCGCGTTCGTGTTCGGCTCGCTGCGCTCCGCGGGCGCCGGCACGCGGCTCATGATCGGCGTGCTGGTCGGGCTGCTCTACTTTCTCGCGAGCGAGATGCTCGCGAGCTCGGGGCAGGTGTTCAACCTCAACCCCGCCGTCGTGAGCTGGTTCCCGTCGCTGGCGCTGGTGCTGATCACCGCGTTCGCCCTGAGCCGCGTCCGCTGACCCTCGGTGCGGATCGGCCCGACGGGACGCGGCGCAGGCGCGTGCCGGAGAGGCGGTCGTGCCACGCGAGGCGCTGCGGATCGCGGAGCTGCCACCAGAAGCCGAGCCCTGCCGGCAGCCACGAGAGGATCGCGGCGAAAAAGCGCACCGTCGAGCGCCACAGCGGCGGCTTCGCGCCGTCGAAGGTTTCGATGCGCAGACGCCAGCTCTGCAGGCCGAGCGTGCGTCCGAAGTACGACCAGAAGCCCGCGTAGAACGCCCACGCGATCGCGAGCAGAGTAAGCTGGTGCGAGAGCGTACCGGGCGCGACCTCGCCGCCCGCGAGCCAGACGAAGGGCACCGTGCCGAGGCACAGCAGCCCGAACACCAGCAGCGCGTCGTACAGCATGGCGCCCAGGCGCCGTCCGAGCCCCGCGTTTTCCATTCAGAGATCGCCGATGAAGCGCAGCATGCGCGCGCGCGTCGCCGCATCGGGCAGCGGGCCGAAGCCGGCGGCGAGATTGTCCGCCATGTGCTCCGGGTCGCTCGTGGCCGGAATGACGCAGGTCACGGCCGGGTGGCTCACGATGAACTTGAGAAAGAACTGGCCCCAGCTGCCGGCGAACGGCTTGGCCCAGTCGGGCAGCGCCTGCCCGCGCACGGCCCGGAACAGCGCGCCGCTCATGAACGGCCGGTTCACGAGCACGGCAACGCCTGCATCCTGCGCACGCGGCAGCACGCGGTCGTCGGCGCTGTGCTCGCCGAGCGAGTAGTTGATCTGGATGAAGTTGGGGCGGAACTCCCGGATCACCGCCTCCATCTCGTCCAGGGCGCTCTCGCGATAATCGGTCACGCCGCTGTAGCGGATGCGCTTCTGTGCCTGCCACTCGCGGATCGTCTCCATGTGGGTGGCGAGATCGCGCCGGTTGTGCACCTGCATGAGGTCCATGACCTCGGTCTGCATGAGCTCGAACGAGCGCTCCATCTGCCGGTAGCCGGCCATCTTGCCGTCCGTCCACACCTTGGTCGCGAGGAACAGCGCGTCGCGATCCGCGCCCGCGGCGATCACGTCGCCGACGATGCGCTCCGCGCGCCCGTACATCGGCGAGCTGTCGATCAGTCTTCCGCCTTTCTGCACGAGCATGTCGACGATGCCCCGCGGTGCCGCGAGCGCTTCGGGTGTCGAAGGCAGGTCGAACACCTGCCAGGTGCCGAGGCCGATGACGGGCATGGCCTCGCCGGAAACGGGAATAGGTCGCGTGATCATGGTTTCGCTTCCTCCGCAGAAGGCCGGCGCGAGCGCGGCCGCCATGCCGCAGGCCAGCACCTCGCGGCGCGTCCAGCCCTCAGGCCCGCCCATAGGCGACTTCCTCCGGGCCGCGATCCCTGCGCCGGTATTCGCGCCCGATCCAGAGCGCGAGCAGGCCCCAGGCCGCCGCCAGCGGCAGGCAGGCGAGCGACACGCCGGCGAGGCCGAGACCGGTCAGCATACGCACCGTCCATACGCCCGCGAGATCGCTGGCGCGCCAGACGGCGGTCTCGATGAAGTTCTTCGCCTTGTACTTGGCCTCGCGCGAGACCACCGAATACAGCATGTCCGTCGCCGGCTTCGTGAGCCCGTAACCTATGCCGCGGCGTACCACCTGGAACGCCGCGATCACCATAAAGACCGGATTCGCGGCCAGAAGTGCGAAGCCGAGCAGGGAAACTATCGGGTAGATGGCGAGCGTCCCGGCCATGCCGAGCCGCTGCACGGCCTGCTTCACGATCAGGAGCTGGCCGATGAAGGAGAGGGCATTGGAGCAGGCGTCCACCAGCGCGAACACGCGCGTCTGCTCGTCGACGACGGGGAAATTCCGGCTGACGAGGTCCGCCATGTAGACATAGATCACGACCCCGAGGACGTTCACGGCCATCTGCCCGGTGGCGATCGCCCCGAGGTAGGGCGTGGTGAAGACGAGCTTCATGCCGGCGAGCGCACTGCCGCCGAGCGGGCGCGATTCGGGCTTCTGCGCCGATCCGTCGGCCGCCGGCTGCGCGAGCGACCAGCGGCGCAGGCGATGCACGCACCAGACGGCGATGCCGAGCAGCAGCGCGGAAATGGGCAGGAGGTTCTCGAAGCCGATCGGCACGACTACTGCGCTCGTGAAGAGCGGCCCGAGAAATGCGCCCGTGCTGCCGCCCGCGGAGATGATGCCGAACAGCCGGCGGCTCTGCTCCGTGCTGTAGATGTCGACCATGAAGCTCCAGAACACGGAGACGACGAACAGGTTGAACACGCTCAGCCAGACGAAGAAGGTACGCGCCACCCACACGCGATCGAGCTGGTCCCCGAGGGCGGTGAACGCCGCGAAGAACGCGAGGACGTTGACGATGAAGAACCAGTACACCCACGGCACGAAGCTGCGGCGCGGGAAGCGCGAGGCGATCCAGCCGAACACGGGCGTTGCGAGCAGCATGATCGCGAACGTGCCGGTGTACAGCCACGGGATGTTCTCCACGCCGCTGACGATCGCCATCGTCTCGCGCACGGAGCGCAGCATGTAATAGGCCGCGAGCAGGCAGAAGAAATAGAGGAACGACCACGCGACGGCTACGTACTCGCGGCGCTCGACGCCGAGCACGTTGTAGGTGAAGCGGGAGAGGGCGTTGTCGGCGGCCGGCGGACTCATCTGCTCTTCGACTCTCTCGTCCGATGGCGGCCTGCCCCGGGGGGGGGTTGCTGCGCCGCCCGCGGCTGCCGCGCCGGTCCGGGCATCGAAGCAACGAGGGGCCGGCCCGTGGCGAGCCGACCCCTCGTTCGGAAATGGCACTCCCTACCGGATTCGAACCGGTGTTACCGCCGTGAGAGGGCGGCGTCCTGAACCACTAGACGAAGGGAGCGTGGAATCCTGCCGGTGCCCCGCAGGGGCTGCTATTATACGGCCCCATTTTCAGACCTCAAGCGGGTATTGTATTTGAAAATCAGCGGGATCCAGAAAGCCTCCGAGCCCCGGATCATCCCCCGCCCGTCCCACAACGTCTCCCGGGCCGACATCTCGAAAAGCGCACTCAAGGTCCTGTACCGGCTGAACAAAGCCGGTTACCAGGCGTTTCTCGTGGGTGGCTGCGTACGGGACGCGCTTCTCGGCCTGCATCCGAAGGATTTCGACGTCGCGACCAACGCGCACCCGGACGAGGTCCGGGCGCTGTTCTCCAACTGCCGGCTGATCGGGCGACGGTTCCGGCTCGCGCACGTCCGTTTCGGGCGCGAGGTCATCGAGGTCGCCACCTTCCGCGGGGCCGCGGCGCCGGCCGACGGCAACGGTAACGGTAACGGTTTCGATTCGGACGTCGCCCATGACGAGCAGGGACGCATCCTGCGCGACAACGTGTACGGCACCGTCGAGGAAGACGTGTGGCGCCGCGATTTCACCTGCAACGCGCTGTATTACAACATCGCCGATTTCAGCATCTGGGACTACGTCGGCGGCATGGACGACATCCGCGCCCGCCGGCTGGTGCTGATCGGGGATCCGGTGAAACGCCTGCGTGAGGATCCCGTGCGCATGCTGCGCGCGGTCCGCTTCGCGGCGAAGCTCGATTTCACCATCGATCACGCGGCCGCGCTGGCCATCGCGGAAACGCGCACGCTGCTCCGCAACGTGCCCCCGGCGCGCCTCTTCGACGAATTCCTGAAGATGTTCCAGCTCGGTCACGCCCAGCGGACATTCGAGCTGCTGCGGGCGCACCGGCTGTTCGAGCTCCTGTTCCCGGAAACCGCGGAGCACCTCGACCGGGACGAGAATTTTCTGCGCTTCGTCGAGCGGGCGCTGGCGAGCACTGACGAGCGCGTGGCCCACGGCCAGGCCGTCACGCCGATGTTCCTGATCGGCGTGTTCCTGTGGGCGCCGGTAACGCGCTTCGCGGAGGAGCTGCGCGAGCAAGGCCAGGTCTCGGACGTGGAGTCGCTGGCGGTCGCGGCCCGGGAGATCACCCTGATGCAGCAATCGCGCATCGCCCTGCCGCGCCGCTTCACGGCGCCGATGTGCGACATGCTGGCGATGCAGCCGCGCTTCGAAGTCCGGCGCGGCCGGCGCGCGCTGGGCTTCCTCGAGCACCGGCGGTTCCGTGCCGCGTACGACTTCATGATGCTGCGCGCCGAGGTCGGCGAGGTCGATCGCGAAACGGCCGACTTCTGGACGGCGGTGCAGACGCAGAACCAGGAGCAGCGCCTGCAGACCTTCGAGCTTTCCGCCGCGAAAAAACGCAGGCGCCGCAAGCCGCGCCGCCGCCGCTCTGCCGGACAGGCGTGATGCCGCCCGGGCGCTGGCGTCCCGCGTACGTCGGGATCGGCAGCAACCTCGCGGATCCCGCAGCGCAGGTGCTGCGCGCCCGCACGGCGCTCGAGGCTTTGCCGGAATCCGGGTGGTTCGCGCACTCCGGCCTGTGGCGCTCGGAGCCGGTCGGTCCCGGGAACCAGCCGGATTATGTGAACGCCTGCTCCGGGTTCGTGACGCGCCTCGGGCCGCACGAGCTGCTCGGGCGCCTCAAGCGGCTGGAGCGGGAGGCCGGAAGAACGCCCGGGGAGCGCTGGGGCCCGCGGATCCTCGATCTCGACCTGCTGGTGCTGGGCGCGTTCGTTCTCGATGACGCCGGCCTGACGCTGCCGCACCCGCGCGCCGCCGAACGAAATTTTGTATTGTTGCCGCTTGCCGAGATCGCGCCGTACCTCACCGTGCCGGGGCGCGGCAGCGTGGCCAGGCTGCTCGGGGCCGTGAGCCGGACGAATCCAGGGATCGAGCGCATCGGAGCAGGACGTGAGTAAACAGGCAGCAATCCCGGCCGGCGACCCGCCCCGATTCATCATCGTCGAAGGCCCGATCGGCGTCGGCAAGACAAGCCTCGCGGTCCGGCTCGCCGAGAGCTTCAACGGCGAAGTCGTGCTCGAGCATCCCGAGGAGAACCCGTTTCTCGAACGCTTCTACAAGAGCACGCGTTCGGCGGCGCTGCCCGCGCAGCTGTTTTTCCTGTTCCATCGCGCCCGCCAGCTCGAGGAACTGCGCCAGTCGGACCTTTTCTCACCCGTGCGCGTGGCGGATTTTCATTTTGCCAAGGATCGCCTGTTCGCCGAGCTGAACCTCGACCCCGAGGAGCTCAGGCTTTACGACCAGATCACGCAGAAGCTCGAGGTCGATGCGCCGGTGCCGGATCTCGTGATCTATCTCCAGGCCTCGGTGGATGCGCTCATGCGACGCATCGTGCGGCGCGGGCGGCCGTACGAGCGCAGCATCGATCGGCAGTACCTCGAGAGGGTCACCGAAGCCTACGCCCGCTTCTTCCACAGCTACGACGACGGGCCGCTCTTGATCGTCAACGCTTCGTCCATCGACCCGATCCACAACGACGCCGATTACGAGCAGCTGTGGCAGCAGATCCGCCGCACCACCGGCGGCCGCCATTTCTTCAATCCCGCCGCCGCCGCGGCTCTCGCCTAGACGGACCGGAACCATGTACACACAGCTCCAGCAGCGCGACATGCCCGAGCCGCCGGTGAACATCGGCACGTTGCGCAAGATGAAAGCCGACCGGGTGCCGATTGCCTGCCTCACGGCCTACGACGCGAGCTTCGCGCTCCTGGTCGATGCGGCGGGGACGGACCTGGTGCTGGTCGGCGATTCGCTCGGCATGGTGATCCAGGGGCACAACACGACCGTGCCGGTGACCGTCGGCGACATCGTCTATCACACGCAGAACGTCGCCCGCGGCCTGCGCCGTCCCTTTCTCGTTTCCGACATGCCGTTCATGAGCTACACCACGCCGGACCAGGCGCTGGAGAACGCCGTGCTCCTGATGCAGGAAGGCGGCGCGATGATGATCAAGCTGGAGAGCGGGGAAGGGCAGCTCGACATCGTCGAACACCTCACGCGGCACGACATCCCGGTGTGCGCGCACCTGGGATTGAAGCCGCAGTCCGTGCACAAGATCGGCGGGTTCCGGGTGCAGGGACGCGAGCCCGAAGCTGCGGCGCGGATGCTCGAGCAGGCGCGGCAGCTCGAGTCCGCGGGCGCGGACATCGTGCTGCTCGAATGCGTGCCGAACGAGGTGGGCCGGGCGGTGACGGAGGCGCTCGCCATCCCGGTGATCGGGATCGGCGCCGGCCCGGACGTCGACGGGCAGATCCTCGTGCTCTACGACGTTCTCGCCATCACCCAGGGCCGCATGCCGCGCTTCGTGCAGAATTTCATGCAGGGCCGCGATGCACCGCTCGCGGCGCTCGAAGCCTACGTGCGCGCCGTGAAAGACCGATCGTACCCGGCGCCCGAGCACTGCTTCTCGTGAGCCGCCGCCGGGCGGCGCAACCCGGGACGCGCGTGTGAAGACGGTGCGTACCGGCGGACCGCTGCGCAGGCAGCTCGACGAGTGGCGTCGCACGGGCGGGCGCGTCGCTCTCGTGCCGACGATGGGCAATCTGCACGACGGGCACCTGAGACTAGTGCAGCTGGCCCGTGAGCATGGCGAACGGGTGGTGGTCTCGATCTTCGTCAATCCGACGCAGTTCGAGCCCGGCGGAGACTACGCAAATTACCCGCGTACGCTGGAGCGCGACCGGCGGCGGCTCCGCGGTGCGGGCGCGGACCTGCTGTTCGTGCCGGAAATTGCCACCGTCTATCCGTTCGGCGTCGAGAACGCGACCCGCGTGCGCGTGCCGGGGTTGTCGGACGAGCTCTGCGGTGCGTTCCGGCCGGGCCATTTCGAGGGCGTGACGTCCGTGGTTTTGCGGCTGTTCACGCTCACGCTGCCGGACGTGGCGGTGTTCGGCGCAAAGGATTACCAGCAGCAGGTGCTGATCCGGCGCATGGTCGACGACCTGCACCTGCCGATACGCATCGTCACCGCGCCGACCGTGCGCGAAGCGGACGGGCTGGCCTACAGCTCGCGCAACCAGTATCTCACCGAAGACGAGCGGCGCATCGCGCCGGGGCTTTACGAGACGCTTGCCGGGGTCGCCCGCGCGCTGGCGGACGGCGACGCCGACCACGCGGCCCTCACGCGGCGGGCCATGCACGAGCTCGCGCAAAAGGGCTTTGCACCGGAATACGTCGCGATCCGCCGCGCCGCCGACCTGGCCCTGCCGGAGCCCGGCACCCGCGACCTCGTCGTGCTCGCGGCGGCGCGGCTGGGCAAGGCGCGCCTGATCGACAACATCCGCACCAGGGTGCCCCTCTAGGAGCGCGCACGCGCGCGACGACGGTCGTTGCTCGCGCGCAATGCGCGCTCCTACGGGCTCCGAGGCAGGAAACGCGCTCCTACGCGCTGGCGCGCACCGCGTTGCGGCCGGCGTCCTTCGCCCGGTAGAGGGCGGCATCGGCGGTGCGCAACAGGCTTTCGAATGTGCCGCCCGGCTCGAGCTCGGCCACGCCCATGGACACCTGCACCGGCACCTGGATGAGCGAGTCGGCGCCGCTGCAGCTCATGCCGGAGACGGCTTCGCGCACCCGCTCGGCGATCGTGAGGGCCTCGGCGAGGCCGATCCCGGGCAGGAGCACCGCGAATTCGTCGCCGCCGAAGCGCACGAGCAGGTCGCGCGGGCGGAACTGCTTGCTGAGGATACGGGCCACCGCCGACAGCGCGCGGTCGCCGGCGACGTGGCCGAACAGGTCGTTGAACGACTTGAACTGGTCGACGTCGATCATGATGAGCGAGACCGGCTGCCCGTTCTGCAGGCAGCGGCTCACCTCGCGCGGGAACGTCTCTTCCATGGCGTGCCGGTTGCTGAGGCCCGTGAGCGCGTCGGTGGTCGCGTTGCGTTCGAATTTTCGCAGGTCGCCGAAGCTCGCCGCGATGAACTGGTTGTGGCTGCGGACGCGCTCCGAGAGCACGACCAGGAGGTTCTTGCAGAAGGCGTGCGAGGCCTCGACCATGGCCCACAGGATCGACTGGTGAATCACCAGCAGGTGGGTGGGCTCGGCCGCCACCACGTACGCGGACGGATCGCGATCCTCGATGATGGACATTTCGCCCGCGCATTCGCCGACGCCCATGGTGACGAGGATGGGGGCGTCGGGTGAGCCGACGTGCACGTTGAGGCCGCCGGAGAGGACGACGAACACGTTCTCGTTCTTCGAGCCGGGCGACAGCAGGAGCTCGCCGGTCGGCAGGTCGCGCCGGTCGCAGCGCCGCAGGAGCTCCTGCACGTCCCCGGGCTCGACGCCCTGGAAGAGCTCCAGGCCGGCGAGCAGCGAGCGCTGGTAATCGGAGTTGATGGTTGAGGTGTCGCCGGTCACGGCGGTTCCCCGTCTTATGTTATGTCTGCTATTTACGTTAATTGCCGAACAATGACAACGTTTACCCTGGATCGCGTGGCTCGAACAGCATCCGTCGCCAAGCACATCACTGCGTGCCGTGGCACTCCAGTGCCCAGGTCACATGTTCCCGGACCATCGGCGAGGTCCCGTCGCGGCGCTCCCTGAGGGCGGCGACGACCTCGGGGGTGGTCGGTGCATTGCCGAGCGCCACGGCGAGGTTGCGCAGCCAGCGCTCGTAGCCGATGCGGCGAATCGCGCTGCCTTCCGTCTTCTCGAGCCAGGTCCCCTCGTCCCAGCGGAACAGGGTGACGAGATCGGCGGTATCCAGCCCGTGGCGCGGCGCGAAATCCGCCTCGGCGGAGACACGCGCGAACTTGTTCCACGGGCAGACGAGCTGGCAATCGTCGCAACCGTAGATGCGGTTGCCGAGCAGCGGTCTGAGCTCACGCGGGATCGGCCCGTGCAGCTCGATCGTCAGGTACGAGATGCAGCGGCGCGCGTCCAGCAGGTAAGGCGCGACGATCGCGCCGGTGGGACACACGTCGAGGCATGCCCGGCACGACCCGCAATGGGACACCTCGGGCTCGTCCGTCGGCAGCGGCAGGTCGGTGTAGAGCTCGCCCAGGAAGAACCACGAGCCGGCCCGGCGGTTGATCAGGTTCGTGTGCTTGCCGATCCACCCGAGGCCGGATTGCTCCGCGGCCGGCTTTTCCATGACCGGCGCGCTGTCGACGAACACGCGATGCCCGAAGGGTCCGACCTCGGCCTCGAGGCGCCGCGCGAGCCCGCGCAAGCGCCCGCGCAGCACCTTGTGGTAGTCGCGTCCGAGCGCATAGCGCGACACGTAGGCCTTGTGCGGCGCCGCGAGGAGCGCGGCGGCGCGCGCCTGTGGTTCCGGGAGGTAATCCATGCGCACGGAAATGACCCGCAGCGTCCCGGGCACCAGCTCGTCCGGACGGCTGCGCTTCGTCCCGTGCCGCGCCATGTAGCCCATCTCGCCATGGAATTGCCGCTCCAGCCAGCTGCGGAGGCGGCCTTCCGCCTGCCCGAGATCGAGGCCGGAAACGCCGAGCTGCTGAAATCCGAGCTCGTCGCTCCAGTCGCGTAGGCGTCGCTTGAGAGCGTGCAGCTCGGGTAGCGAACCGGTGCGGCCCACGCGGGCGCCCGTCATCGGTGCAGGCTCTGGCGGCACTCGTTGCGTGCGGCCCCGCCCGGGCCGGACGTTGCGCTGCCCGGCGTTGCTCGTCGCTGGTCTGGAATCGGCAAACCGCGCTCCTCGCGCGTCCCGGGCTCGTCGCCGCACTCGGCAGGTCGCACCAGGGGGATCAACAGGACACTAGTATACTTCGAGGTATGCCGCTGCCCGCCGAGATCTATTCGACCGAGAGCGTGCGCCGCATCGACCGGAACGCGATCGAGGTGGCGGGCATCGCGGCCTATACCCTCATGCAGCGCGCCGGTGAGGCCGCGCTCGCGGTGGCACTCGCGGCCTTCCCGCAGGCGCGCCGCTGGCAGGTCGTGTGCGGCGGCGGCAACAACGCCGGAGACGGCTACGTGCTCGCCCGCCTCGCGCTCGCCCGCGGCATCGACGTCTCGGCGCTCGCGCTCGCCGACCCACGCGAGCTGTCCGGCGACGCCGCTCGGGCGCACGCCGACTATGCCGCGGCGGGCGGCGCCGTCCTGCCCTGGGGCGGCGTGCTCGATCCGAAGGCGGATCTGCTGGTCGACGCGATTCTCGGCAGCGGCCTGTCGCGGCCCATCGAAGGCGCATTCGCCGATGCGGTGAACGCGATCAATGCGCATCCGGCGCAGGTCCTGTCCCTCGACGTGCCGAGCGGCATCTCCGGCGAGACCGGCAAGGTGCTCGGCACGGCCGTCCGCGCCGAGCACACGATCACCTTCGTCGGTTTGAAAGTGGGCCTGTTCCTCGCCCGGGCCGCGGATTACACCGGCACGCTGTCATTCGCCGGGCTCGACATTCCCGCCGAGTGCCGCGCCGGCGAGACGCCGCGCCTGCGCGGCAGCGACGCCGCCACGATCGCCCGCGCGCTGCCGCCGCGCCGGCGCTCGGCGCACAAGAACGATTTCGGGCATCTGCTCGTGATCGGCGGCGGGCCGGGCATGCCGGGCGCGGTGCGCATGGCCGGCGAAGGCGCGCTGCGGGCAGGCGCCGGGCTCGTCACCATCGCGACGCATCCGGCGAACTGCGCCACGGTGATGGCGGGCCGGCCGGAGCTCATGTGCCACGGCGTCGAGAGTGACGACGAGCTCGAGCGGCTGCTCAAGCGGGCTTCGACGGTGGCGATCGGGCCCGGCCTCGGCACCGACCCGTGGGCCGAAGAGCTGTTCACGGCGGTGCTGTGCCACGAGCTGCCGGCGGTGCTCGACGCCGACGCGCTCAACCTGCTCGCGCGCCGGCCGCGCTCGCGCGAGGACTGGGTCCTCACGCCGCATCCCGGCGAAGCCGGGCGCCTGCTCGGGCTCTCGGCCGTGGCGGTCCAGGGCGACCGGCCGCGTGCGCTGGCGGAGCTCGCCCGGCGCTACGGCGGCACCGTCGTGCTCAAGGGAGCGGGCACCCTGGTGCACGCGAAAGCCGGCGTGCCCTGGATCTGCACGCACGGTAATCCCGGCATGGCTTCCCCCGGCATGGGCGACGTGCTGACCGGGATCATCGCCGGGTTGTACGCGCAGGGGCTGGATGCCGAGACGGCGGCCGTCGTCGGCGTCACCGCCCACGCCCTCGCCGGCGATGCGGCAGCGGGCCACGCGCCGCGCGGCCTGCTCGCTTCGGACCTGCTCCGCGAGCTGCGTGCGTGCCTGAATCCCTGAAGCAGGTGGACCTGCCCGACGCGGCGGCCACCGAAGCGCTCGGCCGAGCCGTGGCCGCCCGCCTGCCGGCGGACACCCGCGGCTGGACCATCGCGCTCGAAGGCGAGCTCGGCACCGGCAAGTCGACCTTCGCACGCGCACTCCTGCGCGCCCTGGGGCACGCCGGGCCGGTGCCGAGCCCGACGTACACGCTGGTGGAGCCCTACGACATCGCCGGCCGTACCGTCTATCACGTCGACCTGTATCGCCTGGCGGGTCCGGACGAGCTCGCGTTCCTCGGCTGGAGCGACCTGGACGACGGGCTGCTGCTGGTCGAATGGCCGGAGCGCGCCGCGGCGCTGGCCCGGCGCGCGGACCTCGTCGTCCGCCTGCGCCATGCGGGTGCGGCCCGCGCGGCCGAGCTCTCGGCGCGCTCGCCGCGCGCGCAGCGGCTCCTCGATCCGGTAACCTCTTAAGTAGTCCTCATACTCCGCTGAAATTGCAGCACAAAAATGGTTGGCTTTCGCCGCGGGATTCGTATACTCGGCAGAAAGGCACAACCAACAAGGAAAGAACGCCCGTGATGTCCCCGTTTCGGCCCGCCCGTCCGCTCGGCCTCGGCGCGTAGTCGCGCATGCGCGTCGCCGTATCGAACCGCCGGACGCGAGCCGGGACGTGGTCGCCCCGTCCGGCCTTACGGCGCAGGGTACTGGCCGCCGCGGCGCTTCTCGGGTGCTGCACGGCGCACGCCGCCACCGTCGAGAACATCCGCGTCTGGTCCGAGGACGGCCGCACGCGCGTAGTGCTCGATCTCGACGGCCCGGCCCGTCACAACATCTTCACGCTGCGCGGCCCCGATCGCCTCGTCGTCGACCTCGAAGACAGCGAGATGAGCCCGTCGCTCGCGGATCTGCCGGGCGCGACGGGCACGCTCGCCGGTATCCGGACCGGCCGGCGCGCGGACGGCGGCCTGCGCATCGTGCTGGACCTCGCCGCGCCGGTGCGCTCGCGCAGCTTCGTCGCCGGCCCGAACGCGAAGCACGGGGACCGCCTGGTCGTCGACCTGCACCAGCAGGGCAATCTCGAAACGGTGCAGAGCGCGGCCGACCGCTACCAGGAGGGCCGCGACATCGTCATCGCGGTCGATGCGGGGCATGGCGGCCACGATCCGGGCGCGATCGGGCACGCTCGCACCCGGGAAAAGGACGTGGCGCTCGCGATCGCGCGCGAGCTCGCGGAGCGCATCGACCAGGAACCGGGCATGAAGTCCGTGCTGGTGCGCGACGGTGATTACTACGTCGATCACCGCGAGCGCATGCGCATTGCGCGCGAAACCAATGCGGACCTGTTCGTATCGATCCACGCCGATTCCGTGAAGGACGGGCGCGCGCACGGCGCGTCGGTGTACGTGTTGTCGCTCGATGGCGCGAGCGACGAGGCGGCGCGGCTGCTCGCCAAGCGTGAGAACGCCGCGGTCATCGGCGGCGTTTCGCTCGCCGACAAGGACGACCTGCTCGCGTCGGTGCTCCTGGATTTGTCGCAGAACGCGGCGCTGTCCGCGAGCCTGTCGGTCGGTTCGAGCGTGCTGGACGAGCTCGCGAAGGTGGGTTCGATGCACCGCCGCAAGGTGCAGCAGGCCGGCTTCCTGGTGCTGAAGTCGCCGGACGTTCCGTCGATCCTCGTCGAGACGGCGTTCATCTCCAATCCTTCGGAGGAGGCGAGGCTGAGCAGCCCCACGAAGCGCCGCGAGATAGCGAAGGCGATCCTCGCCGGTGTCCGCACGTATTTCTACCGGCACCCGCCGCCGGACACGCAGCTCGCCATGCTCCTGCGCAGCGCGCCGGAGGGCCAGGTGCGCTACGTCATCGCGCGCGGCGACACGCTGAGCGAAATAGCCGAACGCTATAACGTCAGCCTCTCCGTGCTGCGCGCAACCAACCGGCTGTCCGGCGACACGCTGCGCGTCGGGCAGACCCTCAACATCCCCGTCTCCAACACCGGCTCGTGACCCTGCCCTTGCGCGCGCGATAGGCGCTCACCTCGCGCACCGAGTGCAGCGCTGGGAGCAAAGCCACCCGAACGAAGGCAAGTTCAGCACGAAGCATATACAAATCTGGGGATATACCGCCCGACCACCGATCACCAGCGTGCGCGACCGATGCGATCCCGAAGTGTGGGTGCCACTACGCCTGCGCCTGTCATTCCGCGACGGCATTTGGAAGAATGCGCACGAACGCCCGAGCCCGCATCGCCAACATGCCGATACGCCAGCTGCCGCCCCATCTAGTCAACCAGATCGCCGCCGGCGAGGTGGTGGAGCGCCCGGCGTCCGTGGTCAAGGAGCTGATCGAGAACAGTCTCGACGCCGGGGCACGCGCCATCCACGTGGACGTCGAGGCGGGCGGTACGAAGCTCGTGCGCGTGCGCGACGACGGTTGCGGCATTCCGGCCGACGAGCTCGCGCTGGCACTGTCGCGGCACGCCACCAGCAAGATCGCGAGCCTCGAGGACCTGGAGGCGATCGCGTCTTTGGGGTTTCGCGGCGAGGCGCTGCCGAGCATCGCCTCGGTCGCACGCCTGGCGCTCGCGTCGCGCGCCACCGGCCGCGATACGGCCTGGCAGGTCGAAGCGCGCGACGGGGTGCTGCACGAGCCGGTGCCGTCGGCGCACGGCCAGGGCACCACGGTCGAGGTGCGCGATCTCTTCTACAACACACCCGGACGGCGCCGCTTCCTGAAAACGGAGCGCACGGAATACGACCACGTCGACCGCTGGGTGCGGCGGCTTGCGCTGGCACGTCCCGAGGTCGCATTCACCCTGACGCATAACGGGCGGCGGGTGTTCTCCGTGGCCGCGGCACGTGACGACGACGCGCAGGTCGCGCGCATCGCGACCTTGTGCGGCGAGGCGTTCGCGAGTCACCTGGTGTTCGTGAGCCGCGAGAGTGCCGGCATGGCGCTCTCCGGCTGGCTCGCGCTGCCGACCTTCAACCGCAGCCAGCCGGACCTGCAGCACTGGTTCGTGAACGGGCGCAGCATCGCCGATCGCACGCTCACGCACGCGGTGCGGCACGCTTATCGCGACGTGCTGTTCCACGGACGCCATCCCGCCTACGTGCTGTACCTCGCCATCGACCCGGCGGCCGTCGACGCCAATGCGCATCCGGCCAAGCACGAAGTGCGTTTCCGCGACGGGCGCAGCGTGCACGACATGGTGGCGCACGTGGTGGAGCACGCGCTCGCGGCCACGCGCCCGGGCGGGCATGCACGCACCGCGGTGCCGGCGCAAACGGTGGAGGCCGGCCTGTTCCGCCAGGCCCCGATGGAGCTCACGGCGGAGCGCCCGCACGCGTCCGCCGTGCAGGACGCGCTGGCCGGTTACGCGGCGCTCGCCGAGCCCGCCCGGGCGCCGGCGGCGGAGCGGCGGGACGTGCCGCCGCTCGGGTTTGCCGTGGCGCAGCTCTCCGGCATCTACATCCTCGCGCAGAACGCAGACGGGCTGGTGGTCGTCGACATGCACGCGGCGCACGAGCGCGTGCTCTACGAACGCCTGAAGCGCGCGTTCGACGACGGCGGCATCGTGCGCCAGCCGCTGCTCGTGCCGGCGTCGCTCAGGGTCTCGGAAAGCGAAGCGGCACTCGCGGAACAGCACGCGGAATTGTTCGAGGAGGTCGGCCTGGCCGTCGGCGTGAGCGGACCGACGAGCGTCGTCATTCGCGAGCTGCCGGCGCTCTTGAAGTCGGTGGACGCCGAGGCGCTCGTGCGCGACCTGCTCGCCGACCTGCAGGCGTCCGGCCGCACCAGCCGCGTGGCGGCGCGTCGCGACCAGTTGCTCGCGACCATGGCCTGTCACCAGGCGGTGCGGGCGAACCGCCGCCTTTCGATTGCCGAAATGAACGCGCTCCTGCGCGAGATGGAGGCCACCGACCGCGCGGACCAATGCAACCACGGCCGGCCCACCTGGACGACCATCAGCCTGGGCGACCTCGACCGGCTGTTCCTGCGCGGACGCTGATGCCCGTCGGCCGCGGCGGGCGCCGGCCCGTGGTCGAAGATGCTCCCGCGGTGTGCCTGCTGGGGCCGACCGCCACCGGCAAGACCGAGCTGGCCGTGCGCCTGGTCGAAAGGCTGCCGCTCGCCATCGTGAGCGTCGACTCCGCGATGGTGTACCGCGGCATGGACATCGGAACGGCCAAGCCCGATGCCGAAACGCAAAGGCGCGCGCCGCACCGCCTCATCGACATCCGGGATCCGGAGGACACGTATTCCGCCGGCGCTTTCGTGCGCGATGCGCGCGCGGCCATGCGTGAGATTCGCGCCGCCGGGCGCGTGCCGCTGCTCACCGGCGGCACCATGATGTACTTCCGCGCACTGACCCGCGGCCTGGCCGAGCTGCCGCCGGCCGACCCTGCCGTCAGGTCCGCCATCGATCGCGAGGCGCGGCGCCACGGCTGGCCGGCGCTGCACCGCCGTCTCGCCGCCGTCGATCCCGCCGCCGCCGCGCGCATCGCGCCGAACGACGCGCAGCGCATCCAGCGCGCGCTGGAAGTGTTCGAAAAGAGCGGCCGTCCCATATCGGACTGGCAGGCCACAACGTCCGCGGAGCCCGACGCCGCTTTCCTCAAGCTCGGGCTGGTGGCGGAGCCGCGCGCGGAGCTCGCGCGCCGCATCGCCGAACGCTTCGAGGAGATGCTCCGCCGGGGCTTCGTGGAGGAGGTGGCCGGGCTGCGCGCGCGGCCGGGCCTCGATCGCGACAGCCCGTCAATGCGGGCGGTGGGCTATGCCCAAATCTGGGATTACCTCGACGGGAGAGCTACACTGGAGGAGGCAAAACGCGCTGCGGTAACCGCCACCCGCCGCCTCGCAAAGAGGCAGATGACCTGGCTCAGGAACGAGCGCGACCTGATCTGTCATAACGTCCTTGAAGGAGACGCCTTCGCCGCCATATTCACGGCTATCGACGCGGACCTGTGCGCTGCAGGCGTTTGATGTATTGGCCGGATTCCGGGCTATGATAGTATTTCATCGTTCCGATTCTTACTTCGCAATGGGCTGGCCACGACCGACGGGCAACCGGAGCCACCGGCAGGTCGTGACCGTTTTTGATTGCTCGCAGGAGCAATAAAAAGAATAAGGAGTCCCGAAATGGCAAAAGGGCAATCGTTGCAGGACCCTTTCCTCAACATACTACGCAAGGAAAAGGTGCCTGTTTCGATCTACCTGGTGAACGGCATCAAGCTCCAGGGGCAAGTCGACTCGTTCGACCAGTTCGTCGTGCTTCTGAAGAACAGCGTCAACCAGATGGTTTACAAGCACGCGATTTCGACGGTCGTGCCGTCCCGGAACGTGCGCCTGCCGCTGCCGGACGACGAAGGAGACAGTGACGACTGACCACAGCCTGAGCTCGCGCCCGGAGGTTGCGATTGTTTGAGCGGCCGAAGAGCGGTGAGCGCGCCATTCTGGTTCATGCGGCACCCGGCGGGGCACCGGACACAATAGAACGTGACGAATTTGCGGAGCTGGCGACTTCGGCGGGCGCCGAGGTCGTGGGTTCCATCGTGTCCGCGCGGCGCACCCCGGATCCGCGTTACTTCATCGGCCGCGGCAAGCTCGAGGAGCTGAAGCAGCGGATTGCTGAAGCGCAAGCCGAGCTCGTGATCTCGAGCGCGTCGCTCACGCCCGCGCAGGAGCGAAATCTCGAGCAGGCCCTGAAATGCCGCGTGCTCGACCGCAACGGGCTAATCCTCGACATCTTCGCGCAGCGCGCTCGAAGCTTCGAGGGCAAGCTGCAGGTGGAGCTCGCGCAGCTGCGCCATCTCTCCACCCGGCTCGTGCGCGGCTGGACGCACCTCGAGCGGCAGAAGGGCGGCATCGGCCTGCGTGGCCCGGGCGAAACCCAGCTCGAGACCGACCGTCGGCTGATCGGTAACCGCATCCGCCAGCTCAAGATGCGTCTCGAGCAGGTGGACACGCGCCGCTCCATGAATCGCCAGAACCGGCTGCGGGCCGACGTGCCGACCGTGGCCATCGTGGGCTATACGAACGCGGGCAAGTCGACCCTGTTCAATGCGCTCACCGCGGCAGGCGTGTACGTCGAGGATCAGCTTTTCGCCACGCTCGATCCCACGCTGCGCCGGCTCGAGCTGCCGGGTGGCACAAGGGTGGTGCTCGCCGATACCGTCGGCTTTGTGCGCGACCTGCCGCACGAGCTGATCGCCGCGTTCCGCTCCACGCTCGAAGAGACCCGCGAGGCCGACCTGATCCTGCACCTGATCGATGCCAGCGACCCGAACCGCTGGCAGCGCGTGCGCCAGGTCAACGCCGTGTTGCGCGAGCTCGGGGCCGAGCGCGTGCCGCAGATCCGCGTCTACAACAAGATCGACAAGCTGCCGCAGCGGCGCACCCGCAATGGCGGGGAGGCCGTGTGGCTGTCCGCCGCGACCGGCGAGGGCATCCCGCGGCTGCTCGAAGCGATGGAGCAGCGTCTGCGGCGCAAGACGGTCCGAGGTATGATCCGCCTGCAGCCGGAGCAGGGGCGTCAGCGCGCCGCCCTGTTCGAGCTCGGTGCCGTCGAACGGGAGGTTAGCGTCGACGACGGCGGCTGGCTGCTGGAGCTCTGCATGCGGGAGCGCGATTTCGCGAGCTTCATCAAGCGGGAGAACCTGCCGGCTGACATTCTCGAACGGGACGAGCCGCCCCGAGCCGCCACTCATCGATAGAGAAGAACATGGCCTGGAACGACTCCGATGACGGGAAGGACCGTTGGCACAAGAATAGCGGGCCGCCCAACGACCTCGATCGCATCGTACAGAACTGGCAGCGCAAGCTTGCCGCGATCTTCGGCGGCGGCACGCGCGGCGGGGGCGGCGGCGGCGCGCCGGGTCCCGGCAGCTCGGGGATCTGGCTGCTCGTCGGCCTGCTCATCACCGGCTGGGCGCTGACCGGGCTGTACCGCGTCGACGAAGCGGAGCGTGGTGTCGTGCAGCGCTTCGGGGCGTATACCCAGACGGCGATGCCGGGCCTGCACTGGCATATCCCGTATCCGGTCGAGACGGTCGACATCGTCAACGTCGGCGAAGTGGCGTATTACTCGTTCGACACGGAAATGCTGACCGCCGATGAGCAGTACCTGTACATCGAAATGGTCGTGCAGTATCGCCGCACCGATCCCGTCAAATACCTCTTCGAAGTCACGGATCCCGACGGCACGCTGCGCGAAGTGACGGAAAGCGCGCTGCGCGAGGTGGTCGGCACCAACACGATGGCCGATCTCGTCTCCGAGCAGCGTGACCAGATCGCGCCGAAGACCCGCCTGCTCCTGCAGAGCACGCTCGATCAGTACGGCTCCGGCATCGCGGTGACGTCGCTCAGTCTCGAACGCCTCGACTATCCCGAGGCGGTGCAGGAGGCGGTCGACGACACCCAGAAAGCGCGCAACGATCACGATCGTTACATTCTCGAAGCGGACACGTACGCGCAGGGGCTCATCCCGCAGGCGCGCGGCCAGGCGGCGCGCATGGAACAGGACGCGGAGGCCTACCGTGACCGCGTGATCGCCGAAGCGGAGGGCGCCGCGGCGCGCTTCGAGGCCGTGCTCGCCGAATACCGTCGGGCGCCGGAGGTCACGCGCGAGCGCATGTACATCGACGCGCTGCAGCAGGTGTACGGGAACGCGAATCTGGTTCTGCTGGACACGAAAAGCAACGGCAACGTGCTGTACCTGCCGGTCGACCGGCTGCTGGAGCAGTCGCGCCGGCGCGGCATAGCGACGATCGAGGACGGCGCACCGGTGGTAACCGGCTCGGCGCCGGAGGAAGACCAGGCGTCGCGCGAGCGGCGCGACCGGAGGACGCGTCAATGACCAACGGCAGACTCACCGCGCTGGTCATCGTCGGCCTCGCTCTCATCGTGCTCGGCCTCTCCGCTTTCACGGTCAACCAACGGGAGCTCGCGATCAAGCTGCAAATGGGCGAGGTGGTGCAGGCGCACTACGAGCCCGGCCTGCACTTCAAGATCCCCCTGTTCCAGAGCGTGCGCAAGTTCCCGAAGCGCCTGCTCACGATCAGCGACGATCCCGAGCGCATCTTCACGCGGGAGCGCCTCGCGCTGCAGGTGGACTTTTTCGTCAAGTGGCGCATCACGGATGCGGTGCAGTACTACACGTCGACGCGCGGGCTGGAGGAGGTCGCGCGCGACCGGCTGTCGCAGATCGTGCAGGATGCGATTGTCACCGAGATGGGCAAGCGCCAGGTGCAGGAGGCGATCTCGGTCGAGCGCGCCGAGCTGATGCGCGACATGCTCGCGACGGCGTCACGCACGGCCGAGGGCCTGGGCGTCGACCTCGTCGACGTGCGGGTCAAGCAGGTCGAGTTCCCGCCGGACGTGCGCGATTCCGTGTACCAGCAGATGCGCGAGGAGCGCAAACGCGTGGCTGCCGAGCGCCGTGCGGAGGGCCGGCAGGTCGCCGAAGCGAGGAGGGCGCGGGCCGATCACGAGAAGACCGTGATCCTCGCCAATGCCACCCGCCAGGCGCAGGAAATCCGCGGCGAGGGAGACGCGCGCGCGGCCGCCCTCTACGCGGAGGCCTACAGCAAGGATCCGGAGTTCTATGCGTTCTACCGCAGCATCAACGCGTACATCGATTCGGTCGGCAAGCCCGGCGACGTGCTCGTGATCGAGCCGGACAACGAGTTCTTCCGCTTCCTGAACCAGGCGGGTGGAGGCCAGTGAGGGTCGGGGCCGCGCCGCGCGGCCGCTGCCGATCGGCGCTGGTCATCTGGGGCATGCGGGCATGTGGCAGGAGATTCTGACCGCCTTCGCGCTCTACCTCATCATCGAAGGCATGATCCCGTTCATCGGCCCGCAGGCCTTCCGCCGCACCGTCGAGCGGATCGGCAGTCTGTCGGACAACAACCTGCGCCTCGCCGGGCTGGCGGCGATGGGCGCGGGGCTGCTGCTGTTGTTCATCGTGCGGGCATGAGAGACTGACAGTGCCATGAGCAGGAACGTAGTCGTCATCGGCATGCAATGGGGCGACGAGGGCAAGGGCAAGATCGTCGACTTGCTCACCGAGCGTGCCGCCGCAGTCACCCGCTTCCAGGGTGGGCACAATGCCGGCCATACGCTGGTCATCGGCGGCAAAAAGACCGTTCTGCACCTGATCCCGTCCGGCATCCTGCGCGAAGGCGTGAGCTGCCTGATCGGCAACGGCGTCGTGCTGTCGCTCGAAGCATTGATCCGGGAAGCCGAAGCGCTGATGGCGAACGGCGTGCCGGTGTACGAACGCCTGCGCATCAGCCCGGCGTGCCCGTTGATCCTGCCGAGCCACGTGGCCCTCGACATCGCGCGCGAGAAGGCGAAGGGCGCCGCCGCGATCGGCACCACCGGGCGCGGCATCGGTCCCGCCTACGAGGACAAGATCTCACGCCGCGCGGTCCGGGTCGCGGATCTGTTCGTGCGGGAGAAGTTCGCGGCGAAACTGGGCGAAGTCCTGGATTTCCACAACTTCCTGCTGCGCAATTATTTCCGTGTCGAGCCGATCGATTTTGCGCGCACGCTGGACACTGCATTGCGCGCGGCCGAGACGATTGCGCCTATCACCGCCGACGTGACGCAGATCCTGCACGACCTCGCCGAGGCGGGGCAGAGCATCCTCTTCGAAGGCGCACAGGGCTCCTTCCTCGACATCGATCACGGCACGTACCCGTTCGTCACGTCCTCGAACACGGTGGCCGCGGCGGCAAGCACCGGCACCGGCATCGGGCCGCACGAGCTCGATTACGTGCTCGGCATCGTCAAGGCGTACACGACGCGCGTCGGCGCCGGCCCGTTCCCGACCGAGCTGTTCGACGACCAGGGAGAGCATCTCGCGACGGTGGGGGCAGAGTTCGGATCGACCACCGGACGCCCGCGGCGCTGCGGCTGGTTCGACGCGGTGGCGCTCGAGCGCTCCATCGTGAACAGCAGCGTCTCCGGACTCTGCGTCACCAAGCTCGACGTGCTGGACGGGCTCGAGCGGATCCGCATCTGCGTCGGCTACCGGCTCGGCGAGGAGCGTATCTCGGGTCTGCCGATCACGGTCGATCGCTTCTCCGAATACCAGCCGATCTACGAGGACATGCCGGGCTGGCTGACCTCGACGGTGGGCATCACCCGCTACGACGACCTGCCGGAGAACGCGCGGCGCTATCTCTCCCGGATCGAGGAGCTTGCCGGCGTGCCGCTCGACATCATCTCGACCGGCCCCGATCGCGAGCAGACGATCGTCCGGCGTCACCCCTTCGATGCCTGAGACCGGCGCCGGTTATGGCGAGAAGGAGCAGCAGGCCGGGACCCGCTGCACCGCTGCCTCCGCCACCCCCGGCCGAAGGCCCGCCATTGCCCGTGCCCGGTGGCACGCCGGGCCCTGCGCTGGCGAGGATGGTCACTTCGGCGGCAGCGGGGCCGGCGATGCCGGCGTCCGCCGCGCCGGAGAGGGCGATCGAGAACGTCTCGTCGCCTTCCGCCACGCCGTCGTCCGCGATGTCGAACACGAGGCTCACGGGATCGCCGTCGCCCGGCTCCCAGTGCACGCTGCCGCCCTGCGGGCCGTCGAAGTCGTCGCCCGCCGTCGCCGTCGCGCCGGTCACCGAGTAGTCGACGCTGGCCGCGGCGCCGGCATTGCCGCGCCGGCGCAGCACGACGACCGCGGTGCCGAAGCCGGTTTCCGAAGCTTCGATGACGGGCTCGAAGAAACCGATTTCGGGCGCGGCCCCCGCTTCCGCGAGGTAGACGCTCGCGACGTTCACGTCACCGAGCGTCGCGCCGCCGGTCGGTGCGACGAGCCGCACCAGCAGGCGCTCGAGGTCTTCGGCTGTCGCATCACCGGAGAGCTGCAGATCGATGTTGCGCGGCGTCGTATCGCCTGGCACCCAGCTCAGGGTGCTCGAGGGAAGTACGTAATCGTCGGGTCTGGCGGTCGCGGGCACCACCTCGAGCGTGACGCCGACCGCGCCTTCCGCGCCGCCGGTGCGGTTCACCGTCAGGCGCGCCACGCCGCCTTCCTCCCCGGCGACTGAGCTCGCAGCGAACCCGAGCCGGCCTTCGGGCACGTCGAGCGTGCGGTCGCGCACGAGGTACAGGCCGCTGTCGATGTCGTTCACCGCGACCGTGCCGCTGAAGAAATAGGGATAGCTGCCCCACGCGCCCTGGAACGCCGGCTCGTCCGAGGGCGCGTACGTGTCCAGGAAGCCCGCGACGGCGGGTGCCGCCGGATCGCTCAGGTCGAGCACGGTGAAGCCGCGCGTGTAGTTCGACACGTAATAACGGTTGCCGCGCACGAATCCGTTATGATCGATCGCGCGCGTGGGCCCGGTCCATACGCCCACCTCCGCCGGAGCCGCGAGATCGTCCATCGCGAACACGCGCACGGTCGTGTTCAGGCCGGCACGCTGCTCGTCCTGCTCGTCGTGTGCGAAGAACCAGCGGTGATCCTCTGACCACCATCCCGAGTGCACGTACGACGCGTTGGCGTACCCGCGCACCGCGAGCGGCAGCGGGTGCGCGGCATCGGTGAGGTCCCAGACGACGATCTGGTCCTCGTTGAAGTCGAGCAGCACTTCGCACCAGGCACCGCCGTCGGGGCACGCCTCCGCCCGCGCATCGCTCACGATCGCGGGCGCCGAGTCGTGGGTATAGATCGTCGTGGAGCCGCTGTCGGGCACGGCCGAGCCCGCCGCGACGAAAGCCGGCGTACCGGGTTTGGCGAGCGAGTAGACGCGGAAAGCGCCGTGGCTCAGGTTCGATCCGGCGATGACGAGCTGCGGCGGCACGTTCACACGGGCGAGGCCGGTCGCGTAATCCGCGGTGGCGAGCTGCACGTTGTGCGCGCGGAAGAAGTCGCTCGCGTAAGCGGTCTTCGCGATCGATTGCGGCAGCCCGCCGAGGTCGATCACGAACATGCCCTCGCTCACGTTGTCCGCCGTGACGTAAGCAAAGGCGTGCCAGCGGCCCGCGGCCGCGTCGTAGTACTGGTACACCTTGATGTCGCGCCAGACCGTCTGCTGCCCGTCGACGAAGCCGACCTCGAGCGGCTGCGCGGGATCCGTCACGTCGAGCACGGCGGTGCCGATGTCGAAGCCGGCGATGGCGTATTCGCGCCCGGTGTTCAGGTCGACGAAGCCCCAGACGTCGTTAGCTGCAGCGGGCCGCGCGCTCACGGCATCGAGCGGCACGTGGGCGAGCAGGTCGACCCCGGCGCAGGCGAGCCCGGCGGCCGTGCCGCCCGCACATTCCGCGGCGGGAAGACCCGCCTTCTGCCGCTGCCATTGCGCGAGCAGCTTGCCCGCGAGCGCGGCTTTCTCGTCGTCGAGGCTCTTGGTATCGGCGATCACCTCGAAGCCGAGCGGCTCGAGCAGCTCGCGATACGCGGGCGGCACGCCGATGAGCGTCGTCGTGCCCGCTCCCGGCTTCGAGAATCCGGCCGACCAGCCGGGAGCGACGCCGACCGACCGGCTGGCGAGGTGCAAGAGCACCTCCGGGTCGAAGACTTCGTAGCTGCCGGCGGCGATGCGGACCTCCGCGCCCTTGCCGGCTACGGAGAGCGCGTAGCCGAGCGTGCGGCAGGGCGCCAGGGGATCGGAGCAGTCGCCGGTGTCCTGCCCATCGGGCGCCACATAGACGGTTGCATGGCCGCCGCTGTGTGCGACTGCCGTGGCCGCGGGGCCGAGCGCGGCGCACAGTGCCAACAACGACAGCCGGCGCAGGGATGGTGGCATGGGTGACCTCCGGGCATCGATTCTACAGGCACAGGGCTCGGCGGGAACGTGGCGCGCGGGCATAACCCCCCGACGGCACCAGGCGCTTGCAAGCCGCGTCGCGCGGCGGCTCAATTGGCGGATTTGCCACGGAGGTGCCAGGGATTGCAACGCGACAAGGGACCGCTGCGCTTCTACGCGGGCGAGGGCGCCTTCCGGGAAATCCGCCAGCGCGGGTTCTCGGAGGAGCGCATCGGCACGATTGCCGGCGCATCGGGCGGTCCGAAGTGGCTGGTCCTGAGCCAGCTCGACCGGGTGATCATCGACCGAGTCCTGCCGAAGCTCCCCGGGCCGGTGCACCTGCTCGGCTCGTCGATCGGCGCCTGGCGCTTCGCCTGCTACGCACAGCGGGATCCGGGCGCCGCGCTCGAGCGCTTCGAGAACGCGTATGTCGAGCAAAGCTACAGCGCCAGTCCGGGGCTCCCCGAGGTGACGGCAAAGAGCCGGGAGATCCTCGCGACGCTGCTGGGCGACAGCGGCGCCGCCGAGATCGTCACTCACCCCACGCTGCGTTCCCACGTCCTCGCGGTACGCAGCCGGCGCGTGACCGCAAGCGACGTGAAGCCCGTGCTCCTGTCGGCACTCGCCTGTGCGGCATTCGCGAACACGCTGAGCCGGCGCTGCCTCGGCGCTTTCTTCTCGCGCAGCCTGTTCTACGATCCGCGTGACCTGCCGCCCTTCTACAACGCGCCGGGTTTCCGGCTGGAGCGCGTCCCGCTGACACAACGGAACGTTGCCGATGCGATCGCCGCATCGGGTGCGATCCCGACCGTGCTCTCCGGCGTGCGCGACATCGATGGAGCGCCGGCCGGCATCTATCGCGACGGCGGGATCATCGACTATCACCTGGATCTGCCGCTCGGCGAGCCGGACCGGCTGACATTCTTCCCGCACTTCTTCGGCCGCCTGATTCCCGGCTGGTTCGACAAGGGTCTCAAGTGGCGGCGGCACGACGGGCGCCACACCGATCGCATCGTGCTCGTCTGCCCGGCTCCGGAGTTCGTGTCCCGGCTGCCCGGAGGCAAGGTTCCGGATCGCAGCGACTTCGTGCGCATGCCGGAGAGCGAACGCGTGCAGCGGTGGCGGGCCGTCGTGCACGCCTGCCACGAGCTCGCCGACGATTTCGTCCGGGTGCTCGATGGCGGCCGGCTCGCGGCCCGCCTCGAGCCGCTGCCGTAGCGTCGCCGGGACCGGTAATCAATCAGGCGCGCGCCGTCCCGGTCGCGGCGCGGAAACTCACCGGCGCAGTCGCGGGATCGGCGCCGAAGCGCAGGCATCTTTCCGTGAGGATTTCCTGTGCGCGCTCCACGTCCTCGTGCATCAGGTAATCCGCACTGTCCTTCCAGCCGCGCAGCATCACGAGGTTGCGCTCGTTCACGACGAGGCAGGCCTCGTCCGCCTGGTTCTCGATTTCCCATCCGGGCACCGCGAGGACCAGGCGCACGCGCAGCGCCACATTCAGCGCCTTCCGGAGCTCTCGTGCGAGCAACTCGCTCTGCTCTGCGAGCGGCGCGAGCGGCAGGCGGTAGTTGCCGGGCGCGAAGAGCAGCTGGTCTCCCTGGAGCCGCAGGCGATTGTGCCGCCCCGGCCGGCGGGCGATCACGAACACCGCATAGATGCCGTGCAGGCCGACCAGCACGTTGTCGATGACCGCCTTCCCGCAAGGCACGTCATGGAAGACGCGGTTCCGGGTCCCGGTGAGCTTCAGGAGGCCCTGGCCGACGGCAATGCCCGCATCGCGGACGAAGCGGGCGCGCCGCCGCGCGACGGCGAGACGGATCAGCAGGACGACGGCTCCCGTCAGGGCGGCAGCGGCGGCGAGCGCGAGCGCGAACAGCAACGCGCGGGGCAGGCTCTGCACGCGTGAGCCCGGCAGCAGCGGCAGGGCCGCGGCGAAGGCAGCGAGGAATACCAGCACGGCCACGGTCACGAGATCCTGGTAGCGCCCGAGCGCGGCCACGCGATGCCGATGCTGCTGGGCGGGTTCGGGAAGGATGGCGCCGCGAAACCGCGACGACGGCTTTTCCGTCGGCAGGAACCGGCGCGCCGGAACCGCCAGCAGAACGAACGCGGCGGCGACCGCGAGCGCGACGGCAGCGGCGCCGCTGATGACCTCGGGGCCCATGCGCGCA
>DASVDF010000106.1:0-2370 GCA_036381215.1 Woeseiaceae bacterium | reverse complement strand
CGGGCCTCGCAATGACAGGCTTCGTTCGAGCGCGATGAGCTCGGATGCGGAGTCGCCCAGGCAGCCCCGCGCCGGGGCCTCGCAATGACAGGCGTCGTTTGAAGGAGGATCGCGCGACCACAACGCCGGCCGACACATTGCGGCTCGCGCGGGCTCGCAATGACAGGCTTCGTTGGAGCGCCAATGACAGGCAATGACAGGCTTCGCTGAGGAAGAGCCACCTCGGATCGGGAGCAAAACCCCGGCTGTCATTGCGAGGAGCCCCGCACCTTGTTCATGTACGGCGCTGGAAGCAGGTACGCCGTTACCGGAACAAGGTGCGGGGCGACGAAGCAATCTCGCAACGCCGGCAGAGCGCGAAGGCGGGGTGCGGCGTCAAGGCGGGCACAGCGTCAAGGCAGGCACAGCGTCAAGGCAGACGCGGCGTCAGCGAAAATCCCGCGACCGCACCATCAGGTCGCCCAGCATCGCCGAGCGATCCACCAGCCGCCGCGCGATGATGTGCTGCACCCCGTCCTCGCGCTGCACCTCCCCTTCCACCGACAGCAGCCGCGCCTGCGCGATCTCGCGCCGGTAGCGCTCGACCACGCTCTTCCAGACGATGACGTTGGTCTGCCCGGTCTCGTCCTCGAGCGTCAGAAAGATCACGCCGTTGGCCGACCCCGGATGCTGCCGGCACACCACGAGACCCGTGGTGCGCGTGTACTGCCCCGGCGAAACCCGGCACACCTCGCTCGCCGGGAGCGAGCCCTGGGCGCTCAGCTCCTCGCGCAGGAGCGCGATCGGATGCCGGCCCAGGGTCAGCCCCACGTACGCGTAGTCCGCGATCACGTCCTCGACCTCGGTCGGCCGGCGCAGCAGCGGAATCGCCTCCGGGATCGACGTCTCCTTTAATAGCGGCCGCTCCGGCTCGATCCCCGCCACCGCCCAGCGCGCCCGGTGCCGATGCCCGGCGAGCCCCTCGAGCGCCCCGGCCGCCGCCAGCGCCGCCCGGTCGCGCGCATCGAGCCCGGCGCGGCGCACCAGGTCGTTCACGTCCGCGAACGGCCCGTTGCTGCGCGCCGTCACCAGCCGCTCGGCGCCCGCGCGGCTCAGCCCCTTCACCTGCCGCAGCCCGAGGCGCACGGCCGCGGGTTTCCTGTCCCGCACGGTGGTTTGTCCGTCATGCCCGCGAAAGCGGGCATCCAGCTCGCCATTCCCGATCCTCCGATCGTGCAAGGCAGGTCCGAGGACTCTCGCCTGCGCGGGAATGACCTCAAACAGAGCCAGCCCGGGCGCCGGTCCCCTCCCTCTTTTCCGTTCCAGCTCCCTCCTCCGCGGCGCTGCTTCCAGATATCCCCTCCCCCCACTGGCGGAGAGAAGGCCAGAGCGAGGGACGCCGGCCGGAACCCGTCCGCCCCCGACCGACCGGACCGCACCGGAAGCCATCGTTTCCGACAGTCTCCCCTGTTCCACCGACACGGCGGACGCGCTCGCCGCCTCCAACGCGCAATCCCAATCGCTGTACCGCACATCCACCGGCCGCACCTCGACCCCGTGCCGCCGCGCGTCCTGCACCAGCTGCGCCGGCGCATAGAACCCCATCGGCTGACTGTTCAGCAGCGCCGCCAGAAACGCCGCCGGCTCGTGGCACTTGAGCCAGGCCGACACGTACGCGAGCAGCGCGAAGCTCGCCGAGTGCGACTCCGGGAAGCCGTACTCGCCGAAGCCCTTGATCTGGTCGTAGATCTGGCGCGCGTATTCCGCGGAATAGCCGCGCGCGCGCATGCCTTCGATGAGACGGCGCTCGTAGCGATCGAGCCCGCCGCGACGATGCCACGCCGCCATCGCCCGGCGCAGCCCGTCGGCCTCGCCTGCGCTGAAGCCGGCCGCCACCATCGCGAGCTTGATCACCTGCTCCTGGAAGATCGGCACGCCCAGGGTGCGCTCGAGCACGCCGCGCACCTCGTCCGAGGGATAGCTCACCGGCTCCTTGCCCTGGCGCCGGCGCAGGTACGGATGCACCATGTTTCCCTGGATCGGCCCCGGGCGCACGATCGCGATCTCGATCACCAGATCGTAGAAGCACTTGGGCTTCAACCGCGGCAGCATCGACATCTGCGCGCGCGACTCGATCTGGAACACCCCGACCGTATCGGCCGCCGAGATCATCCGGTACACCGCCGGATCCTCGGCCGGCACCGTCGCGGGCGTGAGCTTGCGCCCGTCCCAGCGCTCGATCAGCTCGAAGCTCTTGCGGATCGCGGTCAGCATCCCGAGCCCGAGGCAGTCCACCTTGAGCAGCCCGAGCGCGTCGATGTCGTCCTTGTCCCACTGGATCACCGTGCGCTCGGGCATGGCGGCGTTCTCGATCGGCACCAGGCGCGAGAG
>DASVDF010000105.1:0-21338 GCA_036381215.1 Woeseiaceae bacterium | reverse complement strand
GCGGCTCATCGTGGGCCTGCCGCTCAACGCCGACGGCTCGCCCTCCCCGCTGTCGCAAGCCGCGAGCGCGTTCGCCGTGGAGCTCGCCCGGCGCTTTCCCCTGCCGGTGGAGAGCGTGGACGAGCGCTACACCTCGCTCGAGGCGCGCGAGCGCCTGGTGCGGCAGCGGCAGGAAGGGCGCGGCGGCCGCATCCGGCGGACGATGGTGGACGCGTGCGCCGCGGTCCTGATCGCCGAGCGCTGGCTCGCCCGCAGCGGCGGGCCGCCGCGCGCTGAGCCGCAGGCAACGGATTGCGGGTAAACTGCGTCCCCGCCATGCCCCTCACCGAGCCCACCGAGATCCCCACGACCAGTGACGACGGCGCGCTGCAGCTCACGCCCTCCGGCCGGCTGCGTCACCTGCTCACGCTACGCGGGTTGTCACGCGAGCAGCTCACCGCGCTGCTCGATCGCGCCGAGACGTACCTCCGCCCGCACGGCTCCGGCGCGGTGCGCAGCCAGGCGCTCGCCGGGCGCACCGTCGCCAACCTGTTCTTCGAGCCGAGCACGCGCACGCGCGCGTCCTTCGATCTCGCCGGCAAGCGCCTCGGCGCGGACGTGCTGAATCTCGATGTCAACACCTCCTCGCGCAAGAAGGGCGAGAGCATCCTCGACATGATTTACACGCTCCAGGCGATGCAGGTGGACGTGTTCGTCGTGCGCGACGCGAGCGCGGGTGTGCCGGCCTACATCGCGCGCCACGCGAGCGAGCACGTGAGCATCCTGAACGCCGGCGAGTCCGACGTGTCGCACCCGACCCAGGGGCTGCTCGACCTCCTGACGATCCGGCAGCACAAGCCGGATTTCGCCGAGCTCACGGTCGCGATCGTCGGCGACATTGCGCATTCGCGCGTGGCGCGCTCGGCGGCCCAGGGGCTCACGACAATGGGGGTGGGCGAGATCCGGCTGGTATGCCCGCCGGCGCTGGCGCCCGAGCCGGGCTCGATACAAGGCCGGGTGATGCACCGGCTGGAGGAAGGCTTGCGCGACGCGGACGTCGTGATGGCGTTGCGCATCCAGCGCGAGCGCATCGGCAACCTCGACGGCATCCCCGGCATTGACGAGTATTTCGCGCGTTATGGTGTGAGCCACGAGCGCATGCGGCTCGCGAAGCCGGGCGCCATCGTGATGCACCCGGGGCCGATGAACCGCGGCATCGAGATCGAATCGGCGCTCGCGGACAGCCCGTGCTCCGTGATCACGCAGCAGGTGACGAACGGGGTCGCGGTGCGCATGGCCGTGCTCTGCACCGTGATCGAGACGCTGCAAGCCGGCGGCAAGCGGTGACCAGAAGCGCGACGGCCGCGCAGGCGCACCGCGGCACCGTCTTCCTCGAGGAGTGCACCGTCATCGACGTCGCCCGGTTCGCGGGCGAGCAGTACATCCTGCGCCTGCACTCGCCGGAGACGGCGCGGCGCGCGACGCCGGGACAGTTCGTGCACATCCGTTGCGACGCGGCGATCCCGATGCGCCGGCCGCTGTCGATCATGCGCGCGGACGCGCTCCATGGCTGGATCGAGGTGCTGTTCAAGATCGTGGGACCGGGGCTGCGCTCGCTCGGCAGGAAAGCCGCCGGCGACCGCATGAGCCTGCTCGGTCCGATCGGCAACGGGTTCACGCCTCGGGAAGAGCGTCCGCGGCCGCTTTTGATCGGCGGCGGCGTCGGCATTCCGCCGATGATCTTCCTCGCGGAGACGTTGTGGCGGGATCACCGCGAGTGGCAGGCACTGGTGCTGATGGGCTCCGAGATCCCGTTCCCGTTCGAGCCCGTGCCCTCCGCGATCGTCACCGACTGGCTGCGCGACAAGGCGCTCTACGCCATGCCGCTGCTCGAGGACTGGCGCATTCCGAGCCGGCTCGCGAGCGGTGCCGGCCTGCCGGGCACGTGGCGCGGCAACGTGGCCGAGCTCGCCCGCGTGTGGCTGGCGGCGCAGCCGGCCTCCGTGCTCGGCGAAGTCGAGATCTTCACCTGCGGACCGACGCGCATGCTCGAGGCCGTCGCGGCACTCGCGCGCGAGTTCGGCGTGCCCTGCCAGGCCGCGCTCGAGGAGTTCATGGCCTGCGCGGTCGGCGGCTGCGCCGGCTGCACCGTCCTCGTGCAAACCCCGGACGGCCCCGCCATGAAACGCGTCTGCGTCGACGGCCCCGTCTTCGACGCCGCCACCGTCTTCCCCGCCTGAGCCTGCCCCCCCGGGGGTAGGAGCGCGCATCGCGCGCGACGGAGCGCAGCCACCGTAGAAGCGCGCATGGCGGGCTCCTACCGGGACGCGTGGCTGCGTTCGGTCGCGCGCGGTGCGCGCTCCCAGGGGCGCGGTGGGGCGGCGTCAGCCGAAGTTGACGAGGGCTTCGAGGTTGGAGCGGGAGTCGGCGTGCGCCATCGCTTCCTCGAGCGTGATCGTGCCGGCCTTGTAGAGGCTGAGCAGGGCAGAATCGAAGTTCTGGACGCCCTTTTCGCTCGAATCCTTGAGCGCTTCTTTCACCGCCGAGATGTCGCCCTTCATGATGAGGTCCTTGATGTGCGGCGTGTTGAGCATGAGCTCGACGGCGGCGACACGCTTGCCGGCCCGCGAGCGCACCAGCCGTTGCGAGATGATGGCGCGCAGATAATGCGCGAGGTCCAGAAAGACCTGCGGATGCTGCTCGGTCGGGAACATGTTGATGATGCGGTCGAGCGTTTCCGGCGCGTTGTTCGAATGCAGCGTGGCGAGCACGAGATGGCCGGTGCCGGCCATGTCGATGGCGGACTGCATGGATTCGCGGTCGCGGATCTCGCCGATCTGGATCACGTCGGGCGCGGCACGCATGGCGCTTTTCAGCGCGTTGGCGTAGGACTTGGTGTCCAGCCCGACCTCGCGCTGGTTGACGATGGATTGCTTGTTCGGGTGCAGGAACTCGATCGGGTCCTCGACGGTGATGATATGCGACGAGGTTTTCTCGTTGCGGTAGTTGATCATCGCGGCGAGCGTGGTGGACTTGCCGTTGCCGCTGGCGCCGACCATGAGGATCAGGCCGCGCTTCAGCATCACGAGGTCCTTGAGCTGCTCGGGCATGCCGAGCTCGTCCAGGTTCGGCATCTCGGCGGTGATGTAGCGCAGCACCATGGCGACGTTGCCGCGCTGCTGGAAGACGTTGACGCGGAAGCGCCCGAGCCCGGGCTCGGAGATCGCGAAATCGAGCTCGAGGTCCCTCTGGAAGGCCTCGAGCTGGCTCTCGTCCATGAGCTCGAAGGCCGCCTGCTTCACCATCTTGGGCGTCATCTCGAGCTTGTTCACCGGCATGATCTTGCCGTCGATCTTGATCTTGGCCGGAGCGTACGGGGCGAAGAACAGGTCGGACGCCCTCTTCTCCACCATCAGCTTGAACAGCGGTTTTACGTTCATATGTGCGTGCCGGGTCTCAGAAGGTCCGCGCCGTGTCTTCTTCCATGATGCGCAGGCTTTCGCCCTGCTGCTCGGCGAGCGAGCCTTCGCGCTTGCTCTCCAGCTTGATCCGCAGCCTGAGCTCGTTCTTGGAATCCGCGTTGCGCATCGCCTCCTCGTAGGAGATGAGGCCGTCCTCGTACAACGCGAACAGCGCCTGGTCGAAGGTCTGCATGCCGAGCCGCGTGGACTTCGCCATGATCTCCTTGATGTGGGCCACCTGCCCCTTGAAGATCAGGTCCGCGATCAGCGGCGAGTTCAGCATGATTTCCATGGCTGCGATGCGGCCCACGCCGCTCTCACGCGGCACCAGACGCTGCGAGACGATCGCCTTGGTGTTCAGCGACAGGTCCATCAGCAGCTGCTGGCGGCGCTCCTCGGGGAAGAAGTTGATGATGCGGTCGAGCGCCTGGTTCGCGCTGTTCGCGTGCAGGGTCGCCAGGCACAGATGACCGGTCTCGGCGAACTGGATGCCGTACTCCATCGTCTCCCGGTCGCGGATTTCGCCGATCAGGATCACGTCGGGCGCCTGGCGCAGCGTGTTCTTGAGCGCCGCGTGCCAGGATTCGGTGTCCACGCCGACCTCACGCTGGGTGATCACGCAGCCCTTGTGCGGATGCACGAACTCGACCGGGTCCTCGATGGAGATGATGTGGCCCTTCGAATGCTCGTTGCGATGACCGATCATCGCCGCGAGCGTCGTCGATTTGCCGGAGCCCGTGCCGCCGACGACGATCACGAGCCCGCGCTTGTTCATCACCACGTCCTTCAGGATCGGCGGCAGGTCGAGCTCGCCGAGCGTCGGGATCTCGGTCGTGATCGTGCGCAGCACGGCGCCGATCTGTCCCTGCTGGATGAAGGCGCTGACACGGAAGCGGCCGATGCCCTGCGGGCTGATCGCGAAGTTGCACTCCTTGGTGGAGTCGAACTCCTTGATCTGCTTGTCGTTCATGATGGCGCGCACCATCATCGCGGATTGCTCGGCGGTGAGCGGGGTGTCGGTCGCCTTGTGGATCGTGCCGTCGATCTTGATGGCCGGAGGAAAGCCGGTCGTGATGAAGAGGTCAGAGCCCTCCTTCTCCACCATCTTGCGCAGCAGGTTCTGTGTCAGCCTGATCGCCTGTTCCCGATCCATAACCCTCTACTCCACTGCGGGTCGAGCTCCGGTGCCGCAGGAGCGCGCATTGCGCGCGATACGATCGCTGATCGCGTGCAATGCACGCTCCTGCGGGACGTGATTCGCTCTTCCGTCAAAAGTTTTCCTTGTTCACCGCGCGGAACCGTGCCTCTTCCTTGTTGATGAGCCCCTTGTGCAGGAGCTCGGTGAGGTTCTGGTCCAGCGTCTGCATGCCCGAAGCATGCCCCGTCTGGATCGCGGAGTACATCTGCGCGATCTTGCCCTCTCGGATCAGGTTGCGGATCGCCGGCGTGCCGATCATGATCTCGTGCGCCGCGATACGGCCGCCGCCGATGCGCTTCAGGAGCGTCTGCGAGATGACTGCACGCAGGGACTCGGACAGCATCGCCCGCACCATTTCCTTCTCCGCGGCCGGGAACACGTCGACGATACGGTCGATGGTCTTGGCCGCCGAGCTCGTGTGCAGCGTGCCGAACACGAGGTGCCCGGTCTCCGCCGCGGTCAGCGCGAGCCGGATCGTCTCGAGGTCGCGCAGCTCGCCCACCAGGATCACGTCCGGGTCCTCGCGCAGGGCGGAGCGCAGCGCCTCGTTGAAGCCCAGCGTGTCGCGGTGCACCTCGCGCTGGTTGATCAGCGACTTCTTGCTCTCGTGCACGAACTCGATCGGATCCTCGATCGTCAGGATGTGGTCCGGCTTGTTCTCGTTGATGTAGTCGACCATCGCGGCGAGCGTCGTCGACTTGCCGGACCCCGTCGGCCCGGTGACCAGCACGATGCCGCGCGGGTGCATCGAGACGTCCTTGAAGATCTGCGGCGCACCGAGATCGTCGAGGGTCAGGATCTCCGAAGGAATCGTCCGGAACACCGCGGCCGAGCCGCGATTCTGGTTGAAGGCGTTGACGCGGAAACGAGCGAGCTTCGGAATTTCGAAGGAAAAATCGGTCTCGAGGAACTCTTCATAATCCTTGCGCTGCTTGTCATTCATGATGTCGTACACCATGCTATTGACGTCCTTGTGGGTCAGCGCGGGCATGTTGATCCGCTTGATGTCGCCATCGACGCGAATCATGGGGGGGACGCCGCCGGAAAGGTGCAGGTCCGATGCGTTGTTCTTCACGGTGAACGCCAGGAGCTGCGCGACATCGACGGCCATATTGGTTCCTCTGGAGTAACTGCCGGATCCGGCGCCCGTCGGCCCTCGCGTGCGGGGAGCCGGAGGTGCCTTTACCATAACCCGGGTTCGAGGCGCCTAGTATATCGAAGGCATGGCGGTAAAACGTGATTGGAGTCACGGATAACTTTCGGAAAATCCAAGATTTGCTCGCCCGTGCCGCGGCCGATGCAGGGCGCCCCGCAGGCGCCGTCAAGCTGCTCGCCGTGAGCAAATCGAAACCCGCCGCGCTCGTCCTCGAAGCAGCCACGGCGGGCCAGCGCGACTTTGGCGAGAACTTCCTGCAGGAGGGGCTGGCGAAGATCGAAACCGTCGGCCGCGACGACCTCGTCTGGCATTTCATCGGGCATCTGCAAGCGAACAAGACGCGCGCAGTGGCGGAAAATTTCCAGTGGGTGCACACGATCGACCGCGCCAGGATCGCGGAGCGCCTGAGCGCGCAACGGCCTTGGCACGCACCCGACCTCGACGTCTGCATCCAGGTCAACATCGACGCGGAACCGGGCAAATCGGGTGTCGCGCCGGAAGATACGCTGCCGCTCGCCGAGCGCGTCGCGGGCATGCCGAAGCTCCGGCTGCGCGGGTTGATGTGCATCCCGCGAGCGCGCGAGGGCTTCGAGGCGCAGCGCGAGCCGTTTCGCCGCCTGCGCGAGCTCAAGGACTCCCTCGCCGCGGCTGGCATCGAAACCGACACGCTGTCGATGGGCATGAGCGGCGATTTCGCCGCGGCGATTCACGAGGGTGCCACCATGGTGCGCATCGGCACGGCGCTGTTCGGCGCGCGGCAGCGGGGATGAAAACATGAGCACGACACGCAGCCGCATCGGCTTCATCGGCGGCGGCAACATGGCACGCGCCATCGCCGGCGGCCTGGTGCGCTCCGGCTACGGCGGGGCGAATCTCTCGATCGCCGAGCCGCGGGCGGAGCAGCGCGCGCTGCTCGAGCGCGAGTTCCCGGACGCGCAGGTGACCGGCGACAACGAGGCCGTGGCCGCGACGGCAGGCAACCTGCTGCTCGCGGTCAAGCCGCAGATCCTGAAGGCCGTGTGCTTACGAATCCGCGCCGCCGTGCAACGGTCGCGGCCGCTCGTCATATCGATCGCCGCCGGGCCGCGCGTGGACGACATCGACGAGTGGCTGGGCGGGGGGCTCGAGATCGTGCGCGCGATGCCGAACCAGCCGGCGCTCATCGACCGCGGCATCGCGGCGCTCTTCGCCAACGCGCGCACCGACGAGCTCGGCCGCGCGCTGGCGGAGAAAGTGCTGTGCGCCGTGGGCAGCGTCGTCTGGATCGATGACGAAGCGCTCATGGATGCCGTGACCGCGGTGTCGGGCACCGGTCCCGCGTACGTGTACCTGCTGATCGACATGATGATGGATGCGGGGCACGAGCTCGGGCTGCCGCCGGACGTGGCGAGGACGCTGGCCATCGAGACCGCCTGCGGGGCATCGGCCCTCGCGCGCATGGAAAAGGAAACGATGGGCGCGCTGATCGAGCGCGTGCGGTCGCCGGGCGGCACGACCACGGCCGCGTTCGAGCGCCTCGAAGCGGAGGACGTTCGTGGTATCTTTGCGCGGGCGATCGCCGCCGCCCGCGACCGGGCGAGGGCGCTCGCGGCCGAGGCCCGGCGCGAGGCCGAACCAAGACCCGACCCATGAGCGGACTGGACCACGCAATCGCCTTCATCGTGCAGACGCTGGCGCAGCTCTACCTGCTGCTCCTCTTGCTGCGCTTCTGGCTGCCGTGGCTGCGGGCGGATTTCCGCAACCCGGTCGCGCAGGGCATCCTCAAGTTCACCTCGCCGGTGGTGATTCCCCTGCGGCGCTTCGTGCCGTCCATCCGGCGGCTCGACACGGCGACGGTGCTGGTGGCGTTCATCGTCCAGTTCGTCACGCTGCTGGTGCTGTTCGCGATCCTGGGCAGGTCGCTCCCGCACCCGGTGCCGATCGCCATCACGGCCGTGATCGAGCTCGTGATCCTGAGCCTCAATCTTTTCTTCTTCGCGATCCTGATCCGCGTCATCCTGAGCTGGGTGGCGCCGCACCAGTACAACCCGATCACCGCGCTCGTCGCGGCCTTGTCGGAGCCCGTGCTCCGGCCCTTCCGGCGCGCCATCCCCGCAATCGGTGGCATCGACATCTCCCCCGTATTCGCCATGATCCTCATCCAGGCGCTGGTGATATTCCTGCGCTCGCTCCGGCCCGTGTGGGCTTGAACGGCAGTAGGAGCGGCGGCCGCAATCGGCTATAGTTCCCGCATCGACGGGTCGTCACTCGGGGGAGTCGGAATGATGAGGCCAGCTTCCACAGCCGCCGCGTTGTCGGTCATGACACTCCTCGCCGGCTGCGGGCCCGACGTCGAGCCCCCCGCCCAGGCGGAGCCGGACGAAGCGTCCTCCATCGATATCGGTGAGCACGTCGTGCACTTCAGCGCCCAGCGCACCGACCAGTTGCCGCCCGAGATCGCACGCCTCTACAACATCGTGCGCAGCGAAGATCGCGCCATGCTGAACGTATCCGTGATCGACGAGGTCAGCGGCAAGGCGGTACCCGCCGACGTGGCGGTGAAGACCGTGAACCTCACCGGTCAGCTGAAGCCGATCAACATGCGCCGCATCAACGAAGAGGACGCGATCTATTACATCGGGGAAACCTCCATCGCCAACCAGGAAACCCTGGTGTTCGACATCGCCGTGCAGCCGGAGGGGGACGACAAGCCGACCCAGCTGCGGTTCAAACGTCAGTTCTTCACGGACCGATAAGCCGAAAAGCCCGGCTTTTGCCTTACGCACCGGCCGAACTTGTGGTATCGTCGCGCCGCATCCACCCAGCCAGTCTCGAGGAGATACGCTCATATGGCAGCGAATGAAAAGTCCGGCGCCAACAGCAAGCCGCCGACGAAATCGGAGATCTACGCCTCCATCGCGGAGGACACCGGCCTGACGAAGAAGGACGTCGCTGCCGTATTCGATTCATTGGCGAAGCAGATCAAGCGGAGCCTCGCGGGCCGCAACGCGCCCGGTCTGTTCACCCTGCCCGGCCTGCTCAAGATGCGCGTCGTAAAGAAACCCGCGACCAAGGCGCGCGAGGGCACGAACCCGTTCACGGGCGAGAAGATGATGTTCAAGGCGAAGCCGGCGTCGAAGACCGTGAAGGTCGCGGCGCTGAAAGGCCTGAAGGACATGGTCTGATCCGGCCGAGAGCCGCACGCAAAAGAAAACCGGGCGCAAGCCCGGTTTTTTTTTGGCGGAGCCGCGCGACAGAAACGCTGCGCGGTCAGCCGCCGGGTCCGACCTCGTGCACGAAGGCCGCGACGGCCTTCCTGAGCTCGACCAGCTTGCCGTGGAAGAAATGGCCGGTCTCGGGGAACACCTGGAGCTCCGGGCCGGGCGCGAGAGAGTTCACCCACTCGATGGTATCGTCGACGTTCACGAGCTCGTCCCGATCGCCCTGGATCACGAGCCACGGGCAGCGTGGCGCGACCCGGTCCATGCCCGCCACCCGCGTGACCGCCGGCGCCACGGTCACGAGCCCGTCGGCCGCGAGCTCGGCCGCCGCACCGATCGCGATCGCCGCGCCGAAGGAGAAGCCGGCGAGCCAGAGCGGCCCTTCCGGCACCCGGCCGCGGCCCGCGCGGGCAACCGCCAGCGCATCCGCGATCTCCCCGGGCCCGTCATCGAAGCTGCCCTCGCTCGCCCCGACGCCGCGGAAATTGAAGCGCAGCGCGCTCATGCCACAGGCCGTGAACGCGCGCCCGAGCGTGTGCACGACCTTGTTGTGCATCGTTCCCTGGTGCAGGGGATGCGGATGACACACGACCGCGATGCCGCGCGCCACGCCCTCCCGCGGCGTCTCGAGCAGCGCCTCGAGGCGGCCGGCCGGTCCCTGGATGACGAGCGCCTCGGAAAGCGGGATCCTCGCCATATGCGCTACAGTTCAGCCGGGGAATTCATCGATGCCAGAGTTTACAGCGCTCCAATTGGCCTTGCTCGCATCGCTCTTCGTCATCGGCATCGGCGTCGGCTGGCTGCTGCGGAGCGATCGCTCCGCACGCGAGAAGATCGCGGTCAACGCGGGCTGGCAGGAACAGCTCGAAATCTGCCGCGCCGAAAGCGAGCGGCTGCGGGAAACGCTCGCCGCCGGCGAGGAGCGGGCGGCGGACACCGCGCGCACGCTCGCCATGCAGGACGAGCGGATCGCGCGCCTGCGCCGGCAGCTCGCGAGGTGGCACGCGCGCGTGCCGCCGCTCATCGCAAGCTACCGTGAGCGTGAGCGCGCGCTCTACGAGCTCGAGGCAGAGCTCGAACGGGCGACCCGCCGGCTGGCCGAGCTCGAGGCGGCGCAGGCGACCTGCGAGGCCGACCGGAACGGGTAGTCCCGGGCGGCCGGGAGCTAGGAAGTCCCGGCAGCGTTCCCCGGCTTGATGTCGAGCAGCTCCACCTCGAACACCAGCGTGGAGCCCGGCGGAATCGGCCCGACGCCGCGATCGCCGTAGGCGAGATGCGGCGCAATCGTCAGCTCGCGCACTTCGCCGACGCGCATGCCGCGCACGCCCTCGGACCAGCCGCGAATGACCTGCCCCGCGCCGAGCGTGAAGTCGAACGGCTGGCCGCGATCGACGGAGCTGTCGAACTTGGCCCCGCGGTGATCCGCGGCGGCTTCGTCGTAGAGCCAGCCTGTGTAATGCACGACGGCGGTATCGCCCGTCGCGGCGGTCGCGCCGCTGCCTTCCTCGAGCACGCGCATCGTGAGTCCCGGCACGATTTCGGTCGGCTCCGCCGCGGCTTCGCGGCCGGGTGCCGGCGCACGGCTCGTTTCCGCAGGTGCCGCCGCCGGCGTATCGGGCTCGCCGCCCCCGGCCGGTTCGCCGTTACCCGTCGGGCCGCAGCCCGTAGCCAGGACCGCCGCGGCGGCGCTCAATACCCACTGCCTGATGCGCATGCGTCTTTTCCTTTTTCAGCCCGAATCGGGGAGTCCGCTCGTGTCGGCGTCGAGGGACGCCGCGGAAACGCCGATTCTAGGCGTCCGTGCCGGTTCCGGAAACCGCTCGCGTCGCCCCCCGGATCATTGCCGGAGCATCGCGCCGATGTCGGAGGCGCCCGTGGGATATGCGAAGACCGTGCTCTTCAGCGCGGTGGCGGTCACGCCGTGCCGGATGGCCATGGCGAAGACGTTGATCACCTCGTCCACCTGCGGCCCGACGAGATGGGCGCCGAGCAGCCGGTCCGTGTCCGTTTCGACCAGCAGCTTGAAGCCATAGACCGGCTCCGCCGCCTGGCGAGCCGTGAACCAGTCGGATGCCTTCCTGCTCGCGACGCGGAAGCGGAGACCCAAGGCGTTGGCTTCCGCTTCGCCCAGTCCGACGGCGGCGATGGGCGGTATCGTGAAGGCGACGCTCGGGACGCCGAGGTAGTCCGGCTTGCGATGATTGCCTTCGAGCAGGTTCGCTGCCACGACCTCGCCGTCGTGACTGGAGACCGGCGTCAGCGGCGGTCCCTTCTGCGCCGCGTCGCCGGCGGCATACACCGCCGGGTTCGACACGCTCTGCAGGTAGTCGTTGAGGGCGAGCCGACCGTCCCGCACCTCCACCCCCGCGGCTGCCGGATACAGGGCTTCGAGTGCCGGTGCACGCCCGGCGGCGTGGATCACGAGGTCCGCGGGGAAGGACAGGTTTTCGCCACCGCTCTCGCCATGCACCACGCAGCCGCCGCCGCGCCGCTCGAGTGCCGTCACCGTCGTCCGGGTGCGCACGTCGACGCCCAGGGCCCGGAATTTTTCCATCAGCCAGCCGACGAGCTCGGCGTCGAATGGCTCGAGGAGCCGCTCCCCGCGCTGCAGTACGGTGACTGCGACTCCGGCGCGAGCCGCAATGTGCGAGAATTCCGCCGCGATGTAGCCGCCGCCGACCAGCACCAGCTTCTGCGGCAGCACGTCGAGCTCGAGGAACTCGTCGCTCGTCGAGAGCAGGGCTTCTCCCGGGATGCCGAGGTCGACCGGCTCGGCCCCGGAGGCGATCAGGATGTGCTTCCCTTCGAGCGGCTCGCCTCCGACCTCGAGACTGTTGCGCCCGGTGAAGCGCGCCCGTCCGCGCAGGGCCCGGATGCCTTGCTCGCGATAGAGCTGCTCCCGCTCGCCGGGAATCGGGCCGGTAAACCCGCGCTTGAACGCGAGCAGCCCCGGCCAGTCGAGGCGCACGTCGCCCTCGATTCCGGAGCCGCGGTACCGCTGCACCCGGTCGAGCGTCCCGGCCCCGCCGACGAGCATTTTCTTCGGATCGCAGCCGCGCAGCGCGCACGTGCCGCCGAATGGCCGGTCATCGACGACCGCGACGCTCCAGCCGGCCGTGCGCACCCGCGTCGCGGCCGCCGTCGCAGCGACGCCGGTGCCGATGACCACCAGGTCGTAAGGATCCCTCACGCAGTCGCTCGCCCGCGATTGGCGGAGCCGCGCGCGTTTCCCCGGCGTAAACGTCTGCGTTTCTTTCGCACCTCAACGAACTATTAGCAGCCGCCTGCGTGGCCGGCAACTGACCCACCCGCCGGGGACCAGTAGAATCATCCCGGACTGAGGCGACGGAGCCATACGATGCGCGAGCCCGCGCCCGACCCGGCCTGGGCGGTGGAGTTGCGGGATGTGTCGCTCAAACGCGGCGGCGTCACGGTGCTGGAAGGGATCTCGCTCGCGCTGCCGCACGGCCGCACGACCGCCGTACTCGGCGAGAGCGGCAGCGGCAAATCCACGCTGATAGAGCTCGTCATCGGCTTGCTGCGGCCGGATACCGGCACGGTGACGACACTGGGGCAGCCCATCGATTACGCCGATCCGCGGCCGCTTCGCCGCCGGATCGGCTACGCGATCCAGGACGTGTCGTTGTTCCCGCACCTCTCCGTGCGCGACAACATCGTACTGCCGGGAACGCTCGACGGCTGGTCGCAAGCCGAGAAAGCCGCACGCCTCGACGTGCTGCTCGAGCTCATGCATCTCCCGGAATCGGTACTGGACCGCTTCCCGCACGAGCTCTCCGGCGGCCAGCAGCAGCGCGCCGGGCTGTGCCGGGCGATGTGGCGGCGCCCGGAGCTGTTGCTGCTCGACGAGCCTTTCTCCGGGCTGGACGCGCTCACGCGGCGGAGCATCCACGCAGAATTCCGCGAGCTGCAGGCGCGGGCGCCGGTCTCGAGCGTGCTCGTGACGCACGACCCGGCCGAAGCCCTGGCGCTCGCAGACCGGCTCGTCATCATGAAATCGGGGCGCATCGAGCAATCGGGCCCGGTGGCCGAAGTGACGTCGCACCCCGCGAGCGCTTACGTGCATTACCTCGTCGGCGCACCGGACCCGTCCGGATGATCCGGCGCTGCGGCACGCTGCTCCTCCTCGCGCTCTGCATAACGGCACGGGCCGGGCCGGTCGTCATCGGCAGCAAAACCTTCACCGAGAGCTACATCCTCGCCGAAATCGCGGCGCAGCTCCTCGAGCATCGCGGCATCGAGGTCGAGCGCCGCCTCGGCCTGAACGGCACGCGCATCGCCTGGACGGCGCTCGTGAACGGCGCGATCGACGTGTACCCGGAGTACAGCGGGACGATTTCCGAGGTCATCCTCGCCGACACCGCGCTCGACGACTGGGCGGCGATAGCCGCGGCCGTGCGCCGCCGCGGCCTCGCGCTCCTGCCGCCGCTCGGCTTCGACAACAGTTACGCGATCGCAGTGACCCGCAAGGCGGCCGAGCGCTTCGCGCTGCGGCGCATCTCGGATCTCCGCAACGCGGACGGCCTGCGCATCGCCCTGTCGCACGAATTCCTGCGGCGGGAGGACGGCTGGCCCGGGCTCGCGCGCCGCTATGGCCTCCGGTTGGCGGTGCACGGCATCGAGCACAGCCTCGCGTACCAGGCCATGCAGGAAGACCAGCTCGACGGCACCGACGTCTACACGACCGACGGCGAGATCGACCGCTCGCAGCTGGTCGTGCTCGACGACGACCTGAGCTACTTCCCGGAGTATCGCGCTGCTTTTTTTGCGCGTGACGATCTGCCGCGGGAAGTCGGCGACATCCTGGCGGAGCTGTCCGGACGCATCGACGAGCCGCGCATGCGCAAGCTGAACCGCCGGGCGCTGGATCCCGAGGTCAGCATCGCCGAGGTCGCCGCGGAATTCCTCGTCGAGGAAGGTCTCGTGCAAGGCGGCTCGGCCGGTGCCTCGTTGCTGAACCAGCTCTGGCGCAACACCGCGCGGCACCTCGAGCTGACGCTGATCGCCCTCGGTCTCGCGGTCGTGGTCGGCGTCGGCGTGGCCGTCCTGCTGCATCGCCACGGCAAGTCCGCCGACGGCTTCCTGCATTTCACGGGACTGGTGCAGACGATCCCGTCCATCGCCCTGCTCGCCCTGCTCATCCCGTTGTTCGGCGTCGGCCGGACGCCCGCGGTGATCGCGCTGTTCCTGTATGCGCTGCTGCCGATCGGACGCAGCACGATCACGGCCCTGCGCGCGATCCCGCCCGCCTGGCGGCAGGTGGCCGCCGCGATGGCGATGACCCGGGCGCAGGAGCTCCGCTACGTCCTGCTCCCCCTCGCGATGCCGCACGTGCTGGCCGGCATCCGCACGGCGGCCGTGATCAGCATCGGCACGGCGACGCTGGCCGCCTTCATCGGCGCGGGCGGCCTCGGCGATCCCATCGTGACCGGTCTCGCGCTGAACGACACGTCGCTGATCCTGCAGGGTGCGGTGCCCGCGGCCTGCCTCGCGATCCTGACCGAGCTGCTCTTCGAATGGCTCGAGCGCCGCCTGGTGCCGCCGCACCTGCGGAGCGCGCGTTCCTGAGCGTCGGACGGGCTAGGCGGCCGAAGCTTCCAGCAGCAGCTCGTTCATGCGCCGGACGTACCCCGCGGGATCCGGCAGCGGGGCACCCTCGGCAAGCAGCGCATGATCGAGGATGACGTTGGCGAGCGCCGTGAAGCGGGCGTCGTCGGTCTCGGCGGAAAGCTTTTTCACGAGCGGGTGCTCGACGTTGATCTCGAGCACGCGCTTCGCCTCCGGCAGCGCCTGCCCCGCCGCTTCCAGCATGCGGCGCAGCTGCGGCGTCAGGTCGTCTTCCGCGGTGATCGCGCAGGCGGGCGATTCGACCAGCCGCACGCTGGCGCGCACGTCGCCGACGCGCTCCTTCAGCACGCGCTTCAGTTTCTTGAGCAGCGGCTTGTGCTCCTCGTCCTTCGCCTGTTGCGTGATGGCGCCCTCGCCCTCGGGCAGGTCCAAACCGCCGCGGCCGACGTCACGCAGCTTCTTGCCGTCGAACTCCGGCAGGTGCTCGATCACCCAGGGATCGATGCGGTCCGTAAGGAGCAGCACCTCGAAGCCCCTGGCGCGCAGCTGCTCGAGATGAGGGCTGGCCTTGGCCGTCGCGTAACTGTCGGCGAGGAGGTAATAGATCTCGTCCTGGCCGGGCTTCGCGCGCGACACGTAGTCCGCGAGTGACTGATCCTGCGCGTCGGAAGATCCGTACGTGGAGGCGAAGCGCAACAGCTTCGACAGCTTGTCCGCGTTCTGCGGATCCTCGACCATCCCCTCCTTCAGGACCTGGCCGAACTCGCGCCAGAATTTCGCATAACTCGCAGGCTCGTCGCTCGCGAGCTTCGCCAGCATGTCCAGCACGCGGCGCGTCAGCGCGCCGCGCATCGACTCGAGATGCGGGTTTTGCTGCAGCAGCTCGCGCGAGACATTGAGCGGCAGGTCGGACGAGTCGATCACGCCTTTGACGAACCTGAGATAGAGCGGCAGGAACTGCTCCGCGTGATCCATGATGAACACGCGCTGGACGTAAAGCTTCAGGCCCTTCGGCGATTCCCGGTTCCAAAGATCGAACGGCGCGTGCTCCGGGACGTAGAGCAGGCTCGTGTACTCGCGCTTGCCCTCCACGCGATTGTGGCTCCAGCAGAGCGGGTCGGCGAAGTCGTGCGAGAGGTGCTTGTAGAACTCCCGGTACTCGTCGTCCTTGATCTCGGCCCGGGGGCGGGTCCACAGTGCGGTGCCCGTGTTCACGGAGCGCGCCTCGCCGCCGGGCTTGCCGAGCTGCACGGGCACGCCGATGTGGTCCGAGTACTTGCGAATGAGCATCTCGAGCCGCGGCTCCTCGAGGAATTCCTGCTCTCCCTCCTTGAGGTGCAGTGTGACGCGCGTGCCGCGCTCCGCACGCAGGACGGGATGCACGGTGAATTCGCCCTGCCCGTCCGACTCCCAGTGCACGCCCGCCTCAGCCGGCAGGCCGGCGCGCCGGCTTTCGACCTCGACCCGGCCGGCCACGATGAAGGCCGAATAGAAGCCGACGCCGAACTGGCCGATCAGGCGGGCGTCCTTGCGGGCATCGCCGGTCATCTGCTGCAGGAACTCGGCCGTGCCCGACTTCGCAATCGTGCCGAGGTTGGCGACAATGTCGTCGCGCGACATGCCGATGCCGTTGTCGATGACGGACAGGGTGCGTGCTTCCGGGTCGAGCTCGACGCGGATCGAAAGCCCGACGCCGCCCTCCAGGAGCCCGGGGTCGGCGAGCGCCTCGAAGCGCAGCTTGTCGGCCGCATCCGCCGCATTGGAGATCAGCTCGCGCAGGAAGATCTCCTTGTTGCTGTACAGCGAATGGATCATGAGGTGCAGGAGCTGCCGCACCTCGGTCTGGAATCCCAACGTCTCCTGTCGTTCGGCTTCGCTCACAGGCCTCCCTCTTCTCCATCAGGCGAGCGCGGAGACGATGAGGGCATGACGGCGGATTTCAAGGCAGGCGGGCCGTCCGCCGGCAGCGATACGTGACCCGGAGGGGGCCGGGAGACTGCGGCGCGGCGCCGCGCGCGGATCAGTGGGGCTGAAGCTGCCCGTCGGGGGCGGCCGCGGGCTCGAGCCCGGCCCGCCGCGGGCCGTTGACGACGGCGCGGTAGAGCAGGATGACCGACAGCATGGTGGCGGCCGCAAGACCCAGCGGGGGCTGGATGAGGGCGAGGAGCAGGATCCCGACCGGCGTCGCCACGGAGAGCGCCAGTGCGAGCATGCCGGCCAGCGCCCGGGCAATGCGGCCCGCCGCCAGGACGATGGCGCAAACGAAGTCTTCGAGGTCGTCCAGATACTGCATCACGCGTTCCATGCGTGCGTCTCCTTCGCCTCCTCGGAAGATGCGGCCCGGTCGCTCAAACTACCTCGGCCGCCGTTCCGTGTCACGTTGTCGCCGATCGCCACCAGTCGCCACTCGCCGTTCAAGGGTGCCGTTGCAGTTGCGTCAGCGAGCGATCGAGAGCTGCGGCTCGTTGCGTTGCTCGGTCGCGGTAGCAGCGCTCTCCGCGGCCGTCCCGTCCTGCTCCTCCTGCATCGCGCGCGTGTTCGACTGTTTCGCCGAAGCAATCGCCCGATGGAAAAGCTCCCAGCGCTGGCGCGCCGACTCGTTCTTCAGACTCTCGAGAGAGCGCTCGTGCTTCTGTGACATGCCCGTTCGCCGCAACAACGTAACTCGATGAAATTCACTATAGTCGCATGCCTGAAGTGGTGCCGTGAGCCGCGTCAACTTTCGGAAGACCAGTTGCGCTTCACCTGCTTCGCCCAGTTGCGATAACCCTTCCACGTGTACAGCGAAGGATCGAGCCCGGGGCGTCGCCGGCGCGGCGAAGGTGCCTTCGAGATCCAGCGGCGATACTGTTGCCAGCCGTCGTCACTCGCCGGATCGAAGGCTTCGGGCGCGGCATCGCCGTCCGGCGGCGTCGCCTCCGACGGCGCGGCACCGTTCTCGCCGATGTCCTTGCGATCCTCCATTTGCCTGCGTCCACTGCCGATCCGCGGGCCATGTTACGCGCGGGAAGCGGTCGCTCAAAGGAACCAAGTCACAGAGCTCTGAGCTTTTTTAACCAGAAAATCAGTTGGTTGCAGAGCGTTTTACTTAACCGACGGGGCCGGGGCGGGAGCCGCGGCGCCATCGTCCGCCACGCGCACGCGATAGCAGGGTGCATAACTTTCGCTGGCGAGCTTCATGCGGCCCTGGGCGACGAACGCGGCGAGCAGGCGATCGAGGATCTGCATGATGCGCCTGGAGCCGAAGATGTCGAACGGCCCGCGGCTCTCGATCTCCGCGATCGTGTCTTCGCGCACGTTGCCGGAGACGATGCCGGAGAAGACCCGGCGGAGGTTGGCGGCCAGCACGTGCACCGGAAGGCCCTCGCGAAGGTCGAGCTGGCGCATTGCTTCGTGAGTCGCGCGGAACGGCTTCTGGAATTCGTGATCGATGGTCAGGCGCCAGTTGAAGTAATAGGCGTCGCCGTGCGCCATGCGAAACTCGCGCACCTCCTCGAGCCCGCGCTGCATGCAGCGTGCGACCTCTTCGGCGTCGTCGATGATGATCTGGTAGCGGGCCTGCGCTTTCGCTCCGAGCGTCGCACCGATGAACTCGTCGATCTGCTGGAAGTACGCGCGGCTGCCCGGCGGCCCGGTCATGATGAGCGGCAGCGGCAAGGCCTCGTTCGCCGGATGCAGCAGGATGCCGAGCACGTACAGGATCTCCTCGGCGGTGCCGACGCCGCCCGGGCAGATGATGATGCCGTGGCCCATGCGCACGAAGGCTTCCAGCCGCTTTTCCATGTCCGGCATGATCACGAGCTCGTTCACGATCGGGTTCGGCGACTCCGCCGCGATGATGCCGGGCTCCGTGATGCCGATGTAGCGCCCCTCGCGAATCCGCTGCTTGGCGTGACCGATGTTCGCGCCCTTCATCGGACCCTTCATGGCCCCGGGACCGCAGCCCGTGCAGATGTGCATGCCGCGCAGGCCGAGCTCGTAGCCCACGCTCTTCGTGTAGTCGTACTCCTCGCGGCTGATCGCATGGCCGCCCCAGCAGACGACCAGGTTCGGCGTCGCCGGCAGCTTGAGCAGGCGGGCGTTGCGCAGGATGTGAAAAACCGCGTCGGTGATGTTTTCCGAAGTCTGGAGATCGAAGCGGCTGCTTTCGCGAATCTCGTTGTTCGTGAACACGATGTCGCGCAACACGGCGAACACGTGCTCGCGGATACCGCGGATCATGTGGCCGTCGACGAACGCCGAGGCCGGCGCGCCCTTCAGCGAGACCTTGAGGCCCCGGTCCTGCTGGATGAAGCCGACGCTGAAATCGCGGTAACGGTCGAGCACGGCCCGGGCGTCGTCGGTGTTGCCGCCGCTGTTCAACACGGCAAGGATGCAGCGGCGCAACAGCGGATACAGCCCGCCCTCCCCCTGGCTGCGCAAGAGCTCCACCTCGGCGTGCGACAGCACCTCGAGGCTGCCCTCCGGCCACACCTCGGCGTCGACGGTCTTGCCGGTGTCGGGGCGAATGTCGTAGCTCGGTCTCGCTGCCTGCTGCAATGCAATATCCTCGGCTCGGAAACGGGCTCCCGCGGCCGCTCGGGCTGCGCGGGCCGGCTTCCGGCGCGCGCGGCTCAGGGAAGAATCTCGATCGGCACGCGCTCGGGCGTCATGAGCCAGATGTCGATCATGTCGGAATTCGACACGGCGATGCAGCCGTTGGTCCAGTCCGCGCGCCGGTAATAGGCGGTCGAATACGTCGGCGTGTTGGGCTGGCCGTGAATCATGATCTGCCCGCCCGGATCGACACCGCGCGCCTGCGCCTCGCGCCGGTCGGTCTCGTTGGGATACGAGATGCGGATCGACAGGAAATAGTCGCTGTTCGGGTTCCGCAGGTCCAGATAATACAGCCCTTCGGGTGTCCGGTTGTCGCCTTCTTCGTGCTTGTCGCCCACCGGGTCGATGCCGAGCGCGATGTGGAAGCTCTTCAGCACCTCGTCGCCCTTCATGAGGTACAGCATGCGGTTCGATTTTTCGACGATCACCTTGTCCGCCTGCGGCAGGTCGGCCGCGGCGTCGCGCCCGCAGGCGAGCACGACGAGCATCGTCGCGAATGCGAGAGACGAAAACCCGCCGGGGCGTTGTTGCTTCTTCTTCACGAACCTTCTCTCGTCTGACCGCAACAGATTAGCAAACCGCCCCGGGCCGGAGCACGTTAACCGCGTCGCATTCGCGACGTGCGCGGGTCGCGGCGGCGGCGTCAGCCCTCCTTCTTCTCGAGAACCGGGAAAGTGAGCCGTGTGCCGAGCCGCACGCTGTGCAGGTCGAGCTCGGGGTTGTACTGGCGGAACAGCCAGACCGGCACGCGGTAACGCTCCAGCGAGAGAACCCAGATCGACTCGCCCGGTTTCACGACGTGCTCGTGCATGCCCGTGATGGTGTACTGGCGGAAGAACGCGTCCTGCTGCTCCTTGTGATAGGCCGATCTCAGGCTTTCGAAAACCTCGGCGTCCACCCGGGTGAGGTCGAGCTTGATGCGCTCACCCACCTCCACCGGCCTGCCGAACGCGAAGCCGTTGATGTCGCGCAGGCGTTGCGTCCTGATCTGCAGCCAGTCGGCGTAATGCCCGAGTGTCTCCAGCGGATGCACCTCGATCGTGCCGTCCTCGGCGACGCTGTAGTCGCTCGGATCCGAGAGCAGGCCGGAGCGCAGCGTGCCCATCAGGGTCTCGGCGGTATCGTCGGTGAGCTCGCCGGGCAGCGCGCCGGCGGCGGCGTCCTCGTCCGCCTCCCCATCCTCGGCGGCGGCGACCAGCGCCGCGGTCGCTTCAGCCGCGGCGACGTCCGGGGCAGGCTCTTCGGGCGCCGGCGCCACGGCCGGAGTGACGGCCGGCGGGCTCGCCGGCGCGGTCGCGGCGACGAGAACCGGCGCCGGACCCGCGGCCGGCAGGCGCAGCCGCTGGCCGGCGCGGATCCGATTCCGGTTGTCGAGGCCGTTCAGGGCGGCCAGCGTCGATACGCGCGTGCCGTACGCCGCAGCGATACCGGAAAGCGTGTCGCCTCTGACGACGGTGTGGAAGAGATCCGGCAGCTGGGCTTCGAAGCGCGCCTCGTCCGGCAGGCTCGCCATCAGCTCGGGCAACGAACCGGCGAGGAGCCCGGCCGGAAGCCTGAGCGTGTAGTCGCGCGGCAGGTACTTGCTGCCCTGCCAGATGGACGGCTGCAGCGCGGGGTTGTAGCGCTCGAGCACCGCCGCGTCGATGCCGAGCGTGTGCGCAAGCTCCGCGGCCGGGACGTAAGCATCGAGGGTCACGGTCTCCCACGGCACCGGGCGTTCGGGCACGAGCCCGGGAAAGTAGCGCTCGGCGTTGCGGTCCACTTCGAGCGCCGCGAGGAACGCGACGTAGAAGTTGCGCGACGCGAAGCCGAACGCCCGGCCGTCGTAGTGGCGAAGGATGTCCACGTAGGCGGCGTCGCCGTACTTGCGCATCGCCCGGCGCACTCCGGCGAGCCCGTGGTTGTAGGCCGTGATCGCCATCGGCCAGTTGCCGGTGATCGAATGGTTGTAGGCGAGCAGCTTGCCCGCGGCGACCGTCGCGAGATACGGGTCGTTGCGCTCGTCGAGGATATGGTCGATCTGCAGGTAGCGCCTGCCCGTATCGCGCGTGAACTGCCAGATGCCGGAGGCGCCGACGTGCGAGCGCGCGTCCGGGTTGTAGGACGACTCCACGTGCGGCAGCGCAGCGAGCTCGGCGGGGATGCCGAGCTTCGCGAACTCC
>DASVDF010000104.1:0-11575 GCA_036381215.1 Woeseiaceae bacterium | reverse complement strand
GCCGTGGTGGCCAGCTTGTCGAGCTCGTTCTGGATCGCGCGCCGCACGCGCACCATGTCCGTCTCGGCCGCGGAACGCTCGAGCCGGTTGAACGCCGGGGTCACGGTGCCGTGCAGGATGAGCCAGCTCACGAGCACCATGGCCGCCATGACGGCGAGCAGCGTCAGCGATACTTTCCGTTGCAGCGAAGCTCGCGCGATCCTGCCCGCCATACGCGTCCGAGGCCCGGGGCAGCCAAAAACAGCGGCATTCTAGGCAAACCCGGGCGCCGGCTGCTGTGATGCAGTCCGCTATACAAGCGGCTGGCCGGACGCGAATTTCTGCCCCCCGGCGAGGGCCGGGGTAAGATGGCGCGCGGCCTGCGGGAGGGCCGGCAGACCACGAAAGGGGCCAAAGGAATGAGAACCACGACCACCCTCTTGCTCGCCTTGGTCGCCGCGGCCGGCGCGCGCGCCGAGACACTGATCCACGCCGGTCGGCTCATCGACGGCGCATCGGATCGGGCCTTCACGGAGATGACGCTGCGCATCGACGCAGGGACCATCGTCGGCGTCGAGAAAGGCTTTGCGGCGCCGGGACCGAACGACACCGTCATCGACCTCGAGGGATACACGGTCCTGCCGGGCCTCATGGACATGCACGTCCACCTGGACGGCGAATATTCGGCGGACAGCCGGCTCAACGAATTCATCATGAACGAGGCCGATTACGCCCTCGACGCGGCGCGCAACGCGCGGCGCACTCTCGAGGCCGGCTTTACCGTCGTGCGCAACCTCGGCGACTCGTTCAACGTCACCGTCGCGCTGCGCGAGGCGATCGCGGACGGCGACGTGCCCGGGCCGATGATTTTCACCGCGGCCAAGGCGATCGGATCGACCGGCGGTCATGCGGATCCCACCAACGGCTGGGCACAGACGATCATGGGCGATCCGGGTCCGCGGGAGGGCGTCGTCAACAGCGTCGCAGATGCCCGCAAGGCGGTACGGCAGCGCTACAAGGACGGCGCGGACTGGATCAAGGTCACGGCCACCGGTGGCGTGCTGAGCGTCGCGAAAAATGGCAGCAACCCGCAGTTCACCCAGGAAGAGCTGGAGGCGATCGTCAGCACCGCCGCGGACTACGGCCTGCGGGTCGCCGCGCACGCGCACGGCGCGGAAGGCATGAAGCGCGCGGTGCTGGCGGGCGTCGCCTCCATCGAGCACGGCACTTACATGACCGACGAGATCATGCGCCTCATGCAGGAACGCGGCACCTACTACGTGCCGACCATCCTCGCCGGACAATGGGTCGCGGAAAAGGCGGAGATCGACGGCTTCTTCCCCGAGCTCGTGCGTCCCAAAGCGGCCGCCATCGGCCCGCTGATCAAAGACACGTTCCGCCGCGCGCTGGATGCCGGCGTGCCGATAGTCTTCGGCACCGATACCGGCGTCTCCGCGCACGGCGATAACGCGCGCGAGTTCGGGCTCATGGTCGAGGCCGGCATGCCGCCGATGGAAGCGATCCGGTCGGCGACCAGCGTCGCCGCGCGGTTCCTGGGAATAGAGGACACCCACGGCACGCTCGCCGCCGGCAAGCAGGCCGACGTCGTCGCGGTGCCGGGAAATCCGCTCGAGGACATCCACGTCATGGAGCACGTCGCCTTCGTGATGAAAGCCGGCCGCGTCTACAAGCACCCCTGACGGATCGCGATCTCACGACGACGCGTCGGTCACACATCGGGCCTCCGGTGACGGCCTGCAGGAGCGCGCATTGCGCGCAACCGGATCGTGGCACGCTCTCTTTAGGACCGCATCGTTCACGCACGTTGGCGGTTGGTGGCTTGGGCGGAGCCTTGAGGCGGGGAGCTCCCTCTCGGCGCCGGACACGAGCACGTCCATGTGGTCCTGCGGGCTTAGGCTTTGCCTCGCACGCCGCCGAGAGGGGCTCCCCCGGCCACAGCTCCGCCCCGTTGGCGATGGTGCCGTGCGTGAACGATGCTGACGGGCCAGCGTGCCTTCGTTACTGGTACGTGCCTGCGTTCGGCCGCGCGCGATGCGCGCTCCTACGGAGCAGACGCGCGAGCATGCGTGCCGCGGTCAGGGGGGAGGGTTTCGTCCCAGTGCAGGGCTCGGTATTTGCGCAGGACACGGACGACGGCGTCGATGGAGATCGCTTCGAGGCGGCCACGGCTGCTTTCGACCGTGGTGGCCTTGAGCAGCGCGTTGTAGATGGCTTCTTCGGTGGCTTCCGCGGTCGCGGCGAAGAGCGGCGACATTGCCTCGTTCGACAGCCGCTCTGCGCCGACCGGCTCGAGCGCATCCCGCGGCGTGCGCAGCCCTGGCGCGGTCGAAAACGCGATCACGTAATCGCCGGAGCCGTTGCCGGCAAAGGAGCCCGTGCGTGCGAGCCCCATGATCGCGCGCCCGGCCACTCGCTCGAGGTTGCGGGACAAGAGCGGCGCGTCGGTGGCGACGACGATCATGATCGAGCCCTCCGGACCCGCGGGCCCGGACTCGCGGGCCGCGAGCGCTTCGCTGAACGCGTACTGCCCGAGCTCGCGGCCCACCGGCGCGCCGTTCATCGACAGCACGCCGCCGAAGTTCGTCTGCACCAGCACGCCGATCGTCCAGCCGCCGAGCGACTCCGGCAGCACGCGCGAGCTCGTGCCGATGCCGCCCTTCCACGCAAATGCCTGCGTGCCGGTGCCCGCACCGACGCTGCCTTCCTCGACCGGCCCGCTTTTTGCGTTCTCGAGCGCCGCGACCACTTCCTCGGGTCCGATGGCGTCCGCCCACAGGTCGTTCACGCGCCCGTCGTTGGTCTCTCCGACCACCGGGTTGATCGTGTGATCGCCCATGCCCGGCTGCTCGTACAGCCAGTCCTTCAACGCCTCCGCGGCGGTCCACACGCACAGCGTGCAGGTGAGCAGGATCGGCGTCTCGAGCTCGCCGAGCTCTTCGATCTGTGTCACGCCGGTCAGCTTGCCGTAGCCGTTGCCGACGTGCACTGCCGCGGGCACCGGGCGCGTGTACAGATTGCCGGATGCCGGGATGATGGCCGTAACTCCGGTGCGCACGGCGTCGCCCTCGACGACGGTCGTGTGCCCGACCTGAACGCCCGCGACATCCGTGATCGCGTTCAGCCTTCCGGTCGGAAAGATGCCGACCATGAGGCCGATGTCACGCGCGCGCGGCCGCGTTTCCGCCGCATGCGCCGTCGCCGCCCAGGCAGAGAGGCACAGCGCCGCGCACCCGAGGACGATCCGGTTCACGTTGTTTGCTCTCCTCATGCCGATGGGACCAGCCGCGCCGCGTCCAGCCGCTTCGCGTACGCGAACAATCCCGCCGAGCCGCCGGTGTGGATGAAGACAATGTTCCGCGCATTTCCGAACGCGCCCTTGCGCACGAGATCGACGAGCCCCGCGAGCCCCTTGCCGGTGTACACCGGATCGAACAGCAGGCCCTCGAGGCGCGCCAGCGTGAGCACGGCATCGTTCATCGCTTCGGTCGGCACCCCGTAACCGGGCCCGACGTACTCGCAATTCGCGACGACGTCCTCGCGGCGCACGGCACCCGGCGCCCCGAGGAGCTCCGCCGTGCGCTCTGCGAGATCGAATACCCGTTGCTCCTGGATCGCCTGCGGCGCATTGACGCCGATGCCGAGCACGGGAATGTGCGCGTGCGCCGCTGCGAGGCCCGCGAGCAGACCGGCCTGAGTGCCGGCGCTGCCGGTCGCGTGCACCACGTAATCGATGACGAGGCGCTGCTCGTTCGCCTGCACGAGGAGCTCGAGGGCGCAGCCGACGTAGCCCAGCGCGCCGACGGGATTGGAGCCGCCGCCCGGGATGACGTACGGCTTTTCGCCGCGCCCCGCCAGCTCGTCGGCGGTCTCCGCCATCGCGGCATCCATGTCCGTACCCGCGTCCACCTCGCGCAACCCGGCGCCGACGAGCCGGTCGAGCAGGACGTTGCCGGAGCCCGCGTACGCGTCGTCGGGATCCGGCACGCGCCGTTCCAGCACGAGCTCGCATTTGAGGCCCAGCCGCGCGGCCGCTGCGGCCGTCTGGCGCGCATGGTTCGACTGGACCGCGCCCTGCGTGATCACGGCCGTCGCGCCTTGCGCCAGCGCCTCGCCCATCAGGAACTCGAGCTTGCGCGTCTTGTTGCCGCCGGTCGCGAGGCCCGTGCAATCGTCGCGCTTGACCCAGATTTTCGGCCCGCCAAGGTGCTTCGTCAGGCGCGGCAGGAACTCCAGCGGGGTCGGCAGGTGCGCGAGCGGCACGCGCGGGAATCGCGACAACAACATGCAGTCTCCTCCTACTCTAAAGCGGTCAGGCGGCGGGCAGCGGCGCCGTGCCGGTGGCGAGCTCTACGGTGCGGCGCGCAAGCACTTCGGTGGACGACACGATCGGCACCGGCGCATCGCCGGCAGCGAGCACCAGCGGAATCTCCGTGCAGCCGGCGATGATCGCCTCCGCGCCCTGCCCGGCGAGCTCGCGCGCGAGCGCGGCCATGCCGTCGCGGAGATCGCTGCCGCTCTCGCCAGCCTTGATCCTGTGGATCAGCGCCATCAGCTTCTCGAGATTCGATGCGTCCGGCACGAGCGGCTCGCAGCCCGCCGCCGCGAGAGCCTGCTGGAAAAGGCCGGCCTCGAGCAGCCCGTCGGTGGCCAGCACCCCAACCCGGCGCGCGGCCGGTGCGAGGCGGCGGACCTCGGCCACGGACTCGTCGATGATGCTGACCAGCGGAATGCGCGTCGCCTCGCGGATGGCGCCGGCGAACGCGTGCGCCGAGTTGCAGGGCATGACGAGAAAGTCCGCACCCGCCGCTTCGAGCCGCCGCGCCATGTCAGCCAGCACGCGCGGCACTTCCGCGCGGCCGCTGCGGATCGCGTCCTGGCGGTTCGGCACCTGCGGGTTGTGGTCCACGAGCATGCGCACGTGTTCCTGGTCTTGCTCCGCGCGCGTCAGCGCCACGATCCGGGCCATGAAGTCGACGGTGGCCGCCGGCCCCATGCCGCCGAGCACGCCCGCGGTCAGCCGCTGCGCCGCCATGCCGCCGCGCGCCTCAATCGGCCACGCCGAGCCGCTGGTGCATGATCGGGCTCGTCGTCGTGTACTGGACGTGCACTTTCCTGTCCGGCTCGAGGCGCTGCTTGATCGCGAAGGCGGCCAGCGCCGCCTCATGGAAGCCGCAGAGGATGAGCTTTTTCTTGCCCGGATACTGGTTGATGTCGCCGATGGCGTAAATGCCGGGCGTCGAGGTCTCGAACTTCTCGGTATCGACGTTGATCGTCTTGCGGTTGATGTCGAGGCCCCACTCCCCGATGGGCCCGAGCTTCGGCGCGAGCCCGAAGAACACCAGCGCATGTTCCGCGGCGAGCTCGGTATCCTCGCCGGCTGCGTTGCGCACGGTCACGGAGGTCATGCGGCCCCCGCTGCCGGTGATCGCCACCGCGTTCGCGGCATCGATCACCTGCATCCTGCCCGCGGCCACCAACGCGCGCATCTTCTCGACGGACGCGGGCGCGGCGCGAAATTCGTCGCGGCGATGCACGAGCGTCAGGTGGGCGGCGCGCTCGACGAGCTCGAGCGTCCAGTCGAGCGCGGAGTCACCGCCGCCGAAGATCACGATGCGCCTGCCCTCGAACAATCGCGGCTCGCGCACACGGTAGTGCAGAGACGTGCCCTCGAAGGCTTCCGCGCCCTCGACCTTGAGCGTGCGCGGCTGGAAGGAACCGACACCGCCGGCGATCACGACGGCCTTGCAGGAGAACTGCGTGCCGGCAGAGGTCTCGACGAAGAAGCTGCCATCGGGCTCGGGCCGCACGACGGCGACCTCCTCTCCGAGATGCAGGCCGGCGTGGAACGGCGCGATCTGCTGCAGCAACCGGTCCGTGAGCTCCTGCCCGGTGCAGACGGGAATCGCGGGGATGTCGTAGATCGGCTTGTCGGGATAGAGCTCCGTGCACTGCCCGCCCGGCTGGCGCAGTGAATCCACGACTTCGGCCTCGAGCCCCAGGAGGCCCAGCTCGAAGACCTGGAACAGGCCGCAGGGGCCCGCGCCCACGATGACGACGTCGGTGCTGATCAATGCGCTCTCTCTCGCGACAAAGCGCGAATGTTACACGCCGCCGCCCGCCCACGCAGCGTATCGCCCTCCGCGCCGGAGCACGCATCGCCTTCACCAGAACGAAGGCACATGGTCAAACGCCGAACAGGGCGGAGCCGTGGCCGAAGGAGTCCCTCTCGGCGGCGTGCGAGGCAGAAGCCTAAGCCCGCAGGCCTACAGGGACGTACCTTGCGGCCGGCGCCGAGAGGGAGCTCCCCGCCTCAAGGCTCCGCCCCAGCCACCGACCGCAAACGTGCGTGAACGATGCGGTCCCAAAGAGTGCGGGCCACGGCGAGCTCAGTGGCCCCGACCTTCAGGTCCGCATTATTCGTGAACGTTCGGCGTCAGGGGCGGAGCGGCGCCGCGGCCGGGGGGAAGTCCTCTCGGCGCCGGCACGCAAGTACGTCCCTGTAGGCACTGCGGGCTCGGCATCCATGCCTCGCACGCCGCCGAGAGGACCTCCCCCCGGCCACGGCTCCGCTCGGCGGGGGTCGTGCCGTTCACGAATAATGCTCCGTGACAACGTGCCTTCGTTTGGTGTATGTGCCTTCGTTCGGTCGCGCGCGATGCGCGCTCCTACGGGTGGCTGCGTTCGGTCCGGTGGCTGCGTTCTGTCCGGCTGCGTTCGGTCCGGCGGCTGCGTTTGGTCGCCCGCATGGCGGGCTCCACGCAGGTGGCGGTGAGGGAACGACGCCGAGGGTCAGCGGGAGATTTCGTCGAAGGCGGCGAGGAACTCGAGGCCCTTGCGCAGCTGGCGGCGATCGAGGCCGCCGGGCGGCACGCGCTCCAGGTCGGCGGCGACCCAGCGCACTTCGTGGATGTCGCAGCAGGCCCAGATGAGCCGCCCGATCCGCCAGACGCCGCTGCGCCTGCCGCAGTGCGGGCAGCCCTGCATCTCGCGGCGGTGCAGCGGGAAGGGAATGACGTTATCGGCGCGGCCGGAGTGCGGCTTTGGCCGGGTGAGCGCGACTTTCATGCGGCAATGGTGATCCGCCGGGAATCCTGCGGGCTGTGACGGAGGTCCCGCTCCACGGCGTGTGCCGCCGGAGCGCCGCGAATCTGCGACGCGGGTCGCTTCGCGAGCGAGCAAAACGTGACGTGGGTTAGACTCGGCGCACGGATGAGCCGCCCATGACGCGCTACTTCGAATCAGCGGATACACTGGCCGGGGAAGTCATCGCGGCGGTCGGCCCGAACGTGGTGCTCGGATTGCCGGTTGGTCTGGGCAAGGCCGTGCACGTCGCGAACGCGCTGTACGAGCGGGCAGTCCGCGATCCGGCGATTTCGCTCACCATCTTCACCGCGCTCACGCTGGAGGTACCGAGGGCACGTGGCGAGCTCGAACGGCGCTTCCTCGAACCGCTCGCCGCGCGCCTTTGGAAGGGCTGGCCGGCGTTGCGTTACGCCGAGGATCTCGCGCGCGAGCGCCTGCCGGCGAATATCCGCGTGCACGAGTTCTATCTGCGGCCGGGCGCGTATCTCGCGAACCCGACGGCACAGCGGGATTACACCAGTCTCAACTACACGCAGGTCGGAAAGGAGCTGTTGCGGCTCGGCGTGAACGTCATCGCGCAGCTCGTCGCGCCGGATCCCGCGGGCGCGCGTTACAGCTTGGGCTCGAATCCCGAGGTCACGCTCGACCTGCTGCCCGAGCTCGAGCGCCGGCGCGCCGCGGGCCGGCCTTTCGCGTTCGTCGCCGAGGTGAACCCCGAGATGCCGTACATGCCGGGCGCGGCGGAGCTCGACGCGGCACGTTTCGACTGCGTGCTGCGGTCCGAAGCCTGCGCTTACCCGCTCTTCGGCCTGCCGCGGCGGGCCGTGGGCGATCGCGACTATGCGACCGCCATGCACGTCGCAAGTCTCGTGCGCGACGGCGGCACGCTGCAGCTCGGCATCGGCTCACTGAGCGAAGCGCTCGCCCACTGCCTCATCCTGCGGCACCGGGAGCCGCACGTCTTCCGCCGGGTACTGGAGCGCCTGCCCGGCGGGCCGGCCTCGGGCCGCCGTCCCGCCCTGCCGCTCGCAACGGCGCCTTTCAGCGAAGGCCTGTATTCGTGCACGGAGCTGCTGAGCGACGCCGTGTTCGCGCTGTACGACGCCGGCATCGTGCGCCGGCCCGCGGACGAGCAGGACCCGACCGTAATCCATGCCGGTTTCTTCGTCGGATCGACGGCGCTCTATCGCGGATTGCGCGAGCTGCCCGCAGCGCGGCGGCGCCTGATCGCGATGTCCCCCATCTCCTTCGTCAACAGCCTCCACGGTGACGAAGCCATGAAGCGGCGGCAGCGGCGCCGCGGCTGTTTCGTCAACGAAGCGATGATGGTCACGCTGCTCGGGGCCGCGGTTTCCGACGCGCTGGACGATGGGCGCGTCGTGAGCGGCGTGGGCGGCCAGTTCGATTTCGTGCGCATGGCACATGGCCTCGACGATGCGCATTCCGTCCTGATGTTCGGCAGCCGGCGACTCCACGACGGCGTCGCACGCTCGAACGTGCTGTGGAATTACGGGCACACGACAGTGCCGCGGCACTATCGTGACGTTTTCGTGAGCGAGTACGGCATCGCCGCGACGCGCGGACTGCACGACGCCGCGGTGATCGCGGCGCTGCTTCCGCTCGCGGATGCCGCATTCCAGGGCGAGCTGCTCGAGCGGGCGATCGCCGCCGGAAAAATCCGCGCCGATCATGTGCTGCCGGACGACGCCGCACGCAACACGCCGGCAGCGCTGCGTGCGGTGTTCGGCGACCCCGATGTCGCCCGGCACTTCCCGCCCTACCCGCTCGGCTCCGATCTCACGTCCGTGGAGCGCGAGCTCGCGGCCGCGCTCGAACGGCTCAAGCACCGCACCGCGAGGCGCTGGCGGCGCATCCGTACCGTGGCCGGATCGATGCTCCAGAAGCCTGCGCCGGATACGCACGCGGCGCTGCAACGGCTCGGCCTCGACCGGCCACGCACGCTGCGCGAGCACTTGCTGCGCCGCCTGGTGGCGCGCGCGCTCGCCGATCGACGCTGACCGGCTCATTGCGCACGCTGCGCACGAGCGCACCGGGTCCGATGGCCAGTGGGTCTGGTACGGATATTGCTTCCCCGAACGGCACACCCACGCCGAGCACCAAGGAGCCATCCATGCCCGTCTGTGAAACCTGCGGCAACGACTATGACAAGGCGTTCACGCTGAAAGCGGAAGGCGAAACCCACGTCTTCGACTCATTCGAGTGCGCGATCCAGGCGCTCGCCCCGGTATGCGACCACTGCGGGACGCGCATCATCGGCCACGGCATCGAGGCCGACGAGAGGATGTTCTGCTGCGCGCACTGCGCCGCGCAGAACGGCGTGTCGGAAGCCGTCGACCGCGTGTCCTGACCGGAGCCGCGCGGCCCGCGCGCATTGCGCGAGGTGACCGCTCGCGCATCCGCATACGCGCCCTCCCGTGGTGGGACCGGGCGCGTTGCGTTCGCGGAAGGATTGCTTCAGGCTTGTCGTCCTCGTCCGGCGGGTAAGCCGCCTCCCGTCCATGCATGCCGGTACCAATGAACACGAGCAAAATTGCGGACTTCGTCGACGCCGCCTGGGAAGACTCAATTCTCCCGGAGCTCGCCGAATACATCAGGATTCCCAATAAATCGCCCGCTTTCGACCCGCAGTGGGCCGAGCACGGGCATATGGAGCGCGCCATCGAACGCCTGGCGGCCTGGTGCCGCGCACAGCCGCTGGCGGGTGCGACGGTGGAGATCGTGCGCCTTGCGGAGCGGACGCCGCTCCTCTTCATCGACGTGCCGGGCGACTCGGACGACGTCGTCCTGCTGTACGGCCACTACGACAAGCAGCCGGAATTCAGCGGCTGGGCCGAGGGGCTGGATCCGTGGCGTCCGGTCATGCGCGACGGCAAGCTCTACGGACGCGGCGGCGCGGACGACGGCTACGCCGTATTCGGCTCGCTGACTGCGATCCGGGCGCTCCAGGAACAGCAGATCCCGCACGCGCGCTGCGTCGTGCTCATCGAAGGCTGCGAGGAAAGCGGCAGCTTCGACCTGCCGCACTACATCGAAGCTTTGGGCGAACGCATCGGGTCGCCGAGCCTCGTGGTCTGTCTGGATGCCGAGTGCGGCAACTACGATCAGCTCTGGTGCACGACATCCCTGCGCGGCAATCTCGTCGGCACTTTCACGGTGGAGGTGCTGCGCGAAGGAGTGCACTCGGGCAGCGCGAGCGGCGTCGTGCCCTCGAGCTTCCGCATCGCGCGCAGCCTCCTGAGCCGCATCGAGGAAGAGTCGAGCGGCAGGATTATCGGCGCAGCCCTCCAGCCGGAAATCCCGGAGCAGCGCCTTGAGCAGGCGCAGCGCGCCGCAGAAGTGCTCGGCGAGTCGGTATGGCGGCGCTTTCCCTGGGTCGACGAGACTGCGCGGCCCGAACAGGGGGCGCTCGATCTCCTGCTCGCGAACACCTGGGGGCCGACGCTCTCCGTGACGGGTGCGGAAGGCCTGCCGGCAATCGTGAATGCCGGCAACGTGCTCCTGCCGAAAACGACGCTCAAGCTGTCGTTCCGGCTCCCGCCGACGGCGGATCCACAGCGCGCCGCGCAGGCGGTGAAGGAAACGCTCGAAGCGGATCCGCCGCCGTTCGCACGTACGCGCTTCAAGGTCGAATCGACGATGGGCGGGTGGAACGCGCCTGCCGTGGCGGGCTGGCTCGAGGCGTCGATGCAGGAAGCTTCGGAGACGTTCTTCGGCAAGCCGTCGATGTACATGGGCACGGGCGGCAGCATCCCCTTCATGGGGCTCCTGGGCGAGAAATTCCCGGAGGCGCAGTTCCTCGTCACCGGCCTCCTTGGACCCAACTCGAACGCGCACGGCCCGAACGAGTTCCTGCACGTCGCGACGGGCAAGCGCCTGACGAGCTGCGTCGCGAAGGTGCTCGCGGATCACCACGCCCGGTAGGCTCTCCTCCGAAAGCAGCCACCTGCCATGCAGCGAGCCCTGATCGTCATCGGCCTCGCCATCCTGCTCGTGGGACTGTTGTGGCCCTGGCTCAGCCAGCTGCCGATCGGCCGCCTGCCGGGCGACATCATCGTCGACAAGCCCGGCTTCAAGCTCTACGTGCCGATCACCACCATGCTGCTCGTCAGCGCGGTGATCACAATCCTGCTCTGGCTCTTCCGCCAGTAGGAGCGCGCATCGCGCGCGACCGGATCGTGGCACGCCCTCTTTGGCTCCGCATCGTTCACGCACGCTCGACTGCAGTGGCCGGGGCGGAGCCGCGGCCGGATCGTGGCACGCCCCCTTTGGCACCGCATCGTTCACGCACGCTCGACCGCGGTGGCTTAGGAAGGAGCCGCGGCCGGGGGAGTCCCTCTCGGCGCCGGACGCAAGTAGTCGGGTAGCCCCGGGTTGCCCCGGGGCCCCCACAGATCCGGACGTGCGGATTTCCCGCATCCGGCTCCTGAGAGTCAAGGTTTCGCTGCGCATCGGTAAATACTGTGAACGACTC
>DASVDF010000103.1:0-7997 GCA_036381215.1 Woeseiaceae bacterium | reverse complement strand
CCAGTGCCTCGATGAACGCGGCCGGCGGCTCCGCCTCGCGGGCCGCGGAAAGATCGACGCCGCGCAGCGCGCCGTACAGCCGATCGAGCTGACGGCGTGCCGCGTCCGTCGTGTCGCCGGACCAGTCGAGCGGCTGCCGGTAATGCGCGCTGAGCAGCGCGAGGCGCACGGCCTCGCCGGGCACGGTGCGCACGAGATCGTGCACGAGGACGACGTTGCCGAGTGACTTCGACATCTTGGTGCTGTCGATGCTGAGATAGCCGTTGTGCACCCAGTAGCGCGCGAACGGCGCGCCGCCGTGCGCGCAGGTGCTCTGGGCCAGCTCGTTCTCGTGGTGCGGGAAGACGAGATCCTGGCCGCCGCCGTGGATGTCGATGGTCGTCCCGAGGTGCTTCTTCGACATGGCCGAGCACTCGATGTGCCAGCCCGGCCGCCCGCGGCCCCACGGCGATTCCCACCCAGGCAGGTCCGGGGTGGACGGCTTCCACAGCACGAAATCGTGCGGCGATTTCTTGTACGGCGCGACCTCGACGCGCGCCCCCGCGATCATCTCACGCAGGTCGCGCTTGGAAAGGCGCCCGTAGCCCGGATCGCCCGCGACATCGAACAGCACGTGGCCTTCCGCCTCGTAGGCGCAGCCCCTGGCCACGAGCTCCTCGATCATCGCGATCATCTCGCCGATATGCTGCGTGGCCCGCGGCTCTACGTCCGGCGGCAGTACGCCGAGAGTGGCCATGTCGGCGTTATACACCTCGATGTAGCGGGCGGTGATCTCTTCGATCGGCTTGCCGGCCTCCAGCGCCGCGGCATTGATCTTGTCGTCGACGTCCGTGATGTTGCGCGCGTACGTGAGCTCGTAATCGCGGCGGAGCAGGCGGGCCAGCACGTCGAAAACGACCGGCGGGCGCGCGTTGCCGATATGCGCGTAGTTGTAGACCGTGGGGCCGCAGACGTACATCGTGACACGGCCCGGCACCAGGGGCTCGAAAGGCCTCTTCTCGTTGCTCAGGGTATCGTGCAGCCACAGGGTCATGGGAACGCTCGCGCGGAAAGCTCGCGCAATGATAGCAACAACGCCTCCTGGCCAAGGCGGGAACACGCGGCAAATCGCTATAATGCGCGTTCCTGCGCACCCGAAAGGAGCCCTGATGCCCGTTCAGTTCCAGCCCCGCCGCTCCGTCGAGCAGGTCGAAGAGGGCACCGAGCTCGCACCGAAATTCGACGAGCGCGGCCTCATTCCCGCCGTCACCACGGACGCGGCCACCGGCGAGCTGCTGATGCAGGGCTGGATGAACGCAGAAGCCCTGAAGCTCACGATCGAGACGGGCGAGGCGCACTACTACAGCCGCAGCCGGCGCGCGCTGTGGCGTAAAGGCGCTACCAGCGGGCTCGTGCAGGCCGTCCGCGAGCTGCTCGTCGACGACGACCAGGATTGCGTGTGGTTGAAAGTGACGGTCGCCGGCGGTGCGAGCTGCCATGTCGGGTACCGCTCGTGCTTCTATCGCCGCATTCCGCTCGGCTCGCGGGATGAGCTCGCGCTCGAGTTCACGGAGACCGACAAGGTCTTCGATCCGCACGACGTCTACGGCGATGCCCCCAACCCCACCGTTCTCTGACTCCGGGGCAAATTCGGCAGCACCGGCGACGGCGGGGCGTCAGAAGCGGCCTTCGGGTTTGGGCTTGCGGGCCGTGCGGCGGCGCGCGACGGCGGGCTGCGGCTCGCGCAGCGCGATCGCGCGCGCCTGGTAGGCGTATTCGATCGTGCCGATGAGCCAGAGGTAGTAGCCCATCAGCTCGATGAACTCCTCCAGCGCGAGCTTGATGACGCGCTGGTAGCCGTCGCCGAGGATCGCAACCCACAGGGCTTCGTGCCCGACGAAGCGCACGAACGCGAAGTGGATGCAGGCGCCCGCGAACAGCAGCGCAATTCCGGGCGAGGGCCACACGCGCAGCCACGCGATGCGGAAACGCCGCCAGTGGCGATAGGTATAGGTGATGATCAGCGCGGCAGCGACGGCGAGGGTCGCCTGCCAGAAGTTGTCGGCGACCCAGCGATCGAGGAAATAGTCGAGCTCGCGGATCAGGAAAGCCAGCGCCAGCGCACCGAACATGAAAGCGACCGGGCGCTGCGACGGGCAGTGACGAGCCACCCAGGCATACAGCATGCCGCAGACCCCGAGGATCACCGGCTGCATCATCTCGATCGGCGAGTACTCGCTCGTGCCGAGCGTGGCGCCCGGCGGCACGACCAGCAGCTTCAGGCTGCCCGGCCACAGAATCTCCATCTCCACGAGCGCGCCGGTGACCACGGCGACTCCGAGGAAGTACAGGAGGTACCGGATCAGGACCACGCGTTCACCCCGCTGCTGTTCTTCGATCCCGTGCCGGCCGGACCGGCGGCGCGTCCTCAGGCTTCCGTACCGGCCGGCGCGAGCGACGAGAGCTGCCGCAGCACGACGCGCACCAGGTCGTCTGCGATCGCTTCGCGCAAAAGCTCCTCTTCACGTTCCTTGCCGAGCACGCGCGTCTGGTCGTAGGTGTAGTCGCGCGTGAGCGTCTCGAGCCGCGGCTCCATCAGCACGCTCTTGCCGCTCACGAGACTGTAGTAGACGGTGTAGTACACCTCGTATTCGGTCGGCACGTTGCGAGCGGAGACCGACAGCACCCGCTGCCCCGTGTCGTCGGTGTGGATCACCAGCTCGGCCGTCGCGGCCTCCGGCGTATCGACCAGCTCGACGCCCGCCTGTTCCAGCCCGTCGGCGAGCTTGCGGTAGAACAGGCTGAAGCGATCCTGCGTGTCGATGTAGGTGCGCGCCATCTGTGACGGTATGTCCGGCGCGCTGCGCAGGTGAAAGCCGCAGCCGGCCAGCGCCGGCAGCAGCACCAGCGCCGCGAGGAAGCTCCTGCCCGGCGAGGCAGGGATGCCACGGCGCTCAGACAACGAGGTTCACCAGGCGCCGTTCCGGCACGACGATCTTCTTGCGCACGACCCGGTCGGCGACGAAGCGGCGGACGTTGTCGTCGGCGAGCGCTTTTTCCGAGATCGCCGCCGCATCCGCGTCGGCGGCCACCTGGATGCGCCCGCGCAGCTTGCCGTTCACCTGCACCACGATCTCGATCGTCGCTTCCTCGAGGGCCGCGGCATCGGCCACCGGCCAGCGCTGGTCGACGGCCGCGCTCGCGTGCCCGAGAGCCTGCCACAGCGCGTGGCCGATGTGCGGCACGATCGGGGACAGGAGCAGCACGCTCGTCTCCAGCGCTTCGCGCACGACGGCGCGCCCCGCCGGAGACTCGTCGTCGAAGCGCTGCACCGCGTTCAGCAGCTCCATGACGGCGGCGACCGCCGTGTTGAAGGTGTAGCGCCGGCCGACGTCGTCGCTCACCTTGGTGATCGTGCGGTGCGTCTTGCGCCGCAGCTCCTTCTGCGCCTCGTCGAGCGCGTCCGCATCCAGGGGTGGCGGTGCCTCGGCCTCGGCGAAACGCTGCACGGCGTTCCAGAAGCGCTTGAGGAAGCGATGCGCGCCCTGCACGCCCTCGTCGGACCACTCGAGCGCCTGCTCCGGCGGCGCCGTGAACATCATGAACAGGCGCACGGTGTCGGCACCGTAGCGATCGATGAGCTGCTGCGGGTCGACGGTGTTGCCTTTCGCCTTCGACATCTTCGCGCCGTCCTTCAGCACCATGCCTTGCGTGAGCAGGTTGGTGAACGGCTCGTCGAACCCCGAAAGCCCGAAATCGCGCATGAGCTTCTGCCAGAAGCGCGAGTACAGCAGGTGCAGGATGGCGTGCTCGATGCCGCCGGTGTACTGGTCGACCGGCATCCAGTACGCCTCGCGCTCGTCCAGCATCGACTGATTGTTGTCGAAAGAGCAGTAGCGCGCGAAATACCAGGACGACTCGACGAAGGTGTCGAAGGTGTCCGTCTCGCGCGTCGCCGGACCTCCGCATTTCGGGCACGAGGTCTCGTAGAACTCGGGCATCTGCTTCAACGGCGAGCCGGCCCCGGTGAACTTCACGACTTCCGGGAGCACTACCGGCAGCTGATCCTCCGGGACCGGCAGCGCGCCGCACGCCTCGCAGTACACGATGGGGATCGGCGTACCCCAGTAGCGCTGGCGCGAGACGCCCCAGTCGCGCAGCCGGTAGTGCACTGCCCGGCGGCCGCGGCCGTCTGCCTCGAGCCGGGCGGCGATGGCATCGAAGGCTTCCTCGAAGCCCTGCCCGTCGAAGGGCCCGGAATTGACGAGCACGCCGTGCTCGACGTACGCCCGTTGCGACAAGTCCACGGGACTGCCATCGGCCGGCGCAATCACCTGCTTGACCGGCAGTCCGTGCTTCTGCGCGAACTCGAAGTCGCGCTGGTCGTGCCCCGGCACGGCCATCACCGCCCCGGTGCCGTAGCTCATCAGCACGAAATTCGCGACCCACACCGGCAGCTTCTCGCCGGTGAGCGGATGGATGGCGAAAATACCGAGCGGCTTGCCCTTCTTCTCCATCGTCTCGAGGCTCGCCTCGGCGGTCTGCGTGTGCCTGGCTTCCTCGACGAATGCCGCGAGCTCTGGATTGCCGCGTGCCGCGCGCTCCGCGAGCGGATGCTCCGCGGCCACCGCCATGTAGGTGACGCCGAACAGGGTATCGGGACGCGTCGTGAACACGCTGAGCTGTTCGGCTTCACCTTCGACGTCGAAAGTGAGCTCGACGCCCTCGGAGCGGCCGATCCAGTTGCGCTGCATGATCTTCACCGGCTCGGGCCAGCCGTCCAGCCGATCGAGGTCGGCGAGCAGCTCGTCCGCGTAGGCGGTGATCTTCATGAACCACTGCGGGATCTCGCGCCGCTCGACCAGCGCGTCCGAACGCCAGCCGCGGCCGTTGATCACCTGCTCGTTCGCAAGCACGGTCTGGTCGACCGGATCCCAGTTCACGACCGCGTTCTTGCGATAGACGAGTCCCTTCTCGAACAGCTTCGTGAACAGCCATTGCTCCCAGCGGTAGTACTCGGGACGGCAGGTGGCGATCTCGCGACGCCAGTCGTACGCGTAGCCCAGCCGCTGCAACTGGCCGCGCATGTAATCGATGTTGCGGTACGTCCATTCGGCCGGCGGCACGCCGTGCTTGATGGCGGCGTTCTCGGCCGGCAACCCGAACGCATCCCAGCCCATCGGCTGCAGCACGTGCCGCCCCTGCATGCGCTGATAACGCGCGATCACGTCGCTGATCGTGAAGACGCGCACGTGCCCCATGTGGAGCTGCCCGCTGGGGTACGGGAACATCGTCAGGCAGTAGAACTTCTCCCTGCCGGGTTCCTCATCCACCTCGAAACAGCGATGCGCGTCCCAGTACTCGCGGGCCGCTCGCTCGATCGCTTCCGGATCGTAGGTCTTCGTCATCGGGGTCTTGCGCCGTGGTGCCGTGGTAAAGGGTCGAAGGATATCCGTTTACCGCCGCCGTCGCAGCCGCCCGGGCCGGCCGGCGCTTGCGCTCCGGTTCCGCCAGGCGCACCAGGCCAGCAGCGCGAGCGAGGCCGTCACCACCGGCCAGTTGCCCGCGCGCGAGTAAGGCGTCGCGCCCGTCATCGGCACGACGTCCATGGTGAGCGTCGCATACTGGAACTGCGGCACCGTCTGCAGGAGCCGGCCGCGCGGCCCGATGAACGCGCTGATGCCGTTGTTGGTCGCGCGCACGGTGTAACGGCCGGCCTCGAGCGAGCGGGCGCGCGCGATCTCGAGGTGCTGGTGCGGGGCGATCGAATCGCCGAACCAGGCGTCGTTGCTGACGTTGATCAGGAGCCCGGCCTCGGGCAGCGCGTACAGCTGCTCGGCGCCGTAGGCGTCCTCGTAGCAGATGGCGGTGGACAGATGCAGGCCGTTGCGCAATTCGAGCAGGGGCTGCTCCGCGGCCCCCGCCGCCATGTCGTAGGACGGCAGGCTTTGCATGCGCAGCCACTGCCGCACGAAGCCGGGCACGGGGAAGTACTCGCCGTACGGCACGAGATGCCGCTTGCGGTAGGACTGCCGCGTCTGCCCGTCGAGCAGCAGGACGCTGTTGTAGTAGCGGCCCTCCTGCTCCTCCTGTATGCCGAGCGCGAGTGAGCGGCCGCTCCGCGCGAGCTCGCTTTCCAGCAGGTCGAGGTACCAGTCCACCTGCAGGACGGTGGCCGGGATCGCCACTTCCGGCCAGACGAACAGGTCGGTGTCCGGATGCTCGCGCAACGATTTGGCATACAGCTCGAGCGTCGCCTGGAACTGCTCCGGACGCCACTTGAGGTCCTGCGCGATGCCGCCCTGCACGATGGTCGCCGTGATCGGCTCGCCCGCGGGCCGCACCCACTGCGGCAGCGCGAGCAGCAGGCCGGCGACCCAGGGCAGCACGGCCACCGCGAGCGCCGACCGGCGCGTGCGGCCTTCGGTCCCGAGCGCGGCCACGAACGCCGCGGCGGTCAGCACGACCAGGAACGAGACGCCGTACACGCCGACGACCGGAAACCAGCCGGCGAGTGGCGAATCGACCTGGCTGTAGCCGAGCGAAAGCCAGGGGAAGCCGCTCAGGAACCAGCCGCGCAGCCATTCGACGGCGACCCAGGCGGCCGGAGCCGCCAGCACCAGGCGCGTCGGCTCGCCGCGCGTGAGCCACGCGATGAGCCAGGCCGCGAGCGCGTAATAAAGCGCGATGACCAGCACCAGGCCGAGCGTCAAGAGGATGCCGAGCCAGAGCGGCGCGTGGCCGAAATCGTGGATCGAGATGTAGACCCAGTAGGTGCCGAACAGGAAGAGCCCGACGCCGAACCAGAAGCCGTAGGCCGCCGCGCGCCGCGGGGGCGCAAACAGGCACAGCGTCAGCACCGGGAACACGAGCACGGGGGCGAGCGCCCAGCCGCCGAGCGGCGCGAAGGCGAGCGTCAGCATCGCACCGCCCGCGAGATAAGCGAGCCCGATCCCCAGCGGATGCACGTCGAGCAGCTGGCGCAGCGGCTCGCGCGTCGTCATCGCCGCGAGCCCGGCGTTGTCGCGTGACACGGATATGGCTTCGAGGTCCACAACGCGGCCTGGTGTCCCGTGAAAGAGGCGATCAGTCGGAGACGAGCTGCCGCTGCACCTGCAGCGTATCGATGCGCCGGCGGTCGGCCTTGGTCACGCGAAATTCGAAGCCGCCGAAGGACAGCGTCTCGCCGCGCCGTGGCAGCCGGCCCAACTCGTGCATGACGAGGCCGCCCGCCGTGTCGTAGTCGTCATCCGGCAGGTCGCACTCGAAATATTCGTTGAAGTCCTCGATGCGGGTCAGCGCGCGCACCAGCCAGCTGGGGCGCCCGTCACGCTCCGGGCCGGGCTGGATGGACTCGGCCTCTTCCGGATCGTGCTCGTCGTCGATTTCGCCGACGATCTCCTCGAGCACGTCCTCGATGGTGAGGAGACCGGAGACGCCGCCGTACTCGTCCACGACGATCGCCATGTGGTTGTGGCTGTCGCGGAATTCCTTGAGCAGCGCGTTCAGGCGCTTCGATTCGGGGATGACCGCGGCGGGCCGGAGGTACTCCTCGATGTTCAGCGGCCCCGGATCCTTGCGGCCGAAGTGGCGCAGGAGATCCTTGGCCAGGAGGATGCCGAGCACCTCGTCGCGTTCCTCGCCGATCACGGGAAAACGCGAGTGCCCGGAGCGCACGATGGTGCGCAGCATCTCGTCCACGCTCTGGTTGCGCTCGATCACCACCATCTGCGAGCGCGGCACCATCACCTCGCGAACCTGCGTCTCCGCGACCTCGAGGACGCCCTTCAGCATGGCCTGCTCTTCGGGGTCGAAGACGCATTCCGCCTCCTTGAGCAGGTCCTGGATCTCCTCGCGGCTCCACGGCTCGCCCTTGACCGCGCGCAGGACGCGCCTGAAGACGCCGGTCGATCCCGGGGGACTGCTGGGAGGCGGTCTGTCGTTCATGGGCCGTGCATTTTATCAGGCCGGGCGCGGCGGCGGCGGCCGGATGTCTTGCCCGAACAGCGCATTAGCCA
>DASVDF010000102.1:0-8614 GCA_036381215.1 Woeseiaceae bacterium | reverse complement strand
TGTTCAACGACACCGCGGCCGATTGCGTGCGCTACGTGCGGCGCGACGGCCGGCAGCGGGCGTTCCGGATCAAGCGCTACGAGGATTCCGCGATTCAGTTCGCCGGCATCGACGATTCGAAGGTCGCGCGGCAGGCGTTCGGCCGTGGGCTCTGCACGCTCGGGGAGCGGCTGATCGTGGGCGGCTCCTCGCCGTCGACCGTCAGCATATACGACGTCGTCAGCGGTACGACCGTCGGGACGGTGAACCTCACGATGGATATCCGCAACGCGATCCACGGCCTCGAGATCTGGCCGTACGAGGACTGAGGCCGGGCGCCGGGCGGCGCCCGACGCTCCTTCCCGCTCAGTCCCCCCAGCGTTTCATGTAGCGCACGCCGACTTCCAGCGGCCGGTTCGTGAACACCGTCTGGTGATGGGCCCGCCCCTCCGCAGTCTGTGCCGCCGCCCATCCGAACGCGCCCGACTCGACGGTGTAGGTTACGCGCTCGTCCGTCACGTTGTTGACGAACACGTCCACCTGCCAGTCGTCTCCCACGATGCCGGCGCGCAGGTCGCCGATCGTGTAGGCGTCGGATCTGAACTGCGGATTCGGATCGTCCAGGCCCCTCGGATCGAGGATATTCAGGGCGCTGCCGGCATACGACCACTGCGTGCGCACGAAGAGTTCGTTGTCGCCGAAGAGCTGCGTGGGGCGCCGGTACTCGATCCAGGCCGAGCCCTTGCTCTTCGGCACGAGCGGCAGGCGCAGCCCCTTGATCAGGTCGTTGATGCCGTCGCCGTCGAGATCGGCTTCCGTATCGGTTTCGGCTTCCATCCACTCGTAATTCATGCCGAGCAGCCAGTTGTCACCGACGACATAGTCGATCTCGAGGTTCGCTCCGTTGATGTGGGCATTGCCGGCATTGGCGACCAGGGTCTGGAACGGCTGGCCGCACACTCCGGGGATCGAGAACTCGCTTTCCGGCAACGGAATGCCATTCTCGTCGAGGCACGGCTTGTCGGACGGGTCGACCAGCGTGAGCTGGTAGTCCTTCCAGTCCATCTTGTAGAGCGTGAGGTTGAGCCGCCCGGCGCCGCCCGCGAACTCGGATTTATAGCCGATCTCGTAGTTGTCCATGATGTCGGACTCGTAGGTGTTCGGGAAGAACGGCTCGCCGCGACTGCGGTTGACGCCGCCCTGCCGCACACCCCGCGAGTACAGTGCATAAACCAGCTTGTCGTCAGCCAGGCCGTAGCTCAGGCTGATCTTCGGCACGAACTGGTTCTCGTCGCCCGTGCGGCTTGGCGGGTTGCCGCCGTGGGCGATGCGGTATTCCCGGTCGCCCGCCGTGTTGTCCGGCTCGCCGGCGAAATCCGGGCCGCCGGGATGATTCACGAAATACCAGTTCGTGTTGGCGCGCTCGAAATAGCGCCCGCCCACCGTCAGGTCCAGGCTGTCGCTGATGTGCCAGGTCGCCTCACCGAAGATGGCATCCTGCTCCCAGTCGGTATGGCTTGCGTTGTACCAGTGCGCCGTCGCGTTCGGATAAGTGACCGGCGTACCGTAGTAGTTAGACCAGTACCATTCCCAGAAATTGGCCGAAATCGACTCCGGCCAGGTCAGGGTCGATCCATCGCCGCCGAGAGTGGGGGCGCCGAACGCCGACTCGGAAGCATCGGTGCTGTCCTCGTGGTAGAACCCGACGATCCAGTCGAAGGTGTCTCCCGCGCTCGACAGGCGGATCTCGGTGGTGAACTTGTCGTCGTGCGACGACCCTATGCTCATGTTGAAGAAGTCCGCATCGACCTGCGGTCCCTGGCAATAGACCGGCCACCATACGATGTTCCCGGTATCCGGGTTGGTCCAGTAGTACGGAAAATCGGCGGGGCTGTAATAGGTCGGGTCGGCGTCATGACAGTATTGCGCCGCCCAGTAATGGGCGTAGGTCGTGATGTCCTGCCTGGACTCGCCGTAGCGCTCGTAGAAGGACACTGCGGCGACCAGTTGCGCGAAGCCGAGGTCGCCGTCGATCTTCAGCGACGCCATGTCGAATGTTTCTTCCTGGCTGTCATCGTGGAAGCGGACGACCTGCAAGTCGCCCACGAACGGGTCGTAGAAGTTGTCCGCACCGGCTTCCGTCGACTGATGGTGATAGGACAGCGTCGTCGACCAGCTGTCGCTCATCTGCCAGAGCAGGTGCAGCCGCCCGCCGTACACGTCGGCATCGTTCCAGCGATCTTCGACGACTTCCGCGTTGTCGAGCGTGCCCCACTGCGCGGCCGCCCGGTTCGTGCCGTCGAGTCCGTACCAGTCCGCTGTGTGGCCGAAGACGTTGTCGATGAAGCCGCCGTCGTGGTCGCTGAAGCCGACGATGCGCGCCGCCAGCCGGTCCTCGACGAGCGGCACGTTGAAGACGAGCGAGCCGCGATAGCTCATGTCGCTGTCGCCGCCGCCGCGCACCTCGCCGTCGAACACGGCCTCGAACTGGTCGAGCACCGGCTGGTTGGTGATGATGCGCAGGGTGCCGGCCTGTGCGTCGGAGCCGTACAGCGTGCCTTGCGGGCCGGAAAGCGCCTCGACGCGCGCGATATCGACCGGCCGTATGTTCGGTTGCGAGCCGGTCTGGGTGATCGAGATCTCATCGAGATAAACGGAGGATGTCGACTGGGATATGAAGCCCGACCCGGTAATGGCGCCGCGGAACACCACGGTGCTCGAGCTCGGGCCGTAGTTCACGACGTTGATCGACGGCACGAAGCGCGCGTAGTCCTCCAGGCCCTTGGCGCCCATCGCCGCGAGCGACTCCTGGCTGATGGCCTGGACGGCGGCGGGAATGTCCTGCGCGGACTCGCTGCGCTTGCGCGCCGTGACGACGATCTCGTCCAGCGTGCCGGAGTCCCTCGCCTGCTCGGACTCCTGCGCGAGGGCGTGCTGCCCCGGGTACAGCGCGGCCGTCACCGCGGCGGCGACGGGCGAAATCACGCACTTTGCTGTGCGGCTCATGGTGCTTCCTCCCCCGACGATCGATGGCGCCGAATGTCGCCGCAATCGCCTTTGCAGAGACTCTATGGCGACCACGAATCCATGGTCAAGAAGCGCGCCGCGTGACCGCGTGCTGCGCGGCGGCGATGCTGCCGTCGTGGTCGTTTCGGCCCGCCTCAGGAGCATCGCATGCGGCGGCGGCGGCGCGAACGGGCAGCCGAAATATCAGGCCCGGCAAGACGTTGCATTTACAACCTTTGGTCCGGGCCGGCATGAGCGGGGTCCGGCAGGCGCTGGAGCAGGGGGTTCAGAATGTGCAACAACTCGCCGAGGTGTTGCTCGTAGTTGCGCCAGAGGTTGACGGAATCGGAGTAAAGCGCCCGGCGCACCTGCTCCGAGCTCGCGGTGCGTATGGCACGCCGGGTCTCGTGGAAAGCGAGGCAGCTTTCCTCGAACGGCAGGCCGCAGAACTCGAGGATCCGCCGGACCTGCCCTTCGAGATCGGCGACGACGCGCTCGTAATGCACGTCGAGCACGAAGCCGGGGAGCACCCGGTGCCAGTGGTCCATCAGCCGCTGGTACTCGAGGTAATACTCGCCGAGCTCCGTGAGGTCGTAGGTGAACGGCTGGCCGCTCGCGAACAGCTGCTTGTAACTGCCGAGGCAGCTGTCCACGGGATGCCGGCGCGCATTGATGATCCTGGCGTTCGGCAGGGCGAGCTTCACCACGCCCGCGTAGACGAAGTTGTTCGGGTTCTTGTCGATGAAGCAAGCTGCGCCGCTGCGGTGCTTGCGCGTCCTCTCCAGGTATTGCCGGCCGAGGCGCGCCCAGCCTTCCGCCGTGAGCCCGGCGAGCGTTTCCGGGAACAGCTCGTTCCTCCGTCCCCGGTGGCTGCGCACGACTTTCGCGAGATCGAAGAGCTCGTGCGTGCCTTCGACCTGGCTGTGCGAGGCGAGAATCTGCTCGATCAGGGTGGAACCGGAGCGCGGCAGGCCGACGATGAAGATCGGCACCGGCTCGACGTCGGCAGCCGCGCTGCCTCGCAGGCGCTCCTCGTCGAAAAACCGGATCACCCGGTCGTGCGTCGCTTCGGTATCCACGGGATCGTAGGATTCCCGTTGCCTGCGCAGGCGGTTGCAGCGCTCGAAATGCGCGAAAGCCCGGTCGAAGTCCGCGCGCGCTTCGTACTCGAGTCCCAGTGCGTTGTGCAGCATGCACAGAGATTCGTCGGGCAGCTCCTGGCCGGCCAGCGCTTCCATGGCCGCCACTTCCGCATCCTCGAAGCGGAAAGTCTTCAGGTTGGCGAGGCTCCAGTAAGCTTCCGCGTGGTCCGGCTTCGCGGCGATGCAGGCGCGGTATTGGTCGATCGCCGCCTGCTGCTCGCCGATCGTCTTCAGGTGGTGCGCCATGCCGCACATCGCCGCCGCCTTCCCGGGCGCGAGGCCGAGCGCTCGCCGATATGCCGCGATGGCCTCTTCGTGGCGGCCGGCGGAGCCGAGCACGCCGGCGTGCACCATGTGTGATTCGGGCTTGTCGGGCTCGAGAGCGATCAGGCGTTCCGCGCTTTTGCTCGCCGCGTCGTAATTCTCGAGCTCGCGCTGTACTTCGACGAGGTCCACCCACGCCCGCGCATAGTTGGGTGCGAGCGACGTGGCGCGCAGCAGGAAAACCTCTGCGTCACGGAACTGCTTGTGCTGCGATGCGATGCCGGCGAGCAGGCGCGCCGCCTCGACGTGATCCGGATCGCGTCTGAGGATGCTGCGATAGATGTCCTCGGCCTTGTTGAGGTCGCCCGCCCGCTGCAGGGCCTCGGCCTCGCGGATCTCGTCCTTGAACGGCATCCACGTTCGCGGAGACCTTTCGCCGGGCAGAGCGCGGACGGCCTCGTCCGCCATCCGCTCTGCGCTGTCGATCTTGGCCAGGGTCGCCGGCCGGGCGGGATCGAGCCGCAGCGCGCTCCGGTAGGCGGCAACGGCCTGCTCGGCCCGGCCGGTCGCCAGCATCAGGTCGCCGAGGACGTCGTGCGCCACCGCCGCGGACGGGAACCGGCGCACGGCTTCCAGCACGTGCCGCTCGCAGTGCTCGAACCGGCGCGAGGCGAGATACGCTTTTGCCGCCAGGCACAGCGTTTCGGGGTCGGCGGGAAAGGCGCGGAGCGCGTCTTCGCAAAGCCTCGCCGCCGCGGCGTGCTCGCCGGCGCGCAGCCTGGCCAGCGCGGTCTCGTACGCCTGCCGGCGACGGGCGGTGTCCGTTGTCATTGCCGCAAATCATAGCCCAGTGAGAGACTGGCGGCCGTGAACACGTTTCGCCAGGCGGCGCGCACCCGCGACTTCTGCGTTTCCGCCGAGCTCTTTCTCACGCCGGAATCGAGCGCCGCGACCATCGCCGCGCAGGCCGAGCTGTTGCGGCCGCACGTCGACGGCGTGCTGCTCACCGACAACCAGTTCGGGCAGCTGCACATGTCGACGCTCGCCGCGGCCGCGCTCACGCTCGCGAACGGCGTCGACCCGATCATGCAGCTCAGCTGCCGCAACCGGAACCGCATCGCGCTTTTGAGCGACATGCTCGGCGCCGCCGCGCTGGGCGTGACGAGCCTGATGCTGGTCAAGGGCAATCACGTGCCCGAAGGCTTCGAGCCGCGTCCGAAGGCGGTGCTCGACCTCGACGCCGCCGAGCTGATCGCCACGGCGGCGCGGATCCGCGCGGACGAGCGGCTGCCCGCCGGCTCCGACTTCTACGTCGGCGGCGTCGTGACGCCGCATCGTCCGGACCCCGGATGGACGCCCAACACGCTGCTCCGCAAGCTCGACGCGGGTGCGCAGTTCATGCTGACGAACGTGTGCATGGACGTGCCGATGCTGCAGAGCTGGTTCCGGCATCTCGTGGCGGCCAGGATCCTGCGCAGCGTCGACGTGTTCGTGTCGATCGCCATCCCGGAATCGGCGGACGATGCGCACTGGCTGTGCCGCAACCGTCCGAGCTTCCAGATTCCCGCCGCCGTGATCCGCCGTCTCGAGCAGGCGCGCGACGCGGCACGGGAAGGCGTCGTTATCGCGGCCGAGATGGCGGCGGAGGTGGCGGCGATCCCGGGCGTGTCCGGCGTGCATTTGATCGCGACGCGCAACCTCGCCGCGATCCCGGACGTGCTCGCCGCCGCCGGGATCGCGAGGCCAACGGCATGACGGCCGCGGCAGGGCTCGAGTCCGCGAGGGAGATCGTCGATGCGGTGCTCGCGCTCGCCCGCGCCGGGCAGCTCGACGAGGCCGAGAACCTGTGCCGCGAGCACCTGGCCCGCTTGCCCGACGACGTCAATCTCGTGGCCGTGCTCGGCGCGGTGCTGCTCAGGCGCGGCGACTACGCGCACGCGCGCAGCTGTCTGGAGCGGGCAATCGGGCTGGAGCCGCGCTTCGCAAAGCCGCACGAGGACCTGGGCGCGCTGCTCCTCGCGACCGGGCGCCCCGCCGAGGCGGTCGCCGAGCTCGAGGCTGCCGTCGCCCTCGATCCACGCGCCGCGTCCGCGTTCCACGCTCTCGCGACGGCGCTCGACCGCGCCGGGCGCCGCGAGGAAGCGGAACGGGCGCGGGCCCGTTTCCTTGCGCTCTCGCCAGGCGGAAAAACGCTCGCGGAAGCGGCGCGGCAGAGGCTCGCGGGCCAGGCGGAGCGCGCGGAGCAGCTGTGCGGCGAAGTGCTGGCGCAGGAGCCGCGCAACCTCCACGCGTTGCGGCTGCTGGCGAGCATCTGTGCCGACACGCGCCGGGATGCGGCGGCCGAAGGCCTGCTGCGGCGCGTGCTGTCGCTCGCACCCGACCTGGTCGTGGCGCACACGGACCTCGCGTGGTTTCTTCTCGAGCGCAGCCGGTTCCAGGAAGCCATCCCGATGCTGCAGCAAGCCGCCGCCTTGCGGCCGGACGCGGCGGACCTGCACCTGGCGCTCGCCGACGTTCGGTCCATCGTCGGCCGCTCGGCGGACGCACTGGGTGGCTACGAGCGAGTGCTCGAGCTGCGGCCGGACGAGCCGCGCGCGCTGCTCGGCCGCGGACACATGCTGCGCATCCACGGCCGGCGGCAGGAAGCGCTCGCGGCTTACCGCAGGTGCACGGCCGTGCACCCGGGCCTCGGCGAGGCGTGGTGGTCGCTCGCGACTTTCCGCGGCTTCGCTTTCAGCCCGTCCGAGCGGGAGGAGTTGCGCCGGCAGCTCGCGCGGGCCGAGCCCGGATCGGATGCGGCGATCGCCCTCGAGTTCGCGCTCGCCCGGGCCTGCGAAACCGGGGGGGATTACCCGCAGGCCTGGGCGCATTACGAGAAGGCGAACGCGGCCAAGCGGCGCACCGTGGCCTACGATCCCGTGGCGACAGAAGCGCAGCACGACGAGCGCATCCGCGTTTTCGACCGGCGGCTGATCGAGCAGGCGGCCGACGCCGCGGACGAGCGCGCGACCCGGCCGATCTTCATCACCGGCGTGCCGCGCTCAGGCTCGACGCTGATCGAGCAGATCCTCTCGTGCCACCCGGAGGTGGAAGGCTGCGGCGAGCTGCCCTACGTCAGCATGCTGAGCGCCGGTCTCGGCAAGGGGCGGCCGGGCAGCCCGCAGTATCCCGAGGCGGCCGCGAGCCTGGCGGCGGACGAATGGCGGGCGCTGGGCGATGCCTACGTCGAGCACACGCTCGCCCACCGGAGCGGCGCCGCCCGCTGCTTCACCGACAAGATGCCGGCCAACTTCGGGCACCTGGGCTTCATCCGCATGCTGCTGCCCGGGGCCGTTTTCATCGATGCCCGGCGCAACCCGCTCGATACCTGCGTGGCCAACTACCGGCAGCTCTACGCACAGGGCAAGAACCAGAGCTACGACCTGGCGGAGCTCGGCGAGTACTACCTCGAGTACCTGCGCGTCATGCAGCACTGGGAGAGCGTGATGCCGGGGAGGATATTGACCGTGCATTACGAGGACGTCGTGCACGACCTCGAGGGCCAGGTGCGGCGCCTGCTCGCGCACTGCGGCTTGGAGTTCGACGCGCGCTGCCTGCGCTTCCACGAGAGCCCGCGGCGCGTGAACACCGCCAGCTCGGAGCAGGTCCGCGAACCCATCTACGCCGACGCCATCGGCTACTGGAAAAACTACGAGCCGCACCTCGACCCCCTGCGCGAAATCCTCGCCCCCATCCTCCCGTAGGAGCGCGCACCGCGCGCGAACGAACGCAGCACGTATAACATCGAAGGCACGGCACGCTCCGTAGGACCGCGCATCGCGCGCGACCGAACGAAGGCAGAGAAAACAAACGAAGGCACGTTCGCACCTCAGCATCGTTCACGCACGGCACCATCGAAAACAGGCCACCGCCCGCCAACGTGCGTGAACGATGCGGTCTCAAAGAGGGCGTGCCACGATCCAGTCGCGCGCGATGCGCGCTCCTACGGGTGCCTTCGTTTGGTCACGTCGCCCGTATGGCGGGGTCCCGGGGTGGGTTGCAGCGTCGTCAGGCGCTCTCGAGGGACTCATCGCCGAGCGTGACGATGCGGGTGCGGAAGCCGTTGGTGAGGAGCAGCATGTAGACGAAGCCTATGACGCACCAGGCGAGCCCGGCGATGAAGGCGTCGGCGTGCAGGTAGTACCACAGGAGCCCGGTGAGCCCGGCGCCGATCAGCGGCAGCA